>NZ_CP068083.1:641912-1283825 GCF_016725325.1 Sphingobacterium spiritivorum
GTCAGATTGATAACGAAGATATTGAAGAGTACTTAAAATATTCATTATAAGTGATGTTACAGTTGAAAAAGATATTAGCAGCATGTTGTTTTGTATTTCTATTGACTTTATCTGCTCATGCACAGCGCGATAATGAGCGTTTCAAAGCTATAGAGAACGAGAAAATTGCCTATATTACCAAAGAGCTCAATCTGAGCAATTCAGAGGCGCAACAGTTCTTCCCGCTCTACAATGAGTATTCACAGGAAATGTGGGCTATACGTAATGAAAAAATTGGTCCCAAACAGAGTACGCCGGGCAGAAGCAATGGCTTCAGACAAGGCGGATCCAGGGATGTAATCGCATATGACGCCAAAGAACTGGAAATCAAGAAAGAATACCGTGCAAAATTCGCCCGTATCATAGGCAATTCACGGGCTTCACAATTTTTTGAGATCGAGCAAAATTTCATAGAACTTCTCTATAAAGAATGGCAAAGCCGAAAAAACGGTGCCGGCCGAAGATAATACAGGAAGAAGTCCAAAAGACTTCTTCTTTTTATTTAAATCAAAATCAACATGTTAAGTAATCGTGAATTATTCCTGATGAATACAGCCCAGACATCAAACTCTCCCCGTCTGGTAGAAGTAGAAAAAGCAGAAGGAATTTATTTATATGGTCCGCAGGGACAACAATATATGGATCTGGTATCGGGTTTTAATGTGAGCAATATAGGTCACAGACATCCTAAGGTACTGGAGGCAATACGGGAGCAACTGGACAAATATCTCCATGTCACTGTATATGGTGAGTTTGTACAGGCACCACAGGTACAGTTTGCAACAGATCTGCTGGCTGTGCTACCCTCGTCTTTTGAATCGGTATATCTGACAAACAGCGGAGCGGAAGCTGTAGAAGGATCCATGAAAATTGCAAAACGCTTCACAGGAAGAAGACAGATTATAGCTGCAAAAAAAGCATACCACGGAAGTACACAGGGAGCACTTAGCCTTATCGGCAATGAAGATTATCAAACCGCATATGCGCCTTTGCTACCGGAGATAGACTTTATTACCTTCAATGATCTTTCAGATCTATCTGCGATCACTGATAAGACCGCAGCTGTCATCTTAGAAGCTATTCAGGGTGAGGCTGGTGTACGCGTCCCCGACATAGCTTATATGCAGGCTGTGCGCAAGCGTTGTGATGAAACCGGAACACTGCTAATCTTTGATGAGATACAAACCGGATTCGGACGTACCGGAAAACTCTTTGCTTTCGAACATTTCGGCATCGTTCCGGACATTCTTATGCTGGCAAAAGGTATAGGAGGAGGAATGCCTCTGGGAGCATTCGTTGCTCCTAAACAGATCATGGATGTGATCAAAGACAATCCCATGTTAGGACATATCACCACATTCGGAGGACATCCTGTAAGTTGTGCCGCAGCAAGAGCATCCTTACAGGTCATAAAAGATGAAAAACTGATCGAACAGGTAGAGGAAAAAGCACTGCTTTTCCGTCAGTTGCTCCAGCATCCGAAAATTAAAGAGATACGCGGATTAGGTCTGATGATGTGTCTGCAACTGGAAAATTTTGATCAGGTCTACCAAGTTAGCAAGTACTGCGCTGAACATGGTGTGATGATAGACTGGTATCTGCACTGTGAGACTGCACTGCGGGTAGCACCTCCGCTGACGATCACCACGGATCAGATCCGAGAAGCCTGTACCCTAATTCTGGCAGGAGTAGAAAAATACGCTTAGTATAGACAAATAAGGGAACATTTCAGATGTTCCCTTATTTATTCCATATTTTCCGGCGGATATTTTATTCGTAAAAATCCAGCTCTGCTATAGCTAATGACTGATCAGCACCGGCTATTTCAGTAGATTCTATCCGGATATAACGTGCCTGTATCTTTTGTTTGAATCTATAGGTCCGCATAGTAGGATCATTGATCAGGTTTCCAAATTCAAACTGCTCTGCAAGAGTCCAGTTCTGCCCGTCGTTACTAACTTTTATAACTCCTTTAGCCATCATTCCTTTAGCATGTACACGCTGCGGAGTATAGGAAAAAGAAGAAAGTTGATATGCTTTTCCCAGATCTACTGCTATATACTGATTCTGTCCTGTATTTTGTGTTTGCCAATAGCTTTTGACATCAGCATCTATAGCCATCTTTCCTGTTTTTTTCTCTGTTTCACTGCTCAGGGATATGATCTTCCATTCTGCTTTGGAAATTCCGAAGGTCTGATCCGCCACTGCCCCGATCACCTTATTCTTATCTACAGCTATCGCTTTGATTGTACCGGGTTTCATCAGAAAAGGTTGATCGTAAACTGGTGATTGAAGAGTAGGTGTACTTCCGTCTAATGTATAGTGAATCACATAATCCATATTTAGATTTTTGAGTACATCCTCGCCGTGTGGTTTCCATCCGAATTCATGCTCCAGGGGCTTGATAGTGAGCATACCGTTAACATCTCTGGCAAACATCAGCTGAGGAGGACGTGATGGCGAGTAATAGGCTCCTATATTGCTTATTGCAGACAGGTAACGACTCTCGAGTATCCTTAGTCTGAACCGGTCGGATTGCACCTCAGGAAAACGAAGAATACGTTTATATCCCACATTTGTTGCCTTTGCAATCTCTTTCCATTGCCCCTCAGACCATATATCGAGTGCATGACCTTCTATCCGTTCACCATTTGTACTTACCGCTTCCTGAATCACGAAACGATTTACTGTAATCGGATTCGGGGTCGTAAAGATTAGTTCTCCTGTATTCTCTTTTAACAGTGTGAAAGTTTTGGAATCTCCATCCAGCGTTTCTTTAGGACCCTTAGCATTTTTCAGCAGGTTAGCGCCGTATGTGTCCCGGATACGCTGCCCCACTTCCTGCAATACAGATACATCTTCTGCAGAAAACTTACCTTCTCTATTCGGAGGAATATTTAACAAAAATGTAGAATTACCTCCTACAGAGCGTTCATAAATATCAAAGACATCATCTGCATTCCGGACTTTTTGGTGGGTATCATCTCTGTAGAACCAACCCTCACGTATAGAAGTATTGGTTTCAGCCTGCTGATAATGTAAAAAATTGCTTTTCAATAGTTGTGCTCTGCTACCGAGATCCTCCTTTGTCAGATCCGGAAAGTTACTCAATCCGGCAGGATCACTTTCATAGGGAATAACATTCCATTCTGTACTCCGGGTATTTCCGGACTCATTGCCACACCAGCGGATATCTTCTTTACCAAAAATCACAGCCTCAGGAGCCAGTTTTTTTATCAGCTCACGCCAGGCGGCATAGTTATATTTTTGTCCACCTTTGGTCTTGGGATGTGCTCCGTCAAACCAGACTTCATGAATGGGGCCGTATTCTGTTAACAATTCAAATAATTGATTGAGGAAATACTCATTATAATCATCAACCTCAAACTGAAATTTTGTTTTATTCCTGAACGGACGTCCCGGAACATCACGCGGAATAGTACGTTTACTGTAGGTACTCTGATTGCCGTATAAACCCTCCGGATTTTCTATCTGAAAAAGATCTGCAGGCGAGAGATATACACCCAGCTTTAGTCCGTATTTGCGACATGAAGCGGACAGATCCTTTAATACATCGCCTTTTCCATCTCTGAAAGAAGTAGACATGATGCCGTGCGCAGTATACCGGCTTTGCCACAGGACAAAGCCATCATGGTGTTTGACCGTCAGAATAACCATTTTCATACCGGCCGCTTTCATGGATGCACACCATTGATCTGTATCCAGATTTTTGAGATCAAATATCGACGGATCTTCCATCCCGTTTCCCCATTCCATTCGGGTAAATGTATTTGGACCAAAATGAATAAAAGCAATAAATTCATGTCCGAGTGCCTGATATTGATTGGCCGTCGGGACGACATGCGCTGCTTTTAATATTTTGTCCGCATCTCTGTCTGTTTTTTCGATAGCATACGTATTCCTGACAGGTAAGGCATTTCCTCTCCCCTGCGCATGAGCAGCAGCGCTGACCAGACTGCACAGAAGCATTACCCAAATTGGTTTTTTCATGATTTTGAATCGTTGGATGATATATTCGGTCTAAAAAATTGTTTTAAGCCTGCAAGGTAAGAAACATGAGTTTAAGAATCTACAACAATACTACCCTTCAGTATTCTATAACAATCTTATTACCAAATAAATCCCATTTTAAAACTATGATTACAACAATCAATGCTTATCTTAGATAAGCATAAACCTCTATCATGAACACAAACAGAAGATCTTTTATCAGCAAAAGTCTGCTCACCGTAGGTGCAGCTGTGGCCGGCACCTCATTACTACAAGGTCGTGAAAACAATTTGTCCTTACCGGCAAAAGGTAATCAGATCAGCATTAAGAAAAACGATATTATCCTTTTTCAGGGAGACTCCATTACAGATGCTGGGCGTCAGAAAGACAATCCCAATCCAAATGAAACTTCCGCATTCGGCAGCGGCTATGCATTATTAGCAGCGGGCAGTCTCTTGTCTGAACATGCATCCAAAAATATCAAGATTTTTAATAAGGGTATCAGCGGTAACCGGGTGCCGGATCTGCAGAAACGCTGGCAAAGAGATACTTTTGACATCAAACCTACTATCCTGAGTATCCTGATCGGCGTTAATGATTTCTGGAGGACAATGGATAGCGGTGCCAGCAATACGGCACAACAGTATAAAGAGCAGTATCAGAAACTTCTGGATGACACTTTGAAACAATTACCCAACGTACAGCTTATTATCGGGGAACCTTTCGGTCTGAAAGGGGTAAAACATGTAACTGATGCATGGTATCCTGCTTTTGAAGGCTATCAGCAGGCGGCACGTGATGTTGCAAAAGAATTTAAAGCTATCCTGATCCCTTATCAGACTATTTTTGACAAGGCACTCGCTGAGGCTCCGGGCAATTACTGGACTACGGATGGCGTACACACCAGTCTTGCAGGAGCAACATTAATGGCAGAATCCTGGTTAAATACCATTAAATAATCCTGTATACCGGAAATGCCGGCGTGTATTCGCCTTAACTTATACTAAAATGACCTCGTTAGCAAGAGCAGCTAACGAGGTCATTTCATTTTTAAACAGAGTTATGAACTACAAAATATTAAAGTTCTACGTCTCTGTATGTAGTTTTTTGCAGATCCGGAAGATAATAGGCTACAATACCAATCAATGGTAAATACGAACAGATATGGTAGATAAATGTAATAGACGTATGGTCAGCGTACCAGCCTAACAATGCTGATCCTAACCCGCCCATACCAAAGGCAAATCCATAAAACAATCCGGAAACCATTCCTAACTTGCGTGGAAGCAGCTCCTGTGCATACACAATAATGGACGGAAATGCAGACGACAGGATCAATCCTATAATCACGATAAGAATACCGGTCGTTGTAAAGTCAACGTATGGAAGCGCTAACGAAAAGGGTGCTACTCCAAGTACAGAAAACCAGATCACATATTTACGGCCAAAACGGTCTCCAAATATACCCCCCAACAAAGTTCCTACAGCCACTGCTATCAGAAAGTAAAATAAGAATACCTGTGCCTGTACTTCAGAGATACCAAATTTTTCCATCGTGAAGAACTGAAAATAGTTGGTAATACTGGCAATATAAAAATATTTAGAGATGATCAACAGGAGCAGGACTACGACAGACAAAGTGATTTTCTTGTTAGAAAGATCCGGTACGCTGATTGTCTTATTCTTGACTGTGGTGCGATGCTCTAATTTACGGCTGTACCATTTACCGATATACAGTGCAACTACCTTACCTAAAATAGGAACAATAGCAAACCAGACAATAGCTTGCTGTCCTTTGGGAAGAATAAAAAATGCAACCAGAATAGGTGCAAGCGCTGTTCCGGCATTACCTCCGATCTGGAAGATAGATTGAGCAAGACTTCTCTTGCCTCCGGAAGCCATGTATGCTACCCTGGACGACTCTGGGTGAAAAATAGAAGATCCTACACCTACCAGAAACACAGAAATCAGAATAATCTCATAACTATGTGCATACGAAAACAGGATAAGTCCTACTAAAGAAAATGCCATTCCGATAATCTGAGAATACGGCTGAGGTCGCTTATCTGTAAAAGATCCTACTACAGGTTGAAAGATAGATGCTGCCATCTGATAAACAAAGGTAATCATCCCGATCTGGGAGAAAGTCAGATGATGTTCGTCCTTCAGCAAAGGATACACGGAAGGAATAATGCCCTGAACAAAGTCATTGAGCAGGTGAATAAAACTTACGGCAAAAAGAATTGAAAAAACAGGTTTGTTATCTTTAAAATTAGCAACCATAATAAAATATAAATTAAAAACAAAAAGGCTGTTCCTCTACAGCCTTCCAAAATATTGTTAAAGTATTCGTACCAATAAACCCTTGAGGTATTCACCTTCGGGGAAGGAAGCCCGGACGGGATGATCTTCAGGTTGATGAAATTGTCTTATAAACTGTATTTCCTTCCCTGCATCGAGTGCGGCCCAGGCAATGACCTGTTTGAATGTGCTGATATCCATGGCACCTGAACAGGAGAAAGTAGCCAGCAATCCTCCGCTTTCCAACAGCATCATCCCTCTTCTGTTAAGATCTTTATATGCTCTGGATGCTTTTTCCAATGAAGATCTTGAGGGCGCATATTTGGGTGGATCCAGGATTACCACATCAAATTTAGCCTCCTCTTCAATAAAAGTACGCAACTGCTTATTCACATCCGATAAGATAAACTGATGACCGGAAGTATCAAATCCGTTGACAACCATATTGCGTTCTAATGTCTCGATCGCCAGAGCCGAGCTGTCCACAGCAGTAACAGCAGCTGCTCCTTGCTGAATGCTATTCAAGGTAAAGCCTCCTGAATAACAAAAACAGTCCAGTACTTTTTTGTCTTTCACATATTGTGCAGTCAGAAATCTGTTTTCACGCTGATCGCAATAGAAACCGGATTTTTGTCCATCTATAATATTCACCTTATAGCGGATGCCATTTTCCACAACATCCACAAACTCCGGAGGTAATTCCCCGGACAGGAGACCGTTCGTATTGGGAAGACCTTCGTACTCACGTGACTTCAGATCACTACGTTCGTATATTCCTTTGGGTTGAAGTAACCGGGTAAGTTCATCTATGATCACCGCTTTTACATTCTCAGTACCTGCAGCATGCACCTGAATCGAAATATAATCGGCATACTTATCTGCAATAAGTCCCGGTATAAAATCGGCTTCTGCAAAAATCAGACGGATTGTATTGGTATCAGCAGTCAACAGGTGTTGACGGGCTTCCACAGCCTTACGGATGCGATTGCGCCACCAATTTTCATCAATAGTTGCATCCGGATGCCATTCCAGCAAACGAACAGCCACACGCGACTGGTTATGGTAGATTCCATAAGCAATAAATTCACGATCACTGTTGAATACAGAAACGACTTCTCCGTTTTCTACATTACCGGAGACATTGTTTACTGCTCCGGAAAACACCCACGGGTGCAATTGCCAGGCAGCTTTATCCTTGCCTTTATTGAGTATGACTGATTTCATCGTCGCAAAGGTAAGCAAATATTAAAAAAAGGAGACAGCACTTCGTAACAAGTATATGATTTTGGTAAAACAATAAATGACTTCTTTGAGAAGCCATTTATTGTTTAGTTATTTTCTAACAAATATGCTTTGAACAATTCATAATCAACCGGTAATTCTTTTGCCAGTTTTTCCTTTCCGGCAAGCGTTTCGGCTCCTTCCGGAAGTTCAACTTTTTCATATACATCGGCGTCGATTGCATCCGGAAATTTGCAGGGATGTGCTGTAGAAAGAAACACTGAAGCGTACTGTCCCGGATGCTCACCCAGATAAGCTTGTGAAGCTAACCAGGCAATAGCGGTATGCGGACAAGCGACATATTCATAAGCCAGATAAAGTTGTTTCATCGCAGCTTTAGTTGCCTCATCATCGTAAGTATAAGATGTAACAACTTCCTTTAAAGCCTCCAGATCCTGATCAAACAGATCCAGTATACGTACCCAGTTGCTCGGATCACCTACATCCATAGCATTGGCCAGTGTCTGTACTGAAGGTTTAGGCTGATACTGTCCGGAAGACAGGAACCTCGGAACTGTATCATTGACATTGGTTGCGGCCACAAACTTTTCAACAGGAAGTCCCATCTTATAAGCCAGCAATCCGGCACCTATATTTCCAAAATTACCGCTCGGTACACTGAACACAACCTGATTGATTCCCTGTGCCTTTAATTGCGCATAGGCATAGAAATAATAAAAGGTCTGAGGAATCAGACGAGCTATATTAATAGAATTGGCTGATGTCAGTCGCAATTCTGCATTCAGTCCGGCATCATTAAATGCCCTCTTCACCAGTGCCTGACAATCATCAAATGTACCGTCCACTTCCAGTGCCCGTATATTCTGACCATTTGTGGTAAGTTGCTGCTCCTGTACTTCGGAAACTTTTCCTTTTGGATACAGAATCGTTACCCTTGTCCCTTCTACGCCTAAAAAGCCTAATGCTACAGCACCTCCGGTATCACCGGATGTAGCGACCAGTACATCTAACAACTTATCATCAGATTGAGAGAAATATCCCATAACACGACTCATAAAGCGAGCTCCGAAATCTTTAAAAGCATAAGACGGACCGTGAAACAATTCCAACACTGCTGTGTCCTTACTCAAAAACCGGACAGGCGCATCAAAATTAATGGCATCTTTAATGATCTTTTTAAGATCATCAGCCGGGATATCCTGCCCGATCAAAGCATGGGCAACCGTAAACGCAATCTCTTCTAAAGAGTATTGCTGAATGTTACGGATAAACATAGGGTCCAGCTGGGGAATAACTTCCGGCATATAAAGGCCCTTGTCTGCGGGCAGTGAATTGAATACGGCATCTTTGAAGGATACACGCAGGTCTTTATTTTGAGTACTGTATAATTTCATTTTCTGTTAGTTTAAAACTTTAGGTCCTTCTACATTGACGGATGATACATATCCGAAACTTTCTATTTCGGATTCATTCAGGTGATGCTGTATACGTGCTTTGATATTTTCAGCGATGGTTCTGTCTCTTGTCACTGCTACTACAGAAGGACCTGAGCCCGATATCCCAAAGCTCAATGCACCTTCTTCCAGCGCAATTTGCTTCATTTCATAAAATTGCGGTATCAGAATAGCACGTGTAGGTTCGATCAGTACATCGTGCATACTCCTTGCGATCAGGGCATAATCTTCCTTAAACAATCCAGCTACCAGACCTGCAATATTTCCCCATTGTGTCACAGCATCTTTCAGTAATACTTTTTCTTTAATCAGTTGACGTGCGTCTCTTGTCGGTACATCCACCTGTGGAAATACAACTGCTGCAAATAACTCTTTTGGAGTAGGCAAGGATATAACATCCAGAGGTTCGGTGCTGCGAATCAGAGTAATACCCCCAAATAGAGCTGGTGCCACATTGTCGGCATGACCTGTACCACAGGCCAGTCGTTCGCCTTCTACACAGTACGGAAGAAGCTCCTCCCTGGAAAGCGGACTTCCCAACAAAGCATTGATGGCAAACAGCCCCGCAACAGTACTGGCTGCACTGGAACCCAATCCGGAACCTATAGGCATATGTTTGTGTAATTTGATTTCGACACCGACCTCATGCTGCAAGCCCAGATTCTGCAGCAGAAATTGTACACATGCCGATACTGTATTTTTTTCAGGATCTAAGGGCAAACGACCGTCATCTCCTGTTATCTCGGTAATCACTACTCCGGGTTTCGAAGACCTTTTCATGATGACCTCATCACCAGGCTCGTCCAGTGCAAAACCCAGAATATCAAATCCGCAGATCATATTGGCAACAGTTGCCGGGGCAAATACTCGTATTTCCTCCAACATCTTTTCCAGATCGATATCCTTTTTCAGCTGCGATAGTTCCATTGTCTATGTTTAGTAATTAATATTCAGTAATTGTATTTCAGTTATCAGGATTAAGCGCCGACGTTTACCAGGTCTGCAAATACACCTGCAGCTGTCACCTCAGCACCAGCTCCCGGTCCTTTGACAACAAGGGGACGTTCCTTATACCGTTCGGTTGTAAAGGAGATAATATTGTCACTTCCCGAAAGCGAATAGAACGGGTGTGTCTCATCTACCAACTGTACGGAAATGGCAACTTTCCCATTTTCCAGTTTACCAATATAACGGATTACTTTATTTTCAGCCTTAGCTTTTGCTTTTAATGCTTCGAAATACGCATCTTCTTTTTTCAGTTCTTCATAAAAAGAAGCAACACTATCTGCCTGCAAACAAGCTTCCGGCAAAATGGCACCCAGATCTACATCTTCAGATTCAATAATATGACCTGCATCACGAGCCAGAATCAGCATCTTACGCATAAAATCCACTCCACCGAGATCATCACGCGGATCGGGCTCTGTGTATCCCAGTTCCTGAGCTTTCATTACCACATCATAGAATGAAGCATCATCTTTAAAGTTATTGAAAATATAAGATATGGTACCCGAGAGAATCGCTTCTATTTTGATAATACGGTCGCCGCTCATCATTAAATCTTTAAGGACGCGTACAATCGGTAATCCCGCACCTACATTTGTTTCATAGAAGAAATCTACGCCATATTTACGTGCTGTGTCGTGCAGAGACTTATACTGCTCATATTTACCTGAATTCGCAATTTTATTGCAGGTGACAATAGAGATATTGGACCTGAAGATATCTTCATAATAGGAAGAAGGGACTTTGCTTGCTGTATTATCTATAAAAACACAGTTGGGCAGATTCATGGCTTTCATCTTTTCTACAAACAGCGGCAAATCAGCATCTATACCATTTTCGTTCAGATCCGCTTCCCAGTTACCCAGATTAATTCCTGATTCACTGAAAATCATCTTCCGGCTATTTGATATTCCCACTACCTTGATATCAATATCATTTTTATCAGAAAGGAAATCATGTTGATTCTCCAGTTGTTTGAATAATGTAGATCCGATATTTCCTGTCCCCAGATTAAAGACATGCAATGTCTTCTTTAACTCTGCAAAGAAAGCATCATGAACAGCATTCAATGCTTTTGCCAGATCTATCTTGGAGATAATTACCGAAATATTAAATTCAGAAGATCCCTGAGCAATTGCACGTACATTAATACCGTTTCTTCCCAGTGCGGCAAACAGTTTACCTGACATTCCAGGAGTTTTCTTCATATTCTCACCCACAATAGCCAAGACAGAAAGATCATTTTCAATTTCCGGTCGCACCAGTTTATTGGCTTCCAGTTCCAGCTCAAACTCTGCTTCGATAAGGTGTACAGCTTTACGTGCATCATCCGGATGTACGGCAAAGGTAATACTGTGCTCGGAAGAAGACTGCGTAATCAATACGACATTGATCTGCTCTCTGGCAAGTAAGGTGAACAGGCGACCACTAAAACCTGATTTGCCGATCATACCTGAACCGCTCAGATTAATCACAGAAATATCGCTGATAGAAGAAATACCTTTTATCGGATAGCTGGTCTTTCCACTGTCAAACTGAATAACTGTCCCTTCAAATTCCGGCTGGAATGTATTGCGGATAATAATCGGAATTTTCTTCAGGAATGCAGGTATCATAGTCGGTGGATAAATCACCTTGGCACCAAAGTAAGAAAGCTCCATTGCTTCTGTATAAGAGAGAACCGGTAAAGAAAATGCTTTCTTCACAATACGCGGATCTGCAGTCAGCATTCCATTTACATCCGTCCATATCTCTATAGCTGAAGCATTGAGTACGGATCCGAATATAGCAGCTGTATAATCTGACCCTCCGCGACCTAAAGTGGTAATACGCCCGTTTTCGTTAGAACCGATAAATCCGGTTACAAACATAAGCTTGTCAGCATTGGTATTGGCAAGTGCCTTGATCAACTGATCGGTGATTTCGTCATTGACACTGGCATGTCCAAAATTTGAATTTGTCTTGATATAATGTGACGCATCTACAAACAAGGCTTCCTCCAGATGTTGCTCCGCTATTTTTGACACCAGAAAAGTCGAACAGCGCTCACCATAACTCACCACCAGATCGCGACTTTGATTACTTAGCTCACGGAGAGCATAGATTCCCTGAAGCAGGTCTTCTATTTCATTGAAGAACAATTTCAATTTAGTAAAAACAGGATTCTGGAATTTTACAGCGATCAGTTTTCGAACTACTTCAAAGTGTTTTTCTTCTAGAACTTTTATACCGGACTCAAATGGTTTGCCCTCAGCTGCATCTTCTGCCATTTGCGTTAACAGATTGGTAATACCTGACATCGCAGATAATACGACTAATGGTTTCTCCCCAGCCTGATAAGCTGCTGTTACAATGGCGAGCACAGACCGGATGCTGTCTGCTGAGCCTACTGATGTACCACCGAATTTTAGAACTTTCATATTTAATTATACTGTTTAGTTGACTGATTAAAACAAAAAACGCCTTCCTCTTTGCGGAGGAAGGCGTTTTCATCAATATTATGTACACTTTTTAATACATAGAAACTACTTCCTCCGCGTATATGCCCCCGGTGGTAATAATAATCGATGTAGTAATAGTGTTAAAATTCATTTCTGTTTTTTGCTTGTGCTAAAGGTAGGATATTAATTTCGAAATATTCAAAAATATTTTATCTTTTTTATCAAATTCGCCTTTAAAGCTATGTTTCGTTGATTTTTTAATGAAATATAGTTTTATACAGCTCAGAAAGCTCAGGTTCTGAATTGTTAAAAAAGGTTAAAGAATTGTTAAATCTGCGTCAAAAAGTTTGGATTGCTAAGTAGAATGACTTAGTTTTGCGACAGTGCTGTAGAATAAAATATACAGTGCGCATGTAAAAGTTTAAAGTTGTATTAATAAAGCGATTGAATGAAAACAAAGAAAATAGTAGCTTTAGTGCTATTTATAGGCTTATGTCTAGTGTCGCAGGCACAATCAACCAAAACCCAATCCAAATCAGAATCAGCCGATCCTGATAACTTAGCAAAAGATTATTTCTCGCAAATCATGGGTGTAGCTGTTTCAGCAACTACAAATACCAAACTTTATCAATTTGTATACGACTGGATCGGTACTCCTTACCGTCTAGGAGGCGATTCCAAAAGAGGTATTGACTGCTCAAAGTTTGCATACGAACTATACGATAAGGTTTTTAACACTTCTATCGGTTACAATAGCCGCAATATCTACACACAGGTAGATCCTATCGGTAAAAGTGAACTAAAAGCAGGAGATCTGGTTTTCTTTAAAATCAGAAGCAAAAGCATCACACACATAGGGGTATACCTTGGAGATGACAAATTTGCACACGCTTCATCCAGTAAAGGTGTTATGATCAGTAACCTGAATGAGGCTTACTGGAAGCGTTACTACTACAACGGCGGACGTATGCCGATTGAAAATTCAGAAGAAATTGGAAGAGTATTGACTGCAGATCTTCTTAAAGAAAGAAAAGCAACTGTCAATTAATCAATAAAACAGTATTCAAAAGTCCGATTGTTCTTGCAATCGGACTTTTTTGTTTAAAAGATTTCTTATTTTTACCTCAGTAAAATTTGAGCCGTATGTCTTCAAAAAAAACCCTTATTCTAAATAAAAAGCAAATCAAACAAAAGTCAATCCGTATTGCCTATCAGATACTTGAAGATAATTTTGAGGAAAAGGCAATCGTCATTGTGGGCATTGCGGACAGAGGTTATATCTTCGCTCAGCGTCTTCAGAAAATTCTGGTTACGTTAGCGCCTGAAAAGTCAATCGAGCTGATCAAAGTAACGATCAACAAGACCAGCCGAAGCCTGGTTGGTTCTACAGACGTAGCAGCCTCTACAGCGAAAGATAAAGTGGTAATCCTTGTCGATGATGTACTGAACAGCGGAAGAGCTTTAGCGTATGGCTTAGGCATCTTTCTGGACGTTCCGTTGAAGAAGATGAGAACTGCCGTACTGATTGACAGAAGTCATCACAAATTCCCTATTTTCAGTGATTATTACGGTCTGAAGCTTTCGACTATCCTAAAGGAACACGTCGAAGTGACTTTGGAAGAATATGATAAAACAGAAGATGCGGCCTGGTTAGTATAACCGGACCGCATCCTGTATTCTTATATGAAAAACGTTCGTTTTTCTATTTTTTGATTTTCAATTTCATTCCGGGTTTGAGTTTACTGCTACTCAGTCCGTTGTCTGCCTTAATATTGCTTACGGTAGCACCTTTATACTTGTTGGCGATATCCGACAACGTATCCCCTCTCTTTACTGTATAGCTCAGATAGCTACTGGTAGATTTTTTACTGGCACTGGCCTTATTCTTACTGACACGGCTCGCTAAGCGTTCGTTAACTCCCGGACTGGACACGATAAGTGTACGCCCTACCGGAGCACGACTGGAGGAAATATCATTCCATGCTTTCAGGTTTTGTACACTGACACCAAACTTTCTGGAAATACTCTGCAGCGTCTCACCCTTTCTCACACGGTGTCTGGTCATCGCATTAGGAGATACACGCAGATCATCATTAACGGCTTCTACAACTGCTGCCATAGACTCTACAGGCGAATTAAGGGCCGTATAAAGCTTCTCTTCATCCATACCTGCCAATTTAGGTATAACAAGCCTGCGTGGCATCTCTGCGGTACCATTCACAATTCCTTTCTTATACCCCGGATTGAGCATTTTTAAAGCATCTTCTGACAGGTTAAGCGCCTGAGCAATGCTGTTCAGATTAAGAGATTTGTCAACCATCATCATATCTGTTGCCAAATGATAATCTGTTGTAGCAGCTTCAATATTATTTTCAGCTGCATATCCCATCATATATGTCATAGCAATAAATGCAGGCACATAATTACGGGTTTCTCTTGGAAGATAGGCGGATAATTCCCAGAAGTTGGGATTCGTCTTTCCTGATTTAGCTATTGCACGCTTGATATTTCCTTTTCCACAATTATACGATGCGATAGCCACGAGCCAGTCTCCGAATTCCTGATAAGAATCCTGCATGTATTTGGCGGCAGCATAACATGAAGCATAAGGATCTTTCCGCTCATCCAGATAATTATCCATAATCAGATTATAGGATTTGGCTGTCCCGTACATAAACTGCCACGGTCCGGTCGCTCCTACGCGTGATACACTGTGAGGATTGAGTGCTGATTCAACAATAGACAGGTATTTGATCTCATCCGGAACATTCATCTCTTTGAATATCTTTTCATAGATCGGGAAATAATACTGCCCCAGTCCCAGCATCTTACTCATATGCGGTTTATAATTTTTAGAACTGTACAGTTCTATATAATTACGTACCTGAGCATTGTAATTTAACGGTACTTCCCGCTGGAGAGAGAGTAATTTACGGACCATTCCCACATCCTGAATATCAAAAACGACATTATCGACGTTTTTTTCTCCGGCGTTGACAAATTTAATACTGTCAAGTTCCTTTAAGATCTGTGTGTTTTCATCTGCCAGATTTTGCAGAAGTGTAGTTTGTAGATCATCTTTAAAAGATGAAGAGGATTGACCTTGAACATTAGCCTGTGCGATGCACAAAAAGCCAAATAAAGACAGGGTCGTCACTTTCATTTTAACCATAAGATCAATTTAATGCATAAAATAAGATTGAATCCTTATTCTATAATAGCCTGTGTTTTTTTTGAAACATAAGCTGTATTTTCATGCATGTTTATAATTTCGGTCTTTTCAAAGGCTGGATATCCCTTTTCAGCTTTTGAAAACGGTTGAAAAAACAAAAGATTCCTTTGAGATCTGATCACATTGGAATCTTTTGTTCTGGACGTCCATTAGTGGGCGTTATTTGAATTTTCTTTGTTATTCGTATTGTTACCGGACTCAGTAGGCTCTTCCCGCTGACCATCCTTAAACTCTTTCACTCCACGTCCCAATCCACGCATTAATTCAGGAATCTTTTTACCCCCAAATAATAACAGAACCAAGATTACAATGATAATAATCTCTTGCGTTCCTATAAATAATAGCCCTGATGTTAACATAATCTATTTTTGTGTTTATTTTTTATGCCCTATTGCTTTAATCACCCCCGGTAAATCTTCCAAAGGTAAACATTTAATTTTTTATTTCTGTTATCTTGCCAGCCAAGATTCCGGATTTAACTCCGTCATTCCTTGGAAGATAGAGAATTTGACAAGTGAAATACCTTCCTCTGTATCCTCTCCTGCTGTACCTATAGCCTGTCCTGCAGAAACTTTTTGTCCCTTGGAAACAGATAATCCTTTCATATCACTATATACGGTAAAATACTCTCCATGGTTTATAATAACGTTACCGGAACCTGCCGATGTAAAGGCCTGCACCACCGTACCCGGGAATACTGCTTTAATCGTAGCATTTTCACCTGTACGGATAACGATATCCGGATTGTACACCGTTACATTTCTTCCGTAAGACCCCATACCAAACTTGCGGATGATATTACCCTGTCCTACCGGCCAAGGGAGTCTTCCTCTGTTTGATTTGAAATCAGCAGATAAACGGGCTGCCTCAGGTGTAGATTTTAACACTTCTCCGTCTGATTTACGTTTGGTGTTTTTCTCTACTTCGGCTACTGTTTTACCCGTTTTACGGGCTTCAGCTTCGGCAAGACGCTTGCGCTCAGCTTCTGCTCTTCTTCTTTCTTCCGCGATCTCACGTGCGATGGCTGCCTTAATTTGTGCGGCCAGCTTACGTTCCTGCTGTTGCTTTTTACTCAGTTGCGATTTTACATTACGCTCCTGAGATGCGAGCTCATTCAGCACTTTCGAATGCTCAGCCTTATCTTTAGCGATTACAGAGCGTTCATTTTGCTGATCTTTCAGCAGGACATTCTTTTTATTTTTGTCAGCCTGAAGCTGTGCAATTTTTTGTTTGATCTTATTTTGAGTTGCCTCTATTTCGTCTGCCTTTACTTTTCTGGAATCGTTAAATTGCTGAAGATATTTTACACGACGGTAAGCCTGATTAAAATCTTTAGATGCAAAGATAAACATCATCTTACTATAAGCATTCTTATTCCGGAATGCGAACATGATCATTTTCTCATAATCCTTTCGCAGCTTTTCGAGCTCTGCTTTCAGCGCATCTACAGCTTTATTATTACTGGAGATTTGATTATCGATCAACCGTACTTCAGCATTGATAGTAGAAATTTTCTCCTCGCGAAGATTCAATTGCTTACTCAGTGCATTGACCTCCTGCTGGGAAAGTTTTCTCTCTTTAGTGGTATTTTGCAATACTTTTTGTAATTCGGCAATCTCTTTGGTCAATTGCTCTCTTTGCTTCTGTAATAAAGCACTACTCTGTGCCTTACTTGCAGTCACTACAAAAAACAGTGCTAATATGCTTAATAATACTTTTTTAAAACCCATGAACTGATTTTCATTACTCCCTTTACCTCCATATGAAACACATGAAGATAAAGAACTACAGTTTGCGAAAGTAATAAAACTAACGCATTATACATTAATATTCACTAATTTATTACCTTATATTTTGAAGGCACATTAAATGGTAATTCCAGAATTTCATTAAAAGTAACCTTATTAAAGACCATATCTGCAGTCACCTTAGCGTTCTCTCCTATCAGATTCAAACGTAATTTTTGTGGAAAATTGTATCCCGACACCACAGAATGTTGACCATATATAGCTTCAAGCTTTTGATTACGTCCGTCTTCTGACAAGCGAAAGGTAACAGGACGATTATCCGTATTGATAATATAATGAAATCTCATACCATCTTTAATACCCACCATTTGTGTATCCTGTGAACTGCTGGCCATCTGCAGGTTGTCCGTATTAAGTAATGTGGATGATACATTGCCTATCAGAATATCCTGAAGATTAGAAAATGTAACAGCCCGGTTTGTATACTGATATACATAGCTGAAAGGTTTGGAGATATACTCTCCCTGCAGCTTATTCAATATCTTGATACTATCCGGTGTGATAAGGATACGTGCGACTTCAATCGAAAGAAAAGAGGTAACTGATATCCATATCGCCTTATTCCGCTCTATTCGCACATTCGCCGTGGCATCATAAGATTTATCTCCCAGCGCAATTGTACTTTTTGCTTTTCCGGAGAATGTATGAAAGTCCAGATTACTCAACTCAAATGTTTTGATCGCATCGGCAGTTGAATTTATAGGTGATACCACTTTGGGCTGTTCTTTACCTGGGATATTCTTTTTACTCTTACAGGAATATAATGTCAGTACCATCACCATCAATCCTATGCTCCATTTACTCCACATATTTTCTGTTTTTTATTTTAATTGCCAGTTTTTCTTTATCTATATCTTCAGAATCTGCCAGAACCAATGCTTTCTCCCATTGCTTTACTGCATCTTTCTCTCTTCCGACGTGAAACAGAATATCTCCGTAATGATCCAGTAAGGTTGCAGAAGCCTGAGCCGAATTCTTAATGGAGCGCTCAATCCATACTAATGCTTCACTGTATTTTTCCTGTTGAAATAAGACCCATGCATATGTATCCTGAAATGTCGCAGAGGTAGGCTCCAGTTCGTTTGACAATTTGGAGTACTTAGCTGCTTTCTCCAGGTCTTTTTTACGAAGTGATAAATAATAGGCCAGATTATTCATTGCAGTAACATTGGTACTGTCCAGCTTGATCGCTTCTTCATAAGCCACATCAGAAGCTGATTCCTTTTTCAACTGATGATACACATCACCTAATGCTGCATAAATATTGGATTGTACAAATTTATTCTCATTCTCACTGTTATTCAATGCCTGTTCCAATAGCTCACGAGCATTATCCTTATCATCTTTCATGAGATAGGCAAGTCCAGTAAAATATAACAGCGTAGGATTATTCGGATTAGCCCGTAATCCTTCCATACCGTGTACAATAGCTACATCTACTTCCCGAAGTGCCATATCTGTATTAATAAGCATACGCCATCCGTCAATATTTGCCGGATTGATCCCTACCGCTACCAAAAATAAAGAACGGGCACCCTGCGGATCTTTACGTCTCCACATAACATCCCCTTTGGCCATATGGCTTTCCGCCATACGGGGATGTTTAAGGACCAGCACATTTGTCAGATCCTGTAACTGATCCAGTGTGAATCCATTCTCTCTGATCAGCAAGGCGTGTACAACGCGATTTTTTTCCTGAAAATCGATTTTGTCTGATTCGAATGCTTTTTTCAGGTAAGCATACGCCTGCTTTTGATTTTTCGCAGCAGAATAGGCATCAGCCATATCCAGATACAGCAGATCATCATGCGTAATACCGATACCTTTTTCAACTGTAGCTATTGCCTGTTTGGCATCTTTATCCCGTATATACAAATAGGACAATGTGCTGTATACCTGACGAAGCGGGCTGCTTTTCTGTTCCCAGGATTTGAGAATCTGCTTTGCTTCCTCATTTTTATTCTGACTCATTAAAATCTCTGCTTTCAAGAGGTCTAATGTATCCGATACGCCGAATTTTTTCTTTGTACTTTCATAGAAAGACAAGGCTTCATCCGATCTTTTACGCATATGAAGCAGCATAATCTTCTCTCTGTACGCCTGCGGAACATCGGGCTTTTCAGCGATCACCTGATCCAGTACGCTAAGGGCATTATCATAATCCTGTCTGGACTTGTATACGTCGATCAGAAAATTATAATAGCGAAGATCCTTATTAAGTGTTATAGCCTGTTGAATATTGGATACTGCGGCATCATAATTACGAAATTGTCCGTACAACAATGCTTTTCCGTAGTACACTTCATCAGCGTTGGGGTATTTAGCGGTGATTTCATCCATGATCCGGAATGCATCCTGAAACTCGCCGTTTCTGAGTTTGGCTTCAATAAGTACCAGTTGATCCTGATAAGGTTTTTTTTCATTCTGTTGTGCTTCCGCAATGGAATAAACTCCCGTCTGAAGAACCAGCATCAGCACAACAAATAAGTATCGGCAAGCACGATTTGTTTTTATCACCATGTATTATAATGTTATTTTAAAGAATTACCGCATTCGTATGAATAATATACTAAAGTACTCAATAGCTAGTAAAAAGATGACAAATGAACGCAAAAGTTTAATAGGGCAAGCGTTAATAAATGTGAAAGTTTGAGTTACAGCAAAATAAACAAGAAATAGCTTTTATATTAAAAAGATTTGACGTACCTTTGCAGACCTTTGTGATAAAGGAAAAGAAGATAATAACATTTTATTAATTAATTAATCAAAAGCAAGTGAATACGTTAAGTTACAAAACTGTCTCTGCCAACAAGAACACTGTCAACAAAGAGTGGATTGTTGTTGATGCTGAAGGCGAGATTTTGGGGCGCTTGGCAAGCGAGATTGCGAAAGTGATCCGTGGAAAACACAAGCCAACATTTACCCCTCACGTAGACTGCGGAGATAACGTTATTGTTATCAATGCAGACAAAATTAGATTGACAGGTGATAAATTAGGTGACAAAGTTTACGTTCGCTACACTGGATACCCAGGTGGTCAGCGTTTCATCACTCCTAAGGAATTATTGGCTAAACACCCTGAGCGCATCATTGAGAAAGCTGTTCGTGGTATGCTTCCTAAAAACCGTTTAGGACGTCAATTGTTTAAAAACCTTTATGTTTATGCTGGTACTGAGCACAAACATGATGCGCAAAATCCAAAACCAGTTAAATTTTAAGGAGAATCGACATGTCAACAACTAACACTTCAGGAAGAAGAAAAACTGCTGTTGCCCGCATTTACTTAACTGCTGGTAGCGGAAACATTACCGTAAATGGTAAAGATTACAAAACATATTTCCCAACATTGCCATTGCAATACATCGTTACTCAGTCTACTGAAGTAGCGGGTGCTGCCGGAAATTATGATGTCAATGTTAACGTGAATGGTGGAGGTGTAAAAGGTCAAGCTGAGGCTGTGCGTCTTGCGATTGCAAAAGCACTTATTGAGCTTGATGCTACAGTAAAACCTGCATTACGTGCAAAAGGTTTAGTAACGCGTGATGACCGTATGGTTGAGCGTAAAAAACCAGGACGCCGTAAAGCACGTAGAAGATTCCAATTCAGTAAACGTTAATCAAAGGAGGATCAAAAAATGGCAAGAACAACTTATCAAGACTTATTGGATGCAGGTGTGCACTTTGGTCACCTTACACGTAAATGGGATCCGAAAATGGCTAAGTACATTTTCATGGAACGCAACGGTATCCACATCATTGACTTGAACAAAACTCTTACGAAATTAGAAGAAGCTGCTTCAGCTATCAAACAAATCGTAAAATCAGGTCGTAAAGTTTTATTCGTAGCTACGAAAAAACAAGCAAAAGAAATCATCGCACAACAAGCGAAAGAAGTAAACATGCCTTTCGTAACTGAAAGATGGTTAGGTGGTATGCTTACAAACTTCGCAACAGTACGTAAGTCTATCAAAAAAATGTCGAACATCGACAAAATGCAAAAAGATGGTACTTATGACGTATTGTCTAAGAAAGAGAAATTGATGATTCAACGTGAACGTATTAAGTTAGAAAGCCTTTTGGGCGGTATCGCTGACTTGAACCGTTTACCGGCTGCTTTATTCATCATCGATGTGAAAAAAGAACACATCGCTGTTTCTGAAGCAATCAAATTGAACATCCCTACTTTTGCAATGGTAGATACAAACTCTGACCCTACTAATATCGACTTCCCTATCCCTGCAAATGATGATGCGACTAAATCCATCAGCCTTATCGCAGGTATTATCAGCAAGGCGATCCAAGAAGGATTAGATGAGCGTAAACGCGACAAAGAGGACGAAGCTGAAAAAGAAGCTGCAGCTGCTAAAGCGCAAGTGGACAACGGTGGTGAAGCTCAAGAAGCTAACGCTGGTGCTAAACGCCCTCGCAAAGCGAAAGACGGAGAATAATATTTTCTATATTAAACCGGATAGACCTGTGTTAGTTTGTGGAGATCATGATTTCCTTAGACGGCGCATATCTGTCCGGTTTTCTTGTTAAAACCCGGAAGTAAGGTTTAACAATTCACAATTGCTTAACACAAAAAAAGAAGTTGTGATCTTTTCAAAATGTAATTTTATAAAAAATAAAAAATAACATGTCAGTACAAATTTCTGCATCAGATGTAAACAAACTGCGTCAACAAACAGGCGCTGGTATGATGGACTGTAAAAAAGCATTAGTAGAAGCAAATGGTGATTTCGAAGCTGCTATCGATTACCTGCGTAAAAAAGGAGCTAAAGTAGCTGCCAGCCGTCAGGATCGTGAGTCTAACGAAGGAGTAATCATTGCAAAAGCTTCTGCCGATAAGAAAAGCGGTATTGTAGTTGAAGTAAACTGTGAAACTGACTTCGTCGCTAAAAATGCTGATTTCATAGCATTTGCTGAGTCAATCGCTGACGTTGCTATCGCTAACCAACCTGCTTCTCTTGAAGCACTTAAAGCTTTAGAAATTGACGGTCGCCCTATCGCTGAACTTTTGATCGAACAAACTGGTAAAATCGGTGAGAAAATCGAAGTTTCTAAATACGAAGCTGTTCAGGCTGAAGAAGTGATCGCTTACATCCACGGTAACTACCGTCTAGGTGTATTGGTAGGTCTTTCTGCTGCTGGTGAAGGTGTAGAAGAAGCTGGTAAAGACGTAGCAATGCAAATCGCTGCGATGAACCCGGTTGCTATCGATAAAGATGGTGTTGATACTAAAACTATCGAACGCGAATTAGAAATCGCTAAAGAGCAAATCCGTGCAGAAGGAAAACCAGAAGAAATGGTAGAAAAAATTGCACAAGGTAAATTGAATAAATTCTACAAAGAGTCGACTTTATTGAACCAGGAGTTCGTAAAAGATTCTTCAAAAAATATCGCTCAATTCTTAGACTCAGTAGCTAAAGGATTGACTGTTTCCGCTTTCAAACGTGTTCAGTTAGGCGCATAATTTTTGACTGCTCAGCAGGAAATCATCCTCCTGCTATTCAAGCAGTATACCCGTCAAGCCTGCCCTCTTCAAAAAGCAGGCTTGACTTTTATTCAAAATTTTAGTTGCATAAACAACATTAAATAGTTTAAATTTTGTTATTTTGAGTGAATTATTAACTTAACAGCAATCTACTGAAATTTAATTTGCGCAAACCTTTTATTCGCTTGATTGTACTTTAATTAGAGTATTTTGACGATGATAAAAATAACTACAACCACATTATTCCTAATCTTTGCCCTTTCAGCTGCACATGCACAACATATCGTGGATGAGCAATTAAAAGATCCTATCCGCAGTGCTATCCGTACAAACAGAGAGCTAGCCGGAAAAGATATGGAAAATCAGAAGACCAAAATTGAAGGTGATATGGTTGGCAACAAACGGCTGCCCAGCGTCTCCGCTGCAGGTTTTTACTCCTATTTCAATTCAGGAGGTAAGCTTGATCTGCCTGCTGTTCCGATTGGCAATACGCCTATAAGTCTCTTTGAGGGTGCACAGGACTTCCGTTTGCAGGGTCAGCTAGGATTAGTAGGTGTCACAGCTACTCAGGTGATCTTTAGTGGACTGCAGATCAGTAACGGGCAAAAAGCGTTAAGGGAAAAACTTCAGGCTCAGAATTATCTGCTGGAAGCTGATAAGGAAACTATTGCAAAAGATATCATAAGCACATTTGATCAGTTGATGCTACTGAAAGAAGTAGAAAAACTGATTGTTGATTCCGAGAAGCGCTTAAATAAGGAACATCTGAAGGTTGTAAAAGCTATAGAGAACGGTATGGCGATTCCTTATGACCGGGATAAAATAAAACTGGCAATGCTCGAGCTCGAGGCTAAAAAGGTAGAACTGGAAGGATCGAAAGAATTGCTTCTGCAAAAACTTGAACAGGATACTCATCTACCTGCTGATCAGCTACAGCATATTAATTACGAACTAAAAGGAATTGTGATTAATAAGGAGGAAAACAGCATAGAGAACCGCTATGAGCTTAAAGCTCTGGATGCTTCACAACGTGCATATGAATATGTGTATAAAAAAGAAAAAGGATCCGGTCTTCCGCAAGTATTTGCGTTCGGATCTGCATCTTACAGCAATGTATTCAAGTCTAAGCTGACGCTGCAGGATGTCGGCCTGCTGGGAGATGTGCACCTGCGTTCAGATCAGTTACAGCTCTTCCCTACTTTTATTGTAGGGGTAGGTGCCAAATGGGAAATTTTTAAAGGTGGAGAGCATAAAAATAAATTAAAACAGGCAAAGCTGGATCTGGATATCAACCAAAATAAGAAGGATGATGTTTCGGAAAAACTGGAACTTTTACTCAAAAAAAACAAAGTCGAATATAATACGGCTAATCAAAAACTAAAAGTCAACGATCAGCAGGTACAGGTGGCAAAAAACAACCTTAATCTTTCTTCCAAACAATATCAGGAAGGATTGATAGATGTTACCGAACTACTGGCTTCCGAAAATGATTATTATAAATCTAGCCTGGGCTATTATTCACAGATTTTGCAGCAACGCAAGTCTGCTCTTGAAGTTTTACATACCACTGGTGATTTACTTAACAGCATATTAAAATAACATGAAAAGATATATTGGTTTTTTACCTTCCTTAGTATTGGTACTTGCTTTTGGAGCTTGTAAAAATGAAAGCAAGAATTCGGATCATATCATTGAAGGCAAAATAGAGCGGGATCAACTGAGTATAGTAACGAAAGTGCCCGGCAAGATTGAAAAGATATTGGTAACTGAAGGACAGCACGTCCGGAAAGGTGACACGCTGATTATGCTGGAAATACCCGAAGTCACTGCCAAAGAGGAACAAGCTAAAGGCGCTCTGGATGCAGCTGAAGCGCAATATGAGATGGCCAGAAAAGGTGCTACTGACGGACAGCTTAAACAATTGAATGCCAAGGTGGCCGGACTTAAGGAACAGCTGGACTTTGCCGAAAAATCATTGAACAGACTTTCCAACCTGCTACGGGACAGCCTGGTACCTCAGCAAAAATATGATGAGGTCTACGCTAAATATCAGGGTGCAAAAAATCAATATATTGCTGCTCAGGCTGAACTCAGTGATGTACGTAATGGAGCGCGTGTAGAACAGCAGCGCATGGCTCTGGGACAGAAAGAGCGTGCTTGGGGTGCTGTCAATGAAGTAAGTATTGCTGCTAAAGAACGCTATCTGATTGCTCCACAGGATATGACGGTAGAAAGTATAAACCTGAAAGTAGGAGAACTTGCGCTCGCCGGTTACGCTATTGTAAACGGATATCTTGATGAGACTACTTATTTCCGTTTTACACTGACAGAAAAAAAGATGGCGGCATTACGCCAGGGTGCAGAAGTAGACGTCCGCATTCCATATAAAGACAATCAGGTAGTCAAAGGATCTGTTTCCTATATCAAAGCATTGAATTCATATGCTAATATTGCTACGGCCTATCCGGATTTTGACCAACAGGAATCCCTGTTTGAAATTAAGGTAGTGCCAACAGATAAAAATGCAGCGCGTGAACTGCTTACCAAAAGCAATGCGACATTAGATATCAGCAGTATGGCGACTAAGTAAAGGAGACGGGCATGAAAATGATATGGGAATTAATCAAGCGTGAATTCAGGTTATTTAATAACAACAAAGTCTTACGCATTCTGTTTATAGGAGCTCCGATTCTTTACGGAGTGCTTATCGGGAATGTATATAAAAAAGGGAAAGTAACCAATCTCCCGATCATAGTCGTAGATGAAGATCGTTCACCAATGAGCAGCAAACTGATTGATATGTTCAATGAGAGTGAGGTTATCTATGTATCCGATATACTGAACGACAATTTCAACTCCCGCCAGTTGGCACTGGAGCGTGAAGCAACTGTTGTCGTACAGATTCCAAAAGGATTCATGGCTTCTGTCAGTCAGAACAGACAGACGGAAGTCGCTGTATTTGTCGATGCTTCCAATACGCTGACGTCTAACTATGCGATGCTCGCTGTCAATGTATGTGCAGCGACAATGAAAGCGGGGATACAGATCGAAACTCAAAAGAAAAAAGGAGTACCGGGCTATATTGCCAGTCAGCAATATGAACCGTTTAAAACGACTATTATCAAACAGAATATCAGAAGTGGTAACTATTTGTATTTTATGCTTCCTGGTGTACTGATGACGGTATTCCAGCAGATTCTGTTGTTAGGCCTCGCTCTGTCTTTTGCTTCAGAATTTGAAAACAATACTTTTTCCCAATTGCTTTCTAAAACTTCTAATCCGTTTACATTGATATTTGTAAAGGTATTCCCTTACTTTCTGATGTCTATCGGAGTCATGGCCCTCTACTATGGATTCTCTGTTTTCTATAAGATGCCAATACAGGTGGAGATCTGGCCATTTCTCTTGTCCACTACTTTATTTATATTAGCGGCCAGCTTTATTGGTATTCTGGTCAGCATCGCCATTCCCAATCAGCTAAAAGCGACAGAGATCTTAATGGTAATTGCAACCCCCAGCTTTATCCTCAGTGGTTTTACATGGCCGCTAAGTCAGATGCCACATTGGGTGCAGGTATTATCGGATGTCATTCCCCTTACCCATTACCTTCAGATTTTCAGGTTATTGTTTATAGAACAAGCTCCGGCTTATCTTATTCACAAACCTATGATCGCACTAACCATCATTATGCTTATCTGTTTCTTATTATCTGTATTGCTATTATATCTGAAAATAAGAAAGATAAAAAAACAAAAATCAGTCACGACTGCAGTCTAACAGAAGAAGAAAACAACTTACAATCAAACAGCATACATGAAAGTCATAGAAAGCACAATCCCGGTTGACATATACAGAAATCTCAGAGTGGCTACAGGATTATCACCTAAAACCCAGGAAGCCGCCAAAACAGGACTTAGAAATTCTATACATTCGGTCATGATCCAGCATGAGAATCAGATTATCGGGATGGGCAGAATCATAGGCGATGCAGGTTGTTTTTGTCAGGTAGTGGATATTGCAGTGCTTCCGGAATATCAGGGACAGGGTGTCGGAAAAATGATTATCCGGAATCTGATGGATTTTATCCATACGAATCTTCCTTCCTCCTGTTACGTCAGTCTGATCGCTGACGGAGATGCATCTTTTCTGTACGAAAAATTTGGTTTTAAAGACACATTGCCTGCATCCAGAGGGATGGCTTATAAGGTACAGTAAACAAATACAGCCTGCTTAGATTCCTAAACAGGCTGCTTCATAATTTCAGGTTACATTTTGTTTATACTTCTTCTTTCTGAACAGCAACCTGAGGACCTCCTTTTAAAATATCCTCTGATACCCCATATTTATTCATATTGCTCATGAACAAAGTGGCCAGTTTAGCTGCCTGAAGGTCATAAGCTTCATCATTTTTCCACAGTTTTTTAGCATTAAGGATATCATCCGGTATACCATAACAGCTTACCGGGTAGCGTAAACCAAATAGCTCATGCTTATTGAAATCTGAATCCTGTAATTCGCCGCTCATAGCTGCCCGGATCAGATTTCGGGTATAACTGAGTTTGATCCGGTGTCCTACTCCGTACGGTCCTTTTATCCAGCCTGTATTGACCAGCCACACCCGGATAGACGGATCGGATAGGAGCTTAGCTTTCAGAAGCGCTGCATATTGCTCCGGATGCAAGGGAAGAAATGCCTGCCCGAAACAAGCAGAGAACGTAGCTGTAGGTTCTACAACTCCGACTTCCGTACCGGCTACTTTTGCTGTATATCCTGAAATGAAATGATACATCGCCTGCTCGTTATTGAGCAAAGAGATCGGAGGAAGTACGCCGAATGCATCTGCTGTGAGGAAGAAAATATGCTTTGGTGTATTACCTTTTCCAGACAAATCAGCTCCTTCCATATACGAAATAGGGTAAGAAACGCGAATGTTTTCCGTAATTGAAATATTTTCATAATCAGGCGTGCGACTGCCTGGCTCATAGACCACATTCTCCAGTAAAGCTCCAAATTGGATAGCATTGAAAATCTCCGGCTCCTTATCAGCTGTAAGACCTATACATTTGGCATAACAGCCGCCTTCAAAATTAAAGACGCCGTCTGCCGACCAGCCATGCTCATCGTCTCCTATCAGCAGACGATTTCTATCTGCAGATAAAGTAGTTTTTCCTGTGCCGGACAAACCAAAGAACAGAGAGGTCTCCCCTTCTTTGCTTTTGTTGGCCGAACAATGCATAGATAATACAGCATGTTCTAATGGAAGGATAAAATTTAATATGGAGAAAATGCTCTTCTTGATCTCTCCTGTATATCCTGTACCGGCGATCAGTACCATCTTACGGGTGAAATCAATAATTACAAAGTTCTTGTTGCGGATCTCATATCCTTCAATGGACTCCATATCAAGAGAAGGTGCTGCCAGAATAGTCCATTGGGGAGCTACTGAAGCATCTGACACATCAGGACGGATAAACAGATTGTTAGCAAAAATACTTTGATAAGCTGTCTCTGTAATCACACGGAGCGAAATAGCATAGGCAGGATCTGCACCGGCAACAGCATCCCGGACATAGATCCGTGGAGCAGCACTCAAATGCTCAGCAACTTTGACACGTAACTTTTCAAAGGCTTCTTCCGAAATAGGCTGATTAATATCACCCCACCAAACATGATTTGCTGTTTTCTGATCTTTCACGATATACCGGTCTTTGGGCGATCGGCCTGTGAATTTTCCTGTCCTTGCATTCAGCGCACCTGTATCAGACAAGGTGCCTTCTGAATTTTTAATTGCATGTTCCACTAAAGTAGAGACATCCAGTTGATAATTTACCTCGTTATTATTGTTAATATTAAGGTAAGCTAAATCAAGTTTGACTAATTTTTCTGTAGCCATAAAAGTTTTAAATTTGAGCGTAAAATTAGAACTTTATTACGCTAAAATGCAAACGATTGTACTTTTAACACATATCTAACAATCTCATAATCAGCGTGAAAAAATTTATTTTTTTTAGCATTCCTTTGTGCAATATATGCGTTATTGAAGAAATTAGCACTGCAACCAACTTTTATAACACAAAAAAGGCCCTGATAAATCAGAGCCTTCCTTATACTTTATAATTTTACAGACCTTCGGTCACACTGCTGTTTTCCGTTTCCGGAGCCTTGTCGATCAGCTCCATAAACTGATCCAGCTTAGGTGTAATAATAATCTGTGTTCTTCTGTTTTTCATTTTACCTGCCGCCGTACTGTTATCTGCGATAGGGTTGTATTGTCCGCGTCCGCCTGCAGTCAGACGTTTAGGATCTACACCATAGGTATTTTGAAGCGCCTGTACAACTGAAGAGGCACGTAGTGTACTCAGATCCCAGTTGTTACGGATATTCGTTTTAGAGATAGGATCCGTATCTGTATTACCTTCGATCAACACTTCATAGTCTTTGTAATCCTGAATAATTTTTGCAATCTTACTCAATGTCTCCCCTGCTTTATCAGAAATTTCATAACTTCCTGATTTGTAAAGCATATTATCTGATAAGGATATATAAACTACCCCTTTAAGAACCTGAACATCGACATCTTTCATTTCTTCTCTGCTCAATGAGCGGGTCAGATTGTTAGTCAATACCATGTTAAGTGAATCACTCTTGTTTTTAGTATTCACCAGGTGCTGTATATACTTATTGGAAGCATTGATCTCATCCACCAGTTTGGAAATATTAACATTTCCCTGAGAATTCTGATTGATACTGTTATCCAATGTCTTTTGCAGGTTAGCATATGCTTCTTTCAGTTGAGCATTATTAGCCTTTTCATACGCTAACTGCTCCTCCAGACTCTTGATACGTGTACGACCTTCTGTCAGGTCCAGCTGGCCTTGCTGATACTTCTGCGCCAGATCGCGATGCTCTGTTTGCAGTTTATCATAGTCTGTCTGTAAACTTTTGAACTTTCCACTGCTCACACAGCTTGTTAAGAACAAGCCTGACAGCAGTATTGATATGGGTAAAACCGATTGTTTCATCATTATCGATAGATTTAAGGTATTTCAATAAATATCTAATATAGGGATTATAACAAAAGAAATGCCTAAGTTTTATGCAGTTTAGAAATTCTATGACAATTCCCAAGCTATGAAAGCAGTGTTTAAAAACCTCCAAGAATCATTCAGATGTCCAAAAAAAACGTTGTAACATGCTTTTGACAATAAAAAATTACAAATTCTTATCAATATATTTGACTTGGAATCAGAATATTGGAGACCATCGGAACGTACAATGATTTAACATTTTTTAAGTAAAGAACCAGCTCAATCTCCACTAATCAATTCGCTCACATAACACTGATCTAAAGCCAATATGAAAAAAAAGACGCTCATCTACCTTATCCTAATTGTAGGTATCTGCGCAATCGCATATGCATTGTTTTTCAGAAAAGATAAGACCAATGCTTCTGAAAACGGAAATAAACCCAAATCCACACTCCTCACTGCAGAAGGTTTGATCGTCAGTCCAACCGAATTTGACAATGTATTATCCTTATCTGGAACAATCGACGCCGACGAAAAACTGGAAGTAAGAAGTGAAGTAAGTGGCAGAGTGGATAAAATCTTTTTCAATGAAGGACAACGCATCGCTCAGGGACAGGTTTTAGTCAAAATTAATGATATTGAACTGCAGGCACAACTCAAGCAGATGCAGACGAATAATCAGTTGACATCCGAAAATGAAAGAAGAGCAAAATTGCTTCTGGCCAAAGGAGCAATCAGTCAGGAGGAATATGATATAGCCAGTGCTGCATACAAAACTTCTCTTTCACAAACACAGTTGATAGAAGCGCAGATTTTTAAAACAACAATACGGGCACCCTTCAGCGGTACGATCGGGTTGCGCAATATCTCTCCGGGTGCTATTATTTCTCCAACTACACTGATTACAAATCTGGTTAAGGATAATAAGATAAAGATCACCTTTTCAGTGCCTGAAAAATATGCCAGCCAGCTCAAGACCAATTCAAAAATAGATTTTACCGTAGCAAATAACGCAAGGACATTTCAGGGAAATATCTATGCTATAGAGCCGGAAATAGCACTTAATACACGGACGATGACTGTGCGTGCTACAGCTCAGAACCCCGAAGGAAAATTGATCGCAGGATCATATGCAAATGTACTGCTTCCGCTTAATGACAGTGTTACAGCTATTTCTATTCCCTCTCAGGCCATAGTCCCTGTGCAAGATGGAAAGAATGTATTTATAATAGAGAATGGTAAAGCAAAACAGGTAGAAGTGAAGACAGGAAGCCGTACAGATAAGGATATTGTTGTACTATCGGGATTAAAGGCTGGCGACACCGTACTTACAACAGGTGTGCTAACCTTGAAAGATGGTGCTGAAGTGAAGGTCACATTAAAGAAATAGAACAGATGAATCTTTCCGCGATATTTATTAAAAGACCTGTACTGACAATCGTAGTTAACGTCACGATCATTCTGTTTGGCTATATCGGTTATAGCTTTCTGGGTGTCCGGGAATACCCTTCGATTGATCCGGCGATCGTATCAGTGCGTACAAATTATGCGGGGGCCAATCCGGATATTATTGAGTCGCAGATCACAGAACCATTAGAAAAATCTATCAACTCTATTGATGGCATCCGTAATATTACCTCATCCAGTAGTCAGGGTGCAAGTAATATTACTGTAGAATTTGAACTGGAAAAAAATCTGGAAGAAGCAGCCAACGACACCCGGGACAAGGTATCACAAGCGCTGCGAAGCCTTCCTCAGGATATAGATGCTCCACCGGTAGTCTCTAAGGCGGACGCCGATTCAGAACCTATCATTACGCTGACGATGCAAAGTGACACCCGGGATAAGCTGGAACTTAGTGACTATGCTGAAAATGTAATCGGTGAGCGTTTGCAAACCATACCCGGAGTGAGTAGTGTGCAGATCTGGGGGCAACAGCGCTATGCAATGCGACTGTGGTTTGATCCGTCCAAGTTAGCGGCTTATAGTGTAACAGTCGATGATGTAAGAGCAGCATTAGGCGCACAGAATGTAGAGCTTCCATCCGGAAAAATAGTGGGAGCCAATACAGAACTTACCGTAAAAACCGTTGGAAACCTTTCTACAGAAAAAGAATTTGAAGATATTATCATCAAGGCAGACAGTGGAAGGATGGTCAAATTCAGCGATGTTGGTTATGCCAAATTACAGGCTGAAAACCTGGAAACAAAAATGGTCAGCGATGGAAAACAACTTGTGGGGGTCGCAATTATTCCTCAGCCCGGAACCAACTACATTGATATAGCCAATGATTTTTACAAATTGCTCGACCAGCTGAAAGAGGATATCCCGGAAGATATCACGCTCAATGTTGCCGCAGACAATACCACGTTTATTAAACAGTCTGTTATTGAAGTAGCGGAAACTTTATTGATTTCAATTGCACTTGTGACCTTGATTATCTACTTTTTCTTCAGAGACTGGGGGATTGCACTCAGACCTTTGCTTGATATTCCCGTATCACTGATAGCGACCTTCTTTATCATGTATATCTTTGGTTTTTCCATCAATGTACTAACCCTTTTGGCTATTGTATTAGCTACAGGTCTGGTGGTGGATGACGGTATAGTGGTCACTGAAAATATATTTAAGAAGGTAGAGGCCGGAATGTCACCTATCGAGGCTGCAATGAAGGGATCAAAGGAAATTTTCTTTGCTGTGATTTCGATCTCGGTGACCTTAGCAGCTGTGTTTCTTCCTGTCATATTTCTGCAGGGATTTGTAGGCCGGCTCTTCCGGGAATTTGGAGTCGTCATTGCCTCAGCGGTGCTTGTGTCGGCTTTCGTATCCCTGACATTGACTCCGATGCTGAATGCTTACCTCATCAAGGGGACGGGTCATGAAAAATCTAAATTCTATATCTGGACGGAGCCCTTTTTTGAAAAAATGAATAGCGGATATGCGAAGATACTCGGCCATTTTATGAAAATAAAATGGATCAGTTTTCCCATCCTGATTCTTTGTTTTGTAGTCATCGGTATTATTTTCGGATCGATCAAAAAAGAAACTGCTCCATATGATGACCGCAGCAATGTGAATATCAGTGTGACAGGTCCTGAAGGAGCGACTTTTGAATACATGGACAGATATATGCAGGAATTTGATAAGTTGATTGCGGACTCTGTCCCGGAGAATAAAATCAGTCTTGTGATGACCTCTCCTACTTTTGGAACCGGCTCTGTCAATAATGGCCGGGTGCGGATGACACTGGTAGATCCCGGAGAACGTTCCCGTTCACAGGATGAGGTCGCTTCGGAATTAACAAAATGGACTAAACAGTATGACGGCGTACGAACCAATGTTTCTCAACGTCCCACGATATCTGTCAATCGTCGTGGAGGTCTGCCGGTCCAGTATATTATACAAGCGCAGAATTTTGATAAACTACGGGAAAAGATTCCGGCATTTATGGAAGAGATCAATAATGATCCGACCTTTTCTACTACAGATATCAATCTCAAATTCAATAAACCGGAGCTGCATGTTTCTATTGACCGGGCTAAAGCCCAGACAATGGGAATTTCGGTATTAGATATCTCTCAAACGCTGCAGATGTCCCTGAGCGGTCAGCGCTTTGGTTATTTTATGAAGGATGGAAAGCAATATCAGGTGATTGGTCAGATTGAAGATGACAAAAGAGCAACACCTCTGGATCTGAGTGCAATCTTTGTTAAGAATAATCTGGGACAACTTGTACAACTTGACAACCTTGTACAGTTAAAAGAAGAGAGCAGCCCTCCGCAATTGTATCACAATAACCGGTATATGTCTGCTACTGTATCTGCAGGATTAGCGCCGGGTATGAGTATGAATGATGGTATAGCAGCCATGGATAGGGCCAAAGCTAAAGTACTGGATGAGACTTTTACGACAGATCTGAGTGGTGAATCCCGCGATTTTGTGGAGAGTAGTTCCAATACAATGTTTGCATTCGGCCTCGCATTACTGCTGATTTACCTTATTCTGGCAGCTCAGTTTGAAAGTTTTCTGGATCCGTTCATTATTATTCTGACTGTACCTATGGCGGTAGCAGGTGCGTTGATCAGTCTTTGGTTATTCGGACAGACCTGGAATATCTTCAGTCAGATCGGAACCATCATGCTTATCGGACTGGTCACAAAGAATGGTATCCTGATTGTAGAATTTGCCAATCAGCTAAGAGAAGAAGGTATGCCAAAATTTGAAGCGATTATGCACTCTGCTGAATCCAGACTTCGTCCTATTCTGATGACCAGTCTGGCTATCGCTCTAGGAGCTTTACCGATTGCAATGTCATTAGGCGCTGCAGCCACCAGTAGAATCGGAATGGGTGTAGTTATTGTCGGAGGGACTATATTCTCTCTTATACTGACATTATTTGTGATTCCCGCCATTTATTATATGTGGTCCAGAGCAAAAAAACACAGACCTGAATTTGATAATATTGAAGTTTAAAAATAGACAATGAGACATATATTGACACTCCTTACTTTGCTTTGTAGCATCAGCTTCAGCACCTACGCTCAGGAGCTGTTGACGATGGAGGATGCGCTGACAATTACGCTGGAGAATAACTTTGATATCAAAATAGCAAAAAATAACACCCGTATTGATCAGCAAAATTTCAGTTTAGGGAATGCCGGGATTCTGCCACGGGTAACAGGCAATTTTACCCGTACAAATTCCATTCAGAATTCCAGACAGGTAAGGGCTGACGGACAGGTACAGGAGCTGAATAATGCCAAAAATGATAATATGAATTACGGTGTGACATTAAACTGGACTGTTTTTGACGGATTCAAGATGTTTGCCAGATATGATCAGCTCCGTGAGATTCAGAAACAAGGCGAAACCGAGGTGAAGTATGAAATACTGACACAGGTGAGCGAAGTCATTGCGACTTATTATAATCTGGTGCAGCAACAAAAAATGCTAAAAGCACTCGATACGGCTATAGATCTCTCAGAATATCGCCTGACTATGGCGAAAAACAGATTTGAGATCGGGAAAGCAGCTAAACTGGAAGTATTGAATGCTCAGGTGGATCTCAATACGGATAAAACAGCCTTATTACAGCAAAAGGAGCTGTATGCAAATACCAAGACGTATCTTAATCAGTTAATGACCCGCGATCTGAATACACCTTTTCGTGTAATGGACAGCATTGCTATCAATGATCAGCTAAAATTGGGAGAACTGTTACAGACTGCTGAAAATCAGAATCCGCAAATCCAGCTGGCTCTGATCAATAAACGTATATCAGAATATAATCTGAAACAGATTAAAGGTGAACGTTACCCTATCATCGCGCTCAATAGTGGCTACAATTTTAATGAATCGCACTCTTCTCTGGGATTTGCCACGGAAAATAAAGGAAAGGGATTCAACTATGGAGTAACAGCTTCTGTTAATATTTTCAATGGTTTTCTCCAAAACAGAAATGAAAAAATTGCGAAGATTGAAATTGAAAATTCAGAATTGCAGATCGGACAACAGAAACAAACCATCAGCGCGCAAGTCACCACTCTTTTTCAGACTTATATAACAAATATTGGCCTCGTAGACCTGGAAAAGAAAAATGAAGAACTCGCTAAAGAGAATATGGATATTACACTGGAAAAATTCAAAATAGGTACTATTACAACATTGGAAGTACGTACAGCGCAATTGAATTATATCAATGCGATGGCCAGAAGCTATACCGCTCAGTATCAGGCAAAATTATCGGAGATCAGATTAAAGGAACTTTCGGGAAATTCATTTTAGAGTGAACTACAGAAAAAATTACCGTCTGCTATTCTTCAAATTCTACCCACTTCCTTTCCAGATATACGGGGGCAAGTAAAATACCATCCCGATACAGATGTGCTTTTACAAATGCTCCTGCTTCTGCCAGATATTTAATGCTCATCTCCGGCATACTTGCCGAATCATAATAAGCCCCATACACACACTTATAGGGGTTGTCTTTTACATCGTTGGTAAATACGGATATTAAAAACATCTTCTGGGAAGTTGTATCTGGCTTGCTATATCCAAAAACACGGTAATCCGCTCTTATGTTGTTATAGACATGAATCGTGCTGTCTGTTTTCGATATCTCCGCTCTCTGCATGGATTCTTCATCTATTGGTTCGGGATACACTTCTTTTACACGTTTTTCTTTTTCCGTAGTATCCGCCTGACTGGTATTTTGAATGGTATCTGCCAGGTGATTTGCGCTGCTATCCTTAACAGACGGATGGCTTTTAACCGGGTTTCCACAACTCCATAAAGACAGAATCACCGTTATCATAAGGAGTATTTTCATATTTATATTCAGAATAATTGATAATACCATTTAAAACTACATTTTATTAAGGAATAAACTGACAAAGATCATTCCTGATCCATTACATTCAGAAAAAATCCTGATATTTTGGAGTATCTTTATATCGGTTTTTTTGATTTAATCAGTTTGAAAAAAGACCTCCATGCTTAAACCAGATTTAATAATGCAAAAACTTATCTGTCAGACTCCCGGAGAGTTTATATATGCAGAAGCCTCTATGCCGTCATTACCGGCTAACTACACCCTGCTTCGAATGAAAAGACTGGGCATATGCGGAACAGACTATCATGCTTTTGAAGGCACACAGCCGTTTTTCAGTTATCCCAGAATATTAGGACACGAAATTGCTGCAGAGGTTGTAGAGACACAGGATGACAAGGAATTTAAAACGGGAGATCTGGTAACTATCAGTCCCTACTTCTATTGTGGCGAATGTATAGCATGCCGGAGAGGAAAGACGAACTGCTGTGTTAACATCAAAGTTTTTGGTGTCCATATTGATGGTGCTATGCAGGAATATATTGCGGTTCCTACTTCTTCTGTACGGACAGGAAAAGGATTGACAGCGGACGAGCTCGCTACAGTAGAACCTCTTGCTATTGGCGCACACGGTGTACGTCTGTCACAGATTGAAAAGGGAGATAATGTATTGATTTTAGGAGCTGGCCCAATCGGATTGGGGACAATTGCTTTTGCTAAAATTGCCGGAGGAAATGTGATTGTGTTAGATGTAAATGATAACCGGTTAAACTTTTGCAGAGAAAAACTAGGCATAGAGCATACTATCAACCCCCTAAAGATGGATGCATCAGAGCAGATAAAAAACATTACAAAAGGCGATATGGCCACAGTTATTATAGATTGTACCGGCAATCTGAATGCGATCAATACTGGTTTTCAATATCTGGCTCATGGCGGAAAATTTATAATGATAGGACTACAAAAAGGTACTATAGAAGTAGTTCACCCCGAATTTCACAAAAGAGAAGCTGTACTGATGAGTAGCAGAAATGCTCTTCCTGTGGATTTTGATTTTGTTATAAACTGCATTTGTGACGGACAAATAAAGCCATTGGACTTTATTACGCATCGCGTCGCTTTTGATGAGGTCAAAGATAAATTCAGGACTTTATCCGGCAAAGATGCTGATGTTATTAAAGCGCTGATTGTATTTGATTAAGAACAGTTCTGATCTTTAAGGCTAAAAAAGTTACTATTGCTGCCCATCCTGTAATGAGCAGCAATAGCATATTATTCAAATGATAAACTCATTTTATTATATCCCAAACCTGTCAATAAGGGTTTGAAAACTGTGATAGCATTTGTCCGTGTCTGTTGCAGAATATCAGATTTACGCACTTCTGCGGCCACTTCCTGCTCAGCACTTTTATAGGCTTCGTCTACCAGATCTGCTTCTCTGAAAAAGGCCATCTTCGTATCATATACACGGGAAGCTTTGTGGTCTATCTTGATATAGCAAATCTCCGGTTGCGGAAGTTTTATGGATACCGAATCTCCTGTGACTGTGATATCTTCTGTCTTTAGTTTGGTAAGATCGATACAACCGACAGCATCAGCTTTAATAATTAACAACACACTGGCATCGGGCAGAAACGTGGAGACATTTTTATGTTCTACCACATCGCTGAAGCGGTATTTTACCAATTCCAGTTTACCCATTGCTTCTATGCGTTCTATTAATATCTGGTGTTTACTTTCTACAGTGGTCTTGGGACTAAATTTGTCAACAATAAGCCAGCCTAAGAGTCCGACTACTGCAACTATCATTAAAATTTTTAATAATCTAATCATAGTCAGATATAATCAATTTGCAGACCACTTTTTTATATGCCTGACGGTTTGCATTCAGGAAGCCATACGAGAACACACAAAACAAATACAAAAACCTGTCTAAAAGAATTTTAAACATAATAAATTGTATTGAAAAAGATACAAATCAACCGTTCAGACCATGACAATATGTAAGTAAAAAATGAATAAAAGTCCATTGGAATTGTCAGTTCAGTTGAACCTGCCGGAATACGATTTCACCCTGTCTGATGAATATCTTCGTACCGATCGCCATTCCCATGGCGGTACTGCATCGGGATCTTTCCAGAGTCCTGTTTTATTCTTTTTAGCTTCTCTTTCGAGCCGGGCGTACAGCGGATCTTTGGAGTATCTCTTGAAGTGCCAGGCCATTCCTTGTATGATCATTTGCTGATTGACGATCTGTTTATTGGTATTCACAATAATAGCTATAGCCCTGCCGTAGCGGTCGTATTTTTCTATCTGCACTGTGACGTACTGCCCATAACACAAATCGGATAAGGCTTTTTTTGCGGCCTTTCCATACGGTTGCGATTTCTTTAGCTCCGGACTGTCAATATGTGACAACCGTATTTTGACTGGTTGACCTTCATACAGCACTTCCATGCTATCTCCGTCTATAATACGGATCACTTTGGCGCTGAAGGTCTGCCCTTTCAGATCTTTCTGCACCGACTGCCGGATCTGCTTCTGTCCATACACCGGGCAGAAGCAGGTCAGCAATGTGATCAGCAGGATCAGTCTTCCCAGCCACATAATGTCTTGCCGCTGTCTTTTGCTTTGTCAATCGTAGTCTTGACGATTTTTGAACCGCAGTTGCTCAAGCCTCTGCAATTTTCATTATAGTGGTATCTTTTAGCAGTCTTGCTGCTGCAGATATAGACTTTATCTTTTGAATCTTCCCGTGTTTCGGAAGCGGATCCGGCACGAGTATCAGATGTACCTTTAGTATCGGCAAAGGCTTTGACCGGAATATCTTTATTGGTTTCGGTACGCGGATTGGTACAGGTGATACTGTTAAAGATCAGGAGGAATATGAGGTAGGTTTTCATGGTTGATATTAGAGCAGTGATTAAAAGCATTTTTATTTTATTTCCTTAATTACATATATCAGAAGTTATATACCTAAGAATCTTAGAATTATTTTTTCTGTTTCAGATTTACTAGATGATTTAGGATACAGCTCCCAATGTTTAACATTTGAACATTTCAACCAATCACCCCATATAACTTTCATAATTTCCAAATCTGTTGGATGAACAGAAGCACCAGCATTGGTATCTGATCTGTCATATAGTTCTAAGACAAGAACCTCCAGGTCTTCAAGTAGTGGATTTGTCAAAGGCTGTATTTTATATTTAGGATTTTTCTGAAGAAAACTATCAATACTCGTTTCACCAGTTTGTAGATACTCCTTTCTAAATGTATTTATTTCTTCTCCTGTCAAATCATACGCATTATTATTGAAAACTGTCTCTATATAACCATCTGTAAGAAGAATCAATATATTCCTACGTTTATTCTTAAAAGTAGTATTGCCAATTTTTCCTTCTCCTATTTCTTTATTTACAACAAAGTCATCCACACCTTGTTGCATGTATGTCCATATATCAGAACCAAAAGGTTTTTTAATAGCTTGCCCGTGTAGTTTTTTAAATTCATTTACAAATCTTCTTTTATCGTTTTGAAAGTATTTTCGTAGATAAGCTATACGTTCAGCCTGAGTCTTAAATTCTGAAAAATCAATATTCATAAATTTTGTATCGACATTATACGCGTTGATTTGCTTTTTATTTATAAAGCCGATCCTAAATACGTCAAGCTGATTCATGGAACGCTTATGATTTAAAATTTTTGGGTAAATACTTTCAGCAATAATATCAACTATATCTACATCTGAGACAGCTTTGGGATATAGCTTTTGATTTAACCTGTTAGACAAATCAGAAGATATAGTAACATTAAAATGTTCAGTTTTATATTCGTCTTCTGTTCTTTCTCCTTTTTTATTTTCTTCTGACGCTTTTGTATTACAACTTAAAATCAAGAGAAGGATGGGTATTAATCGGATATGTTTCATTATTTAATTTTTACTCTTGTATCTAATGAATTTCTATTAATCTTATTGTTTTCCCAGTTTAATGCTACTTCTGTTGCAAAAGCAGATTTTTCACTCGCTTTTATTATAGAGTATTCCTGATGCAGGAAATCATTCCATCCTTCTAAAAAGATGTTGATTCTATCTTTTAGCGCGTCTAGAGAAACTGGGATATTATCATTCTCTACGTGACTTTTGTAGATATCAGTTGTTATTTCGATAACTTGCAATTTATTGTCTAGATCATTTTTTCTATGCTCAAGCGCAATTATCTTTTTCATCGGTAAGTTTTCTAATTCTGCTTCGCTAATTTTAATCTGAGATTTTTTATAGATAGCTTCTTGTATTTTTAATTCGATATCAGAATTAATCAATAAGATTTCATTTTCAATTTTTGCAATATCATTTTTCAGATTTTGAATATTTATCTTATTTCGTTGCTCTGCTATATCAGGATTACGATCATCTGCCATTTTATGAAGCTTTTCAAAGCAAAACTTAAACAGTAATATACCGAATGCACCTAATATAAATACCAAATAAAAGTTAGTATCCGTCCACAGATCACTCCATACCCAAGGCTTAGGATTAATTTCTGTTTGGGACTTTATATCATGAATTGATTGTGCTATTTTAATAGCAATAAAGCTATCAACCAATATTAACCCTAGTCCATATGTTAGAATTTTTGCCCAAATTTTACTGGTCATTATTCTTTCCAAACTGGCAAATATTAATGGAATAAATACAAAGAGACACACAAATAAAAATGCCATGCTGCCGTGATCCCACGCCTTATTAAACGCATCAGGATTAAACACTTGCGGACTGACTGACTCGCTGGAACTTTTTAAAGCTTTTATTGCATCCTCTTCACTATAAAGTAGGATATAGGCTGCAGACGCATAAAATACGATCAGATATATGAACAATGCAACAGCGAATATACTTGTAGTGATGAGTTCAAACCATTTAACCCCCGGTTTAACAAAGGCATTTAAGGATTCCCTGATGTGAGCTTCTAATACGGAAATTTTTTGATTTAGTGGTCTGAGTTTATTATCCTTTAAATCACTTACAGCAGATTCATTAATTAGAATTTCTGCTTTGAGATTCACAAGTTTATTACTTAAAGTCTCTTTTGTAACCTCCACTTCTGTTTCTATAGTTACAATCTGTGTATCATACCGTTCTTTTAGCTGACTTACAGATTTAACTTTTTGCTCATCAATTTTAGACAATAATCTACGTTTTTTGTCTTCAATAACATCTATATCGTTTATAAAGCCATTGTAAAGCGTATCTAAAGCTTTATCAAGGATATTATGATCTCCGTTATTCGCTAAAGAGCGGTCAAATCCCTGCTTTCTTAAACTTTCACGATTGAATGAGCTAACCTCAGCCGCGATCATAGCATTCAGAATTTTTTCGTATTCTGATTTTACATTCAGATCTTCTCCTAGCTTCTTTACTTCTTTATTCAATACCTGGGGAGGAGAATCTTCAATCGGTGGCAGACCCGCTTGAATCGCTATTGCTTTCTCTTTTAAATTATTAAAATTTGTAATTAAGCTTTCTACTGTTTCATTATGATCTGTTGCAATAATGCTTTCATGATTATTCTTTCTTGCATTAACAGACCAGTTATAAGAGCCGTGTAATACGATTCTTCTATCAATGATACAGTACTTCTGATTCATTGTTCCGTAACCTGAATTTTTAATTTTGGTGACTGTAGCCCCCTTTGTTGTCAATAGTGAAAAGTCCAGTTTTTCATTTTCCTGATTATCTGCAATTATTAATTCGACATTTACGCCATCTGATAGTCTTGACAATAAAATATCAAAAAGTTCATCATCTGTAAACCAAGCAGCTGCAATTAGAATTTCAGATTTTGCACGAGTAAGTTCAGATACTATTCGTATAAATATCTCTTTATTATTGTTCAATACTTGTTGATCAAGTGGTGGTGTTGTGGAGATCATTAGTTTTGATTTAGGATTGAATAAATTGTAATCATAATAATAGGACTATTAGTAATTATCCACTGTGAGGTGTAACTCAGACCGGTGATTATAGATTTCATCCAGATCAGTCAGTAACACTTTTTCTCCGGCATCTTTTCCGTTATGGAATAGCTCTAAGTATTTGTTTGAAGTGTTAAAATGAAATCTACAGATTGGCTTACGGTTATTGTTATCCAACAAGACGCCGAAATAAGACTGGGTATCACGGTGCGCAATTCTTTCGGAAGATATCTTCTCCCGAAGAATAGCTTTTACAATCTGGAAAGCTTCCATTTCTTCGTCCGTAGTAACAACCTTTTCACTGTCTTTATTTTCATCAATGGAAATGGGATTACTGTTGTCCTGTTTCTCGATTTTCTCATTGATATGCAAGGCAGACTTTAACCGGTCGCTGATGGATTCGTTGATAGAAACTGTCAACGCCTTTTTAGTATACTCCTTAAATACCGTCATACGGCTTGCCGTTAATGATTTGTCAAAAAAACGATTGACCAATAGCTTGACCATTTCATCGGACGGATTCTCAATTTCCTTTTCAAATTCTTTTCGAATAGCTTTGATGTATTTTAAGGCTTCTGCCGAATCCAGAATATTTTCGAGATTGTACTGATTCTTAGCAAAGCTTTCCAGAATTTTGATAGAACTGTCTTTCAGATCTTCGATATCAATGGTTAGAAAGGGTTTTTCATCCATAATATTCGGCTTCTCCAGATCGGTATAAAAATTATACTTCAATCCATTGGTTAACACTCCAAATCGGGATTTGGAAACATGGTAGTAGCGATGCAACTGTGAGTTGTGGGCATCCGCACTTTCTTTCCAATGCTTGCATTCTATGATGAGAATAGGCTCATCATTATTTCGGATTACATAATCTACTTTTTCACCTTTTTTGGTTCCGATATCACAGATAAACTCCGGTATTACTTCGGTAGGATTAAAGATATCATACCCCAATAGTTGAATAAAGGGTAATACAAAAGCATTCTTTGTAGCTTCTTCGGTATTGATCTGATCCTTCAGACCATTGACCCGTTGGTGCAGTTGCTCCAGTTTGAGTTTAAGTTCCATATTCATCAGGTTAGATCGATTCGTCTATTATTTCGGCAGCTGGTGCATTTGTTTTCACGGATTCGATTCCATTGTCACGCCCGGCATTGTTGGCGTACATCTGACTGGTGCCTATAATCTCTCCGTTTCCGGCTTTGAGATTGAAATAGTATTTTCCGTTTTTAGCTTCTTTTCTGTCGTAACGATTGTCCAAAGGAGCATTGGTCTTTACAGATGCTATCCCATTCTGACAGGATGCTTTTGTCTTATAGCCTTCACTGGTGAGAATGACCTGCCCATTCGTCGCTTCGAGGTTAAACTGGTATTCTCCATTTGTTCTTGTTGTCAGTATAAATTTTCCCATTTTTGATTTTTTTAATTATTTAACTCCTCAAAAGTAGATAGGGCGACGGGGCTTTATTTACGGGAACCCGTAAAGCATAGAAGTATTTTAAAAATTTCTGACAGAGAGTTTTATAACTATAAAAAGCAGACTATCCTTAAAAAGGGAAGGGAATAGAAACTATTCCCTTATATCCCCAAAACATCACAAAAAAAACAGTATAATACTGATAATAAAAACTTTACAGCTCCAAAAACAGTTTAGTTAAAGCAACAGAAATCCTGCTATTCCTTTTATCCGGAACAAATCTGTACTTGAAAATATAATTATGATTTAGATCAGGAACTTATATAATCCCGATGTCTTTACAGAAAGCGATGAGTTGCTCATTCTTTGTAAAGTCTAGAGATTCTTTCATATGATTAAGACGTTTCTCCACGCTGCTTAGTCCGGAAGGTTTAATATTCCGCTGCTGCAGATGGAAGGGTATATCTTTTTGCATAACTCCCTGAGAGAGCAGGGAAATAATTGTGATATCAAAATCAGCAAATTCGTAAGAATTTCGTTCTTTGACAATTGGCTTTAGATTAGGAGAACGGTATTTCCGGTTCTGATAGATGGCATTAATAGCTTCTTTCAGAAACTGAGCATCATTACGTGCCTTTCTGACATAGGCATCAATATTCAACTCTTCAAAAAGAGTATCGATTATCTGAGCCTTATCTTCTGCAGAAAATACGATGATTTTTAATGTGGGTTGTTCCTGTTTGACAGCTTTGATAAGATCATCACCATTAGGGAGCCGTTGCCGATATTGATCTTCCTCAAAAGAAAGATCAGTTATGAGCAAATCATATGGCTGATCTGCTTTCAAAGCTTTTTCTATGCGGGTCAGGGCGTCATCACAGTAATACACATAGTCTGTATGTTGTATTCCGAGATCAGCCAGTGTTTTCCGTACTGAAATATTGGCACTTTCATGGTCCTCTGCAATTAATACTTTTCTAAACATCCTTTGTCAATTTAAGATACAGGAAAAGAAAACTGTATTTTCAATCCTCTTTCCGTTTGAGTTTCAAAGTTAATTGCTCCCTGAATATTCTCAATACGGGTTCCCGTATTTTTCAAACCATTCTTAAATTGGAGAGTATCTTTTATGCCTATTCCATTATCAGAATAAGAGATTTGGATTCGATTATCACTCCTTTCGAATTTCACAGCAACATTACTGGCGCCACTATGTTTTTTCATATTCACCATGAATTCCTGGAGAATATGTTCTATTTCATACTTAACCTTCGCATCCACTTTCTTCCACAGTTCCTCTGTATTTCCGATCAATACAACCTTGACGTGATCTGTAGCAAAAGATCTTAACAGAGCAGCTATTTTTTCATGGAAATTCTGGTGTTCAAATTCAATTTTTTCATAGGATATGTCTCTGGATTTTTCATACATATCTTCCAGTTTATCCAGTACATTCTCCCGGTTTAAATCTTCCTGATTCTCGATCTCGGTCATCACCCGATACAATCCGTTCGCTACTACATCATGTACCTTTTTTGAAGTTCGCAACTGATTCTCCCGGATAGCAGTTTCAGCTTTCAACTCCAGACGTTGCTTTCGTTTTCTATACAAGATTATGCCAATAACTGAACCTGATAAAGTAACAAAAATTAGACTGACAAGCTGGAATCTTTTCTTGGTATTATCCTGTTGCAGTTTCAGGTTATCTGTCTTATGTTTTTCAGTTTCGTACCGTATTAATGCAAACTGATTTTTTGCTGCATTGCGGGCTGTCTGTACACTATCATCTAGTGTCTGATAGATTTCAAAATAATGTTTTGATATAGTGGAAGGACTGAGCTTAATCAGTTTTTGCAAGGCTTCCAATTGATCATTAGCACTTTTTATTTCCTTAGCTACGGTATACATACGGTTTGCAAAGAACAGAGCCGAGTCAGGAATCCTTGTATGATAATAATCAGAAAGATGTGCATAGCTTGAATTCTGCCCCCAAAGATCTTTTTCTTCCACACGGATAGCTAACGCTTTAAAAAGCTCAGGTCTGGCATCATAATTTGAATTTTGAAGCCATTTTGTATAGGAAATATTAGTTAGTGCACGAGCATATTCAATTTTATTTTTACTTGCTCCTGCCAGAATATGCTGATACAATTTTAATGACTCAGTATAGTTACCAATTTCCTGATAAATCTTTGCCATATTGTTCAGATAAACACGTGTATTCAAAGAATCTTCAGAAAATTTAACCGCCAATTCATAAAACCTTAAAGAGTTACTATAGTCTTTTAGATTATATGTGGCAACTCCAAGATTATTATAGTTAGAGCCGAGATAATATTGGTGTTTTTTTATATTTTCATTTAAATATTTAATTGCTTCTAAGGATGTTTCTTGTCCACCGAAAAAGTCACCTTGCTCTGTTAGCGTGATTGCATTATTTATCAAACATTTACCCGCTCCCAAACTATCATTTACAGCCAAGAATAGTTCTTTTGCTTTATCAAAATAAATAAAAGCGCTGTCTAGTTTGTTTATTTCAACAAATTCAAATGCTTTATCAAAATAAGGGTTAACAACCACTTTTTCGTCATCATCTGCTTCTTTGCTACAGGATAAAAAAGATATAAACAACAAGTATAAAAAAAGAGGTCTCAAGACAAGTATAATTTCCTCTAAATTACAAAAAAAAATAAACCAAAGAGTATATCCCTTTGGTTTATTAGTGTTGCATGAAGTATTCTTTTATAGCACACTCTTGTCTTCAAAGTAATATCAGAAATCTGATATTCTAAATCTAATTGAGAAAATGTTCTAAAGGAAGTAGGGCGGTCACCCCTGCCCTACTTTTCTATTCTATTTAGGACGAACCTGCCCCGTGTCACCTCCAGTATCTCCGTCATCCGGTGTATCTGGATCATTAGTATTGTTATAGGTTGTCGCCGCACCGTTATTATTGTGAGTTGTAGGTGTGCCTGAAGGAGATATAAGTCCTAATAATAAAGCAATAAAAAATGATAACATAAGTCAAAAATTTTAAAAGTGAAATACTCTGTAGTTCACCGCGAAACCGATCGCGGCGATTGCTACACGTTGTAAATCAGAAGGCCTTCTGAAATTTTTGGGAAGTGGGTGAGATTCAAACACGGAAGCGGGTAACTGCTTCCCAAACCGGCTACTAACCTCCGTGTTATCTTCTCTTTTTTGAAATCAGTTTTGTATCTTTATTCAGCTATTGAAGCTGAGCTTGATCTGATTGCTGAAACAAAATTATTGACGTAAACACCTAAAAAATAAATAATTCCGCTAATTCGGATGGGATTCCGATAATTCCGACAGAATTCCGGAAAACCGTAAAAATTCCGGAAATTCCGGTGTATTTTTATTCCTAAATTTTTGAAAAATGTTTATTGATTATCAAGAAATAATAATTGACAGGTATAAGGAGATAAAAGAAAAAGGTGATCTTCCGAATAATTTAGTTCATCTTACTCCGGCAAACTTGAGAAACGAATGTCTTAATGTTTGTGAGCATAGATTTATTGAAAATGAGGATATCTTAAGCTCATTTTTTGGTTCATCAATAAGTCAGGAAGCTTATTATAAACTTATTTGGCAAATAAATATTGAACGTTTCCAGCCTCTTATTAATTTCTTAAATAACAGAACGCAAAAGACAGATACTAAAAACATTGAGCTCCTTGCCTGGCTAATTGATTTCACTCCCAGACCGTACAGTAAATGGAAAATAGAAAGCAGATCAAATAACCGTGAGAATACTACAGATAGGACTGAAACTCCAATCGATTCAATACTTCTGGAATTAACCCCTTCAAATCAAAATGAAAGCGAAAGGATTTCAGATAATAATGAAATAGAAGATTCCGAAGAAAAAACAAATTATCAGTCTGAAATAGACCCTACAAAAGAAGAAAATGAACAGATCCCTGACACTATAGCAACATCTTCTTCATCAAACATTCCGAAAACAACTTTCTTTACTCCTCCTAAGAAAACATGGTTTAAACGAAATATTAAGCAAACAGCATTGAGTCTTGTGGCAGCAACAACATTATGCGGAGGTACATATATGGTCGCATACAATGGAAGTCAGGGTTGCATGTACTGGACGGGTGACCACTACAAATCCATTCCCTGTCAGGAAAAAGTGGAGGGTGCAACAGTATTGGCTTTAGATTCTGCAAAACTGCTCAACTTTAAAAAAATAAATGTTCCCGATACCTTGACAATAAGTTCTCTGAACACGCTCTGGTATACTAAAATAACCGTGGATAGTGCAGAGTTCTATACGAGCAGCGGATTTCACCCGCTATTTCCGGAGAAAAGATTAAAACCGGTAACTCTATATATTCTGAATAAATATGTACTGAATAAATAAACAGGGTAAGAACAAAAAAAGGGAGCTGTTAAAATAAATTTTAATAGCTCCCTTTTTATTGTAAGATAGCAACAGTTTGTTATTCTATACCAGTTGCAGTTTCATCATAATATCGGTTTGTTCCTCATCGCCTAATCTGAAGATATGTTTATCAAATTCCACAAAACCATTTTTCTTATAGAATCGTATTGCCCGTGGATTCTCCTCCCATACTCCTAACCAGACATAAGAAGCATTATTTTCCTGTGCAATTTGTATCGCTTTATCATATAGCAGCTGACCGACTTTCTGACCATGGAATTCCTTCAATACGTAGATCCGCTCAATTTCGATCGCCTTATCATCTTTAAGCTCTGTTTGAGATTGTCCCCAGTTCAGCTTCAGATAACCGATCACTTCACTATTGAGCACAGCAAAATAGAATGCAGAATCCGGATCCTGCAGTTCAGCGGTCAGCTTATCCAATGCGAATCCTTCATCCAGATATTTAAGCATATTTTCTTCTGAATTCTCTGTAGAAAAAGTTTCCGAGAAAGTCCGCTTACCAATCTGTTGCAATTGGTCTATATCACTAAGCGTAACTTTATTTATAATAATATTTCCCATACTGTTTTGAGCTTTTACTGTACAAAGATACCGTATTGTAACCGGTGCAGACTAGAACAGTCTGTTAATTTAATGTTTTAGTAATAAGTCAGCTACTGTACCGATAATAAGAATGGCTACAGAAAATGAAACCGTACCTAAAACATAGGCAAAAAAAGCTTTCACATAATTAACAGCCTTTTTGCCATCAAAGAAGTTTCCAATTCCCCATGTGGTATATATTAACGCTACCACTGAAGCGATCGGTAAAAGAGCCAGATGAGTAGTTCCTTCCAATAGTGCAAATAATGCGCACAATAACATTTCGATCCCAATTACAAAACATAAAAGGATGACTATCTCATAAAAATTGACATCATGTTTTCTGAAAAACAATCTTACCCATGCTGCTATGAAGATACCCATAATTAAATTCGCATAACCATAATGCCCCTGTACCCATTGATTTAGATAGTTAACAGCAGATGCCTTTTGCGCTTCCTCAATATTTATATAACCTTCTTCAATATGAAAAAAATGGGCTGTCAGCGAATAGATGAGTGAAGTGACGACAATAAAAATGATCGGCTTAACAAGTCTGTTTCTGTTTTCTGAGATGAATTCACGAACACTTGCTCCGGGATGAAGCAGTAATGCCTTTATCGTATAAAGAATTCCCTTTTCAAAATGTAAGACGTGTTCAATTTCGTGTTTAATATAATGACCGTTTATCCGTTCCAATTTCACTTTTTGCCCACAGTCTGAACAATAATTACCGGCAATAAGCGCATTGCAATTACTACAGTTTTCAGCCATTTAGTTTTAGATTTAGCATTAATAATGATTTCAATTCTTTTCAAGGCAAAGTTAATTATTGTCCTAATAAAAATGTGAAAGACAAAAAGAAAATTGTCTGCTTTTCTAAAATTCTTAATGCTTAGGATTACTATGATATTCTTCGTCAGATAGTACAATGGTCTGGTATGATCTGCAATGAAATTGTATACAGATTACGGATTGTACTACCAATATTACCTGTAAGGGTTTGTCAATTGGTATTCTTATCTTGTAAAATATACTTTTGTATAGATAAATGAAAGCCATGGAAGATATCATTAATTTTCGTAACATTCATGAATACAACGTATTCAATAACAATGAGACGTTGCATCCGTTGGTAAGTATTGTTGATCTTGATAAAGCTGAGCCACGTCAGCTTAGAAGATTGCAATATGATTTCTATACTGTATTCTTTAAAAAAATACATTGCGGAGACCTGCGTTATGGTCTGAATAATTATGATTACGAAGAAGGTACTTTGATCTTTTTGGCTCCCGGTCAGGTTATAGGTGAAAACGGAGATACCTATTATCAACCTCAGGGCACAGCTCTGGTATTTCATCCGGACTTACTTTTGGGTACATCGCTTGGAAAAAATATACGGGACTATACTTTTTTTTCTTATGCAGTAAATGAAGCTTTGCACCTGTCTGAACAGGAGCGAAAGATTATTCTTGATTGTTTTGAAAAAATCCGATACGAACTGAAACATAGTATCGATAAGCATACCAGACAATTGATTGTTTCGAATATTGAATTGTTTTTGAATTACTGTGAAAGGTTCTATGACAGGCAATTTATTACAAGAGATAATGTAAATAAAGGTGTCCTAGAAAGATTTGAAGAATCGCTGAACAGTTATTTCGCTTCTGAAAAACCTTACAGTATAGGTTTACCTTCTGTAGCATATTTTGCAGACGAACTGAATCTGTCTTCTAATTATTTTGGAGACCTTATAAAAAAGGAAACGGGAAAATCCGCTCAGGAATATATTCAGAATAAAATCATTGATATTGCGAAGGATAAAATATTCGACAGCAATAAAACCATTAGTGAAATTGCTTATGAATTAGGCTTCAGATATCCTCAGCATTTCAGCAGATTATTTAAACAAAGGGTTGGGTATACGCCAAATGAATACAGAAGCTTAAACTAAACAAATCATAAAAAATTATCTATTGCCATCCCGTCACCGGAAGTATCAACTATTATTGCAAAATTAGAAGTTGAAACAGCCCGCAACCGCCCGTCGGAATACTCAAATTTGTAGAAAGGATTTGATGTTGTACTGTAGAGAGACCAAACTATGTTTCCATCTCTATCCAACTTGGCTATAAAACCTTCATTTCCCATCTCCCCTTCGCCACAAACAAAATTATATGCGCTGTCTGTTGTAATCTGATCATTGATCTGGCAAACGGACCATATGTCATTGTCATATTTTTCAATAATTTCATTTAAGGAAGTTATTCCTGAAACATTATAATGGTATTCCTTTCCGAAAGTATTCCTTATTTCCGGGTTTTCATTCCAGGAGATATCAATTAACTTCATTCTTCCATCTGAAAAAACTATTGCATCTATTCCTACCAGTTCCGACAGAAGCCAATGTTCCTGTATCGTATTATACATTACCTTATCTTTCATACCTATTAAAATTAAAAGATTCAGATGAAACTCAGCAATTAAAATTCTGATTGCATTAAAATGATTATGGGTAATCCCACTGCAAAAGAGTCTCAACTGATAGATTCCAAAACTTGCAAATGAAGGGAAGTCCAGAGAATCACTCGCTCAATATACTTCATAAAACCAGACAATGATAGCGACTTCACAAAAGTAACAGTCTGTGCAATATGGTGGAAACGAATATTTCTCAGAAATCTGCAAAAATATACCAGTACCAGTCGAATATGTATTGTCCCAAAAGACCTTTCACTTAATGACTAATTTTAAAATGTGCAAACGTTGTGCACATCATTTACTAATCTTTAAATTTTTTAAAAAATGAAAAAATTAAATGGAATGAAGAGCTTCTCTTCTTTAGAAAACAAAAAATTAGATGTTGAAAACCAGGAAGGTGTTGCCGGAGGTCGTGCTCAGGAACGTTTCTCCGAAGTCACTTCTAATTTCTTAAATGCTGACGGTGCACGGGATTATGACATGTACGTTGGTGGCCGGTTTGTGGGCCGTGGATGGGATACATCAAACTGTGAAATTTCTCATTACTAATTAATCTTAACATGTACACATGGGGTGTACATTATTCACTAATCTCTAAATTTTTAAAAGATGAAAAATTTAAATGGAATGAAGAGTTTCTCTTCATTAGAAAACAAAAAACTGGATTTGAACAGTTCTACAGCAGTATTAGGTAGTTTGGAAGGCCCTAAGTATATCATGTCTAATTTTCTGAATGAAAACGGATGTAGAGATGTTGACTACTACCACGGTGGTAAATGGCGCGCAAGATCTTACGATTGTTCAGGTTGTTAATCCTTCAATTTTAAAGAAATGAAAAAGTTAACAGGAATGAAGGACTTTTCTGCTTTAGAAGAGAAGAAAGTCGACTTGAATGTCATCGGTGGATTAGCCATGTCGATGAACCAGGGTATCTATGAAATCCAATCAAACTTCGTAGATGCACATGGTTGCCACGATGTAGATGTGTATGATGGAAATGGCGGTGCATACTTATCAAGAGTATGGATCAAAGACGGACGATTCCCTCACTTTGATTAAACCCGATCTCATTTTTCACACATTTTTTAAGTGTAGGCTGCTTGCAAAAGCAGCTTACATTAAAAAAGCATAATCCTTAATATACCAAACCATTTAAAAGTATGATTTTAATCATCTCAAAAAACAATGAAACCACGACCACAACGGTCATAAAATGGCTTCAGGCATTACATAAACCCTTTATCCGCATTCATGAAGATGAGGTTTTTGAAATCCATACTTCTAAAAAAAGAATCGTATTAAAAAGTCAGCGGAATCAGTTTTTTCTGGACGAAATAAGCGCGGTATGGTATAGACGGGGAGGTATGGTATTTAATGAACTAAAATATCATAATCAAGCTGTAGATCGCTACATGTTTGAGGTACAACATTGGTTAACGGATTATGTAATCCAGACTCTGGAAGGAAAGAAACACCTAAACAAGCAAAGCAACAGCCATGTAAACAAACTGTTGGTTTTGGAAAAAGCAAAAGAAGCAGGATTGGATGTACCGGACTACTTTTTAGCGGAGGATATGCAAGATGTTATCCTTAATCGGACTATTGTAAAGCCCATCTCCGGAACACCGATAATAGATGATATTCAGGAAAACCAGAGTGGAATCATGTATACATCGCTGATCGAGCAAAAGCAAGAATCAGATTTCTATATTTCTTTTTTTCAGGAGAAGATCGAAAAAGATTTTGAAGTAAGAAGCTTCTTTTTAAACGGAGAAATTTACTCGACAGCTATTATCTCACAAAACGATGAAAAGACCCGAATAGATCATAGAAGATACAATACGCAGACACCCAATAGAAATGTACGATATAAACTGCCGGCAGAAGTAGAACAAAAAATTAATGTATTGATGCAATCCTTAGACTTAAACAGCGGTTCTCTGGATTTTATCAAATCCGGGGATAAATTTTTCTTTCTGGAAATTAATGCCATTGGTCAGTTCTTAGGGATGTCAAATACCTGCAACTATGGTTTGGAAAAAGAAATAGCAGCATACTTATAATATGGAAGACAAAGTAAAAGACCTGATACAGCAAGAGAGGAACAAACTGCCATTGACCTTCGAATACATGGAATTTTTTGGCAGTAAACGATCGGAGAATTCAGATTCAACTTCATCGGATTATCTGAAATGTTCATCGTATCAAACAGATTATTTATTACGTACAAAACCATTCAAACCATTGACGAGACTGCTATGAGATTCTTTAATTTGTACAGTGACATTTATATAACTAAAGGATATAACCGTATACTGATTTCTGATTTAGGAAGAAGTATTTCCAAATTATATCCCTTAGAATTACACGAACTTATAGAAGAATTAAAATCGGCTTCTATCGAATCTGTGCTTGAAAATTATGACTCCGAATCCAAAGCTATTGTAGAGGAATACATCGGTTATTTATTGGAAAAGGAATACGGTTTTGTAACAGAAGGCGACTGGGATAAAAACTTCCTCCCTCTTTCATATGAGTACCACGATCATCAGCAGATCTCTAATCTGTTTATAGAAGTTGAAAAATTAGAAATTCCGGCAACATTAATACAATCTATCGCCAACCTAAGGATCAGTCATCTGGTTATTTTTTGCAGAAGTGCAGCGTCTGCGCAGGAACTGATCGATTTTGAAAAGGCTTTTGACAATACAGCAGTGGAGGGCTTGGAGCTGTATTCAGCCTATTCACCTGAACTCAATGCAGATTTTCTTGAGAATGTTCACAATCAGACTCAGCGCATTTATCACCTGGTATTTTTTCAATGTGAGAAGACTCCGGTGCTGCAAAATACAGGCTACAGATTTACCCTGGATTTTAAAAGAGGTCCGCTATCGATCCATTCCTGTGGAAAAGTAAATGTTGACTATTTCAATACAAATATGCCGAAGATTTTGGAAGCCATAAACCATAATTCCTGCCTTCACAAAAAACTGGGAATTGATATAGACGGTAATATCAGGAATTGCCCTGTAATGCCTCAATCTTTCGGTAATATAAACAAAATGACTTTAGAAGAAGTGTTGCAGCAAGGTGCTGTTCAGCAATACTGGAACATCACAAAAGACGAGATTACAGTTTGTAGAGACTGCGAATTTAGAAATGTATGTACCGATTGCAGGGCTTTTACAGAACGCTCACATTACAATGAATCAGGCTTGGATATCTCCAAACCTTTGAAATGCGGATATGACCCCTACAGCAATGAATGGACAGAATGGTCATTAAATCCATTAAAAGAAATCGCAATAACATATTATGGTTTTGAAAAATTAGCTGAAAAATAGACATGGCCAAATTTCCGTTTTATAAACAACCCGATTCCAAAGATTGTGGACCAACCTGTCTCCGTATTATCAGTAAATATTACGGAAAAATCTTATCGCTGCAGATGCTCCGCGATTTGTCCGAGACGACCCGCGAAGGCTCAAGTCTTTTGGGATTGAGTAAAGCTGCTGAGTCCATCGGATTTAAGACTCTTTCTGTAAAGATAGATTTTAAGGCTCTTGTGGAAGAAGCTCCTCTGCCCTGTGTGGTATTCTGGATGAAACAACATTTTGTTGTTGTCTATAAGATCGAAAAAAATCGCCAGGGCTATCGCATACATATTTCGGATCCAAGCTACGGGTTGATCAGTTATTCAGAAGAAGAATTTTTGCAACACTGGATCGGCAGAGGTGCGACAGATACTACAGAAGAAGGTATTGTGCTCTTATTGGAAACTACAGCACGCTTTGATCAACAGCAGGATGTTGCAGATAAATCTTTTTCGATTACAAACTATCTGAAACACTATTTTTTCAAATATAAATCCTTTATCATTCAATTGGCTCTGGGACTGATCGGGGGAAGTCTGCTATCTCTGGTATTTCCATTCCTGACACAGAGTATAGTTGATATAGGGATTCAGAATCAGGACCTAAATTTCATCTATCTGGTGCTGTTTGCACAGATTATGCTGTATATCGGACAAATGGGAATAGAAGTTATCAGAGGATGGATTCTGTTACATCTTTCTTCCCGGATCAACATATCCATTGTCTCTGATTTCTTTATTAAACTGATGCGCCTGCCTATTAGTTTTTTCGATTCGCGGGTGACAGCAGATATTATGCAACGGATAGCCGATCATGGTCGTGTCGAACAGTTGCTCACCAATAATTCCTTACAGACAGTATTCTCACTGATCAACTTTTTGATTTTTGGTATTGTCCTGCTTTTATACAGCTATAAGCTTTTTTTAATTTATGTGGCTGGTGCTATTCTTTATTTCTTCTGGATTGCATTCTTTTTGAAAAAAAGAAGAGAATTAGACTATAAACAGTTCTCCCAGTTAGCCGAAGAGCAAGGCCAGGTCATGGAGCTGATCAACGGCATGCAGGAAATCAAAATGAATAATGCTGAAACCAATAAACGCTGGCAATGGGAAGGCATTCAGATAAAAGTTTTCCGTATTAAAATCAAGGCCCTGAAGCTTGAACAGGTGCAGACAATAGGCGGAAATATCATCAATCAACTCAAAGATGTATTCATCAGTTTTGTTGCGGCAAGCTTAGTCGTAGATGGCTCGTTGACTTTAGGTATGATGCTTTCTGTCCAATACATCATCGGACAACTGAATAGTCCGCTAACCCAATTTATGAACTTTATCAGACAGTCTCAGGATGCAAAAATTGCATTGGAGCGACTGAATGAAATTCATGGCAAGGAAGATGAGGAACGCGTGGACAACAGTTATGTGTCTGAGATTCCGGAGCAGGATATTTCCGTTTCCAATCTGACATTTCGATATAAAGGATCAACTACTGCTGTATTCGAACAGTTAAACCTCGTGATTCCATATGAAAAAACTACCGCTATTGTAGGTGCCAGCGGATCGGGAAAGACGACGCTGATGAAGCTTTTAACAAAATTTTACGATGCAGACGAAGGTGAAATCAGGATAGGTCATACCGATATACGTCATATAGCACCAAGCATGTGGCGTGCTTCCTGTGGGGTCGTGATGCAGGACGGTTATATTTTCAATGAAAGTATTGCGAATAATATTGCTATAGGAAATATTACTGTGGATAAGCAAAAGCTAAAGCATGCTGTAGAAATCGCACATATTAAAGATTTCATTGAATCCCTGCCTCTGAGTTACAATACAAAAATAGGATACGAAGGATTAGGTGTAAGCGGAGGTCAGCGTCAGCGGATGTTAATAGCACGGGCAGTATATAAATCACCTCAGTATGTGTTTTTTGATGAAGCTACATCTGCACTGGATGCAAATACTGAAAAGGTAATAACAGATAATCTGAATCAGTTCCTGAAAGGGCGTACAGCTATTATTATAGCGCATCGGTTATCTACAGTAAAAAATGCAGATAAAATAATCGTACTCGATAAAGGTAAAGTAGTAGAGGAAGGCAATCATGAACAGCTTGTAGCCTTAAAAGGAGAATATTATCGGTTAGTAAAAAATCAATTGGAACTTGGAAACTAAAGGCAACATATTAGAAAATATTAATCTGCGGTCAGAGCAGGTTCAGGAGGTATTGGAAACACCACCAAATTGGCTTATTCGTTGGGGAAGTATGGTTATCTTAGGCATAATCGTCTTATTCTTTTCACTGGCCTGTATTATTAAATATCCGGAATTTATTACATCACCTATCATTATCTCCTCCCAAAATCCACCGGAGAAAATCGAAATCAGGATAGATTCCCGGATTGAAAAGCTGATAGCAAAGGATCAGCAAACCGTGAAAAAGGGAGACTTACTCATGGTATTAGAATCATCGGCAGATGATAAAGACATACATCAATTGAAAGGAATTCTTGATTCCATTTCTACAAAGCACCTTTCCAAATTCCCGTTACATCTTGTATCTGGTTTCAGATTAGGAGAAGTCCAGGAAGATTACAATGCTTTTGCCAAAGCGCTGGAAGAAGAAATATTGTTCAACAGCCTGCAACCTTATGCTGCAGAAGAAGTCACCGCAACAAAAGGGATTACAGATTATAAAGAACGTATCGCAAATCTGAAGCAACAACATATACTGGAATCGAGTAAATATCAGTTGACTGAAAAAAATTATAAGCGTTCTGAATCATTACATCGCGAAGGCGTAATATCTGCTCTGGAACTTGAAAACGAAAAATTAAAATTATTAGAAGCTCAGAAGAATTTCAAGAATACAGAAATCTCCATCGCTCAGCTGGAAGAGACCATTTTAAATTTCAGAAAACTGAAATCCGGCGCAGATGTGAATATTGTTAAAGAGAAAACATCCTATTCATCTGCGTCTATCCTGTTGCTTGAAAAACTAAAGAAATCCCTGCGTCAATGGGAAAGAAATTACCTCATCTATGCTTCTATAGACGGAACATTAAGCTACCTGCAGTTTTTAGGAGAAAAACAGTTTGTAAAAGCCGGAACTACATTGCTAAGTGTACTGCCGAATAACAGACAGGTAACAATAGGGCAAATGCATATAGGTGCACAGAACCAGGGAAAGATAAAAATAAATCAGAAAGTATTGATCAAGCTGGATAATTATAAATATCAGGAATATGGAATAGTAAAAGGAAAAATCAGGTCTATCGCTATGGTTCAGGATAAAGACAGTAAATACTATGTCGAGGTAAGTTTGCCTGAGGGATTACAAACCTCTTATGATAAAACTCTTGCATTTGACAAAGAATTAAGTGGAACAGCTGATATCGTCACAGAAGAGTTGACCCTTGCAGAAAGGATATTGAGTCAATTAAGGAGTTTACTTAAATACCAGGATAACTAATGTTTATATTTTTTCGATATACAGTGCTGACACTTTTGATTATGTCAGTCTCGGGCAAGATTCTGTCTGCACAACAGCATCTTGACTTAAATCAATGTATTGCTATTGCTCTTGAAAAAAATATAGCTGTAGATAAAGCAATGTTAGCTCTTGACAACAAATCTCTGGATGTAAAAACTTACAAAAATGAAAGACTGCCCAATTTAAACGGATTTACAAATATGTTCAGCAATTTTGGACAATCACAGGATATTTTCGGGAATAATGCGAGAAATGATAATTTTAACAGTACCCTTGGCCTGTCTTCATCCTATTCGATTCTGAATAATGGCAAACTGAAAAATTCCATTAAAAGATCACAGAAAGAAATGGAAGCCAGCGGACAGGATCTGGCCTTATTGAAAAGAGAAATAACCCTCAAAACTATCGAAGGTTATCTGAATGTATTGTTACAAAAAGAAATCTGTAAAGCTGTCGATACAGCTTTAACATTCGCTCAGCAACAGTTTGAGAAAGTTCAGAAATCAACCGACCTTGGCGCTACTTCACTGACGATATTATATGAAGCAAAAGCGAATTATGAGCGTGAAAACGAAAAGAAAAGACGGGCACACTATGCTGTAGATAAAGCAATACTGGAACTCAAACAGATCATGGCGGTGGAACAGGATCAGAATTTTGAGATCAATACAGAACTTCTGGCTTTATCGTCTTTACAGGAGTCGAATGATGAAAGTGCAATTTTGTACACATCCTTTTTGCAACAACATCCTGCATTGAAAAAATATGCCTTATTGAATGAAGCACTGAAATTTGATCAAAAAGCTATAAAAGCGCAACTGTATCCGACCATAGATGCAAGTCTGACACTGGGAAGTTTCTATTTCAGTAATCTGTCCACCGGCTTTGGTAAACTTCCCTTATTTAATCAGCTCCAGAATAATTTTTCTCAGCAGATAGGTTTAACAATTAACATACCTGTATTCAATAAGAACACCGTAAAAATAGCGGTCCAAAAGAATAAGATACAGCAGGCCGAAAATGCGAAGCAATTAGAATTAGAGCAACTTACGATCAAGCAGGATTTAGAAAAAAAGTTACTGGATCTGGATAACTATCAAACTCAATATAAATTAGCGGCAAATGTACTGGATGTAACCAGAAAAGCATTTGAGTTAAGTTTGAAAAGTTATGAAGCAGGAAGAATCAGCATATACGATCTGAGCACCTCACGATCAAATCTGCTCACCCTAGAAAGTGAGCTTATACAGACAAAATACAATGCCCTATTTACGCAGATCATGGTTCGGTATCTGAGTACAGGTGAAATAAAACCTTAAACAAAAAGTAGTGCCACGGGTATGAGGCACTACAGAAACTTTACATATTTTTTTTCTTACCATTTTTCCAACCCTAATAATTTTTTTCCAAGTTCTGTCAGTTCTGCCACAGGTTGTGATTTCTCCCGCTCTAACGGATCGCCCGGAAAGGCATAACCGCGGGGAACGATTTTTTCCTTCCATGAACGGATTCTCCATTCTCTCATCTCCTCATTGCTTTCTTCTGCAGGCATCATCGAAATATACTGCGCTATACGCACCTTATTATTACTGTTATTAGGACGTATACCATGCGGTTGTCTGCTGTGGAATATCAACAGATCTCCGGCTTCCATCTTGATCTTAGTCGTTGTAAAACCTGTAGTATCCGGCCTGAAATAATCCCTGTCTTCAGGTTGAGTCAGTTTCCATGTATTATATTCCCGAAATAGCTCCGGAATACATTGAAAGCCACCCATATTTTCGTCTGTCTGATCAGCAAGAGCAAGTACACCCTGTACATTCTGAGGATCTGTTTCAGGATCGTAATCCCAATGGATAAAACCTTTGTACTCGTGTCCCGGACGAATAGGAAAGTTCAGATTGGCTCTGTCAATGGTTGTCCAAAGTTTTTCTGTCCCCCAGACATCCGCAAAAGCCTGATGAACTTTTGGAAACTGACGATTATCCCACAGATACTGATGATTGTAAATCTCTACCATACCTGTATTGTTGAGCTCGGACATTTCTATCTGTGCGCTCGCTCTGTACCATGTCTCCGGATCATCAGGAGTTTTGTTTTCATACTCCCAAAGGTAATCTGCAAGTCTTTTTGCCTGACTTTTTGGGATAGCATTTTTAATAACAATATATCCATTGTGAGACCAGAAGCTCCAGTCCTCTTCTGACAATATGCGAAGTGGTGCTCCATCTTTGCGGTCATTTAACCTGATTTCACTTGTTTTTCCAACCGATGGGTTGGACAGAACTTTCTTTTCCATCATTTGTAAATTTTATAAGCGATTAAACATATACCAAAGATGAAGAGATATAAGGCCTGTTTCTTTATCGCTATTTGCTATTTATTGCTCTGTATTGACCATTATTCATTATTTTTAGAAAACATATAACAAATAAAGCACCATGAAGATTCAAAAAGAAGAAGTAAAGTTTGAGTCTGGTCGTTCGTTCAAATTGTTTACACCTAGTTTTAGAGGCTATTTTATGTGGCATTATCATGCTGAAATAGAACTGGTATATGTAGAAGCAATAAACGGAATCCGACATGTAGGAAAGCATATTTCTGACTTTATGGACAGTGATCTGGTGTTGATCGGTTCAAATGTGCCTCACCTGAATTTTGATTATGCGATTAACACGGAGTATGAGCAGACAGTAGTTCAATTCAGAGATGACTTTCCTGACGTGCTCATAAAGTCAGTTCCGGAATTTGAAAAAATCACACAAATGCTGGAACGTTCTTACCTTGGACTCGCCTTTCATGGAGACACCAAGGCTGAGGTAGCCAGAAGACTTAAAAGTATTGACAATACAGACTCTTTTAAATCCCTTTTGGGAATAATAGAGATTCTCCAGATGCTGGCCAATTCAAAAGAAGTGGAAGTATTGAATAAAGAGAATACCCGGGTAAAATGGTTTCTGAATGATAAAGTGCGTATGGGGACAATCTATGATTATGTCAGCACCAACTATAATAAGCAGCCTGATGTAAACGAAATCGCCGGATTAGTACACTTGAATCTATCATCTTTTTGCAGATATTTCAGAAGACAAACGGACATGACATTCACAGATTTTGTGAACCACTATCGCATCAATCTGGCTAAAACTTTGTTATTGCAGGAAGAAACCATAGCCGAGGTGTGTTATAGAGTAGGATATGAAAGTATATCCTATTTCAACAAAACATTCAAAAAACTTATTGGCGAAACTCCTTCTTCCTTTAAAAAAAAGTATCTGTCAAAATGAATGAATACGTTGTAAAGAAGTAGAAAATCTAGCGATGTATTAAAAAGCCAAATATACCTGGAGGTATGGATTGACACAACTTTTTGTATCTTCGCTTCATAAAAATTATCCCCAATGCTATGCCTAAATCCAAACTTATAAAAGAAAAATTTAAAACATATACGATTCAATTTATTAAAGAAATCATTCCGGTAATTGCAGGTATTCTAATCGCTTTGTTTATAGACAATTGGAATTCCGAACGAAAAGATAAAATCTACATTAATCAGGTATTTTCAACTATAGATAATGAACTGAAAGAAACTAAAGAAGATATTAAAGCAACTATTCCTAAACAAGAATCGTTAATTGATTCCTTAGAGTTTTATTCCGACAAAAATGCATCAGTATTAGATGTTGTTATGAAATCAAAAGGGATTTACATGCCGCAAATCAAAATTAATGCATGGAAATCTGTTTCCAGTGCGAAAATTGACTTAATTGACTACAATAAAATAACATCCCTTTCAAATATTGAAGAACTAAAAGGAACATTGAATAACAAAACCGAATTTTTAATGAATTTCCTGTATTCTAACCTGAACAATACGGATAAAGACAAAAAACAGACTTTAAAAATGTTGCTCCTGGATATTCTTCAAACCGAAAAAACACTACAAAAAAGCATTGAATTGTTTGAAAAGAAATAATAACTGAAGATTGCTAAATATCAGTTGTCCAATTAACCCTTTCAAACCCTCTAAAAACAACAAAAGCAGACACTTGCGTATCTGCTTTTTCGTAGGGTGCAGTTGCGGAAAGTCTAACCTATTAGAAGATTACGAAGCCATACTGAATGCTAAGGATCTTTTCGAATAGACTAAAGCAACAGCCCCAACATACTGATATTAGATATTTACCTTTCGAATAACCTTAAATATTCCTCAAAAATAAATATTCTGTTACGCTTATACCCAGTTTGTTCTTTAAGTATTCCAAGATTATCAAAATCTTTTATTAATGTGTTTGCAGTTTGTTTCGTTACTTCCAGTTTGGTCATTACATCAGCGACGGTAACCACAGGTTTACTATATAAATAGGTCAGTAATGCTTTTGCATTCGGTAATCTCTTACCCAGAGACACAATAGTATCTTTCTCCATTTTATCACGTAATGCGATAATTTTAGTGAATGTGTCTATGGCACTTTTAGCCGTTTCAATGATACCAACCAAAAAGAACCTCAGCCATTGTTCAATCTTATTATTCAAGGAAACGGCCATTAAGTTGTTATAATAATGTTGTCTGTTTTTCTCAATAAAATCGGATAAATATAGAGTTGGTTTACTCAACACTTTTTGATTGATCAGGTATAAAGTGATAAGTAGTCTTCCTATTCTCCCATTCCCATCCAAAAATGGGTGTATGGCTTCGAATTGATAATGAGCTATTCCAATCCTTATCAAATGAGGAACCTGTATCTCATCATTGTTCAAAAACTTTTCCAGGTCGGCTATACTTTCAGAGACAAGGCTATGATGTGGAGGTACAAATACGGCATCATTGATGGTTGCACCACCAATCCAGTTTTGACTGGTGCGAAATTCACCCGGTAGCTTATTTTTGCCCCGCACTCCCTTCAATAAAATCCGATGGGCATCCCGTATCAGTCGGGAAGACAGTGGTACCTGTTCCAAACTTGTGATGGAGTGGTTCATCGCTTCAATATAGTTTTGCACTTCCTGCCAATCATCTTTTTGTTCTGGGCTTATATCCTTTGCTTCCATGATCGCTTCGTCCATCTTCGTCCGAGTTCCTTCAATACGGCTGGATTGCGTTGCTTCCTTTACAATATGCATTCGAATAAAAACATCCACATCTGGGACGAAGGAGGAAAAGGCATTCAATTCACCAAGTCTTAAATTGGCTTCCTCCAACAACGTATTTATTTCAGGACTTGTAACAGTCCATTCCCTATTTATAGGGTTTGGATTAAAACTTCTATAACCATATTGCTTATTAAAACTTCCTGATTTTGTAATCTTTCATTGTCATAGCTGACATCAAATTCACTAAAAATAATCTTAGTCAACGGAATTCGATTTGTTTTGACTATACCTTTTTATAGTCAAGGATCGTGTTTAATGTCTAATATGTAACTACAACAACCGGAAGAGGGTCAAGTAGCCGAATCCTTAAGGAGAAATCGAACTTTTAAAAAAAAGGCCGTAACAACATCTAGGACTAGGTTTTCAAGATAGTACTACACAACAAGCTAAAAATTTTGGCCACAAATATCGAGCTATAAATTAACCCGACATTAACAGTTTGGTTCACAGATTTTTATCACCATAAAAAAAGTAGACAACCTGTAACTGGTGTCCCTTAAGTAGGCAGGATCGAACTGCCGTCCGCCAGCTGGCGGATATGAATCCTGATAAATACCCTTTCAAAACCGCCGAAAACAACAAAAGCAGACACTTGCGTATCTGCTTTTTCGTAGCGGGGAGCAGGATCGAACTGATGTCCGCCAGCTGGCGGATATGAATCCTGATAAATAGCCCTTCCAAAAACGCTAAAAACAACAAAAGCAGACACTTGCGTATCTGCTTTTTCGTAGCGGGGAGCAGGATCGAACTGCCGACCTCAGGGTTATGAATCCTGCGCTCTAACCTACCTAAAGTGCTTATTTTTAAGAATTTAAAATTTACAAAAAGTAAAACTGTAAATTATTTGTAAAGTATTCAACTTGCATAACAGCAAAAGTTTCTGTAAAAACATGTTAAGAAACATCTATCTGCACACTTTGACAAAGCAAATATACATGCCTCTTTAACTTATTAAAAATAAAAAAAAGTAAAATTTAATTGTTTCTTATTTGCAACTTTAAGAAACATTATATAATTTTGTTTACAACATATCGATTCAATTAGTGTATCAAATAAGTTGCATATATGAAACATTCAGAAACATCTAAAGATCCATTAGCTAAAGCTCTAAAGATCTTACAGCAAAAAATTCCAGAAGGACAGTCTGTATCGCTTTCTGAATTGGTGACCAAAAAAGGAGGTGAAGAAAGTCTTAAGATGGCCGTAATGAAACTAATAGATGCCGGATGGTCTGAATATGAATTCACGAATGATTATAAAAATGTTAAACGATTAAAATTACCTGATTATGCAAAAGATTACTTACAAAAAATTTGGCCAAAAGAAGCTTTTGGTTCAGCAAGTTATTGATGTTGTAAAACTCACATCATTCCTATTATTAGCTATAGGTCTTTATTTAACACTTCAAATTTTAGAATCATGGATTTAAATATGAAATATTCTGTTCCATTCCCTGTAGAGCTTTTGAAAAGTATTGGGTTTGAAGATGGGGGAAATTGTTGGGGTGATGGTTGTGAGAATTATAGAACCATTTGGTTAGGAAACGGAATAACTATAGATGTTGTTTCCATGCGTAAAGTCTTTCTTCAATGTGACAACTCTTACAAAGAGCTCCCTGAGGTTAATGATATATCAAAGCTGGTAATCATCTTGAAGCTTTTAGGAAGTAAGAGTCCTATAGATTTCGAAGTCCTTCAAATCTACCCAGGGGTATATGACATTGCTCCAGAAAGGGAGGAAATATGAAGCATAAATATCCTTTAAAGACCAGAGCATTTGCAATGGAACTGTTGCACAAAAGCAACACTATTGTTGAGGTTTCACATAAAATAGGGTGCGGAATTCGTACTGTTTCTCGCTGGTACATGGATTACTTAGGATATAGAGGAAAGGAAGGAATCATTGAAGTCAAACAAAGTAAACTTAATTCCCCAAGACCGGTAAACATCAACAAATCCGACTCCCAAGCCCGTATCGAATGGGCTATTCGTACAGAAGCGAAAATGAAATTTTAAAATCCTCGAAGATGAACTTAACCGATAAACTAACGATAACAAACGAGGACAACATGGTTATGATGTCTCGATATCCTGATAAGCAAGTAAAGGTTTCCCTTCCCAAATTCTATAAAGCAAAGAAATCATGATTAACGCATTTATTTTACAACATAAACCCTTCACTCCCCAGATAGTGAAGAATCCACAAGCTGTTAAATTCATTGTGATTGACTTATTCTGTGGAGCCGGAGGAACGACTACCGGATTTGCGAAAGCAAAAGATTGCAATGGAAATCCTATTGCAATCATTGCAGCCTGCGTTAATCATGATCATAAGGCTATTCGAAGCCACTGGGAGAATCACCCTGAGGTTTACCACTTTGAAGAAGATATCAGGACTTTAGATCTCACCCCCTTAAAACATATAGTTGAGACATATCGAAAGTTATATCCATCAGCAAAGGTTGTAGTATGGGCATCTTTAGAATGCACCAATTTCAGTAAAGCAAAAGGAGGGCAACGAAGGGAAGCTGACAGCAGAACCTTAGCAGATCATCTGGATAGATATGTTATTGCTCTGGATCCGGATTATATCAAAATCGAAAATGTAGTAGAATTCATGTCCTGGGGACCTCTTAATGAATACGGAAAGCCTATTAGCATGAAGTCAGGACAGGACTGGTTGCGTTGGAGAGATCAAATTAATTCACTTGGATACCGTGACGAATGGCGTGAACTTAATTCAGCGGATTTCGGTGCTTACACCTCAAGAAATCGCTTGTTTGGATGTTTTGCTAAACCTGGTTTATCTATCGTATGGCCGGAGCCTACACATTCTAAAACCGGGATGAATAAACAAGATCTTTTTGGAAGTGGACTTAAAAAATGGATGCCTGTTCGGGATCTTCTGGATTTCCAGGATGAAGGCGAAAGTATTTTCAATCGTAAAAAACCTCTTGTAGAAAATTCATTAAAACGGATCTATGCCGGATTAATCAAAGAGGTAGCCGGCGGAAAAGATAATTTTATCATGAAATATAATTCCATGAGTAGAGAAGGAAAGATCCGTACACCATCTACTGATGATCCTATGCCTACAATTGCATGTCAGAATAGACTTGGTTTAGCTCAGATATCATTTATAACAAAATATTTTTCAGGCAGGCCAATGAATAAAGTGGCGTCTATCAATAGTCCACTTGCTACAATCACAACATCTGCAAATCAAGCAATCGTGAACGTAGAGCCGTTTGTATTGACTAGTAATTTCGGGGGTATATCCCGCTCGGTAGCAGAGCCGTGTCCTACAGTGTTGGCAAGCAGAAAACATCATTACGTTGTAAATCCTTGTTTCCTTGCCAAATATTATGGTACAGGCGATAATGTACAATCTATCAATGAACCGGCAGGCACATTAACCACAAAGGATAGATTTACAAAGGTTCATGTTAATTGGCTTGACAAACAATATTCTGGTGATAGGAATCATCAATCTGTTAATCAGCCTGCCGGTTCAATATTGGCTAATGATAAGCACGCATTAATGACCGCCAAGGGATTTATATACAACCCATCACACGGAGGTCATACGATGCATATAGATCAGCCATGCGCCACTATCATTGCAAGACAAGACAAATCTCCATTATACTTCATTCAATATAATATTTGTGAAAATGTAAGAATAGAAGTGTATGAAGAAGATTCGGAGACAATGATAAAGATTAAAGAATTCATGGCATTGTATGGCATTTCTGATATCCGGATGCGAATGCTTAAAGTCTCCGAGTTGAAGCTTATTCAGGGTTTTCCTTCTGATTACAAATTATATGGAAATCAATCGGATCAAAAGAAATTTATCGGTAATTCTGTTGTTCCGCACGTAGTTCAATCTTGGGCTGAAGCTCAGGCTCACAAAATATCAATAGCAGCTTAATTAACTAACCCCAGTTCCCGACATCAATGTCGGGAACATAATATAAAGATATGAGAGATAGATTTATTACAGGATGGTGGAGTGCAGGAATTACTTCAGCTGTTGCATGTAAGATGGCTCTTGAACTTTATGAAAATGTAGAGTTATATTATATCGATATCGATTCGGCTCATCCAGATAACGAGAGATTCAAGAGAGATTGCGAAAAGTGGTATGGAGTTCCTATTAAACCATTGAAGTCATCAAAGTTTAAAGATCAATTTGATGTAATAGAACAAACAGGTTGTGTAAATACACCACAAGGAGCAGCTTGCACATTGAAGCTGAAAAAGCAAGTAAGATTTGACTTTGAAAATCTTAACTCGGAAAACCTATTTAATAATAGATCAATTGCAAATCAGGTCTGGGGTTTTGAGCATGATTTAAAACAAATAAATAGAGCAATTAGGTTTGGACAGCAATATCCTAATACTAACCCTCTTTTCCCATTAATTGAAAAAGGAATTAATAAGGACATGTGTGCAGGTATGATCCTTAATGCCGGAATTGAATTGCCAAAAATGTATGAGTTGGGTTATTCGAATAATAATTGCATAGGATGTGTAAAGGGCGGTAAAGGTTATTGGAACAAAATAAGAATTGATTTCCCCGAATATTTTAATAGGATGGCGCAGTTGGAAAGAAAGGTTGGATATTCCTGCATTAATGGAACCTTCTTAGACGAATTGCACCCTTCATCTGGTAGGCTCTCAAAGGAGGTAATGCCGGCATGTGGAATTATATGTGAAATAGAATTTGCTGATATTCCAGATAAGAACTTAGAAGATGTGATCAAAGGCAAGAAAACTATTTACGAAGCTATAGCAGCTTGATTAACTAACCCCGGACAGCATGTAGTGTGCTGTCCACCAACTGTAGAAATCCGGTAAGCCGTAATCACAAACTAAAAATTTAAATTACATTATCAAAATGAGAATATCAGAAGAAAAGATACTATCTGTAATAGATGAAGCAATAATTACCAATATATATGCTCAGGGCATAGCCTTTCGGTGCAAGATCCGCAAAGGCATTAATAAAGGCAAAGCTTATATTGAGTTCATTCCAAAGCCTGGAGAAACGATCAAGCCGGAAGACTGGTTTTGGTTTGGGTACTATCTGAGGGAGTATGTGTCATAAAAATCCGACAGCAATTTGAGTAATATTTTAAAAAAATATATATTTATATCTATAAATCTTATCAATTATTATAACCCTTAAGTCGAATGAAATTTTTAATTACATTTTTTCTGATAGCATTTCTAACATTTAGCTCGTTTGCGCAAACTAGTTCTCCAAAATGGAATAAATTTCTTTCAGACTTTAAAAAGTTAGAGCAGGAATATAACACCCATTATCCAGCAAAAGATTATCATACAGCAGCAGCAATTTTAGATAAAATAGCTGCTACATTAGATACTTTACAGTTATCTGAGAAAGAAAAGCAAGATTTTAACCACACTATAAAAGAAATATATGCAAATGTGTACTATAACCTTGCATGTTTACAATCAATACTTAATCAAAAAAAACAAGCAATCACAAGTTTCGAAAAATCAATTAAATGGGGATATACTGATTATCAAAATGCTTTAAACGATACTGATTTAAATAATATCCGTAAGGAAACCAAGTTTGTTAAAGCGTTCAGCCAATTGAAGCAATATGATAAACTATTCTTATTACAACAGTCAGGAAATTATCTTTCGGAAAATTATGAATCTCTGCCGGTATTTAAATATGAAGACTCAAATAATCGGAATTTAGTCGAGGTCAAAAATTTCTTCAAACTGGATTCTATAGCTGGAAGTGGAGATGAAATTTCTAAAATCCGAAATATTATGCTATTTGTTGCCAATAACATTAAGTATGACGGAAGCAATTGGGCTTTGTGTGAATTTGATGCAATTGATTTCTATAACTACCACAAGTCGACAGGAAAAGGAATTAATTGTAGACATAAGGCAATGACACTAAATGAACTTTACCTTGCAATGGGATTTAAATCCCGATATGTCACATGTATGCCAAAAGACGACCAAGATACAGATTGTCATGTAATCAATAGTGTATATTCTGAAACATTAAAAAAATGGCTATGGATGGATCCTTCACATGGTGCTTTTGTAATGGATGACAATAATAATTTACTAAGCATTGAAGAAGTCAGGGAGGGATTAAAAAACAATCAATCAATGAAGTTAAATGCTGAGACTAAAGTAACTAAGATTTGGTATTTGGATTACTATATGGCAAAGAATTTATATTGGATTCAATGCACAAACAAAAGCCAATTTAATACAGAGAGTAGATACCGGCCAGCAGATACAGATTTGCAATACATTTCTTTAATCCCAAGTGGATTTGATAAAGACAGTAATAAATATTTAAAAAATAATTTTATTACTCATAACCCGGCTTACTTCTGGAAATCTCCTGAATAAAAACTATGCAAAAGGAGTAAGCTAAGTCTTACTCCTTATTGTTTAAAAATTTTTTAAATTTTTCAGGTTGCAATTCCTCCATTTCAATTCTACTTTTAATCCGCCATTCTGCAGATTCTCCATCACCAGATAATGGTACTTCAAGTTGATTTTCGTATAAATATGAATTGTAAATCTCATCAGAAGATAATCCTTTCATCTTAGGATTTAACTTAATGAAATCCTCCTTCAATTCCTCTATTTTTCTTTTAATCTGATCTCGGGTAATTTCTTTCATAATTCATCGTTTATTTAAATTGTATATTCATACCGGCATTTACGCTATTAAAGCTACACCTCAAATTCTTCAATATCTGCAATATTTTCAGTTATAAACTCATACCTGTCTGTAGCCTTTACCTCCCATATTATTAGATGATAGTTTTCTGATTCATATTTTGGATTGCCATCATCATCTTTAATTTTCTCTGCATCATCTGTCAAAACCAATTTTCCATAATAAACTTTTTCATTATCGTCATTCATAGTTACTTTGACTAACTTTTTTGTATCAAAGCTTTTTCCTTTAAACATCACTATACTCATAATTTTATTGATTTAGAACTATTTACACATAAATTCTAAACAATCAGAATCAATAGAAGTTTTATACGAACTTCTATATAATACCCTAACTCGGAAACTTTACGCTTCATAGATTGTTTATAAATGGTCTACTATCATAAAGGCTAATTATAATAACTATGAAAAACCAAAGAGAGAACAAAAAAGTACAGCAAATTGATGATCATGTCATCGATAATAATGGGCGCCTTCTCACCACAAATGATGGTGTTCCAATAGAGGACAACAACAATATGCTAAAAGCAGGCGAACGTGGGCCAGCTTTGATAGAAGATTTCATCTATCAAGACAAAATGGCTCATTTCGACAGAGAAAGAATCCCTGAAAGAGTAGTTCATGCAAGGGGGTCTGGAGCTCATGGAATATTCGAAGCTACAGCAGATATTTCTAAATATACTAAAGCTTCATTTCTTAAGAAAGGTACTGTAACACCACTATTTGTTAGGTTTTCAACAGTTGCAGGATTTAAAGGGTCTACTGATTTAGCTCGAGATGTTAGAGGTTTTTCTGTTAAATTCTATACTGAAGATGGTAATTATGATTTGGTAGGAAATAATATTCCTGTATTTTTTATACAGGATGCTATGAATTTTCCAGATCTTGTTCATGCAGTTAAGCCAGAACCGAATAATGAAATGCCTCAAGCTGCTTCTGCTCATGATACTTTTTGGGATTTTATATCCTTGATGCCGGAAGCGGCTCACATGGTTATGTGGACCATGTCTGATAGAGCTATTCCAAGATCGTTTCGTATGATGGAAGGTTTTGGAGTTCACACATTTAAATTTGTGAATGCTGAAGGTAAAGGAACATTCGTGAAGTTTCATTGGAAACCAAAACTAGGTGTTCATTCAGTGGCATGGAATGAAGCACAAAAAATATCGGGATTTGACGCCGATTTCCATCGTCGTGATTTGTGGGAGAATATTGAAAAAGGAAATTTCCCGCAATGGGATTTAGGCGTACAACTTGTCCCTGAAGAGGATGAACATAAATTTTCTTTTGATTTATTAGATGCTACGAAAATTATACCAGAAGAATTAGTACCTGTAAAGATAATTGGAACTATGACTTTAAACAGAAATCCGGAAAACTTCTTTGCAGAAACAGAACAGATTGCTTTCGATCCAGGTCGCATCATTCCCGGAATAGATCTTACAAATGACCCACTTTTACAAGGTAGAGTATTTTCATATGCTGATACTCAAAACTACCGTCTTGGTGGACCTAATTTTCATGAGATTCCTATTAATCGTTCAGTGAACGGTAAATTTAACAATCAAAAGGATGGTTTTGGAAGACAGGATATTCTTAAAGGAAATGTTAGCTATTTTCCTAATAGTCTTGGTGGAGGTTGTCCTTATCACGCCATGTTAAAAGGGGAAGATGGATTTAAAAGTCATGAAGAAAAGGTTGATGGTAAAAAAGTAAGACGTAGATCTACTTCTTTTGCAGATCATTTTACCCAAGCTAGATTATTCTTTAATTCTCAATCGAAACCAGAGCAGGAACACATGATTAATGCTTATAGTTTTGAATTGTCTAAAGTTAATTCCGTTGATGTTCGCAAAAGAGAATTAGCAATACTTAATCAAATTGATAAAGAATTAGCTGCACGTGTAGGTGCTAATTTGGGAATTGAACCTGCTTCAGAATTGGATGAACTGACTCTGCAATTTGCAAGACAAAATCATCCGGAATATCCTATTAAAACTCCTAAACCGGAAGTTGAAAAATCTGCTGCATTAAGCATGAAAACCAAACCAGGAGAGGGAACCATTGAAACTAGAAAAGTAGCATTTCTAATTGCGGATGGGGTATCAAAAAAATCTATCGATAAGATGAAAACTGCACTTGAAGAAGAAGGAGCTGAAGCTGTATTAATTTCCACAAATGTAGGAAAGGTCAAGTTTAAAGAAGGTGGTACTGCAGATATAGAATTTTCATATTTAACAGAGGCCTCTGTGTGTTATGATGCATTTTATACACCTGAAGGAGATTCTGTAAGTGTTTTACAAGACGAACCAGATTATTTGCATTTTATTAACGAGGGCTTCCGCCACTGTAAAGCAATAGCTTTTGCCACTGGTGCTGAAAAACTTATTGACGGAACTTATCTTAGTAAAAATAAAGATTCAGGAGTTATTTTTGAATCCGACGGAAACCTTAGTGAAGATTTTATTAAAACAATGAAAGGCCATCGTGTATGGGAAAGGGAAAATACTAGAAAAGTACCTTCATAACCATTGTTTCTCTCTTATCTAGTTTGAAGGTCGTTTTTAACGACCTTCTTTATTTTATAATTATCTAAAATATAGTTTTTCATCTGTTTACGAATTACTCGTCAGTATTTTGATAAATATAATTTATTTGTATTTTTATTATTCGATTCTACACTGAAATAATATAATAAGAGAAAAAGTCTGTAAATATTCTAATTCCATTCTAATATTATATCAAATAGTATTTTATCACACAATAATTATAGTTATATGGAATTTAGGGATTGTCACGAGGAAAAAATACATTTGTGTGGTTTAATTCAGGATTTAGGATATCTGTTTGTTTTTGATGAATCCCGGATTTGTACTGCAGCTAGTGACAACGTCATTCAGATCGATAATATTCCTGTAGAAAAATATCTGGGAATGACCGTTGACCAGATATTATCTCTACTGACGAAAAGTGACCGCTTTATTTTCGAATCTATAAATCAACATCTCAATACATCAATTTTTTATCGCTTTGCAGAAAGAATTCAGATTAATAATATAGATTATGATTTGAGTATTTATAAATATGGAGATAATATTTATGTAGAAATTGAGCTTTGCAATACACAGCAAATAAAGCCTACAAAACTATATTATTATGCCAAATACCTTGAAGATAACAAATCAAAGGTATGGGAATGTCTTACAAATCTAATACGTCAGATTATAAATTACGACAGAGTAATGGTGTATCAGTTTCTGGAAGATAACAGCGGAAAGGTAATCGCTGAATCAAAATCTGATAACATGCATTCTTTGCTTGGATACCGTTATCCTGAATTCGACATTCCTCAGCAAGCGCGTGAACTCTATACTATTTTTCTTGCACGACATACAGCCGATACAGACGGGCTTACCCATCAAATTATAAGCAATTCAAAACAGGAAATTGATTTAACGAAATGCAGTTTACGTGCTATGTCTCCCATACATTTGCAATATTTGAAAAATTCCAAAGCGCAGGCCAGTGCGAGTTTTTCTATTATTCAGGATGGTAAGTTGTGGGGCTTGGTCACTTGTCAGAATAGCAAGCCATTACATGTGGATTTGGCACAAAGGCATCTGTGTACTTTTCTCACACAGTTTGCCACTAATCATCACATCTCTGAATTGCTGAAAGAAGACTTGGAAACTCAAAATGTGATGTATATCCTGGAAAAAGAGCTTAAAAGTGATTTACTGATTGACAGAGATATCCATTATGTCCTTGAAACATTCGGAGAGCGCATCATGAAAATGGTAGAGGCCGATGGTATAATTATCAAGCACAGCAAAGGTGAAAAATTTTATGGCGAGGTTCCCGGCAATATTCAGTTAAAAGAGATTGAACATTACTTAAAAAATGAGAATACCAGTTTGTATTCTACCCATGAATTTATTTCTAAAACAGCAGATGATAATTTATTCCCCGGAATTATAAGAGCTGAAATACTAGCGGAATCCCAATGGAAAATATATCTTTTTCGAAAAGAAGTATTAATTGAGGAATTATGGGCAGGAAAGCCGGAAAAGCAATTAAATTATGATCCGGACAGAAAAATTACCTATCCTTCTCCCCGTACATCTTTTGAGGCATGGAGACAGATAACACGTGGAAAGGCAGCACCATGGCTAAAGGTTCAATTGTTATTTCTTGAGCGGATTGTATACATTATTCAGCAAGCTATAGCTAAAAGAAATGCTGAAATTGATCAGCTGAATAAAGATCTTATCCGTTCAAACAATGCTTTAGACACCTTTAGTTATACGCTAACACACGATCTTAAGAATCCCCTGTCTTCTATTCAGCTCGGAGCTCAGATGATATTAATGAAAAAAAACCTCGGACAAGAGCTTTTAAATAGATTATCTACCAATATCTTAGAGGCATCAAATCTAATAACGGATATGATCAATAAGGTTCACGAACTATCAAAATCAAATTCAGTAGAATTAGACCTTGAGATAATAGATCCCAAAAACAAAATAATTACAATTGTTGAGAGTAGTAAGGATCAATATAATGTAGGTAATTTAGAATTTGTAATGGGCGAAATCTTACCTGTCAGAGGAGAAAGAACGCTTTTATACCAATTGTTTCTGAATATCTTAGGGAATGCAATTAAATATAGCAGTAAAGAAGATAATCCAAAAGTCGAAGTATACAGCATAAAATCCGGCAGCAAAGTGATATATTTTATATCAGACAACGGAATAGGAATGGATTTAAATGCTGGAAACAACATTTTTGAAATATTTCAGAGGCTGCCAAATTCTTCTGGTTACGACGGAACAGGAATAGGTCTATCAATTGTAAAAAGAATTATTGACAGATTGGGGGCTGAGATTAAAGTAGAGAGTCAATTAGGAAAAGGAACACAATTTCAAATACATTTTAATACTCATTAAATTAGATTATATAAATACTATTTTAATTGAATTTAATCAAAATTGGTATTATTTAATTCTATTTTGCAAAAATCTCTTTATCAATCTCTTCCAGCATTTGCTTAATAGCGGTGAATTGATCAGCTTCGAATGCCCTCCCATACTGCTGATGCCATTCTCCGTCCTCTTTCCTGAATACATACATTGCTGCTTTATCTTTACTGAATAACGTATAAGTATTCGGGGCCATATTGCCTGGTCTGATTTCAACTAATACAATTCGCTGAGTTCTGTTATAATTGAGCATAGCGTTAATGCGGTAAGGTTTGAGATCTTTCATTATTTCCGCTTTTTTAATTGTACCTGGAAATACTCATCAATTTTCTTTTTGAAGGTTTGAAGCTCAGTATTCATTTGATCCACCCACCTCACCCGATCATTAATACCTGAATATGGATCTCGAACTGCAAAATCGCTTGAATTATTACGTTTTCCATCCCTCTCTCTTGAGTACAATTCCCTTGCAACTTCTTGAAACTCCTCAGGCGTATACCACTTGCCAGCCGACTTGTGATATATCCAATATCCACTAACCCTTGCCTCCTTAATCAGAATCTCAAAATTAGCAGGCATCGCAGCATCTTCCCTCTGCTTATTCAACATAAAATTATTCATAGCACATCAAAATTACTAAGTTTTTTAGTATTTATGCAAGAGACAAAATATAATGTTACAATAAAAGGCAGCTAATAAATTAACTGCCTTTACTTAGGTTAATGAATGGTGAGAGTAATATTTTTTAATAATCCTGATTCTTATACGTCTGAACTAACAACACTAGAATTCCAACTAAACAAATAACAATGATAATCCCAAACAAGAGTAATACGACTACCATATGATTAAAAATTTTAGTGAAGGTATGGATAAGTATTTAGTAGTGCTGCATACTATTATAAAATGAGTATAAATACCTGATATTTTGAGTATTTGTATCATTATTAATCATAATTATAAATACTAATTTTATAAAGTCTTATTGCAATAACGGTTAACACTTAAGCGAGGTAGAAATATCTCGCTTTTTTTTTATAAATTAGTGTATATTTTAATATCTCCGTCCTAGGAGGCTTATAGTTAGTGTTTAAGCGAGGATCTAACTCTCCTCGCTTTCCTTTGATATTATGATATCCATAGATGAACTTAAACAATACTTCGAATCCAAAGATCTCCCCACAGAGATCAGAATTGCACCACACATGTATGTCACTAATATTTCTGAATTCCTAAGAGTGAGTTTTAATGCTTGTGAAGCATGGAAGAAGGAGCTGGATAGATGTCCTTCATATTTGATGCTTATAAAATTGAAAGAAGCATTGGAGAAAAAGTAAAATTTTATTAAATTAAAACTGTTAATACATTTATCACACATTTAACACTTTAGCGATTAATTAATGATTACTGTAGTAGCGAGGCGACCACCTCGCTTTTTTATAAAACTATCAATGTTTTTGCTTAGCTTGCATCCATATTCTAAATGTCCGATAATGGGACTATATAAACTTTTAAGTATTTTATAGTTTTGGCAAGAGCTTTTAGCCTAAACAAGCTCGCATTATGCAACATTTTATAATTGAATACAATAAGAAAGATAGATTGTGGATTTGTATTCATTCAGATTCAGGAGTTTATTGTCAATTTAAAGAACTGAATTTCAATAGAACAAATCATTTTATGTTATTTGAGTACAGTACTACCCCACTAGATGGACTGAATGAAATAGTAGATCAAATGATTAGTTGGCTTCATGAACACCATTCTGATAAGTTATAAGTCCTTCTAATTAATTACAAACTTTTTTAATCCCCAAACAACAACTACAACCCCTAAACCTATCCCAATCCACCAAAATATAAAACCCCAGTTATCCGGTTCACTTTCTTTAATAACCTGTGATGTCGATACCTTTTTTCTATCTATACTATTTACAGTAGCTTCCTTATTAAGTTCACTACCGGTACTACTTTCCTGTTGATCCGTCCTATTCTTGTTTTCTGTTTGACGAACCCTTTCAGTTACGGTGGTCTTTTCTCCTGGATGATCAACTCGGACATTCAATTGATTTGACATCGTATCAAGCATTAGGGATATTTTGGTCCCGGCTGAATCTTTAAGCAGAAGCTCTACACCTCTGGGTATATTATCAATCCTGATAGATCCCTTAACAGTACCCCATTTCTTTTCGGTGGTTATAGTCCTTTCCGTTTCAGTAACTACATTGCCTTTGTCAATGGATAGACTCTTACCTATTGAATCAGACTTGATCCGCTCACTGGAGATACTATCTTTTTTTTGCGATACATCAAAAGACACCTTTTCAACAGTCTTAGATGATTTCCGGAAAAGGCCACACCCGGAAAACGTGATCATGGCCATCAGGATCAGAATTCTACTTCTCATGTCTCAATAGTCTGGTGAGTGAATCAACTGAATGCTGAAGATCATTCATGCTTCTGATCATTTCTTTTTTAATCTCTCTTTCCGGCTCTCCTGCTGTACCGGAGGATATCATTACAGTAGTGGCTACCATCACCATAATGAATAATACTATTCTCTTCATTGTGTAACCCTTTCTATTAGTTTATCAATATTTGACTTCGTATTGTCTACACTATCTTTAATGGGCTGCAATTGCTCCCGGACAGATATAGGCACCTGTCTTCTGACTTCATCGGTTATCTGCTTGCTCATCTGCTGTGTTATGCGGATATTTTCATTTTTAGAATCTATGAACAGCCATATGAATATGAAAGCAATAACCGTCATGACGGTGCATAGAAAAGCCATTGGATTATCCTTAATCCACTTATAAAGCTTTCCAATGTCGTTTACCCTATTACCGATGTAGTCTTCGTTTTCTTTCATTATCTCATCATGTTAAAGATTTTCTGTACCAAAGGAATCACCTTATCAATACCGATCAATCCTCCGTTTACCCTTCTCCTGATTACCTTTATATCCTCTTCACTAACAGTGCTAACAAGTCCCCAAAGTCTCTTTTGCGTAAACATAAATACAGCCGATTCTAGGGGGTATTTAGTTGCTACCAAATCCGGATTATTAACGCAATCTTCACCAATATACTTACTGAACAGTTCATACATGTCTTTCCCGGTAAGCTGCATCCATCCTCGACCCCGGTACTTATAACCCTCTCCTTTGGCATTTCCCATTCTACCGTCATACACGAAGTTCCCGAGCTTCTCAGGACTTCTGAGGAACTGCTTTGCCAGCTCGTCACTGGTGAAGCGTGACGGCCATGTCTTGCGTAATGTCGCTACTTTGGTATAGTACATATTTTCCGACACGATCGTAAAGTCTCCGCTCTCATGTATCATATTACCAAAAAAATGAGCTACCATAGCCTTGGTTGGAACATTGAAACGGCATTGAAACTTTGTCAACGTCTCATTTCCAAGAATGCCATCAGGATTTGCACATACGAAATTCTGTATATATTTAATTGATTCTATTTTATTCATATTTTTTAGACAATACCCCCGAAGGGGCTTTGATTAATCCTTTTTGACAACTACGGTTTTTGATGGCTCAAAGAAGTTTTTGCCCAGATAAGCCAATAAAGCGGAAATTGCCGTTGTGGCAATCGCTTTCCAGTTGAACTCCAGAGATCCAGAGTTGAGCGTTTCCAGGGCAACGGTAAAGGCCCCTGAAAAGGCTGCAAGTAATGCTCCGATCAGCACATCACGCCACTGTAGCGTGAATTGCTTGTTGTTAATTAATTTGTCCATAAAATTTATTGTTTGATTTTGAGAATTAACACTTCAACATCTTTTCCGTTATCTACGGATGTGGTTTCGTATTGCGCCACCACATTCCCCGTTGTTCCTGCCTGAATAGCAAGTTTTGAAAGCGATAAAAATTCAGGGGTTGTACCGTTATATAATGATGCTCCCTGAACAATATATCGGTATCCCGCTTGAACAGCTCCGCCATCCAAAACGGCCACACCTCCGCTAATTGTTGCACGCAAAGTCATGAGCTGAATTTTATCATCTACATATTTTTTTGGAATCAAATCGTTGGCTTCAAAAGCTCCGGTATAATCACTACCATAATAGGCTCGACCCGAAAACATAACTGATCTGGCGGTCGCTCCATTAGGAGTCAAGAAGGTCATACGAATCTGTGCAGTAGCTGAACCATCAGCTGTGCGTATAGTTAGCCCACCACTGGTGTTAGCGTCAATAGTAGCGTATGTATTAGCAGCAGGATTAAAGGTGATTCCGGTTGGTCTATACGTGGCCTGACTGTTTACAGAGGCGTATGCTGTAAACCCTTGATTTGATCGCACATAGTTTGTAAAGGTTTTGTTCCCATCAACTGTTTGATTAGCTGTTAAATCAACCCTGTCTGTATACGCTGTATTCCATTGTGTTGAATTACCGCCAGTAGCTGTCACAACTCCATTTACCTCTAGTTTAGATGATGGCGATGTAGTTCCAACGCCTACACTACCTCCGTCAATTTGTAATGATAAATGCCGAGCGCCTCCACCAGAATTCCATGCCTGTATGCCGATTCTACCAGATTGGCCCTGTATTGCGATCTTGTTTGCGTTTTCTTTGTTGCCTATATTAATCTCCCCAGACGTGAGTTCAGCTACGCTATTTCTTTCAGCAACACTTTGTAATGTCTCTCCTGTTGAAGGAGCTCCAAGAAAAGCATTTACTCTTTCTTTATTAGAAGGATGCCATTTCCCGTCTGCACCATATGCAAGTATATAATTGTTAATTGGCACTTCATCTGATGAATATTGTTGACCTCCCCAAGTTGGCGCATTTCCAGTAATAGCAATTGGCCATGTGCCTGATGCATTAGAACCGTCTGAATTGGCTTTCGCAGCCAATGCTGTATTCATCTGATCTAACCGAACAAGACCTTCCGGATTGATAGCGGGACCTGCTTTTATTTCCCCAGGGGAACTTGATGATGCAGCAGATCGAATGGCAACAGTGCTGGGAGTAGCATTATCTGATGCAAATAGTTCGCTCCAGACTGAAGGACTAAGGGCGTATAATACACTTCCGGATGTTAATCCCATGTCGCTAGGCAATATCTTCCTGGTTCCGCCTTTACCGGAAGAATTACCCACAATAAAAAGTCCATTGGAAACATCAAGATCTCCAGGTGCAATAATAACAGATCCAGTCTTACCATTAACAGACGTAACCTCATTGCTGTTAATGGACTTATACCACTTGCCATCGGCACCGTATACCGCCCAATCCCCAACTTTGAAAGTAATATTTCCATCTCCTAGGTTAACAGTACCTGCAGTTGTAACTTCATACACCATTCCTGCATTACCCGTACCATTGCTTAACGTTGGTGTGTTAGTCGCTGCATTCCATGGTCCCTCGACTGTCATTACTGAATTAGGAAGTTGATTAGCCGGGACTTTTCCGCCGCCATCCAACGTAGCAACTCCGTTTGAAACTCCCTTTTCGCTGGTAGAAATCTTACTGTCCAATGCAGCTTCCAACCCCTCAATCGTATTGATGGCCTGAGTACCTGTGTGATTAGCCCGGTTCTTAGCCGCTGTGATCATTGCATCGATCTCAGCGTCTGTATATCCTGTGCCGACTTTCCAAAAACCAGCACCCTGATATATAGCTAGACTCGTGGCTGATCCATCTTTGAATGTAGCTATTGCCCCTACTTTGGCCGGATCGTTATCACCGATATCCAACAATTGCAAGCTTTCAAAATAAGGTGGAAAAAATGCTTCTGTTATTTCTAAATTGGCATCTCTTGCAATCCTGTCCTGATCTGAAAATCTATTATATTCTTCTAAGGCCATATTATCCTCCTACATATTTAATCCACATTCCACCTTTACTCTTAGGTCTAATATCTATTGGCGTGGATGCATCCGATAGATTTACGGTTATGGGACCTATATCAACATTAGCTCCTGAGCCACCTGTTAACATTCTCCAGATGCCATTTGAAAGAAATGATAAGTTCCAAATTGTGTTATTTCGTGAACTCCCTGCAGAGCGATCACTTACAGCTTTAACTCCAAAACTGCCTTGCTGATTAGACTTTAAAGTCACAGAGTTTGATCCAAATGCTTTTCCTGACTCGGATGGAGCTACAGCTAGCGGAAGGTAATCTCTCCAATCAGCGTCCTCTTCCCATCCGGCTGGAAGCGGTAAACCACCAACCCACCATACCCGTGCATTATTAGTCCCACTAAGTGTAGGTTTAAAAACTGACACTATAGATTCTATTTCTGTAAGCCTATCCATGATTGGCTGAAGATTTCCACCACCACCGGATCCTTGCATGCCATCAGGGTATAAAACAACTTCCTCTCCTGCATTTAATCTGAAATCAAGGATAGTAACCGTTCCATCTATCTCATTATATCCAACCTCACCTTTTCTGAATGTCGCATTTTGAAGTTGTGTTGTGCTAACCGGATAGTCTTTTTTACCCAGCAAACGAACATCTGATATAATGGTATTTGTTCCTTCAATAGTCACCTGGTCATCTCCTAATGAGACTTTAAAAGGACTGCCCACTAAAGTTGTGACGCCACCACCTCCGCCTGATCCGAAAGGCATTTGATTGACATCCGCTTTCTGAAGTCTGGCTAAGTCCGTATTCCAGACATAGATCATGTCATCAGACTTGATTTTTTGATCTGATGGATATGGCTCCAGCTCAATGAGCTTCTTTTTTACGTGTTCATCTGCCATTTTATAGTTGTTGTAAAAGTTTTACCATTACGTTCTTTTTTGGTTTGTTAGCCAGTTCACATGTATATATGAAAGGCTGTCTGACATTTCTCGATAACTTTACTATTCTCTTTTGTGTCAATATTCCCATATCAGGTTCTTCAATTGTGACGCTGTCTGCAATTCTTAAAGTTTTCCCAGTTCGTTTGAAATAAAGAGGGTTACAGACAACAGAATAGCTATCGTTTTCAGATGGATCATTACGTTGGTCCATATATTCAATAGCTTTCTGTATCAACGTCTGTTCCGCAGCGGTAACCCATGCATTTGACATTCTGATATCGAATAAAAAAAAAGTATCTCCTACCTCAGGCTTTATATCAGCATTCGGAACTTCCCAAGCTTTATCCTGTGTATTTTTATTTATCGTAAAAGTTTTGGAGGTATGATTATAGCTACTGATCTCGAACTCATATCCTGCCAACTGCCCTGTTTGAAATGAAAGCTTAGCTTTAACTTCCGGGATCAATTGAGAGTTAATATCAAAAGGAAAATTAGCATCTGTAAACCTTAGGATATTCCCCGAATCCACTGAAGTGATTGTCCCTAAGTTCATTGGAAATACATCATCAAAAGTCATACTGTCTTCCCAAATGCCGTATTCCTCTATCTGTCTTTCTATATAAGGAAGATCTCCAACGGTTAACCTTGTCAGACCTCTTCTGTATGGATTAGGTAAGTTTTTGTCTGAGCCATATACATACAGCCTGGTTACAATATTGCTGTTATCCTGAGGCTTCTTTTCAAGAGAATAGAGAGCTTCTCCTTCACCCTGCTTCATCACTAAGCCAGTTGCACTTTGTTTTCTGTATAGATGGATCGTCCGCCCTTCAACCAACCATTCTGTATCGAATGCTTCCGCCAGGGTAGATAAGGCTTCAAGGCAGTTTTGATTATCAAAGGAAATATTCTTTATTTCGCTATCTACAACATACCCAAGTTTCCAACCTTCACTAGGGAAAACTCTTTCTATATTTCGCAATAGCAAAGTCATGAATGTCTCTGCCTTATCATTGATGAAGAATGGATTTTTGAAGTACTGACCAATCAGATTGCTTTGAAGAAATTCAACCCGGCCGAGCTTACACTGTTCCCCTTCCATAGATAGCGTATATTGGTAATCCCTTTTCCCTTCTTTACTAATTGTTGGAATCTGAGTTAAGTAATATGTTTCTCCAAGGATCTCTGCATAGTCCATCCTTTTGAACTCTCTATAATATGGCAGCTCAAAAGAAAGATTAATAAAGTTTCCACCTGATACTTCTTTCTCTTGAGTAACCGTATCCATCGGCTCTACAACAGCAATAATTGAGATCCCTCTTTTAATCGTTATCATGTCTTACTGAATTAGGTAGTTGCCATCGTGATCAATCAGGTAAACAGCTTCAATGTTGTCTGTCCAGTTAGCCTCTCCAAAAACTAAATCGAACTTTATCCATACTTCCGGCTTTCCGGATAATGGAGTAAGCTTTCGAATGTTGCGCTGCTCTTTGTAATACACCCTGTAATCTCTGCCAAGGTCTGTGATTGATAGTTTATGAGTGCCGCTATTGGAAAGCTCCGTGAACAAAGCATTATACTTTGTCCAAAAGTCCTCAGCCGAACTTGCGGTTAAAGCACAATTAATGGTGAACTCACGCGAATTAAACCGCGGGTCCTGCAAATCAATATCCAACCCATTCTTATCCGTGAAATCATGAGTAAGCGAATCTTTACGGGAAGGGTAAGCCAGAAAGGAATTACTTCCTCCTTCAACCACAACTCCGAAGGTTGTGAGCAGATCATTATTATTTAGTTTGTATTGTGAGGTCATGATTTTTGAAATACGTTAATTGAAGATTCGTCAAGCTGCTGAACAAATACACTTGCATCACCATGAATTTCTACCATTGAAATAGCACTATCATTGCCAAATACATTTATCTGAGCATTGTTGGTAGCAAATACCTGACATACGGTGTAACCATTTAAATGAATACCGATTGTACCTCCAAATGCAATTACTAAGTTTGGATTTTCAAGGTTGTGTTTACCCTGAAGGTATACGCCGGATGCAAGTAGTTCTGATTCATAAGCGCTCAGTATCTCTAATGATGGAAAGCTATTTTCCATGCAAAACTCTATACCTTGCGGAGATTTGAGTAATGCAACTAAATCCTGAATGCTATTTGCACTCTTAACCCCATTGACTCCAAAATCACAACTCAATGATCCTAATATGTAATTTTTAAGCTCTTCCATTAAAATCCGAATTTACCTGCAGCCCTTAACTGCATATCTAAGTTTCCCTTTGTGTTAGATTCAATACCTTTGAGATAGGGGAGGTAATTGCTTGCATTATCAGCTGTAACACGCGTGTTTCGTTCAATGAGAATCAGTTGTGTCAAATGAGATTGAGCTGCGTCTACGCATTGCTTTAAAGTCATGTCAGTATTTTTTTGAAGCTGAATTAATTCTGACAAATGAGCTCTCATTGCGCCCGTTTGCCCAGCAAGCAGATCAATACTTTCTTGGCTTGCTCTGGCATAGGCTCCGCTTAGGGATGTTGATGAAGTTGAACTACTATCTTTTGATAACCCTAATCCCTTATATGCTTCTTCCATTGCATTTGTGAATCCTTTTGACGCTTCTCCAAGTTTATCTCTCCAGGAATCGAAATTGAAGCCAACAAGACTGTTATCATTAGCCAACATATATTGTGAAACCTGATTAACCATATCATTGACAATTGGCTCAATCAGCTTTAGCTTGAGACTATTTGCCAAAGCATTTTTTATGAATTTATCAAAACTGTCATCCATAGCATCTATAGCACTTTCACCTGCTTCAAATGCAGATACTAATGCTTCCGCAAGTTCATTTGAAAGTTCCTTGAATGAAGTTTGAGCTAAAGACTCTGTGATGCTTTTGCGGATATCCTCAATTTCTTGATCGATCTTATCCATCTCATCCCTGAAAGATTTTGCTTTATCTTTATCGGTCTTCTTTTTATCTTCTTCAGCCTTTGCCATATCCTGAAGTTTCTGCTGTTGTTCTTTCAGGTTATTTATAGCTTTTTCGCTGTCGGAGTATAACGATTCACCTACGGAATTGGAGATGCTACGCTGAAGTCTATCATATGACTTAGTTAAGCTATCTAGCTGTTCTTGATATTTATCAATCTGCTTTTGTAGCTTTTTATCCTTTGTATTGAAAATATCAATTACTGAAGTTAATGCCTTAGTTGATGCTGTTACTATAGCTGCTGGATTACCTGTTGCTATAGCTCCTGCAAGATTGCTCAAGTCACCAAGTGCGCCTCCAACCTTACCTAAAGTTTCCTGTAAATCCTCACTACCAACTCCTAGAGTTGCAAAGGAATCAGTAAGTGTGCCTACTAGTTGTGACGCATTACCAATATCGCTTGATAGAGTTCCAAAAACCTCATTTTTCAATACAGGAATATTCGCTTCCAGCTTACTTTCTTTTTTGGCTTTTCTTAATAGTTCCAAGTAAGCTTTAATAGCATCTGTACTAGCAATCCAAGATTTTTGTAGGTTAAGTTCAATTCTAGCTGAATTCACTTGGCCGATTAAATCTTCATAATGTTCTTTAATTAAATTACCACTACTTAATTCCTTATTAAGCCTATCCTGTATATCTTTTAGAGATTTGTTGGTTGCCGATTTACTTAAATATTGAAGTGTCGAAAAAGTCTTTTCCCACTGAACCTCTTTTTGAAGGCTTGCCATAACTTCGGCACTTGTTTCTTCATTATGGCGCTTGTTTAATTCTTCCAACTGTTCTTTGGTAGCATTTTTACCTAATGCTAATCTTGCGTCGTTATATTTTTTCTCAATGTCAATAAGCTTCTGATTATGGCCTTTAGATAGATTTAAAGCCGAAACAAATTCCTCTTGCAATCTCAATCTTTCCTCTTTATTCAAGGATTCTAGATACTTTTTATAATAATCAGCTCTCTCTTTCTGAGCTTGGGTAAGTTCTGCTGAGGACCCGGTAAATCCTTTTAAAGAAGCATTTTTTTCAAGAGCTATCAGATCCTCATATTCACTTTGAATGTTACGTTTGAAATTCTTAATAATAGATAATTGATCCGAATATCTTTTATCAGCTTCTTCTTTTGATGTCTTCGATAAATAACTATTGTATTCATCCACAAGAGCCTTTTGTTCAGCGAGGTTTTCAGATATTCTCTTAGTTTCCTGTTTAAATTGGAGTTCGCTTATCTCAAAATCCTCATTCCCTTTAAGACTCCCGGTATCAACTCTTAAACCCTTATTTTTAGGATCAGCATAAAACTTCCTGACTTCCTCTCTGATCTTAGCATATTTATCACGAATAGAAGCTACTTCCTGATCATCTCGAGACAACTGCCCACGTAGTGATTGCTCATTTAATTGATCAATTGACAACTGTAATGCGCGCTGTCTTTCTAAAGCCTGGCGACGGGCTTCTGCTTCACGTTCAGCCTTATTTCGTGCAGACTCTGCTGCTCTTTCTGCTTTTCTTCTCTCCTCCTCTGATTGTTCAAAATCTATTTTTTCTGTAGCCTGAGGAGCTTTTGATTTCATGAAAAGTTCAATCTGCCACATTGAACCACTAAGGTTTTGAATTAACTTAGTATAGTCTTCAATCTTTCTCTTACCCCCTTCAGTTAATAATCCGTCTTTTACATAAGCTTTATATTTTTCAGTAGTAACTTGCAATTCCTTAATTGATGACCCGACCTCTTCATATTTTTCTTTAAGTTTATCATAATTAGCTGTAGAAACATTGAACCCAGATAACCCTGCAAAAGTTTCTGCAGCATCTTTGTATCCTAATGTCACTTCTCTGATTGCATCTGCCTCGTCATTGGCAAATGATACTCGTGATTTCCATTCTTGAAACGAGGATGGATTAACAACCTTTGCCATATAGTCAGCATAATTAGCGACAAGATTCGCGATACTAGCTGCGGCTTTACCAAGCACACCATCTCCTTGCTCAATTGATAAAATGAAGTTGTCCCATGCAATCCCAATTCTATTTAATTGTTGCTCAAGTTTACTTGCTCCGGTTTCAAACTCCCTATCCATTGCACCTGCCGCCTCTCCAACTTTCACTAACGCGTCACTCAAAGTAGCATAACCATTAGTTGCAAGAGTGGCAATAACCCTTTGATCTCGAACTGCAATTACACCTGTTCTTTCTAAAGCTTCATTTACTGATCCACCAGAAAGCGAAATTCTGTTCAGCCCGTTGATATAATCTTTAAAAACAGATGAAGCGTCTTTTTTAAATTGATCCGAAATTTCTTGAGAAGATTTACCAATAACTTTAGAAAGATCAGCGACACCTTTTCCTGTCCTGATCATCTTTTCAAACTCTCCTAAAGTTCTAGAGAAAGTAGAGCCAACAACCTCAGCTTCAAGTCCAACAGCTTTAGTAGCTACAGCATACGCAAGTACATCTCTTCTACCAACTTTATATACCCCAGTATTCTGAGCAATTGATTCGGCATTTGAAAGGATCTCAGCTTCAGTTGCTGCGAAGTTATTTCCTAGGTTTACAATTTCATCACCAAAGTCCTTCACATTCTGTACACCACCATCAACAAGAGTCAACGTCCTGGCGATAGAAGTGCCACCTTCTTCACCCTTTATATCTGATGCCGTCTCTAACTTTGCTAATGCTTCGGCAAATGCCAGTAGATTAGCTCTCCCTTTAACGCCTAACTGCCCGGCAACAGTAGCATATTCAAGTAACTTATCTGTACTTACTACTTGTAGTTTTCTTGATAATTCGACGATTGCATCTCCAAACTTATTAAGCTCTGCGCCAGCTAATCCGGTAGTCTTAGAGACAGACATTAGGCGAGAATTGAATCCAATAACCACCGATCCGCCAGCACGAATTAAACTATACAAAGTAGCTAGCAATGCGATTACTGCTCCTACAGGGGTTAGAAGAAATGATGCAAGCCCAGCGCCTAATGATTTTACACTGGACAGTAAAGTGGAGAACCCTGCAGCTCCCCCAGCAGCTAATTCACTTACTGATGTTCCCATCAACGCCAGGTTCATATTTAACCGTGCTATAATTGGAGACATATTTTCTAAGGCCTGTGCATAGTTCCCGACATTACGCTGATGCTGGCCGACTGTAGCATCAATACGCTTTATTGCTTTATCTAAATATTGAGTTTGCTTTGTTAATGCTTCTGATTTCCTTTTAAGCATTTCATAAGAAGCGGAACTAGATCTACCTTGACGCTCCAATTTAAACATCTCAGCAAGTAAATCTTTGGTTTCTCTTCTAACATTATTTAATGCTTTTGAGAGCTGAGCATATTCACTATTATCAGCAAGATTCTTCTTTAGCTCCCTTTCAATTCTTGATTGTTCTTTTCTTGCAGCATTAAGCTTCCCTTGTTCAAGACGAAACTCTTGCATAGTAAGTTGTCCCTCTTTGAACTTCGTTGTTAACTCAGATTGCTCTTGTTTCTGCTTTTGCGCTTCTATTCTTGCCTCCTTTAAAGCATTCAAATTTGCAATCTGAGCCTCTTTTAATCTCAAGGTGGCATTGCGAACATCATCTACGCTTGTAGCTGATTTTTTAGAATCGTCTGCTGTATTGGTGGAGGAACCAACTCCCGTATTCGACAAAAGCTCGCGTAATTTTTTGCGAGCTTCTGTATCGTCTAATACTACTTTATATCTTAAATCAGCCATGAACTATCCTCAGATGTGATAGCTCAAAAATAAAGTTTCTAATATGCGCAAAACAGAAACTGTTATTGACAATTGACAATTGTCAACATTCTGTTATCTGTTGCTAAACATTTGAAACATATCAACTTCCTTTTGACTGTTAGGTGTATTTTCATCTTTTGAGTAAGATGGTATGCATAACCCATACAACATTAAGTTTACATATGAGATCTTCCATTTAATGTGATCCTCATCCCAACCTTTACTTGCTATTGCAGCGCTAATTACACTTGCCCAAGGGCTTCCGGATCCGGGAAAAGGTTTAGAGTCAGATTCTTTGATAAAGCCATAATGTCGAAAAAAGACGATAAGTCTAACCTCCGGTAGACTTCAATAAAAGCTTTATAAATTAACGACATACTCCATTGCTCAGAAATAGCTGTCAAGGTTTCAACTTCGAATCGTCTTGTTTTACTAATCGCGATTGCGATAATTTGTAGAATGGGATTGATATTGTCTGATAATAAAATGTTGATCTGATCTGCTTGGGAATATTTCTGAATTGATTCAAAATTGGTCATTTGTTTAAGCAAAACTCCAATCTGCTGGACTTTACCAACAGGTATAGATCCTACTTCAATATCAATTGAATGAGTTCGTTTAAATATTTTATTGACTAATCCCCCTTTAGGCAATACAATAGACCCAATGTGAGTAGGTGTATCGATAAATGTATCAGCAATTTCTTGTTGTGTCATTTCTATTTTGGTTAGATGAATAAACCCCTACTTTCCAGCTAACCAAAGTGGATTTCGGGGTTATATTGTTATGCTACTGCTACTTTTTCGTAATACCATGGAGAAACAGCATCTCCATCAGCATCACTTACAGCTTGCGCTTCTGCGGTGAAGCCCAAAGCCAGGAATGCATCTCCGTCTTTGGTAAGAGCATTCTCAATTCTTCCAATTACTGATCCATTAAGAATCACAAAAACCATCTTGAATCCATCCCAAGGTTTACTTGTAACGCGAACAGCAAGATTTACTGCTGTAGTGCTATCAATAGCTGCTTCAAATTTGGTCGTCGCAGTGGAAGTTGCATTACCTTTGAAAATCAAATCTGCCATCTTTGGATCAAGGTTCAGGAACTTAGCAGTTACGCTTGCTCCATCTCCTTCTTCTCCAATTATTGCGAAAATACCCGCTTTGTCTTCGACTTTAACTTTAGTCATAGTCTTTTCCGGAATGTTCATTGTCGCAGAACCCATTTCAATATTTTCACCTTTAACCCAGCCAGTAGCCGGTAAGGCTCCGTTTGCACTCACAGGCGCAAACTCAATGGATTCTACTCCTTTTACAACAAATTGTGCCATAATTTATTCTTTGTTATATCGGGGTGCCCCGATGTTAATTTTATTATTAAATATCTGTCCTCAAGAATGTATACTCAACCTGGATGTTGTATAACCACTGTGTACCGAAGTTCTCTATCTGACCGGGATCTCGAAGCTTTAATGAAAAGTTAGAACCTATATATCCATCCAATTTAGATGATGCTATATTGCCGAGATATTCCATCCTCTCAATATCTGGTTGAGTATTATCTACTACTGTAGGGTTTTCAGCTGATGATCCTGGAAGATTAGGTACATGAAAGTTAATATTCAGCACCCCTCCTTGTATCTGTTCGGCATCCCAAATCAAAGTATTAATAACACAATCCTCCTTAGTGCTGCCAAGCTTTCGTTGGAATAACCGAATTTCACCACTTATAAGATCCCCAATACCTGCGACAACCAATACCGATTTGACATCCTTCATTCCTTCTATGGAATTCTTTAAGAGCTTTGCCATCATACATCAATTTCGTTAAAGGCTTGATCCAGCGACTTATCTACTTCCTTTCTCGCTTCACTTACAACTGTAAGTCCATGATTAGTTTCAACCCAACTGGCATATTCCTTTCCGGCAACTAAAGTAATTCCCCAACCTGATGATTCACGTAGCTCTGCAAATGCCTTCTCACGGCCTTCTTTCAGTCCCGGCGCTTTGTCGGTTCCGTATGGACTTAACTCGAAATCCTCATGCAGTACCTTCCCATCTCGGTAAATTATACCACCTGTTGAAGATCGTAATTGGCCTGTTTGATCATTATACCCTTCTGGCCTCATCTTAGCCCGCTGTATTTGCAATGCTCTGGAAAGTACCCGCTTAAACGCATCTAACGTTTTACGATCCATCTCGTCGATCTGCTCAGTGTAAATAGCATCAAGTTCGGATTGAGTCATATCTAATTCTATTCTAAACATAAGCTACACAATGAAGTTGCCCCCTATGAAAGATCGCAATACTGTCTTGCCAAACAATCGCCTCACCATTCTGATCATAGCCGGTTACAACCTCATCTACTAAGAGTGTTGGCGAATAAAACGGAAGTGCAATAGTGAACTTGACATCTACTTCAGTACCATCCTTAATCTTCTTCAGGCCTGCGCTGCGGTTATTAGGATAAAAACGGCAAGATAATTGACTGCCGTCTTCCCTAACCAACTTATCCGGATATTGCTCGATCATAATGCTTAATGAGTATTTGAAATATCCACGAATCCAGAGTCAGAAGGAACTTCATCAATCCCCCATTTCCACAACAAGCGACGCCGTAAAGCTTCCAAAGACGCAGCGTCCTGTTGAGTAAGCTGATAATCCAATTCCTTGACAGATTTAGGCTGTGTTAAAAGGAAGTCAATCAAACCCGCTCGGGATAGATCCAATGCTTTAGTCTGATCTTTATCATTTGTATCACGTAGTGCGTCTTGCGCCAATCCGTGCTCTTCTAAAATTGTAATGACTGTTGCATCCGGGAACTTATACCCCATCGACGACACTAAGACTTCCTTTACACTTGCCATTATCCTAGCCCTTCTTTACTAATTCACGCTTCACACAATCAGCTAACCGCGCATCATCGAAATGAGATACGTCATCACCTTCAACCCATTTCTTACCGAAGTTGTCTTTATCAGCAAATGGATAGATGACAGTATATTTTTTAGACTTCTTGTCCTTGTCAGCTTTGGCTTCAGCTTTAGCCTTTGTTTCGGCCGCATCCTTATCAGCTTTAGCCTTTGCTTCTTGCTCTGCTTTTAATTTTGCATCTTCAGCACCTTGTGGTGAAGATGAAGGTACGCCTGGTTGCGTTCCCTGCTTATTTTCTTGATCTGCCATTATCCTTGTACAGTTTTAGTGTCCAACAAATAGATTTCGTCAATAGCGGTAACAACTGGAACCACGCGAGCCTGAGCACGTGTAACTTCTTTCAAGGAAGGTGTAGTTGTACGGAATTTGCTCACAAGAATGTACTCATTCGCTTTTTGATACTCAACCCCTGCCTGTTTATGGTTTTCTTCCGCCAAACGGGCGTAAACCAGTTCACCAACCATTTGTGATGCAACAAAAACCATTGCGCCAGAAGCAAAAGGTTTAAACGACGTACGTTTACCATCCTTTTCAACTTTGATTGTACGATCAACTTTAATAAAAGTAAAGCCATAACGTTTGCTGACCAAAGTATTTAACTGATCAAAATCAAGGTTTGGAATTTGCTTGTTTCCAGTGCTGTTTTGGCTAAAAGAAAAGTATTCTTTTGCTTGATCCGTAGCCGCAATAGCGTTGATTGTTGCTGTGTCAGTATAAACTTGAGTGATAGATACACCATCCGAAGTGGCTTTATCGATAACACGTTGAAAGTCATCAAACGGTTTTGCATTGACTTTATCAGAATAAAGAGCAGCAACCCCAAAAAGATGATCGGCACGATATTTATAATCGCAACGAACTCCTACGCCTACATTTTCAGGATCATCAACTAAAGTGATACCTGTAGAGAATCCACGTAAGAAAATAGCTTCATTGCGTTCATAAATAGCTCCGATAGCACGTGGAGTATCTGCGAATAATTTAGCTATAACCTGTCCATTAGTTGCGCCGTTAGCAATCAAAGTGTCCAATTGGGTAAGCTCCGTCTCATTTAGAGCTAATTCAATACCCATTTTAGGAATATCACCTGATGCTTGAGATATCGAATCTCTTGTCTTCAAAGGAAGGCTTGAGTCCATTGCAACAACATCGGCAGCAACTAGGCTAAAAGATGCGCTTAAACTTTCCCATTTACCAGTTACTGAAAATACTGGCTTTAACATTGTTGTATGCAAGTAGACCAAAGGTCTCTTTGTATCGTTCAACGTTTCTACTGTACGTACAATAATCCCGGGAAAGAATTTTTGTACCCATTGAATAAATAGTGATTTTTCCATTAGTCTGCTCTAAAATCAATTAAAGGCTTTAATGCTTCCATTGCTTCCGCTGTCGGCTCAATGTAACATGCCTTATGGTTTACCGTTCCCCTCACTAATAATCCAGCAGCGGGTTTTGCTGTTAATATCGAATTGATCAAAATATGCGCATACTCGTAACCTGCTGGCAAAGCTGCATAAGCAGTTGCATCAGTGTTAACCGGCATGGGCTTATAAGTATTTCCAGTTGCAGTGTCTTTGATGATAACATGCCCGGCATAAATGACTTTAGGTGTATACCCTGTCACATCAAGCGCACGTCCACCACGAACAGACTGGAAATTGTCAACGATAATCACGGTGTCTCGTGAGGTATCGATGATTTGTTCGTCGTTGTTTAAATTTACTGTTGTTCCCATTTGATTAATTATTATAATCCGATTTCGTTCATCACAGAATCCAACTCTTCCTTAGTTGCTTCTTTGATTTTGCCATCTTTACCTACTCCTGCAAATGGATTATCCTTCCCCAATTTACTTTCAGCCTGTGTTTGCGTATGATTCGCAAAGTCCGTTTCAACATCAGTAAGGTATGCTGTAAAGTCTTCATCAGTTGCAAAGTTCATTCGACCGAAGTCGCGTAAAACCTTTGAACTGTATTCTTTATCGGCATTTGCCAGCTTACCCAGAATGAGTGATTGACGATCAGTAACGACCTTTTCACTTTTCAATCCAGCGACTTGATCAGTCAATGCTTTTAAAGCATCCAGGATCGCTTTGTCTTTCGCTGAAACTTCAGCTTCTGGTGCAGGCTCCGGAACAGGTGTTGGTGGTGTAGGTTGAGGTGCTGGTGCTGGTGTTTTCAATTTATCTAGCTCAGCTTGCACGCTTCTCGCCCGATCATCTTCCTTAGCAATATCTTGAAACGGTATTGCTTCATCCAATGCCTTTAGCCTTTCCAACAATTCTTCTTCTGTTGTCACTTTGCCTTCCAATCTCTTAGCTAATGCTTCAACCCTTGCAGCTGAAAGTTGCGCGCCTCCAAAATTTGATATGAGTAGCGATCTGATAGATTTTTTTAAGTCCATTTGTTTCTTATGTTTTTTAGTTATAGCCTATTTAAGACGGCCGTCTTGAATAGGCTATAACTAAGTGTTGTGCAATAACGCACCTGAGCAACAAAAATAAAGATGAGCAGTATTGATGCGAAAGAATTGATATTGACAAATAACAATTGTCAATTAATGAGCTAATGATTTAGTGAGGAGGAATCTATTAAAACATAAATAACATGAATATCATTTTTCATTTGATAAATTTTATTTGCAAATGTAAAATTATGTTGATAGTTTTGATCCAAGTGGGAACCCATAAATTCCTAAAATGTTTTTCATTATATTTACTTTTTAAAAAAATAATTATGAGAAAATATTTATTAATTGCAACCTCTATACTGGTTGCATGTGGAGTAGCTGTGGGGCAGGACTTTAAACTAACAAAATTAGGATTTGTTGATGTAACTGATAATAACAAAAACTTCATCATAATAGATTTGGCAGGAATGACAAAGAAAGACTTATACAATTCAACATTGGAATATATTTCAACAAATTATAATAACCCGAAATTTGTAACTACAAAAGTTGAAGGGGAGCAAATCGCAATTGATGCTAGAGGTCAATCTATTAGCAGAAGTAAATTGCGATTAAGTGAATCTAACATATGGGACCTAAACTATAAACTTATTGTTATCTTTAAAGATGGAAAAATAAAAGTTGAGCCAGTATTTAAGAACTATGAGAATTTTGAAGGTAGCAATGTAGTTCTAACCGGCAAGAAGGTTTTAGGAAATGTTTTTGGATTATTTAATGATAAAGGGAAGCCAAATTCAGATAAAGCAATTAAAGATGCTGAAGTATTTATTAATGAATTAGTTAAAAAATACGCGGGCAATATAAAGGAATCAAAAAAGAATAGTGAATGGTGATATTATGCAATACTACCATCATTTTATTATTCTCATTACCACTTGAAAGCTATTTGGATAATTTTAAAAATTTCATTTTATCAAACATTTGCATTTTTAAAATAAGTTTTGCATTTTTGAAATGCGAAATACAGTGAAGTAGTAGAGGGCTTCCAAAAATAAATCTTTACAAATACATAAGCAGGTACAAGGTATCAGCAAAATATTCAGGTTAACCCTGTCCGTTGTGGTTTTGATTCTCAATAGTTTTCTATTGGCTTCACTGTGTTTCGCGACCCCACACGGCAGGGCTTTTTTGTTGCCGAAAAGTTGTATAAAATGCGAAACACACCCCACCAACAGCTACCATCAAACATCGTAGCTTTCATCACCGCACCATCTGTGCAGGTAGATCACATTCAGGAAATTCAAACTATTTACAACGTCGATCTGCGTATCACATGTGACATCTACGAGACTGTAGGTGATCAGTACACCAACGAGAGTTCAGTAGCAGCATTTTGTGGTATCGCTTCACCGGCATACCTTGCTGAATTGAAAGGAGGTGTACAATGCTAGTGTTAACAGAAAACCAAGAGCTTCACTTATGGCAATTAGCTGCAGAACTTCAAGTATTCAATGAAAAACGCTATCAAGACATTGCTCACCACTTGGCAAATGCTATAACTAATGCAAAGACAGATGCTGAGCGGAATAGCTTCATTTCTCTATTAAAGCTTGCTTCCACAGTCTGGTATAATAACAATGTCATTGAGACAATGGATAAGCAATTAACCAAAAGACAGGAGGCTTAATAATGACATCTCAAGATAAAGCATACATACTGAACCAGCTCCAGGAATTGCGTTCGGATATAAGCCAATGTTTGGTAGAGGTCAGATCAATAAAGAGGGAGATTCAAAACAATCCTCCAAAGGCCAAACGTCGACCCAACTTAACTTTAAATAATACAAGACTATCACGTCCAATATGGGAGAATGTCTTCGCCGAAGAATACAACGTGGAGAATCTTAAATTTATAAAAGAAAATATTCCTGTTTGGATTGCGAAAGGATATGTTCAGCCATTCTTTCTTAGACTCCACTACGCTGAAAACGTACCCAGGAATAAAAGACTACGAATCAACTTACTAATAACTTCAATAAAGCAATACCGGGACTATTGCGGGTTGGAGTTTAGGATTTAGAACTAAGAACCCGGCAAATGGAATATCGTTTGCCGGGTTTGATTCAGTTCACCTAAAGATTATTAATTATTTTAACAATATTTCCCACTTTTATATTATCTCTAAGTCTATCTTAAATCCCGCCAACGCTGTAAGAATTTATATATTTCTGTAGGTTTTTAAAGGTTAAATAAAGTTTTTCAAAAAAAATTGAATGAAAATCTTTTATACTTAATTTTAATATCGTAATATTGCGATACAAATAAATGTAGAGATGGGAGTTACAAAAACAGAAATATATAAAGACAAGGAAAATAAACTTGCATCTCTTTTTAGAGTTTTAGGGCACCCTGCCAGAATAGCTATACTGCAATATATTATCAACCAAAAAGCATGTATTTGTAATGATCTGGTTGAGGAACTAGGTTTAGCACAGGCAACTATTTCACAACATTTAAAAGAATTAAAAACCATAGGAATTATTCAAGGTTCAATTGAAGGAAAATCAGTTTGTTATTGTATTAACGAAAAGATATGGAAACAATTTCAAGAGGAATTTAATGGCTTTTTCAATCAGGATGTAAACGTAAAGCAGTGTTGTTAACACATTTTTTTATTTTTAATATCGTAATATTGCTATATTACGTTTATATAATTATCTACTTATCATTTTAAAAGTTAGTATTATGAAGTTATCTGAAATCAAAGAAATTCTACCTGCATTAGAAAATGTTGAATTTCAATTAGAAAATGGAACATTTGTTCCTGAACACTTTCACGTTACCGAAGTCGGACAAATCGTCAAAAATTTCATTGATTGTGGTGGAATAATCCGAAAAGAAAAAGTAGTCAACTTTCAATTGTGGAATGCCAATGATTATGAGCACAGGCTGAAACCAGGAAAGCTATTAAGTATAATTAAACTCTCAGAAGATAAATTAGGAATTGAAGATGCGGAGATAGAAGTGGAATATCAAAGCGATACTATCGGTAAATATGATTTGGATTTCAATGGAAATTCATTTGTACTGAAAAATAAAGCGACAAATTGCTTGGCTCAGGATTCTTGTGGAATTCCTTCTGGAAAGCAAAAGAAAAGCTTTTCAGAATTACCTCCAAATCAATCAAATTCCTGCACTCCAAATTCAGGCTGCTGCTAAATCCTTAAATAGAATGTTTATGTATCCAATATTATCAGAGACAATTCAACAGTTAGAATGGGAGAAAATCAATAACGATGAGCGTAAAAGTACCTTACAGCTGTTGATTGATTTTATTCAATTAAAGATAAATAATAAACAGCAAATAAATATAAATTTCATTTGTACCCATAATTCGCGCAGGAGCCATTTATCACAGGTTTGGGCACAAGTTGCAGCCTCTTATTTCGATATTGAGAATGTGATTTGCTATTCAGGAGGCACTGAAGAAACTGCACTATTTCCAAAAGTAGCAGAAACATTATCCCATCAAGGATTTAATATTTTCAAAATATATGATGGCTCTAATCCCGTTTATGCTATAAAATATAGTGATAATTCCCAACCGATAATTGGTTTCTCTAAAAAGTATGACAATCCCTTTAATCCAGTATCTGATTTTGCGGCTATAATGACCTGCTCACATGCAGATGGTGGATGCCCGTTTATCGCAGGCGCGGAAAAAAGAATTTCTATTACATTTGAAGATCCTAAAATTTCAGATAACACTTCCGAACAGACAAAGATATATTCAGAAAGAAGCTTACAGATAGCATTGGAAATGTTTTATGTTTTTTCAAAAATCACTAAGTAGCCGATGCAAACAAAACTCAAATTCTTAGACAGATACCTAACTTTATGGATATTCCTTGCAATGGCTCTTGGCCTAGGCTTAGGATATTTCTTTCCAGGTATTTCAAAAATTATAAATACGCTATCCCTTGGCACTACAAATATTCCGCTGGCTATAGGTTTGATATTAATGATGTACCCGCCACTGGCAAAGGTTGATTATTCAATATTGCCTATAGTATTGAAAGATAAAAAAGTTATCAGCATCTCTCTATTGTTAAACTGGATTATCGGACCTATTTTAATGTTCGGATTAGCCATTCTTTTTCTAAGAAATGAGCCGGATTATATGATAGGCTTGATAATGATAGGCTTGGCAAGATGCATTGCAATGGTCATAGTATGGAATGACCTTGCTAAAGGTAACAGAGAATATGCAGCCTTATTAGTTGCATTAAACAGCATCTTTCAGGTATTTACTTACAGCTTCTTAGTTTGGCTGTTTATCAATGTACTGCCAAACAAATTAGGCTTGGCAAGTTTCAATGTAAGCGTATCAATGAAAGATGTAACAGAAAGCGTATTCATATACTTAGGTATTCCTTTTTTAGCAGGTTTTATAAGCCATTACGCATTGGTAAAATCAAAAGGCATAGAATGGTATAATAGAAAATTTGTACCCCGAATATCTCCTATTACATTGTATGCATTACTATTTACCATAGTATTGATGTTCAGCCTGAAAGGTGATAAAATAGTAGAGTTGCCAATGGATGTCATTAAGGTCGCTATACCATTAGTCGCCTATTTTGTATTAATGTTTTTCGTAAGCTTCTTTATCAATAAATCTTTGAATGTTTCTTACGACAAAAATGCGGCAATTGCATTTACCGCCACAGGAAACAATTTTGAACTAGCTATTGCAGTATCCATCGCTGTTTTCGGAATCCATTCACCTCAGGCATTTGTAGGGGTAATTGGGCCATTGGTAGAAGTTCCAATTCTTATATTATTAGTAAAGATAAGCTTGTGGCTGAAAAAGAAATATTACAAATAAATAAAATGTAAAAGAGTTTAGTGCTTGAGCTAGAAACCAAATCTCTTAAACAGATTACTAGAGTGAGTAAATTTTAATCTTTTCCTTTTTTATAAAATCAAGAGATTATCCAATCCGGATAGGTCTGAGGATATTGAAGGAACATTCGAGTGTACCATTCCCTCCCTGGATAAAGAAGGTACCACAGATAATATGAAAGGGAAGTTTAAGCTGCTGTTGAAGAAGATTTAGGGAGAAGCTTAATAATAACATTAGATCATTTGTAGAGGATCATCCACAATTTTTTTGTTACAATTTGTAACAAATCCAAAATATTATAAAAAATATTTTATTTGTCGTTTTTAATATGCTTTAAATTTTGTATGCAAAAACAATACTACTCACCCCACCTCATAAAACTCCGGATATTCTCCTAAATCAATTCTTTCGTTATTGAAATCAGTATACCATCTGACTCCATTAAAAGTGAATAATTCTTGAACATGTTGGTCCAATCCAAATTCTTTTTGAACCGGGATTAACACTTTATAAATACTAAAATTGGCTTTGTTTTTACTTAAAACTTCTTTACAAGTATCAATAATCAGTTCCTTAGTTATCATACTCAAATATAATTTATTTTGGTAAACAACTGTTTTAAAAATACAGTTGTTTAATTGCTATTTACACATTTAAGTCTAAAAATTTATTCTGCAAATAAGTAAACCAAATTATATTTATGAAGATAATAAAATCAATTTCGTATTTTTACGCAAATCCTAACATGCCAAAATCCATTCTCAAAAATCTAAAACTTTAGATTGACTGGCAAATAAAATTGAGTATAGACCATGTATCATCTTATTAAAGATGCGTTTTAAATGCTTATTAGCAATTTGTAATTGAAATACTTAAAATTATTAGCAATATGGTAACTATTAGAAGTTTTGAAGAATACAAATCCTATGAAGGGAAAGTTTTAGGTGTTTCCGAGTGGCATAAAATTGATCAAGATCAGATCAATAAATTTGCTGATGCGACCTTGGACCACCAATGGATCCACACAAACGAAGAAAGGGCAGCAAACGAAGGCCCATTCAAGACAACTATTGCCCATGGCTACCTAACATTATCATTAATTCCTTACTTATGGAAGCAAATTGCGGATGTAACCAATGTAAAGATGGAGATCAATTATGGTATCGAGAATTTTAAATTTGGTCAAGCCGTCCCGTCCGGAGGTGAAGTACAACTACAAGCCACGGTTAAATCGATAACAAACCTAAGAGGGACGATAAAAGCAGTTATTCAAGCACAGCTTTTAATAAAAGATTATGTTAAGCCCGCATATGTAGGAGATGTGATTTTCCTTTACCATTTTAATTAATAATCTCATATGTTAAAATCTAAAATAATTGGGACCGGATCTTACATACCTACTGAAATAATTCCCAACAGCTATTTTTTGAATCATAATTTCTTTGGAACAGATAATGTTGAAATTAATCAATCTGCTGAAACAATAATTCAAAAATTCAGTGCTATTACAGGAATAAAAAGCAGAAGATATGCTGCAAAAGGTTTAACTGCATCTGATATGGCTACAATGGCAGCAGAGCAGGCGATATCAAATGCGTCGGTAGACCCAGAATTAATTGATATTATTATTGTAGCTCATAACTACGGAGACATTAAATATGAGGGATCTCCACGAGATATGGTCCCTTCTTTGGCCGCCAGAGTTAAGCATAATTTAGGTATAAAGAATATAAGTTGTATTCCGTATGATCTTGTTTTCGGATGTCCCGGATGGCTACAGGGACTTATTCAATGTGATTTAGCTATTAGGTCAGGAGTGGCAAAAACTTGTCTTGTTATTGGAGCTGAGACACTTTCTCGTGTAATCGATTCCTCCGATAGAGACAGTATGATTTTTTCTGATGGAGCCGGTGCTTGTATTATTCAAGCAAATACAACTTCAGATAGTGGAATAATTAATAGCGTTGTCAGATCAGATACAGATATTGAGCTTGAATTCATTTACTCTGCAGGTTCTAACAAAGGTGAAAAAGAAGACTCAGAGTATATAAAAATGAAGGGTCGTAAGGTATATGAATATGCTTTAAAAAATGTTCCTCAAGCTATGAAACAATGTTTCGATCATAGTGGAAATAAAATTGAAAGCCTTAAGATGATTCTAATTCATCAAGCAAATGAAAAGATGGATGAGGCAATTGTTAAAAGATTTTTCGAGCTGTATGGTATAGAAGATCTTCCTCAAAACATAATGCCAATGAACATATCTTCAATGGGTAATAGCTCAGTAGCTACAATTCCAACCTTATTGCATCAAGTTTTAGATAATCAAATAGATACCTATAATATTTCTGATGGAGATATAATATTGTTTGCTTCAGTAGGCGCAGGAATGAATATTAATGCGATCACTTATAAATGGTAATAATTTTGAGATTATATTCTAGTTGTAAGATTCTATTTTTTGACATTAAAAACCGTGGAGAAACTTGGGAGGAATCCCCACGGAATAACCAAAAATATAAACCTAAATTATGAAAAGACAATTTAAAAACAAGTGAGGGGCTGGTTACCCTCTTGCGAGTTAATGGCTTCACCTTAGCCACTCTGAGCTAATCCTCCAACTTGTTAGATTTTTAAAGGCCCTTTGCTGCTAATCCTTTATTTCTTTGATTGAAAACCACTGATGCTACTATTTTACTATCTGCAATTACTAATCGCCATCTTTCAATCAAATACTTTAAAGAACCAAGAGCCTTTCTCTCTGTTTGCGTTGTGACAACGACAGGGATCGAACCTGTACGACTTTAGAGTGTGCGTCGACTTTTCACGAATGTTGTTTATACTCTATGTTCAAGGAGTCGCACTCCTTTGCGTCTACCACGGCCGGCGAACCGCCAACCCTTCCGCCACGTTGTCAATTTCCCCACCATGCTGCATCACTGCTGTAAGTGGGTGTATTTCACCTAATATTTTATGATGTTATCAATAACCATTCTTGTAATGTTGGTTTTTCAAAACAATCAACTTCTTCTTTACAACCTGAACAAATATTTACACCATCAACAGGTTCTGACCAATAGCCCCTTGAAGTTTCATTAAATTGCAATTGAGCAACTTCAGATCTACAAAAAGGACACACTTCGTCTTTTGCCTGATAGTACTCATTGTAAATACTTATCAAATCTTCATGATTTAATGAATCACCAGTGCTATCAACAATAGTTTGAATATCTTCAATTGATACATTTAGTTTTAATGATGATAATATTATTTCCACTTGCTGATTCATAAATCAAATATAAAAACAAAATTTATCATTTGCAAATTTTATTTTACATTTATTTATCATTTGATAAATATGGTTACTTCTTAATCCTCTCCATCTCGTCCTGAACGTTGGTAACTAACCCGGACATTCCAATAGCGGTCTCCACTGAAATCAATCCTCCGTCCTTAGCTCTGATTGCAAGATCAACATCAGCATCCAAATCATCGAGCTTGAACCGTGGTACTTCAACAGTAACAGCCAGTTCTTGCAATGAAGCAGTTAGTCCTGTGTCCATGCTGGCAAGCAACGCTTTCTCCAGGTTCACACTACGCTGTAACAGCTCGCCATATCCCCCATCAATCTCATTACTAGCGGCTAAATGAGCATCAATAAAAACACGATCGAAAGCAACACCTGAAAGATCTCCCAGGGCTTTCATTTCCTCGAAACTGATATTTGGAGTTTGGGTCAGAGAGTAGATGAAGTTCACCAATGTATCAATTTCCAGTTCAACTGCAGCTACTGATTGATCCCAAGTTACGTACTTAGCATCAGCATGCTCTCCAGTCAATAATACAGCTTTACCACTCTCCCCTTTCTCCTGGGCTTGTGCGCCAGTAGCTCCCTTGAATACTAAAGTTGGCGAAGCGTGGTAGTCGTTAGTATCAGCAAAGTTTGATATCACTGTTTCCAATCTCTCGATCAGTGGCTGCACATTGGCCCAAATCGGGGTATTTTTGGAGTAGTAGATAATTGGTAGTTTCTTGTATGGCAAATCCACTGTTGCAACTAGTTTCCATCCACCTTCACTTTCCCCTCCTGATCCTCCCTGCTCAAACTTCAGTAGACGATCAGTACTGTAGATATCAAAGCATTTGACGGTTTTATCGCCGCCACTGGTTTCTGCGGCAAGTTCTTCTAAAGACTTACGGCGATCGTATTGCCTACCGAAGTAAATCAAATCACCATTTGCATCAAACACTGGTAGAAGCGTATCACCTTTACTTGGCGCTAATATCTGCATTTTATAATCAACAGGAACCTTACTTAGACCGCCCCAGTGGCTCGCATCATCGGTCACCTTGGAATACCACAACTTAGCAACCTGAAGTTCCTTGTTCAAGAGCTTAGCAATCTCCGATTCCTTGTACCCAACTTTATTATTTTCCCTCAAACGCTGCAATAGGTTGAAAGCTTTTTCCTGGGCACCCTTGTCCGGCTCCGCATATAGCCTCGCTTTACCCAAGTTCATAAACGCAACCCTTCTGGTAACTATGATCTCCTGCAGAGCTAAAGGAAGTCGAGCAGGATCGACGTAGGTTGTGGTGGTCGTTGGCGTTCTTCCATCCGCCATCATCACAGGCTTACCATCAGGCCCTATAACTTTTTTGACTACTGTCTTGCGTTTCCTCAGCTGCTCATCATATATATTGTGCTCCTTTATATCTGTTTCCTTCTTCACCTCATAAGCAGGAGCTGACTCCTTACCTAGTTCTTCTATTATCTTCGGATCAATGGCAGCTGATGCCACTTTAATTTCTTTTGCCATAACTTTTCCTTTTATTGTACCTGCGGTTACCCAAACATTCCAATTACTGAGTCGTCAATATTACTTTCCTTATTCACACCGAAATTCTCAACAACACCTGTCAAGGCATCCAGGGCATCATCGTAAGCGTTATTACCTTTCTTGCTGTACGTGGTTACATGCTTATAGAATTGTGGCCACATCTTATCCCAACCGACTGGCATATGTATTATCATATTTACCTTTGCCGAATTCGTGAATATCCTTGCGTGCTTATTCTCCCCTTGATGAAACCATTCAATAGTACAGTTGAAAGCCTTAAGGGTCACTAAATGCGACTCTACATTACGAGCAAACCCACGTCCTCCATTATTGGATTCAATCAAAGCATATTCAACTTGGTGCATCGCTAGTTGCCTTGCTGTGTCAGGTTCCGTTATCTCCATCGGATCCTGAGTATAGATTACGTCAAGAACGAAGCATCCAAGATCCGTTTCAAGGTAAGCGATACTACATAAATAATCTTTACCTGTGTCGGCTGTATCAACGTATGCCTTACGATAGGCTTTGAAATAAGGCGGAATATTCAGATACTCTTTGAATGCCCGATACATCAACCCCTCCTTAGGCTGCGGATTCTGCATATATTGCCGTCCAAAGTTGATTGGATTGATATCATTCATTTTCAGCAGCTCATCAAGCGTATGCTTGAACTCCCATAATGCACGTCCCTCCTTCAGGTCCTGTCCATCTTCTACTATAATACTGGGAAGCGATAGAACAGTCCATTCACCTGGATAATTAGCTAACACATGTCCGCAAAGATCGTTCTCGTGAAGACGCTGCATAATGATTATGATTGGTGTATTACGAGAGTTTACACGATTAATTATCGTTGAATCAAAACGATTGTTAACCCGTTCTCTCTTGATCTCACTATCCGCATCGTCGGGCTTAATTGGATCATCAATGATAAGCGCACCGCCGAAGATATCACCGCCCATAGCCAGCATCTCATCAAGATCAAGCTCTTCATCTTGCAATTGATCTGCGCTTGCCTCAGTATCAACCTGACCTGCGCCAAAACCTGTAACCTGTCCACCGGCAGCACGAGCGTATACGCCCCCACCTTGAGTCGTATACCATTTATTTTTTGCTCCTGAGCCTTGCTTGAGTTCAACATCTGGAAATAGCTGCTGATAAGCTTCACTCGTAACCAGATCCTTGACAGCTTCGGAATTATCCAAGGCTAGATCATCCGAGTAACTGAGGTGAATGAACTTAGAAGCAGGATTGATTGCAAGGCCGGCGCTAATTAAGTTTTTTACGGCTAGTTCAGTCTTTCCATATCGAGGTGCTATATTAATAATCAGACGTGTGATGCGGCCCATAAGCACATCGTCAAGAGCTTTAGCTATCTTCACGTGATGATCACCAACAACGAAACTACGCGAATACTGTTTTTGAAAGAAGTACTGTGTGTAATTCAATATTGACGACTTGCACCACAGCGCAATGATATCACGTTTTGTAAAGCCTGCTACCGGAGTCATTACGCGTCATTTAGATTAAAGTTACCACTAGCAAGCTGCTGCAGCATACGTTGCGCCTCCTCAGGTGATACTTTCTCGTTCAACGATTGATCTTTGGTTGTGATATCTAACTTGTCCTTGTACATACCACGAACGCGCATCAAACGATCCATAGCGGCATCAGCTGCGTAAAGCTCTACTTCCAAACCGTTTTTACCATACTTGAACGATTTAATGATACCACGTTCTTTGTCAGCCAATAGCTTTGGCATGTCAACCTCGACTTGCGGTACCAACTCGGCTTCACCGGTAACCAGCCTGCTTGCCAAAGGATTTCTCCGCAACTCAATTTGGTAAGCAAGGATTTGATCACGTATTGGGTCAAGTGATGCTTGAAACTCATCAAAGGCTTCCTCCGTGTACCCCTTCACTGCGCAAAACTCTTCTTTAAGCATCAGATCATACTCAAGCTCTGCAATAAGCTCTAGCAATCCTTTACGGACACGTGGACGATATTCGACCATACGTGTCGTCATATAGTCAGCAAGATTGCCTCGGGCAATGTCGGCAGTTTTCTTTGTAAGCTCTTCTGCTGACAAGGACAATTCGTCCAATCTAGCATTGATTGCTACGGAAACATTAGGTTTTCTAAGGTTTTCATGACCTACAACCGCAGCAGTCTTTTCACTATATCCAGCACGAATAGCTGCTTGTGTAGCATTAAAATCTTTGCAGTACTCTTCAACAAAGCGTCGTTGATTGGTTGTTAACTTAGTTGGCGAATCCTCACTCATCTCCCCTAACCTCCTTTACTATATAATCCACAGCCTCACGAACCCTCGCTACGTTGAGGTAGTAATGCACAGACTGACTTATCTTGCTTGATAAGGCTTGCTTTGATACGCCCATTATTTCGGCAAGCGATTTTATAACTCCTGATTTAACTCTATACTCAGCATGTATTGTCTCGGGCGAAAATAAAATTAGAGATGTACATATGGTATATAATCTTTGATAAAATGGATCATCACTTATTTGATTAGAGAAACTGTGTATTTTGATTACCTGATTTAAAGAGCACGGCTTACTCTTTAAGTTTTTAGCCAACTCATTATATACTTCAGGATGTTTAAGCAAAAGATATTGAGAAATGACTGGATTTATCATGCTGCTATCTCCTTTCTTGTAGGCTCACCGATTAATTCAATGATTATTGCCTGGAAATCTTCTAATGAGCGAATGATGTAAACTGGCGTCCCATCCTCCTGCCAAACCTTGTGTACTTTTTGCTGTTCCGGACTAACCTTACCCGATTGGGTTTTCATTTCGAATCCGTAAGCATTCCCCAGATGAATGAGTATACAGTCAGGAATACCAGCTACAACCCCAGACGCTTTTAATTGCATTCCTTCAACTGCATTGCGGCTTCCACCATTAGGTACATGAAAGAATTTTCGGCGTGTTTGTGGATAGTTATTCCACAACCATTGAAAGCACGCGGCTTGCAAAGCTTTCTCACTTATCTTTTCCATGTAAATCCTCCTAAATATAACAAGTCAGATGATTTACACCCCATAATGTAAATACCAATATTAAAATCTCTATCTATGCTGTCCATGTGGAATGGCTTTTATTAACGCTTCCACAAAAGCGGAAGCGTTTAACACACTTAATTCATGAACCAGGTACTTTGACATCCCTGATACTCACAAAAATAAGCATAGTTTCTAATTATTGCATAAAAGCAACATAAAAAGCAATAATTAATAACAATAAATAATTAAAGAGGTAGGCTGCTGACTTATTAAAACTTAAAAAAATAAAACAAAAAACCGTCATACTTATGGGAAGCATGACGGCACGTCAAAGAATTATTGATTAGTATTAAGTATGTATCATTGATAGTATTATTATTAACCCAATAACTAAGATGAAGGATCCTATTATAACAATGGTTCCAAATATTGCATCTTTAGTGTCTTCTTTCTTTAAAGATGATTCATAAATTATTTTAAGATCATTCCATCTCTTTAAAACCTTATCAGAAGTTTTTGGAACTTCATCACGAATGTTTCTCAAAGTGTCATTTAAGAAACATCGTGAATACATTGATTTACTTTTGCTAATTTGCGAGTTCATAATAAATTACATTGTTAAGTGTGATTAAAGCGGCCGAAGTTTTGCCGACGACGGCCGCTACTTTATACTCCAATCCTATTAACCCCTTGGGTTAACGATGCAAATGTATAAATTATTTATCATTTGTAAAATTAAATGTAAAATAAAGTTTTCAAAAGTTGCAATAACGCTATATTTTCTCAAAAAGAATTCCTTCATATTATTTGAGATCTGGATAATATCATTAATAAAATAAGTAGAAATGCATAGAATACCAATTAGACTTGGATTTATTGACTTATACATTTTACATGAATAATATTCAACTTCACCTCTCGACTGATCTGCCCAAAAACATTTACAAACTAAAAATGCAACGTATCATTAGATAATAAGTGAAAAAATTTAAAATACTTGGAAAAGGCCGAGGAAGGTTACAGGGTTACAGGGTTACAAGACTTTTGCATTGTTAACATATAGAGAAAAAAGTATATATTTTTTTACTCTACGCAACGGTTGCGTAAAAAAAGGTATATATATTATTTTTTTTCATAATATTTAATAAGAATTATAGTAACTCCTGTAACCTATCAAAAAAAGCTTGTTTAATACTAAATAAAACTAGCTTTTAGGTTACAATGTTGTTGTAACCATGTTGTAACTATACATTTATAAGCTGTTACCTTTCCAAAAAAAAAGCCCTCAAAAGAGGGCTTAGAAAATGAAGGTATTCTTCATTGTCTGCGTGAAAACCTAACCTTATATTTATTGTAAATTACTTCAACTTTCTTCTCTGATAGAGGGATTTTTATATCATTATCCTTGCAATAATTCAAGTAAACTTGATACCAATAACTGAAATTTCTAAAATAAAAACACTTACGAGAAAAGAAGTAATGACAGTGCTGTTCCCTATTAAAATTACCATCCTCATCGAGATGGACACCGTTCGGTGTAATCCAATGTTCTTTAGGTATCTCAAGATTTAAAATAGATTTAACTATTTGATGTTCAACCAATATTATTTCGTTATTTATTAAATCACTAAATTCCCTAAGGCCAGATTTGATCATTTTTTTGCTGTAAAAATTAAGAAAATCTTTCAATCCCTCTGATGTCATATAGCATTCTCTAAAGCCAGAACCATTACTCTCTCGCGAACTATCAAATCCACTATAGCAGACAAAATTATTCATTATAAAACTTTTCTTATTATTTCTTACAGGAGCAATATATCGAAAACCGATATGGTCCATTATTTGACTTTCAGTTGCGCTTAAGTCATACCCATTGTATTTCACATCAGGGACCATAACACCCTCATTAAACATCTTCTTGGAACCTACTTCTTCAAATCTGACATAGTCTTTAAGGTACTCTGACAGAACAGAATTGATTACATCCAATGGTACGCCTGTAAGCTTGGATAATCGTCTATTTGACGTATATGCGCCTCCGTAATGGAGTGTGAACAGCTGGGAGCTGTCGAGCGCAACTTTATTGAGGTGTTCTAGCTCTTCCCACCTTAATAACAATAACGCCCTTGCTTCATCATTAAAATTAGTAGCTATAAATAATGATTGAGATTTGGTCAATTCGTACATTGATCTCATTTCAACTTTAGCATCCTTGTATTCAATCACGTTAAAATTAATGCTTTTAAAATTTTCGTCAGTAGTTTTCCCATAGATTTTTTGACAAGCTTCAATCCAACCAGGCTCCATTTTACGGATATCCTTCAAAACATTATCATGTGTCATTCCTGATAACTCAGCAATCTCTAGACTACTTATTGTATTTTTTGATATTTCTAATGATTTCATAATTAATCTTATTTTAAGTATTTATTAGAACGGTAATCCATCTTCGGACTCGTTTAAATTGGATGGAATTTGATATTCCCCTGTAAAAATATGCACGCGTTTTGTTTGATATGCAACCTTTTTAACAATAGACTGTTGGAATTTAATATTAAATTTTTCACAAAATTCTTTCAATGCTGTATTCAGTAATCGGGGGTGCAATTTCTGTTTTTCGTATAGAGATAGGTATTCATTATATTCTTGTTGAAATATTTTTACTTCAACAAAGTCAAGCCTTAGCCATTTATCTATATTATCTTCAATAAACTCTATTGTTTTTTCCCCATACTTATTATTAAACATTTTTTTCCATCCTGAATCAGACAATTCCTGTTCTTTAATGATTCCATTAACCTTTAAATGATGCTGAACAGACTCAATAATAACATCATCAAAACTTTTCCAGTCCGAATCATCAAAATCATGAGGAAACATCTTTTCATGAACAACATTAGGCCCATTTGGACCTGAATAAAAATTAGTAAACTCTATAGTTCTAACCCTCCTTTTTAAACCTCCATCTGTAATATTGCATGAAAAATTTGTTGACATTAAAATTTTCGGAGTTTCTTCAAATGGTAAATCAAACCTATCAGAGTACAACCTTTTAATTGTGGAATTATTAGTAATTACATTTTTTAATTTTGCAAAAGAAAAATACTTTGGTGTATCTCCTATAACAAATACCTTTTCATTCCGCCACGACTGGAACAAGGTATCATTAACCTCAATTGCTCCCCCGTCAACTTCGCATCTAGTTGTAGTGTATGCTAACATTTCCCCAAACAAGCTTTTTCCAGCTCCCCCGCCATCCAATTCATCTGCCGCCATTTCAGACAGTACAACCATATATGCACGATCTCTACATTTTATCTCATGAGACAGCCATCCAATAATATTTTTAACGTTATCCGTATATCCAGTAGAATTTGTCAAAAATTCAGAATATAAATTTGAACTCTCAATTGACGGATCATAACATCTATTCTGTTTTTGATTATAAAAAATATACTTATCTGTAATTTCAAGGAAATCATAATCATGAATTTCTACTGATTCAGCTGTTATTTCTATTATGCAGTTTCTATAAAACTTATAACAAACGTCTCTTTTGTCACAAAGCAGTAATTCTTTATCCATCTTAGGAATCCCCCCTTTGATATATTTCAACTTAGTACTTAATTTTTCTGTTAATGCATTTGAAATCTTTTCTTTGGTGACTTCATCTTCTTTTATATATGCTTCCAATGCTTCTGTTAAATGGGGTTGCAGATCAAAAACCTGATTTAGAACTCTACTTTCGACATCCTTGCGATATATAACTCCATTATATAATACATAACCAATTCCTTCTACAACATCTATTAGGTTTTTCAAAAGTATATTAACCACATCCTTCTCATTGAACTCCCAGAATTTTTTAAATGGGTATTGTTCGGCCGATTTAGCTTTTCCTTCTTCTATCGCTTTTTTAGCATTTGAGCTTAGATTTTTGGGGCCAGTATTTCCATCTCGTATCGCTTTTTCTACAATTATTTCCTCCGTTTTTGAGGTAAATTTTCCAAAACCTTTCTCCACTAAAAATTTATATGTCAACTTTGAATCTCCATCGAATTTAAGATGAGATAGCAGTGTGGCTGGCCTATAACCTCGCTCACCTTCTAAATTGGTTGATGTAGTGAATATTTTAAAAACACGCTTATCGCAAATAAAAGAAGCAGAAGTTCCCGAATCTTTTCCTGGACGAGTAAACTGAATATAATTTTTACCCTCAGGTCTACCAAATACCCTCCATCCAAATTCTTCCATTAATGCAACAGGGTCACAATTGTAATCATAATCTTCAAAAGGATTAACCGAATACCAATTAGACATTGATTTACTGACTTTTGGCATAGGAGCCATTTTAATTACGTCACTGAAAGAACGGCAGATATTTATTAATCCGCAGCGTTCTTCCCAAGTAATTACAGGCATAGGAACATCATGAACAATGGTATATCCTGAGCTTGGAGGGAAAAGAAAATATCCGCCTTCACCTCTTGTTTCAATATATTTTATTTTCTTTCCCTTTCCTCCTTCTTCATATTTAAAAGCTAACTCTTGACTTCCTTCAATTTTGTGGTCACTGACTCTGTAAATTATATGTCTGCCTCCAGAAGGAGTTTTATGTATTCGAAGTCGAGGAAAAATATCTGGGTATATTTCCTTTATTCGATTTAACAACAATGCATCAATGCCAGGATTATATTTACTATCAACATCTATACATTCTAAGTTACCGCTGATAGCTCCACATATTACAGCTACTCCTGTAGTATCGTAATATTCTAATGCTGAATAAAGCTCCCCCCTGTCCATTCTACGTGACTGCAAAGGCTTCCATGTACCTAAGCACGGATCTTTTGGTTTTTTCTCCCTCTGTTTTCGATCAAATTGATGACGATCATAGACAGGCATTATAGAGTAGCCATCATCAATAAGAGGCTCGTATTTACTCCAAACATTAGCTAATTCAATTCCCATCTTAACGTAATTGTATGTCAGTAAATTCAATGGGCATTGATCCAATCATTCTAGATTGAATATCAACCCAATTAGACTTGTATCCCATAGCAGCTCCGAATGCGGAAAGAAAGCCCTTGTGCATTTGCTCTTTAGCTTTAGCCACACGTGTCGCAAAAACCTGCTTCTTTTTCATCTTAGCATAAATGGCAAGTTCATTCGGAGTGAGTTCGCTGATCTTTCTTCCGACTAGAGAGGTGTAGTGACTGGTAACTTCTACTAATTCTCCTTGCTCCAGTTCCTTTTCAGTTAATGGTCGTTCGTGTCCGCAATATTGACATATACGCACTGACGATGGTATGATCGATTCGCACTCAGAACATAGAGCAACAGGCGCAACGCCTTGACCTTTCTTGGAACGCTTTGTAACCTCCCACATGTTTTCCCAATCGCGGTCTTCAAAGTATAAGCCGTGACGCTCCCAATTGCCACCATAATCTAGTACCCGAAAGTGAGTTTTCAGGGGGGTACCATCAGCTGACCATACCGGTCTACTTCCGCGTCCTATCATTTGCAGATATAGAGGTAAAGAAGTTGTTGCACGGTTGAGAATAACCAAATCAACAGCCGGAGCGTCGAAACCCTTTGTCAAACTCGCTACCGATACGCAAATATTTGCTAGTCCCAATCCAGTGAACTTTGCTAACTCGTAGCTGGAATTTTCCAACTGACTATGATATTCAACCGATGCAAATCCCTCATCTTGGAGTCTTTGGTTCATTTCGCGCGCATGTTTGATGGACGACACGAAAATCATGCACTTCTTAAATGTCGCTGATCGAAGATCTTCAAAAATCCCATCATACACAGCCGAAGTGGAAAATGCTGCGGTTTGGGATTGTTCAGTGTATTCACCATTACGCATTTCAAGGATATCTGTATCGGCTTTAGTCCTAGCAAGATGCTGGTAGGAACAAAGAAAGCCTTGTTGGATTAGCTCGTCTACCTGACAACATATAACACAAGTATTATATAGCTCTGCAAGATGTTTAGCAACTCTACCATCGGGAGTGGCGGTGAAACCAAGGATATACGGATTACTTACCTCGATCAAACGACGGATAATATTCGAAGGTGTCCCAATATGGGCTTCATCGACAATGATCAGCGGTGGAAATTCCAATTGCGCAAGTTGCTCCAGTATCAGTGGGCGACGCGTGAGTGTTTGGGCCATTGCAATATATAGTTGCCCGGCTTTGATATGGACGTGCTTTTTACCGTTGGCTATCTCAATCCCTCCTGCTTCACCAATAATCTGGTCGAAAATCTTGGTAGTCTCACTGATGATAACGACGGCTCGGCCATTCGAAATTGACTTGTAAGCAACGTCAATAAACATTTTGGTCTTTCCTGATCCTGTCGGAGCGCAAGCAATGACCCGCCGGTGATCCCTCAGGGCCACAGCTAAGTTTTTTACAAATTCAGCTTGATATGGTCTTAATGTTGGTAGCATAACTTTCATGACCCTACCTCCTTTCTTTGGTATATTCGAATTGCTAAATATAGACGCCAATACATCATATTTCTTTCGATTCCTCTTAGATCTTCAATGAAGAAGCATGCCTGTTTTGCCTCAGATATTACATTAACATCTTGATTGGTGATTGACCAGATTCTTAATCTGACTTCGGTTGAATCTGGAACTTGATGTTTTGAAGTAAATTTGACGTATGCATTGCAATGGTTACACACCTGTTTAATGTGGGGACCAGAGAATACATATTTAGCCTCGTCTTCCACACCACAGTGAGGACACTCGTAAGGTTTCAATAAGTTCATAATAAATTTTGTTAAGTTCTTCAGATTGAAGGTTTGCCGTCCTATTAAACAATCATAAAGTTTCTAAAGTTATCAATAAGGAAACATTTAAACAATAAAAAAAGGGAGAAATAAATCTCCCTTTAATCAAAAATTAAAATGGGAGATCGTCGTTTTCATCTATTGTTGTCGCAGGAGATGAATTCCCTCCACCTTGCGACCAATCTTTTAGATTACCAAGAATTGGTTGATTTGAATTTAACCAGTCGGTATTTGATTTATTAGCGTTATATACTTCACTCGGAAGTGATTTGGCGATAAAACCATTTTGTCCGTACTGATCTGCTTCTTCTCGGATAACGACTCGAACATCCATATAAACAGCTCCATCTTTCAAAGTAAGATTGTTTCCATCAATCGGAAGCAGTACGCATTTAACCATTTCACCTGCTTTATTTTTCTTGTCTACGATAACTGCCTGAGTTAATTTTGTTAGGGCTATTGAGCCAGTAAGTGTTTTGTTTGACATATTTTTTGTTTTTAATATTATAACGCTAAGATTGATACAACAGTTTCCTACGCCGCCTTTTTCTTGGTAGCGCGAGCCACCGCTTTATACTTCGGTTCATACATAATATCAGCATGCTCCACCATTTCACCAGTTGCTTTGGCTTGCTTCTCAGCGAATGCACGCATTTGATCAAGTTTGACATTACCTAAACCTTCAGCCGTGACTCCGGCATTATTCAGATAGTAATCAATGATCACACGCCATCCATCGACAGACGCAACGGAAACGGTATATGACTCAATTGCTTTCGGTGCTTCCACTTGGCGATTAGCCTGGGCAACCATCACAGTGACAGATGCAGCTTGCTTTGCCTTTGCGGAATCCGCATCGGCTTTTTGCTGGGCCGCTAGTTGAGCCGCAGCAGCATCCTCTTGCTGTTTCTTTGCTAGTGCCTCAGCAGCTTTACTTTCGGCAACACCGACTTCCAATTCCGCTAAACGGGTAGGAATAAGTGAAAGAAGATATTCAGCATATTTAGTCACCTCGGCACTGAAATGATTAGCGCACGCCGTGAACTTATCCGCAGTACGCACTTCGTTGATCAACTCCTGATCACCTATTAGGGTGATGGTTTCCCAAGCATCTTCTGTAAGTGTTCCGCCAATAAAGCCTGAAATAGCCGCCTCCGCTTCTCCAATTGTTTCAATTGTTGCGCCTGAATACACAGTAAGCATTGTTTGCTTTACGGTAGAGAGATAGGCCGCATATCCACTCCGCAATTGGGTTTCCAATGCAGCGATATCATCAATTCGCTTTTGTTTTTTGGCTAGCTCTGCCTGCTCCCTTTGCTTCGCTGCAGCAGCTTCTTGCGCGTGTATTCTTGCGGATGTATTGCGTAGGCGCTGAATTGGATCATACAGTTCCTTACTGAGAGCGTTCTCCACAGCAGTAAAAGCTTTGATGAAAGCATGTGCCTTTTCCGTAAACGGTTTGCGCTGCTCCTCGACGTGCTTAACAGCTTTCTTTGCCGAAACTTGCCAGTTCATCAACTCGTCATCCAATTCCTTGGGAAGTTTATCGCCGTTGGCAGCGGCTTTGGCAAGTAAAGCGATTTGCTTCGCACGGTACTTATCTAAGAAACCCTGCGCAGCTGTATAAACAGCGCTTGCATTTTGCAGGTCTGTTTGAGTAAACGGCATGATAGCCATTGTTTGTTGCGTTGTTGTACTCATAACTAGAATGGTAATGGTTCAGCAGTCGGTTCATTAATCACAGGTTCAGTGGGTTTCGCAGCGGTGGAAGGCTTAACAGCCGCAGGCCTAACGATCGGCTCCATATTCGGTTCAGCATGCCCGAACTTGCGCCCCACATATTCGCTAATCCCTTCTTTACGGATCACTCCTGATAATCCCTGTCCACGGTCTGCTATTGAGAATACCCCGCCAATGGTAGTGTACGTTTTACTCTCCGCCTTACTAGCATACCGGATATCAGCAAGCGTCATAACAGCATCAACCTCGGAGGTAGTTATATCGCCTGTCCAATCCTTGAAGTTATAAGTAGGCGTTTCACCTCTCCATTCTTTAGGCGACCAGTTGCACGCGGCATCCAGTGGTAGATCCGGAAAGTTTTCTTCCCATAATTGGCGTTCCGCCTCAAGCTGCAGTCCATTGGTTCGGTAGAAACCATGACGGCCGGATTTGAAATTGATGATAGCGCTGATGGTTTTATCCACTTTGATTTCTTTGGGTTGGCCTTTTCTCGGACCCGACTTGTAAACCTCGGTATCTGAGTAGCCATCTACTTGAATAGTCATGTTGCAAACTAAGTCGATCAACGTGCCATAGCCACGCTCGCTTAGCAGGACGTATTCAATACCTAGTGGTACGATTTGGTAATCCAAATAGAACTGAATGAATGCAGATAGGTCGTTGCGTAATTTTTCAGGCCATTCTTTCGTGTCCGGTTGGTAGTAGCTGTTTTCGGCTAGGTAATCATCGACCACCGTTTCAACAGCATTAAAGTCGTATTGCCCATTGATCAGAAACTTGCCTATTTCCAAGTGCATCAATGTGCCGTAATGCTGGCTTAGCTCTAGCAGTCTGCCAGCTTCTTTCAACCCGTGCTTAACGTACCACTCCAACAATGGCTGTTCCATAGGTGCGCAAGCATTGATCGCAGTGGTGAGACTGGTGTATAGCCGTAGCGGACTCTCGACCGGCACTCCATCCTCATTTAACCGGATGTATGATCGGCCTTGGCCGAAGTTAATGCGACCTACTTTATATGATGGTAGTCTCAACGCGGTATCGTTGAACCACTCTGTATTGATATTTTCGAATGTAATTGCCATGGGGTATTAGATTTGGGTTGCGGATTTGATTAGTTCTTCAATCTTGTAGGCTTCAACAATGTTACCGCATTGCGCCAGCGCTAGTACATGATTTAGCATTTCCAGCATCTCAGGCGCTTTACTTATTAGTAGTGCGTTTGCCTTATTTTCATCTGAGAAATGGCTTGGATTTAATTTTTCATCGAAAAGCATTACCATAACGCTTAAGTCGGAGCCCAACACAGATGTCTTAACATCATAAAAATGAGTGTTGCCTACAGCCACCCACGGCCCTGGTGTTCCTTTAAATTCCATCACTTCACCTCCTCCGCTTCTACATCCTCAACTGCTACAGCTACACCACTTCCCGAACCCAACTGCAACAAACTTCCGCTGGTGATCATGTTGGTGGTTAATCGGTTCAATTCACCGCCCGATTCAACATAGGCACGTACCTGCTCGATAGTTTCTTCTGTGAAATTTGGGATAAGCTTAACTATTGGATAGTTCTTTGCCATACCGGGAGTGTACGACTGCACCTTCTCCACCACAAGCGAGAACGGGAAACCAATTATGCTTCCACTACGCTCCATCACCATATCAAATGCTTTCACAATACTAGGGATAGTCGTTTCCTTGGCTTTTGTTTGGAATGTCCAATATCCAAGAACACCTTTCATTTTAAGGAGGACAAAACGAAGAGTTAGTGTCCGCGCAAAATGCTTACGAATTGCCTTGACTTTTGGATCGTCAGGAAGCAACCCACTTTCATATGCCCCTTTACCGTCCTTCCCTCCCAAAGGATTCCAAACAGTAAAGGTCGAACCGTCTCCCCATCCAAGGCGCTTGCCTTTATCCCATGCCTCGAATTGCTCATTACACACCTCACTAAGATTATTACTAACAAAAGCAATGTGCAATTCGGTGGGCTTATCACCCACAAGCGAGGCGAAATGAGTTGCGAACTTTCCGGTAGCCCGGAAATAGTCTAATGATGTAGGCAAACCACGTTCGGTTTTCATACCTACCTTAATTCTTCCGATTTCGGGCAACGTACTACCTTGTACAGTTCCCGTTGAAATTCGTCCTTTCATAATAAATATTTGTTAAGTGTAGCCTTTAGGCTGTTTTACAATATTCAGTTGGTTAGTTTGCCGTCATCCCCAAATGAACTTTAATTTCATGCACTTCTTCTAGCGCTCCATGTACTTCGCTAAGCAGATCTTTTACCTGACTTAGCAATTTTTTCTTTAGCTCTGGACTCATTATCCTTTTCAATTTGATAACTTAATAAGTCGTCAGCTTCTGCCAACGCTTCAATTTCACCCCTGTTGATTCTCATTTTACTGCTGGTCCCAACTTCATCCTGACTTATCGATAAGTGCCCGTCAGCGATCCATTTGTCAACTTTCCCCCGCCCATACATTTTATAAGCTTCCGCTTTACTTATGTATGATTTAAGTCCTCCTGTCATAGTCAGCATTTCGGTAGCGGTCAATTTTGCCATTGACCGCAGAACCTTTGCTATTGTGGATTGATTCTCAACAAGTGTTACATCGCTACCTTGTGTTGCTAGTAAACTAATCATTGTTTTTGCCTCCTTCCTTTCTGACATCATCTTCCTTCCGCCATACTTTATACTTTCCTTGATGTGTCGGATCCTTTTTTACTGTAAATCTCTTATTACTTCGTGCCTTCGCTGAGTGAAAATGCTTGCTTGCGATGTATCTGACAGATTTTACAACCCTTTGGTCCACAGGTTCACTTTCACCTATTTCCATTCGATCCATTTTTTCACGCCATGATTGAGGCCAGGTAGGCTTAGTTATAGCTTCCATACTATTCTTAATTTTGAATGATTGATAAATTTCTTTTGCATTTTGAACACACTTTATTTACTTTTGTTAAACTTTGACAATACAAATGTAATATTGATATTTATCATTTGCAAATATTATTTATCATTTGTACAATATTTTTTGCTAAAACACACTTGAAAGATGAAAAATCAAGGATTGTACATTAAATCAATCCTAAAAGAACGCGGAATAACAATTGAAGAATTGGCTAATTATTTAGGTATGACGCGTGTAACTTTAGGAAATAGATTAAAACATGAGGTGTACCCAAGCACCGATGAAAAAGTTAGAATCATCGAGTTTTTAAAGATGACTCCTTCTGAGATAAATTCACTCAATGCGATGGGTGGAAATGCCTTTGATTTAGGATCAATAGAAGAAGATCAAGTAAGCGAACTCGTTGAGATCTCACCAGGCAGATTCCGGATGAAAGTAGAATTAGTTCCTATGTATGCTCAAGCAGGTTATTTAACAGACTATACTGATACACATTTTTTAGAAGAATTACCAGTACACTATTTTACTACTGATAGGCCTGCAAAAGGAAACTACCGTGCTTTTGAAACATATGGAGATAGTATGGATAATGGAGATATAAAAGAAGCTATACCAAGCGGAATTATTGTAGTTGGCAGAGAACTCGATCGTAAGTATTGGACTAGTAAACTTCATAGTCACAAGTGGCCCAACTGGATCTTTGTTCACAATACAGAAGGTATTGTTGTCAAGCAGATAGCGGATCAAAATCTAGAGACAGGAGATTTGACTCTAACAAGCTTAAATCCGGATAAAAGGAAATACCCTGATTTCACAATCAATCTTGATGATGTTAAACAAATCTATAATGTTATAAAGAGAGAGTTGGATTATTAGAATCAAGAAATAACACATAAAAATTACAATACATATGGCAACAAAAGGACAAAAAATAAAGACCTTCCGAATGATAAAAGGCATTACTCAAGAGCAGTTAGCTGAAAAATTTAATGGCAATAAATCTACAGTTTCAAGAATTGAGAATGACACTATGGAACCTAATGCTCAAGTTCTTGCAGCTCTTGCTTCCTTTGGAATGAATATTGACGATTTATTACAAGCTGAAAATGGTTACGTAAAAGAAAAAGCTCTGCAAATGAGAGTTACAGAGCTTGAATTAAAATTAATGCAAATAGAAAGTAAGCTTGAAGGACTCGTTAAGTTTATCGAAGAAAAACTTTAAAACTTTTGATTGCACTTCATCCACAATACTCCAATCCTTTGCCAAATATCCATCTGTCATGGCCATGCCATTAACAACATGATTGAGAGCATCAGCAATGTCATCTTTAGTACATCTACAATCATTTCGAGCGACTGTTGCAAATGAATGTCTAGCCGAATAAAAAGTTAGCATAAATCCTAACTTTTCCCCAATCTGCTTCAAACCAATATTTAGAGCTTTAGTAAAGTTTCTAGCATCACTATATCGCTTGGCGATTGTACCTCTATATTCTTTAAAATAAGCTTCGGCCACGTCTGGAACCGCAATACTTATAAACGCGCTATCATCTCGCTTTCCTTGAGTTTTACTTCGGTTATAACCTAGCCTTCCGGATATTGGAGTCATATCGCTTTTGTAAATATCCACTGCATTTATACCGCACAAGAAGAAAGAGAGGAAAAACATATCTTTTGCGAGTCGCTCCCTTCTTCCCACAGGTTGATAAGTATATAGCTTTATCAAAAGATCAACTTCGGCATTTCGCTTTTTCTTATTCCGTGTTGGTTTCAACTTGTATTTAACGAAGGGGTTATTTCGGATGATTATCTCTCCTATATCTTCATCATTGTATTTGAATTTACATGCATTAAACAGTATACGCAAATTGGCCATGTGCTTGAAGACCCCAGCATCAGTCATTCCAGAACTTACGATTTTCACTTTTTTCCCATGCTGGTTGGTACGCACAAGGGTCCTATCATTACGTAGATATGTTTCATATGCGATAAGGATCTTTGAAGTGAGCATTGCCGGATTTAGCATACCTTTGAAGTAATCGGTTAAAGAGTTAACTACGGATCGCAATGGCACTGCTGAGGAAGATCGACCATCCTTGACCAATTCTTCTATATGATCATTACAAAAAGCTAAGAAGTCAATATCTTCTGCGGCTTGAACCGGCTCTTCCTTTTTTAAAATGTACTCTTTAATTCTTTGCGCAGAATAGCTCTTTGAAATTTCTTGGGTGAGGTAATCTCGAAATTTATTAAGTATGGGAGATATGTACCTGTCGACATACGCAGGCTTTAACTTGCCACGCGCATCAATGTTTCTCCTGTCTGTGTATAGATCCGTAGCAATGTAAACCGACTGTCCATGTTGCCCGATTCTAATTTTAACATTAACAGTTTTATTGCTTTTTATATGATGGTCAAGAATGACAGCTGATAGTGTAGCCATGCTGTAAAGTATTTGTAAAGTTTATTCTAATTGTTTTAACAGTAAAAGTTGTCAAAGCTAACACTGTAAATGGAATGAATTCTTCACAAAACCTATCAAAAAACGCACGTTATACATAAAAAAGGCCGATTTTTCAATCAGCCTTGTAGTAGCGGGGAGCAGGATCGAACTGCCGACCTCAGGGTTATGAATCCTGCGCTCTAACCATCTGAGCTACCCCGCCGTTTTTGAGTATGCAAATATAGCAATATCAACTTACATTCAAAGTAATTTTAGCTTTAATTTCTGCTTTTTTTCATCATTACACATATCCATCTGCACAAATCCCTAAAAATGAAAAAAATACACAGAAAAAATATTTCAAAAATTTATTTTAATAAAATTCTTATTCTATTTTTTTAAACAAAATAAATCTGTATACTTACAAAAAGAGAGTGATCTGTTGTATTTAAAAGCAGGATTAAAGGCCTTCTTGGCAAACAAGAATGGCACGGTTTTTAATAGTAGACAGGCAAAAATAAAAACAACTAACTAGTGCAAAATATCGTATGGAAGAAAAAGTAAAATTTCAACGCGAATATATCATCAACTCGTCTCCGCGTATTCTTTTCCCGTTTTTGGAAGAGGCAAATGCGCTGGCACAATGGTTTGCTGACGAAGTTCACTTCCGTGACAACACCTATGAATTTATATGGGATAATGAAAGCCACAAAGCTAAACTCATCGCTTCAAAAGAAAACAAAAGTGTAAAGTTCAAATGGCTGGATGATGAACCCTATTTTTTCGAAATGGAAATCAATCAGGATGAGCTGACAAATGATGTCGCATTATCAATTATTGATTTTGCTAAAGAAGATAATCTGGAAGACCGGAAAAAAATCTGGGACAATCAGATAGAATATCTCCAAAGTGTTATTGGAGCATAAAAAATCTTTATCTTTGTAGCATGATAATATATTATGCTACAATTTATTCTAAATTAATAGTGATAGGTTGTACAGGGAGCTGACGAATGAAAAAAATTCACTTATTAATTCTTCAATCTTTCATTAAGCCGTTTATCGTCACATTTTGTATTGTGATGTTCGTGCTGTTGATGCTTTTCCTTTTCAAATACATTGATGATTTGATTGGAAAAGGATTTGAATGGTACGTCATCCTGCAACTCATTGGCTACCAGTGCGCCGTGCAAATGCAGATGGCCCTCCCCCTCTCCATGTTATTATCTTCGATTATGACATTTGGTAATCTGGGTGAAAGTTATGAACTGGTAGCGATCAAAGCTGCCGGAGTATCTCTTCGCAAAGCCATGACTCCCCTGTTTATTCTCGTCGCCTTGTTCAGTGCAGGTTCTTTTTTATTTTCCGATTATATATTACCTGTAGTAAATCTGAAGATGGGATCACTGTTATATGATGTCCGAAATAAGAAAGCCGATTTCCTTATCAAACCCGGAATATTTAACAACACCATTCCCGGATATGCCATCCGCGCAAAGAGTAAAAGTAAAGACGGTACCGTACTAAATGAACTGATGATCTATGATCATACATCCGGTAGCTCGTCCAACAATGTATTGCTAGCCAAAGAAGGATTTGTACAAAACTCTCCGGACAACAGCTACATGGTTCTGAGATTAAAAGATGGTATCCGGTACGAAGAATCAAAAGGAAAGAACAGCAAATCATACGACCCACGGAAACAATTTGTACGCTTTCAGTTTAAAGAGACCGAACAAAAATTTGATATGGGCGATTTTCAGATGAAACGAACAGATGAAAACCTGTTCAAATCGCATCATGCCATGTTGAATCTTCGTCAGCTCAAGATGTATACAGATTCTAATCACCGTCAGATGGACAGTGTAGGCCGTATGGCTGAACATGATATCCGAAATTATTATAATTATTACTCCAATTACTTCCGGTCTCCGGGGACGAAAGTTATTCCTGCAAAAGTAAAACCTTTCAAGAATCTGCTCGAAGATGTAGTTCCTGCTACAGAACGCAGGCAGATTGTCGGTTCAGCCATGACGCAATCCCGTTATATTACAGAGACCTTAGGCAATAAAACACTGGAGTATAAGGCATTCCGGGATAAAGATATCCGTTACAGATTGGAATTCCATCGTAAATTTACATTAGCAGTCTCCTGTTTACTCCTTTTCGGTATAGGAGCACCACTGGGCGCTATTATCCGTAAAGGAGGATTGGGGCTTCCGGTAGTAATGGCAATTATCTTCTTCCTGATCTATCATATCATATCTACGGTATCCGAAAAAGCAGCAAAAGATGCGAGCTTAGCACCAATGACAGGGATGTGGATGGCTATTATTGTCCTTACTCCGCTGGCTATATTTTTGACCTATAAATCTACTACAGACTCCTCTCTATTCGATGTTGAGCAGTATAAACTCAAGGCACAATCCATATGGAAATGGATCAGAAGCAGGTTCATTAAAGATAAAAACATATCCCAGCAGGGTACTTCAGTATAATTATGACAGGTTCATTATAAATACTTGTATAAACAACTCTAACTTTGTAAAAACATATTTTCTTAAATTAAAATGGAAATAAAGCTTAATTCGATTGAAGAAGCAATCGCCGATATACAAGCCGGTAAAGTAATTATTGTAGTCGATGATGAAGATCGTGAAAATGAAGGCGATTTTGTTACCGCAGCGCGCAATGCGACTCCGGAAATTATCAATTTTATGGCTACTCATGGCCGTGGATTAGTATGTGCTCCTTTAACAAAAGAACGTTGTGATGAATTGGGTCTTGACCTTATGGTAGGACAGAACACAGCTGTGTATGAGACAAATTTTACTGTATCAGTAGACTTACAGGGATACGGTTGTACAACTGGCATTTCTGCTTCAGATCGCTCTAAGACTATCAAAGCTCTGATCGATCCGAATATCCGTCCTGAAGAACTGGGACGTCCCGGGCATATTTTCCCGCTTATTGCAAAAGATGGTGGTGTACTTCGCCGTACAGGCCACACAGAAGCAACTGTAGATCTGGCTCGTCTTGCCGGATTTGAACCTGCAGGTGTATTGGTTGAAATATTAAAAGAAGACGGTGAAATGGCCCGTCTGCCTGAACTGATTGAAGTAGCGAAACGTTTTGACCTTAAGATCATCAGTATTGAAGATCTGATTGAATACCGTTTGAAACACGATTCATTGATTAATGAAGAAGTAACGGTGAATATGCCTACGGAATATGGTGATTTTCAACTGAAAGCTTATACACAAAAAGATACCGGTGCACAGCATCTGGCCTTGTACAAAGGAGAGTGGAAAGAAGATGAGCCTATTTTAGTACGTGTACACAGTTCATGTATGACGGGTGACATCTTCGGATCATGCCGTTGTGATTGTGGTCCTCAGCTTCACAAAGCCATGGAAATGATCCAGCAGGAAGGTAAAGGTGTCATCGTATACATGAATCAGGAAGGAAGAGGAATCGGTCTTATCAATAAATTACATGCTTACAAACTGCAGGAAGGTGGTGTAGATACGGTAGATGCCAATCTTCAGCTTGGTTTTAAAGCAGATCTGAGAGACTATGGTGTAGGTGCTCAGATTCTCCGTAATCTTGGAGTAACTAAAATGCGTCTGATGTCTAACAATCCGACAAAACGTGCCGGACTGGTAGGATATGGTCTGGAAATCATTGAAAATGTGCCGATCGAGATTCAGGCAAATCAATATAACGAAGAATATCTGAAAACAAAACGTGATCGTATGGGACATACCATCATGAAGAATTTATAAGATCAGTATAAAAAAAGTGAGGGCTCATCAATGATGAGCCCCCACTTTTTTTATACGTATTCTTTTTTGTAGGCCTTATAAAAGACTATGGGCAGGACAGCGAAGGATAGAATCAGACAGATAATCAATCCCCCGACAATCATAATAGCCAAAGGTTTCTGAATCTCAGACCCCATGCCACTGGAAAGAGCCGCAGGCAGTAATCCCATTGAACCCATCAAAGCAATCATGACCACCGGACGGATCCGGCTTTTTACACCTTCATAGATCGCATCTTTCAGCTTCATCTTGTGTTTCAGATTCTCTTTCATCACACCTATGAGCACAATACCGTCTATAGTAGCCACTCCGAAGAGGATAATAAACCCGATTCCGGCTGAAATACCAAAGATAGTTCCCGTTATCCAGAGCGACAGAAATCCGCCGATAAAAGCAAATGGCAGCGTTATAGCAGATATCACTGTATCTTTAACATTTCCAAAGTTGGCATACAGCAGGATCAGGATCAGCACCAACGAGACAGGCACTACCATCATCAACTGTTTGGATGCACGCTCTTTACTTTCAAACTCCCCGGCCCAGACTAGTTTATTCTCTTTCGGAAGCTTTACGTCCTGTTTCACTTTTGTCTTAGCTTCCTGAATAGTACTTCCCAGATCACGACCTTCAATATTAAAGCCGACACCGATATATCTGGAATTCCCTTCCCGGTAAATAAAAGCAGGACCTGTGTGATAGTCAATCGTTGCAATCTCCCGAAGCGGAACTTTCTGGTCGTTCATCGTGGGAATCAGGATATTACCGATCTTTTCAGGATTATCCCGATAGTCCTTTTGAAAACGTACCATTACATCAAACATCCTTTCATTCTCATAGAAAGTAGTTGCTGATTGTCCACCTATGGTCATCTCAATAACCGATTGTACATCATTAGTAGACACACCGTATTTCGCCATTTTGGAATCATGAAGCTGTATCCTCAATTCGGGCAGTCCGATATTTTTAAATACATTAATATCTGTAATACCGTGTACTGATTTGATAGAATTAGCGACTTCAAAGGCCTTCTTTTCCAGGTCATAGAGATCATCACCAAAAATCTTTATAACCAGGGGACTTTTTACCCCTGCCACATATTCTTCCACATTATCCTGAATAGGCTGACTGAATCCAAAGGTAATTCCGGGATATTGCTGAAGTTTTTCCCGCATTTGGGTGATCAGTTCATCCTTGGAAATCTTTTGCTTCCATTTCTCTTTAGGCTTCAGTTCAATATTAAATTCAATATTAAAAAATCCCGTAGGATCTGTTCCGTCGTTTGGCCTTCCTGTCTGCGTCATAATGAAGTCGATCTCATCGAAGTCCGTTCTCAGCATTTCCTTCATTTCCTTCGTCAATTTGACAGATTCATCGAGATTGACACTATTGGGCAGTGTAGCCCGTACATAAATAGCCCCTTCATTCAGCTTGGGCAAGAATTCCGAACCATAAAAATGGAAACGTACCGCACATCCAATCAAAATAAATACAAAAATCCCGATTGTCCATTTCTTATGCTTAAAGGTGAACTGAAAAAAGTTAAATACATACTTTCTGAAAAATCTGGAAATTGCGTTTTCTTTTTCACTGATATTTTTATTGAGCAGGTATTTACACATGGCCGGTACATACGTCAGACTGAGGATCAAAGATCCCAGCAATGCATACCCAAGCGTAAATGCCAGTGGCGAAAACATCTTACCTTCCACTTTCTGAAAAGAAAATATGGGTAATAAGGCTACGATCAGAATCAATAATGCAAAAAAGATATAACTCGCTACTGAACCTGCGCTTTTCTTAATAATCCCCAGTTTTGAAATTTTGTTGAACCGTGCAGCCCCGAGATGATGTGCCTCCCGCTCCAGAGCAACAAATACAGTTTCCACAATGACCAGCGTACCTTCCAGTAACAGCCCAAAATCCAGAGAGCCCATAGAAATCAGATTGGCAGGAAGTCCCTGAATCCGCAACATAATAATGGCAAAAAGGAAGGCCAGTGGAATAACTGAGGCGACGATAAAAGTTGTTTTCCAATTGTATAAAAAGATAAATACAATAAAAGACACCAGCAATATACCCTCCACCAGATTTTTAGAAACCGTGTGTACTGTATTATCTACTAGTTTTGTCCGGTCTACAATGGGGACGATCTGTACATTCTTTGGCAATATCCGGGTATTCAGATCTTCAATCTTGGCTTTCAGCCTTACGATGACATCTGAAGGATTCTCTCCCCGTAACATTACCACAATTCCTTCCACAAGATCGTCTTCCTCATTATAGCCGACCTGTCCTAATCTTGGTTTAGCAGAGATAGATACTTCTGCTACATGTCTGATCAGAATAGGTGTAGACCCATTGACCTTGATCAGTATATTTTTAATATCATCTACTTTATCCAGCAACCCAACACCCCGCACGACATATGCCTGATTACCCTGCTGGATAACATCACCACCGACATTGATATTTGACCGGGAAACAGCTTCGTATACATCCAGTGGAGACAGATTGTAATTAGCCAGTTCAGTAGGGTTGATCTTTATCTCGTAGATCTTCTCTTCTCCTCCGAAACTGACAACGTCAGCGACTCCCGGCACAGAGACTAATTCACGTTCTATAGTCCAGTCCTGAATAGCGGAAACTTCTTTAATAGGCAGATCACTATTTATGACATAACGAAAGATCTCTCCCGTCGCTCCATAGGGCGGCTCGATCTCACTCTTTGCACCCGCTGGAAGTTCTACACCGTTCATTCTGTTGGCCACATACTGCTGTGCATAGAAATCATCTACCTCGTCATCAAACTGTACCGTTACAACGGAAAGACCAAAAAGCGAAATAGAGCGTACCTGCGATTTTTTAGGAATGGTATTCATTTCCTTAGCGATCGGCAGCGTAACAAATTTCTCTATTTCTTCCGCACTACGTCCCGACCACTGCGTAATAATACGTGCTCTGGTATTGGTAACATCCGGAAAGGCTTCAATAGGTGTATGGAGATAGGCATATACTCCGGAACACAACAGAACGACAGTAGCAAAAATAACAATAAGGGAATGCCTTAATGAAAAGGCTACTATATGTTGAACAAATTTCTTCATCTTATTTCATCAACTCTTCAAATACTATCAATTCGTTCTTAGTGATTACCTGGTCACCTTCTTTATACCCTTCACGGACATAGGTATATTCATTATTTTCAGCAACAGCCTTGATAGGCATAACCAACAGATCGCAATCACCATTATATACCACAGCATATTTCTGATTATTGTTAAAGATGATCGCATGATTGGGGATTGCTATCAGGGACTCTCCTACTAAAGATGATTTATCTATAATCACATCAGCACTCATTCCGGGTTTCAACCTTAAATCTGCATTATCCAGAAGTACACGCGCTTTCAGGACACGTTCATCCTGATCAAAAACATTGGAGATCTGCTGAATCTTACCTGTAAAAATCTCATCCGGATAAGCCAGTGTCTTTACAGCAACTGTAGCTCCGTTTTTGACGTACTGCAGATTATTTGCATAGATATTGACCATTACCCATATCTGTCTGAGATTGCTGAGTGCAAAGAGCTGGTCCTCATTATTAATATTAGCTCCGGGATTAAGGTTCTTCTCTACAATATAACCATCCTTAGGAGCCTTAATCTCAAATACCCCTCTGTGAGAAGTCGCATTATACAGATTCATATTAGCATCAAGACTCTGTAGGGCAGATTGCAAAGTAGCCAGTTCCATCCTTACTTCTTCTACCTGACGGGCAGAGGCCAGACCATCCTGAAACATACTCTGTGTGGACGAGACCTTCTGCCTGGCCAGTGCAATCTGATTAGTCAGACTTTGCCTTTCATTAGACATATCATTTACCGAGGTACTCCGCACAGTAGCCAGCACCTGTCCTCTCTTGACAAATTGTCCCAGATTGAACTGCACATTCTCGACCACACCTTCCAGCATACTCTTAAACTTGACCACATCATCCTCATTATAGCTGATGCTTCCGGTCAGTGAAATTTGCTCTTTTACCGGTCGGTAAGCTAGCGGTTCGAGTGCTATTTTCTTTTTAAATTCTTCATTCAGACAAAATTTATCCTGTTTGTCATCATTTTCTTTGGTTTCACCATTTCCTTGTCCACAGGACACAAAAGACAGTATCACTGCCATTAATACGGGAGTATAATATATCTTTTTCATCTTAAATATCTTTTCCGATAACATATTGCAATTCTTCGATAGTCTTTAAATATTGTTCTTTACGATCGATAAGGTTTTTCTTATTTTCAAGATAGGAGGACACAAAATCCACGAATTCTATTACGGAAATATTACGATTCTGAAAATTCCGTGTATATTTTTCAAGAGAAAGATCCATTTGCTGGTCAAAAGCACCGCTCAGCTTTTCCAGAATCCGTTGCAACTGAACTAACCGCTGTACCGTTGCATCAATTTCATTTACAATCACGAGTTTGTTTTGGGTAAGCTCTGTGCTGTTTTTTTCGATTTCCAGTTGTGCAATCCGTATATTCCCCTGATTCCGGTTAAAAACAGGAAGATCAATACTCGCCCCAAGACCGATGAAGTCCGGCATAACATTTCCCCCGCGGTCATATCCAAGGCTTAATTGTACATTGGGCTTTCGCTCTGCCTTTTCTATTGCCAGCTGCTGCCTGCTGATATCCACCTGATTACTAGCCATCCGAAAATCAGCTCTGTTTTCCAATGCTGTCTCTTTCCATCTCAATAAATCCGGAATAACATACGTATTGATCTGCAGAGCATTTGCTAACACCATAGTTTCAGGGCCTTCTATATTGGAATAGGTCTTTATCTTTTTGATCAGGTCAATTTTACTGGCTCTGATTTCCGCCAGTTCATTTTCAAAAGACAACATTTCCGAATGGATACGCACATATTCCATTTCACTTACATTGCCCTGTTTCCATTGTTTCTCAAAAGCTTCGGATAGATTACGGAACAGTTCAAACTGAGATTGGTACAGGGACTCCTGCCCTTGCAACTTCTGTAATTCAATGACCGACTCCCGGAGATCGAACTTCAGATTACGCAATGTTTCCTCGAATTCCAGTTCCTGATTTTTAAGGTTTAGTTGTTCCAGTTTGACTCTCTTCTTACGTTTTCCTGCTGTCTCGATAAGTTGTTCCAGTTCTAAGGATACCTGCTGATTTCTCCCCCAACTCCCTATCAAAGGAGACATTGTTTCCACAGGATTATTTTTCCAGAGATTGACTTCCGAAATAGAAAATGAAGGATTGGGCCACAGTTTAGCCTGTAGAATGGCGGCTCTTGACTGCTCAATCTTATACTTGCCCGCCAGCAGGTCCAGATTGGAGGAAAGAAACTGTTGTTCGATCTGCTCTTTGGAACGGATCATAACTGTATCCTGCTGCGCAAAACTCTGCAAAGAAACAGTAAGGAATACACTTATAGCTGCTAAATATTTCACACGATTTGATTTTGCAACAAAACTAATCGCGGCAGATTATACCCGGATTTGAGTAAGATTAGAATTTGGTTAGAACGGGTTAGAATTCAATTAGAGTGTCGTTGGAAACTGGAGTTGCACCGTTGTTCCTTGGGGGTTTGATTTCATATGAAAATCAACTTTATGTTGTTTGAAGATGACTGAAGCCAGCGAAAGTCCGATACCGCTTCCTTTGGTTGCTCCGATATTCTTCCCTCTGTAAAATGTCTGTGTAATCAAAGGAAGATCATGTGCAGAAATACCTATACCATGATCGATAACAGAAAGATTTAATCGCTCATTTATCTGTTCAAGCCGGATCAGTACAGGTTTATTGCCGGAATATTTGATGGCATTTTCTACAATATTCAGAATAGACAGCTGGATCAGGACTTCATTACCTTTCACATTCAGTACATCCGGATTCCCCACCTGAAGGTCTACATCTATCTGTGCCTGATACTTCCCCTGACACTGGCTTACAATGTCCCATACCACTTCATCCAAACGAAATTTCTGAAAAGAATCTGTGGAATTCCGTGCTTCCGTCAGGATCAGCATATTATTAAGGATATCTTCTAGTGCATCTACATTTTCAAGTGCGATACGGGTAGCGCGCTGATATTCCTCTGGACTTCTTTCTTTCTGCGAGAAAACTTCCAGTGTTCCGGATATAGCTGTCAATGGCGTTCTGAATTCATGAGAAACATAGCTTACAAAATTTTTCTGGATAGCAAAAGTTTCCGAAACTCTGCTCAACAACGCATTGTAGGTATCGACCAGTTCCTGAAGTTCATCACCGGAATCTATAGAAGAAATAGGTTGATGAATAGTCGCTATTTCTTTATTACGCACTTCTTCCACCACACGTTTTATCGGCCTGTAAGCGATCTTACTCAATACCCTCGCCAGCACGACGATACTGGTCCATGCCGCCAGCAATACAACTACGACAATAGCCAGGAGCCTGTTGATCTGATTTTTGAACTCCGAATTCTGCTCTTTTACAAAAACATAGAAATCACCCTGATTATCCGGGTAATACATACCATAGTAGAAATGATTAGCGGATTGGAAAGAAATCTTTTTACTTTTTTTCAATTGATTCAATCTTTCTGCAGATATATTCTGGTCTTGCATAAGATCTCCGAACCGCACTTTACCTGTAGCATCATAAATAGCCACACGGGAACGATGGATCAGGTTTTCAAACTGAATTTTAAATTCATTATGTTTTTCTCCCGACTGTTCATCTTTTTCCAGATAATAGATTCCCGTAATAAGACAGGTTTTTTCCAGTTCTTTGATGACTGACCGTTCGGAAGATTTATAAAATGTCCAGTAAATAAGAATAGCTGCCACAGAGAAGATCACACCGAATATCAGTGAGGTAATAAATGCTAATCTGTTTCTTAAATTCATATTATCCCTGAAACATATATCCTGTCCCTTTTACGGTCAGAATAAACTGATGTTTACTTTCGTCTATTTTATTGCGCAGATAGGAGATGTATACATCTACCACATTGGTATTATTATCAAAATTGATTCCCCATACCGCATTTAACACCATCGTACGTGATACTACCTTATCTGTATTCTCCGCTAGGTATAACAATAATTTGAATTCCTTTGGAGAAAGTTCTATTTTTTCACCATCCTGATATACCGCATATTTATCCCGATCAATCTTTAAATTCTGGATGACAAGACTGTTACTCAACACTTCTTGCTTTTGGTATTTCGTTCTTCTTGTCAATGCATTGATACGGGAAATAAGTTCTTTGAAATGAAAGGGCTTGACCAGAAAATCATCTGCTCCACTATCCAGCGCAGCAATTTTGTCTTCGGCTTCGTTTAATGCACTTAGCATCAGAATCGGCGTAAGGTTCTTTTTATACCGGATCATTTTGGTAAGCTGAATTCCATCAATACCCGGAAGCATTACATCCATAATGATAATATCAAAGCTATGTTCAAAAACGACTTCGCGGGCATCTTCTGCAGACACGCACAGTTGCACATTAAATCCGTTCTCTTCGAGTCCTTTGACAATAAAATCACTGATCCGGGCATCATCTTCCACAAGTAATATCTGCATAGTCTGTTTAATAGTCCAATACTTCAAATCTAGCCAAAAAAGATGTATTCCGAGAGACCGAGAATTTCCTTTTCTCTTTTTGACTTCAAAATGGCCTTATTAGGTGTGATTATATGTACTTTTATAAGGTTAATAAAACATTGATTTTGATGCTACACACTAAAAATATCGTCTTATTCGATGGTATCTGTAATGTCTGCAATGGCACGGTGAATTTTATTATGAAGCACGACAAGCAGCGTAAATTTTATTTTTCATCGCTACAATCCCCTCTTGGTCAGCAAGTGCAACAACAAACCGGACATCAGTTAAACTCCATCCTCTACATCAGACAAAACAAAGTCTTGAATAAAAGTGATGCTGTGCTCTATATTGCTAAAGATCTGGGATTCCCCTGGTCTCTTTGTTTTATTTTCAAGCCACTGCCAACTTCTTTCCGGGATAGTTGTTATGACTTTATAGCACGAAACAGATACAAATGGTTTGGCAAAAGAGAACAGTGCCGGATTCCGACCGCTGAAGAGCGTCAGCATTTTATCTGATACCTTGTTTCTTTGCAAAACAGATAATACAAATAATACACAGATGAAAAACTCATTATTGATTAACAAAGCATATATCAATGGAAAATTCATTTCCGGTACGAAAACCTTCGATGTCATTAATCCTGCAACAGGAAAAGTTATAGAAACCCTCCCTGACCTATCGGTCAAAGAATGTACGAAAGCTATTGTTGCGGCAGAAAAAGCCTGGTTATCCTGGCGCGATGTTTCTGCAGGCGAACGTTCTGCTCTCATCCGAAAGTGGTATGAGCTGATCCTGGAAAATAAAAAAGCCCTTGCGGAAATTATGACCCTGGAAAGCGGAAAACCTTTACAGGAATCTCTTACGGAAGTAGATTATGGCAATTCATTTGTCGAGTGGTTTGCTGAAGAAGCCAAACGGGCATACGGAGAAACCATTCCTTCTTCAAAAAAAGGAATGCATCTGATGACTATAAAACAGGGAATAGGAGTTGTAGCAGCCATTACTCCCTGGAATTTCCCTTTAGCAATGGTGACCCGTAAAGTAGCCCCTGCGCTGGCTGCAGGTTGCACGGTAATATTAAAACCCGCCTCTCAGACTCCTTTTACAGCCATCGCTATTGCAAAGCTGGCGGAAGAAGCCGGTGTGCCTAAAGGTGTCATCAATGTTATCACAGGTAAAGATAGTGCCGGCATAGGTAAAGAACTGGCAACACATAAAAGTATCAGGAAATTATCCTTCACAGGCTCTACAGAAGTCGGAAAAACGTTAATGGAACAATCCGCTTCGAATATCAAAAAACTTTCTATGGAATTGGGCGGTAATGCACCTTTCATAGTTTTTGAGGACGCAGATATAGATGCTGCCGTACAGGGAGCGATCGCTGCAAAATTTAGAAATTCAGGGCAGACCTGTGTATCTGTCAACAGATTTTACATTCAGGACAGCGTGTATGATGCCTTTTCAAAAAAACTAACGAAGGCTGTAAAAGATCTAAAGGTAGGAAACGGATTGGACAAAGGAGTTCAGGTCGGTCCGTTAATCAATGCAAAAGGACTTGAAAAAGTGCAGCAACATGTTGCTGATGCGACAAAACGAGGAGCTAAAATTGCTGCCGGAGGAAAGTATATAGACGGATTATTCTTTGAACCTACCGTCCTGACTCATGTCCCTACAGATGCATTGATTGCACATGAAGAAACATTTGGACCGGTATGTGCACTTTTCAGGTTTACGACAGAAGAAGAAGTTATTGCATTGGCTAATGATACAGAATTCGGGTTGGCCTCTTATTTTTACAGCCAGCAGTTGAATCGCTGTTTACGTGTTGCAGAAAGATTGGAGGCAGGTATGGTGGGTATTAATGTCGGATTGATATCCAATGCTGCCGCTCCCTTTGGCGGAGTCAAAGAATCCGGTGTAGGTCGCGAAGGTTCCAGATACGGACTGGATGAGTATATGGAAATCAAATATTTATGTTTTGGCGTTTAATAAACGCCAAAACATAAATACTCAGCTTATTTAGCAGAATTGATAAACGACATTAGCTTTTCTTTGCTATCTGAAAAGACAAGTTTTTCCAGTAAGGTATGGTAATTTCTACGGTCATAACAGGTAGCGTACGCTGCCCGGGCAAATGTCAGCTTACCATCATCAAACGAAAATAAATCCAGTATCTGACCAATCTGCTTTACGGTCATACTGTTTTTCTGTGCGATCATAGAGGCTACTTTGGCTTTGTCACTATCAAACCCTTGTCGATTGACAACTCGTATTGCATCTTTTAACTCTTCGGCTGTCATGACTCTTTGGCTATATTCTTCTTCTCCTGGATCAATAAAAACAGGATCATTAGGATAACCAAAATCATAGGTATCAAAACTACGCTGGTCCGGCATCCTGAATTCTACAGGAAACATGGCAAACAACCTTAACTCCGGTCTTCCGACTCTGGAATAACGAACCAGATACATTTTATCCATAAAATACCCGTCTTCATCTGTAGGTCTGAAATTGTAGGAAACAATACTCGCCAGTCTTCTGTTTTTGAATTCCAGACGTACATCATAATTTCTCTTTTCTAATCGTTCAATACGTACTGCAGTACTAAACTGATCATTGTAACGTACGTTGTTAAGATATAAAATGAAGGGCTCCCGCTCTGAAAAAACGCTGAATACACCATTGGAAGAATTTGGCGTCTGAGCAAAAGCACTTGTCAGGCTGAGAAATGCAATAAGGCTAAAAAAGAGTTTACGAATAATCATATAGTAGGGTATTAGTTTAATTCTATGACTACTTTGTAAGAGAAAGGATTAAGAGGTTTTAGGATTTTCTATATTTCTTGTAAAGTTTGACAGCCATCATCAGGACAACAGACAATCCCACCAGTCCTACTACTCCAAAAATCCAGTTGATAGCAGACTTTAAGACGATAGTAAATACAATAGCAAACAGAAAAAGGGTTGCCAGTTCATTCCATAAGCGCAGATTGGTAGAAGACCATGTACAGGTTTCTGCAGCTAACTGACGCATAATCCTTTGACATATAAAATGGTAAATAATGAGTCCCGCTACAAACAATAGCTTGACATGCATCCATCCCATCTGCAACCAGGAGGGACTCAGAAACAGCATAAGCGTACCAGCAGCAATGGTCAGGTACATGGCTGGTGTAGTAATAATCCACCACAACTTCGATTCCATAATCACAAACTGCTTATGCAATATGGTATATTCCTCTTCAGATTTACGCTTGGCTTCTATATGATAGATAAATAACCGGACGATATAAAACAATCCTGCCATCCAACATACGACAAAAATAATATGAATCGCTTTAGCGTATAAATAAACCATGGGGTGAATATTCTATTTTGAACAAAGATATAAAGAAACTGTCTGAACAGGTATCATCATACTGATTGCGGAGTAAATTCCGTGTAGCAGTTACAACTGAAAATGTGCAGACAGTCCCTTAAGGATACTGAACTTATATATTAGTATCTGAATTCTTTAATTACGTCCACAGCATATTTGACATGATCAAAAGACATATCCGGCATAATGCCATGTCCCAGATTGAACAAGAAGCCATCCTGTCCTCTCATACGTTCGAACAGTTCATGAATCTTTTTCCTGATCACAGCTTTATCTGCATACAGGATAATCGGATCAAAATTTCCCTGAACTGCAATATCTTTCGGCAGGTTATTTTTTACATTCAGAATATCAGCATTCCAGTCCAATGAGATAACATCCGGTTTTGCTTCACTCATTATTGGATAGAAGACTGAGCTTCCACGTGCAAAGGATATAACAGGAATACCTGCCCTGTTGATTCGGGAAATAATCTGTTGTGTATAAGCATGACCAAATTCAATATAATCATTCCAGGTTAATGCCATTGCCCAGCTGTCGAATAACTGTACAGCATTCACTCCTGCAGCAATCTGCATATTCAGATAATCAACGGTAAGATCCGTGATCTTTTGTAAGATGTAATGAGCCAGTTTAGGATCATTATTCAATAGTGTTTTAGTGAGCTTAAAATCTCTTGACGACTTACCTTCTACCAGATAACTTAAGATCGTGAAAGGAGCACCGGCAAAGCCTATCAGCGGAATACTTGCATTCAATCGCTGCTGAATCACTTTGATCGCGTCTGCTACATACTGTAATCTGTCTACACTTTGTGCATTCAGTTTTTCTGCATCTTCCCAACTTCTCACCGGATTGGAAAAACGAGGCCCTACTCCCTGCTCAAAAGATAAATCTCCTCCCATTGCTTCCGGAGTCACCAGAATATCTGAAAATAAAATAGCAGCATCAATATCCAGAAGGTCTACCGGCAACATGGTTACATCGGCAGCTATTTCAGGAGTTTTGCACATTTCAAGAAAAGTATATTTATTCTTGATTTCCCAATATTCAGGCATATAACGTCCTGCCTGACGCATCATCCAGACTGGCGGACGTTCGGTTTGTTGTCCAAAAGCAGCTCTGATAAATAAATCGTTTTGTAAGGTTTTATTCACTATAAATGTTTTGATAATTCGTTTTCTATTTTCTCAACAATTGATTTCTGACGCTCTGTCAGCTTCAATTTATTTGCCACATCCAGGTAAGCTTTCACTCTGTCGTAAGCTTGTTTTCTGAGGTTGATATTGGCAAGATTGATCAGCACCATTCCCTTTTCATGTTCGCGTTTCCAGGGTAAGCGTGATGCAAGCTGAAAATGATATTCTGCTTCGTCAATACGGTCTTCTTTGAGGGCAATATTTCCCATCATGAATTCATAAAAATTACGCCTTCCTTTGCGTAATGCATCAGGATTCGTTACTTCTGAAAGCAGTTGTTTTGTTTTTTCATAATCCTGCTTATGAAAAGCCTGTGTTGCCATAAATACAGATCCTTCTCTATACTGGCTCCACACTAAATAGCCTATACCACCCACGATATAGACACAAGCATAATAGTGCCGGGCGTAGATGGCATAGAGAAGAAAGCATACAGCAATGGCAATGACTATATATCTAGCCTTTTTTGTCATTGGATATTATGGATTGTCTGTAAATTTATATCCAACACCACGGATGGAATGAAAATAAATAGGGTGTTTCTGATCCGGTTCAAAATATTTACGGAATGTCAGAATAAAATTGTCAATGGTACGCGTAGAAGGGTAAACATCATAATTCCATACCGTTTCCAGAATCTGTTCACGTGATACGGCTTCATTTCTGCGCTCTATCAGTAATTTCAACAGCATAGTTTCTTTCTTCGTCAATGAGGTAATGGTACCATCTGCATGGTGCAACTCATAGGAATTAAAATAAATGGTTTTATCACCGATTGTATAGGAATTAAGTTCTTTCAGATCATCCCCTTTCATTCCTCTGCGAACCAGATTTCCTACACGTAGAATAAGTTCTTCCAGATTGAAAGGTTTAACCAGATAATCATCTGCTCCCTTTTTAAGTCCAGTGATGCGGTCTTCACTACTGTTTTTGGCTGTCAGAAACATAATAGGAACTTCACTGTTTTGCAGACGAATAGTTTCAGCCACCTGGAAGCCATCGATCTCAGGGATCATGACATCCAGAATAATAAGGTTGAAACGCTCTTCTTTAAAAACTTTCAGTGCTTTCTTACCGTCTGTAGCGGTAGTTACACGATATCCCTCTAGCTCGAGGTTTAATTTGATTGCTTCCAGCAGATGTTCTTCATCTTCTACTAAAAGTATGCGTTGTTTAGCCTGCATAGTTGTCAAATGTTACTTCAAAAATACTCCCTGAAGGAGTGTTATCTTTTACTTTAATACTGGCATTGTGTTTTTGCAAAACCGTTTTCACTATATATAACCCCAAACCCGTGCCTTTGGTTTTTCGTGTAGATTCATTCCCTACACGATAAAATTTATTAAATATATTCTTTTTTTCTTCATCCGGAATACCGATACCATGATCTGTTACCGAAAATATCAATTTGCCTGACTCTCTTTTCAACCGTACAAATACACTTGCACATGGCGGAGAATATTTGATTGCATTTTCAATCAGATTGGTCACGACATTTGTAATCGCAAATTTATCCGCTACTATCCGCACATCTGCGTCAAGATCAGGTTTGATAATCTGAGATCTGCAGGAATTCTTCTGCAGACGGTCAACAATAGATTCAACCATCTCTGTCAGATTAAACTCTTCTTTAGGCAGATTATAACTTCTGTTTTCAAGTTTAGTTGTCAGTAATACATTTTCCACAAGGTCATCCAGGCGCTCAATATCCTTAAGTGAATTTTGCAAAAACATCTGTTGTTGTTCCTTATCCAGATCTCTTTTCAGAATAGTCTGAATGTACAGTTTGACAGATGCCAGCGGAGATTTTAATTCATGTGTGATGGCCAGTAAGAAGTTCTGTTGCTGCTGATGTATTTTGTGCTCTCTTTTAAAATTGTTCTTCAACCGTAATACTCCCCATAGAAATATCAGCAAGAAAAACATCCCCTCCCCGATAATCATAGATTTACGCTGAGGTTCGTATTTCACTAACATAATACCCCACCAGATAAGTTGGGAGATTGCATAAAACACTAAAAAATAAAACAGAAAAAGTGTCTTTCTCATACAGAAACTGAACAATGAAGGACAAAAATAGGTAATAGATCAGGTATTATAAAGTATCTACTGCATTATGACAATAATAGGAAAAACATTTACCACCTTTGCCGTAACCGGTGTTTAGTGCGGATTATTATACCCGTTTTTAGGGGATAAATAATACAGATATTCGCTCACAGTAAAAACACATACTTTGATTTTTAATTTCTAATTTTGGTTTACATATGTTCCATCATAAAAAAGATATATTTTTCGACCTCGATCACACCATCTGGGATTTTGATAAGAATGCGGAAGAGACATTAGACGAGCTGTTTTTTAAATATGACTTTGATAAACTGTTCAATCATAGCAGTGCAGATCTGTTTATTTCGACCTACACATCTAATAATCATCGTTTATGGAATCTGTATCATCATGGAAAAATCGATAAACCGACGCTGAGAAAAGCAAGGTTTGAAAATACATTTACAGATCTGGGCGTAGATCCTTCTTTGTTTCCAAAAGATTTCGAAGAAGAATATTTGTTTATCTGTCCGCAGAAAACTAATTTATTCCCACATGCACATGAAACACTTGCTTATCTGAAAGAGCGGTATAATCTTCATCTGATCTCAAACGGATTTAAAGAAGCCTGTGAAGTAAAACTTGGAACAAGTGATCTGAAACAATATTTTCAGCATATTTTTATTTCTGAACTGGTTGGAGTAAACAAACCGGATCCTCTTATCTTTCACCATGCTATGCAAACTACAGGCACTTCTGCTGATCATGCCGTGATGATCGGAGACAATCTGGATGCAGATGTCAGAGGAGCTCAAAATGTGGGAATGGATGCCATTTACTTCAATCCGAATCGTATGCAGTTACCAAATGATGTGTCGCATGCCATTACTGACCTCAGCGAATTGAAACATATGTTTTAATACTATCTCTTTATCGAAACAAAAAAGCAACGTAGTGATACGTTGCTTTTTTGTTTTATAGAGCAGATTAAAATCTACAACACTTTTACCGTTACATTCTTAAGCCATACATCATTACCGTGATCCTGGAAACCAATCACACCGGATTTGGTCTTGCCACCAACCTTACTAAGTAATTCAAATGCCAGAGGCCATTTTTCACTGCTAAATTTACTCGCTTCCAGCATCGCTATCCATTCAGGAGTCCATAGCGTATATTCCACTACTTTTTCACCGTTCTGATAATGGGTTACTTTACCATTATTTACTACAATCTTCGCTAAATTCCACTGACCTGCAGGTTTGCCATTCTGTGGTTTTGCCGGGATCATATCATACAGTGAACCTGATTTACGATTACCATCAACCCCCATTTTTGCATCAGGATGGTTTTCATTATCCAGCAACTGATACTCAGGACTTGAAATATAAATAGGTTGTCCTTCTATTTCTTTAGCCAGGAAAAATGTTCCCGAATTTCCGGCTTCTGAAATTTTCCATTCAAATTCCAGTTCAAAATTTTTGAAATCATGTGCAAAAATCAAATCACCGCCTTCTCCCGGCGTACTACCTATCGGTTTAGCTGTAAATTTGATCGTACCATCTTCAACACCCCATTTTGTAGGCACATGATCCTTATTATATCCTCTCCATCCTTCTAACGATTTACCGTCAAAAATAATGTATGCACCCTTACTGTTTTTAGGGAATTTTTTGATATCTACCTTTGGAAGATCTAACAGCTTATAAGAAGTTGCCACTGCTTTTTTTGTTTGCGCCTGAACCTGCTGAAATGCTCCGGAGCCTAACGACAAAGTTAGTGCAGCCATTCCTGCATACAGGTAATTAAATGTTGATTTCATGGTATTGTTTTTTTATAATCGATTCAAACTGATCATTAAATTTAATAAAAAAAATCGAATACTACGATATTGCTAATTCATTTTATCATCATTTCTAGAACTGCTCACCCCCCTCCATATCTATAGAATTCTCAGGACGCTTTTTCTTTCCGAAATCCTGTGCTCCGAATCTGTATGAGAAAGAAAGCATAAACATGCGTTTCATCCAACGGCGTTCAAATGATGAATTAACCTGAGCTGTATTGATATATCCTCCGAATTTACGGGTGTTTAATAAGTCCCTTACATTAAACATAATACTTCCCTTTTTGTTTAACACCTCCTGCTTCAGACCTACATCTATTCCTGTCATAGCTTTTGTTTTACCTTGTGCAAGTAATCTTGGGGCATTGTAATCTGCGCGAAGCTGACCGGATAAGGAAGGAAGTATCTTCACATTAGAGGTCAGGTTGGCATTCCAGTTGATTCCATCACTCTCTTTAATCCCAAAGTCAGCGTTACCATCAATGCGGTTATAAAACATATTCCCGTTAACTGTAAAGTCCAGCCAACTGGTTGCGTTCACTTTAGAAATAAGCTCCAAACCAGCTACACTGGAATTCGTCAGATTTTCCCAGCGGCTTCTGGTCACACTGGAGAGTGTATCCACCTCATAAATATACGGCTGCATTACATCTTTCATACGACGGTAATATCCGGTAGCCAGAATATTCCATTTATCATAGAATTTAGCATAACTCATTTCAAAAGAATGGATATCTTCCGGCAATAAGTTAGGATTTCCCTGACGACGATTCATATCATCGGAAACATCCTCAAATGGATTCACCTGCCAGCCGCGCGGACGTTGTACACGTCTCGAATAACTAAATTGAATCTTATCTCCTTTCTCTCCTAAAGCATAAGTAAGAAACGCTGTAGGATACAATCTGAAATAGTCCTGTTTAGCAACTGTTTCTATCTCATTTGCCGGTAATGAAGGATCTTTCTTGAAGTAAGTAGAAGTCAGGTACGTTTGTTCTCCGCGTAATCCGATCTGATATGAAATCTTATCCGTCAGTTTGTTCTGATAATTTACGTACAAGGCATGGACAGAATTAGTCAGATCAAAATCATTACTGATATCATAATCCGGGAAATAATTACCGGACACGTTGTCCAGCGTATCGGAAAACTGTGTGTCAGCTGATTTTCGAATAATAGATTTATATCCAGTTTCTAATTTACTGTCTTTTGAAAAGGGAAGTGTATAATCGACCTGAATATTCATATTTTTCCCGTCTTCAGAAGTTTTATTCAATCTGCTTGTGGCTGGAAGTCCTGATGAATAAGTCTGATTGAAATCATTTGTTCCGTCTTCCGTATCTCTCCCATACATAAAATTCGCAGTCAGTTCCTCTCCTTCTCTTGCAAATTTTCTGCTAAAATCCAGATTCAGATCATACCCAAGATCATCTTCTTTCTGACGCGATCCTCTAAAGCTTGTACCGGATAATTCGGGGTGATTGAAATAATTATAATTCAAATCATTACGACGATCATTATCCCGAATACTCAGATTTCCGGAAATTCCGATGGTAGTTTTTGCATTTGGTGAATATTCCACGCCTAATTTTACCATATTATTGATTCCTTTTCTTTCAGAATCTTCTGTATTATTAATCTGGCTATTATTATTGAGATAAGTATTATTGGTAAGGCCTCCTCCTACCATATTACGGCGATTGAAGTTATAACTTCCGCTATAATTGAATTTTTCATCTTTATAATTGAGACTTGCTCCTGCCATATAGTTATTATAGGAACCCGCAGAAGCATTTACAGTACCGTTGAGTCCGGTTCTGACATTCTTTTTCAAAACAATATTGATGATCCCCGATTGACCTTCGGCATCGTATTTTGAAGATGGATTCGTGATGACCTCTACTTTTTCGATCGCATTAGCAGGCAGAGATTGCAACAGGCTTGTAATATCGCTTCCTGCCATTGCCGATTCCTTCCCGTCAATCAGAATACGTACACTGCTGGATCCGCGTAAACTCACTGTACCATCCATATCAACCTGCAGTGTCGGTACATTAGCCAGCAGATCTGTAGCTGTACCACCAACGCTGACGAGACTTTGGCCTACATTAAAGACTTTACGGTCTATACCGATTTCCATAGCCGGAACTTTTCCCTCAACCAGTACTTCTCCCAGCATCTTTCCGTCTTCCAGCATTGACAAGGTGCCGAGATCTACATTTTTATTTGCCTGTACGACGATATTTTCCTGGATAAGGTTGGTATATCCCATATAAGAAATACGGAGCGTATACACACCCGCATCTACATCCTGAAAAAGAAGTTGACCTTTAATATCAGACTGCTGTCCTTTTACATATGCCTGAGAAGATTGTTTCAGAAGCGCAGCACTGGCACCTAAAATAGGTTCGTTTGACTTTTCATCAACAACGATGGCTTTGATCTGAACATTTTGTCCAAATGATAAAATGGGTAGTAGCGTAAATACAAAATAAAGTAAAATTTTCGGTGACATGCTGTATATGATTACAAATGGAAAAGCAAAAATGCTTCTTTTTACTTGCAATCGCTTATTCGTAACCGCATTATTACGAAGGATTCGCAGTCACCGGTACAGGCAAAGTTTATTCAACAGAAACCGTAAGTCCTTCTGATTTTAGGATTTTTCTGTACACTTCCATTTCTGTAAATGATCCTTCCAGAATAGCACATTTACCTTCAGTATGTACCTTCCAGGCGATCTGTTCAGCCTGTTTTTCGGTATATTGAAGATGTTTCATCAAACATTCAATCACATGGTCAAAAGTATTGGTTTCATCATTCCACAGAATAAGTCTGTTAGAGCTTTTCGCTGCTGCTAAAATCTCCTCTAATGAATAGGTTTCCTCTTGTGTCTGTACACTCATGATACAAAAGTAAGTAATTTTCAAAAATTGTGTAATTTTGAAGTTCTTAAAATTGTAAGATAAAGAAATATGTTTCAATCCAAAATTGCCGGGATAGGCTATTACGTCCCAAAAAATGTATATACCAATAACGATCTCACCCGTTTTATGGATACCAGTGATGAGTGGATCCAGGAACGTACCGGAATCAAGGAACGTCGTTATGCTGACCGGTTGGGGGAAACTACAACCACGATGGCTATAGAAGCTTCTAAAATCGCTATTGAGCGGGCAAATACAACTGCTGAGGAAATTGATTTTGTGATTTTTGCGACCTTGTCTCCTGATTATTACTTTCCGGGATGTGGCGTGCTGCTGCAACGCGAAATGGGCATGAAAGAAATAGGCGCACTTGATATTCGAAATCAGTGTTCGGGTTTCATCTATGCCATATCAGTAGCAGATCAGTTTATCAAAACCGGCATGTACAAAAATATTCTCGTTGTCGGCTCTGAGAAACAGTCCTTTGCTATGGATTTTGCGACGAGAAGCCGTTCGGTATCTGTTATCTTTGGAGACGGTGCAGGAGCTGTAGTACTACAGCCTACACAGGAAGCCGGAAAAGGTATTCTCAGCACTCATCTTCACTCTGACGGAGCAGATGCAGAGAAACTGGCGATGTATTATCCCGGAGCTTCTGCGGGCATCTGGCTGGAGAACCCTCCGCAATGGCCGGATCAGGAACTCGGCGGACTCTATATGACAAAAGAAATGCTGGAAGACGGATCAACTTCCGCATATATGGACGGACAGGCTGTATTCAAAAAAGCAGTGGTCAAATTCCCCGAAGTTATTGGAGAAGCACTCGCAAAAAACAACCTTACTTCTACTGACATTGATATGCTCATACCTCATCAGGCGAATCTGAGAATTTCTCAATATGTACAGAAAACACTTGGACTTAGAGATGACCAGGTATTTAATAATATTCAAAAATATGGAAATACGACTGCCGCTTCCGTCCCTATTGCTTTGTGTGAAGCCTGGGAAGAGGGAAAGATCAAAGAAGGGGATCTGGTTTGCCTTGCTGCATTCGGAGCGGGATTTACCTGGGGATCTGCATTGATCAGATGGTAAGACCTGAACGAGACTATCTTTAGTAAAACAAAAAGGGGAAATCTATCGATTTCCCCTTTTTCCTTATATAAAAATTACGTTTATCCGTTAGATAGTGCAGCAGCACCTGAAACGATCTCTGTAAGCTCTGTTGTAATAGCAGCCTGGCGTGCCTGGTTGTAAGACAATTTCAATGCTTTCAAAAGATCTCCGGCATTTTCTGTTGCTTTATCCATAGCTGTCATACGTGCTCCGTGTTCAGAAGCATGGGAATCCAGAATCGCTTTATAAAGCTGAGTCTTGATCGCTTTAGGGATCAGTTCCTCAATAATCTTTTCCTTAGAAGGTTCGATAATGTAATCGACTTCTTTCGGTTGTTTATCTTCAGGTTTACTGTCTTCACTTGGTAACAAAGGTAGAATCTGCTCTGCAGTAAGTACTTGTACTGCAGCATTACGAAACTGATTGTATATTACTTCTACACGATCAAAGTTTCCCAATTTGAATTGCTCCATTACAAACTCAGTGATCTTTGAGGTATTTTCAAAGTTTAAGTCAGCGAACAGATCACTGTGATTAGCAATCACATGATAAGCATCACGCTTAGCGTAAAAGTCATTTCCTTTTTTACCGATAGCGATAATACTTACATTACCTTTTCTCAGCTGTTCAGCATATTTCGAAGCAACAAGATTATTAGTTGCTTTAATCACATTCGCATTGAAAGCACCTGCAAGTCCTCTGTTAGATGATACGACAATCAAAAGCACTTTATTCGGCTCCCGATCTTTTGTAAAAGGAGAATCATTTCCCTCTACACTCGCAGATACATCTGCCAGAATATCTCTTAGTTTGGTAGCATATGGACGTAGCTGCACAATAGCGTTGGTAGCACGCTTTAATTTAGCGGCTGACACCATTTTCATGGCCTTTGTGATCTGCTGCGTCGATGATACCGACGTAATACGGTTTCTTACTTCTTTTAAATTTGCCATACTATAATTGAGATTTGAGTACTGAGTATTGCGTATTGAGTATAAGGCTCTATACTCAATACTCGTTACTCATATCTTATTAATATTGTGATGCTAATTCTTTAGCAACTTTTTCTAACACATCAGTCAATTCATCTGAGAATTTACCAGCTTTCAAAGCTGCTAATACTTCCGGATGACGTTGTTCCAATTGAGTCAAGTAATCTTCTTCAAAAGCACGAACCTTATTTACAGGGACGCTACGGAAAAGACCTTTTGTACCAGCATAGATAATCGCTACTTGTTTTTCAACAGGTACTGGAGAGAATTGACCTTGTTTCAAAATTTCAACGTTACGTACACCTTTATCAATTACTGCTTTAGTAGCTGCATCTAAGTCCGAACCGAATTTAGCAAAAGCCTCCAGCTCGCGGTATTGAGCCTGATCTAACTTTAGAGTACCCGAAACTTTTTTCATGGATTTAATCTGTGCGTTACCACCAACACGTGATACCGAGATACCTACGTTGATAGCCGGACGGATACCAGCATTGAATAAGTTAGACTCCAGGAAGATCTGTCCATCGGTGATCGAGATTACGTTGGTAGGGATATATGCGGATACGTCACCTGCCTGAGTCTCGATAATAGGAAGAGCTGTCAGTGAACCACCACCTTTTACCAAATGCTTGATAGAAGCCGGAAGGTCATTCATATTGCGAGCGATCTCATCCGAAGAGTTGATTTTTGCAGCACGCTCTAACAAACGGGAGTGAAGATAGAAAACGTCTCCAGGGTAAGCCTCACGGCCCGGTGGACGACGAAGTAATAAAGATACTTCACGGTAAGCTACCGCTTGTTTAGATAAATCATCATATACGATCAATGCTGGACGACCTGTATCACGGAAAAACTCTCCGATCGCAGCTCCGGCCATTGGTGCGTAGAACTGCATTGGAGCAGGGTCTGCCGCAGAAGCATTGACAATAACAGTATAAGCCATAGCGCCTCTTTCTTCCAGTACACGAACGATGTTCGCTACAGTGGAGTTTTTCTGACCTACAGCTACATAGATACAAAATACAGGCTGACCTGCATCGTAAAATTCTTTTTGGTTAAGGATGGTATCGATACATACAGCAGTTTTACCTGTCTGACGGTCACCGATAACCAACTCACGCTGACCACGACCAATAGGAATCATCGCATCAATAGCTTTGATACCTGTCTGTAATGGCTCCGTTACGGGCTGACGGTAGATAACACCCGGAGCTTTACGCTCGATAGGCATTTCGTATGTCTCACCTACAACAGGTCCCTTACCATCAATAGGCTGACCTAACGTATTTACAACACGACCCAAAAGTCCTTCACCCACCTGAATGGATGCAATACGATCGGTACGTTTTACAGTATCTCCTTCTTTCACATCTTCCGAAGAGCCCAAAAGTACAACACCTACGTTGTCTTCTTCCAGGTTCATCACGATACCTTGTAATCCGTTATCAAACTCTACCAACTCTCCTGACTGTACTTTAGTTAAGCCGTAGATTCGAGCGATACCGTCACCTATTGTAAGGACTGTACCCACTTCTTCGAGTTCGGCTTCTGATTTAAAGCCTGACAATTGTTCTCTCAAGATTGCCGAAACTTCATCTGGTCTTACCTCTATCATTGTAATTTTTATAAGGGGTTTTTATTTTTGTTTTATTATCAAGTTCAATCGTTATACCGACTGAGCAGTTAAATATCTTTCTAAATCATCCAGTTTACGTGCGATACTGGTATCGATCTGCTTATCACCTACTTTTACGATGAAACCTCCGATAAGGGAAGCATCAACTTTATTTGTCAGCAAGACCTGTGCATTTAGCTCTTCTGTAATCACTTTTTTCAATGCATCCAGATTCTCTGCTGAAAGAGGTGCCGCCGAAATAACAGTCGCTTCTACAATACCTTTGATTGTATTGTATTCACGTAAAAATTCCTGTGCTGTATTATAAAGGATTTCACCACGGCCTTTGAAGATCATGATTCTGAAAAATGCCAGTACGGAAGCACCGAATTTATCCTTAAAGATTTGTTCAAGGATGGCATATTTCTTATCCCAGGTAATAATCGGATTTGCTAAGACAGCACGCAAGCTAGAATTTTCCTTCAACACAGATACAAATTGATCTATATTGGATTTCACTTCCTCCAGTTGACCCTGTTCCTGCGACAAGTCGATCAACGACTTTGCATATCTAGATGCTACTTTAAATACTGACATAGTTATAAATTATAATTTGAAAACCTGAATGAATGATTAGTTCAATTTAACATCCTTAAGCAAATCAGCAACTAATGCCTGCTGTTTACCCTGGTCTTCAAATTCTTTGCTTAACACTTTGCGAGCGATCTCAATAGACAGTTCAGAAACCTGTGCTTTCACTTCAGCCAGAGCTTTAGTTTTTTGCGTATCGATTTCCTGTTTAGCTTGTGCGATTAATCTCTTACCTTCCGCATGTGCCTGATCTCTGGCTTCAATAACGATCTTTTCTTTAAGTTCTTTTGCTTCTTTCAGAATCAGATCACGCTCAGCACGCGCTTCTTTCAATAACTGCTCGTTTTCATTTGTCAAACGAGTCATTTCCAGTTTTGCCTTCTCAGCAGCTGCTAATGCGTTAGAAATACCTGTCTCACGCTCATCCAGAGCATTAACAATAGGTTTCCAAGCAAATTTACCTAAGATAAAGATTACTATTAATAATATGATCAGTTGCCAAAAAAACAGACCATACGAAAACTGATTAATTAATGCTTCCATTTGTATATATTATAAAATATTATTTCTTTTTAATTTTTTCTTTTTTTACCTGAAGAAGCACCGCTTGCAACCAACCGTTGCAAATGGTGCTTGTACTGTAACATTGGATTATCTACCTAAGATTAAAGCACCGAATGCTAAACCTTCTACTAGGGCACCAATGATGATCATTGCAGTTTGAATTTTTGATGCTGCTTCTGGCTGACGAGCGATAGCTTCCATTGCGGAACCACCGATTTTACCTAGTCCTAGACCTGCACCGATAACGATTAAACCTGCACCTACTAAATTTGGAATCATAACAATTTAATTATATAAAAATTTAAAAAAAATTCTGATTAATGATGGTCATGGTGTTCCTCTACTGCCATACCTATGAACAGTGAAGACAACATGGTAAAAATAAATGCCTGAAGGAATGCGACTAATAACTCCAAAAGCATTAGAATAAGTGTCAGTAACATAGAGACACCAATACTACCTCCTACCGTCAGTTGGGTTTGAAACAAATAAACAATTGCAATCAACCCCATTACAACAGAGTGTCCTGCAGTAATATTTGCAAATAAACGCAGCATCAGAGAGAATGGCTTGGTAAACATACCCAGTAACTCGATAGGTGCCAAAACTATTTTAAACGGAACTGGTACACCCGGCATCCAGAAAATATGCTTCCAGTAGTTTTTATTTGCTTTGAAAAGAATGATAAAGAAGGTAAATAAGGCCAGACATAATGTTACTGTAATGTTACCCGTCACATTAAAACCTAATGGTGTCAATCCCAACAAGTTCAACAGAAAAATCAGGAAGAACACAGATAACAGGTAAGGCATAAACTCTTTGTAGCGTGCACCGATATTAGGCATAGCCATTTCATCACGTACATATAATACTAGTGGCTCCAACACACGTCCTACTCCTTTTGGAAGTGTATTTGCTCCTTTTTTGTATGTTTTAGCCAGACTCAAAAATCCCCAGAACAACAGAAGTGTTGCTAACAACAGACCTACGACATTTTTCGTAATTGAAAAGTCTAAAGGTTTAGCATTGGTCGGATGATGTTTTTCATCCATCGTCAATGTTCCTGCAGCGTCTGTCTTGTAGATCTTGTTGTGAAAAAGTTTATAATACTGACCATCTTTTTCAACTACTGCATGACCGTGATCAAATGCAGCGGAAGAGAAAACTTTTAATCCGTTATCGATTAGGATAACCGGAAGTGGAAAACCATATACCTTATCCGCTTTTTTATCTGTAAACAAAGAAAAATAATAATCATCCTGTAAATGGTGCTCACTGTATTCTTTGATCTCTTCAGATTGCGACTTTGGCTCATCTCCTCCTTCACTAGCTCCCGCCAGGAAAGGGTTGAATGTGAATAATACTGCTGTAAAAATAAGAAGCGTTCTCCTTAGACTCTCCATGTTTTCTCGTTAATTTTTGCGCAAAAATACGATTTTATTTATCATCTTTTGCGATTAAATGAAACTTTTTTTTATTTATATAAATTACTGTTTATTCTCTTGATTCATAACTTTATACGCCATGAATACATCATACACGATAAAAAGAAAAAACACAGCCAAAAAATTATATTCGATAAAGTTTTCGGGCTGCTGATTTAAGCCTTTATTCACATATAGAAATGAAACAATCATCTTAAGGGTAAGTAATCCCAAAAACACAAACCCTACGCTATTGGGCATCATATTATGGATAATAATAACAACAATTAACATGATCAAAGAAGAAATTCCACCGACAAGATAAAATCCCCACAGCTTATAATCCGTCTGCTGCCATACATCCTGCAGATCCAACCCTTTTAATACGGCATAATGCAATCCATACAACACAAACCCAACTATCAGTAGCAGTATAAAATAGCGTATATTTTTAGTCATTCTTACTCAATCGATTTGCTTGTTTTATAAAATAATAGATGGATACAATTACACCTATAAATGTGGACACCTTCATAGCTACCTCATTCTCCCAACCGTATTTTTTGTCCAGCCAGGTACCCAACATGTAAAACAGGTAAACAGTGATCCCCATCTGAGAAGGCATAGCAATAAACATCATCCATTTGCTGGGACCACTTTTCTTTTCCATAATTACGTGTTAGATCAGGAATATGCCTCAGATTCCGTCATATTACCCGGCAAATATAAGTGATAATTTTTGTTTAATCTACACTTAACACTTTTTGTCCGATACGGATATCAGGATAATCTATTGAAGGGCCTAAAATACTCTTTAGTTCGGAAGCTGAAGCATCCGGATGTTTACGGATTACTTCAATGATTAAATCCAGTTTATCCTGTTCGATAAGCTCATGTGCCTCGACGCCCTCCCCTATAAAATGAATCAGATGACCATATATTGTTCCGGCAACCATACCTCTTTTCTGAGCTATCTCTTCTATAGAATGTCCGTCCTGATACATTTCCAATGTGATCTGTTTTGTATCTAATTTGGTCAGGTCTTTTGTTTCTGTGTCTTCTGTAGCCGTCTTAACCTGGTCATCTTTGGATTTTTCAAATTTCTCCATCTGCGTGACAGCCTCTCCGATATTTCCGTCACTCATGAGCGTCTCCGCAATCGTAAGACAATGTAACAGCTGATCAAGTTTACGTTTATAATCAAGATGCAGACTGCTCAGTTCATCAATATACTTCTTTGTCCTTTTCTTGATTTTCCAGGCATTGATATGTGCAAACGTGGGTTTAATTAATTCATCATCAATTTTAGACTGAAACCATTGCACGGCAGATTTTGTACGCTCGCATATACGCGTATAATCCAGACTGGACTTATCACTAAGCAACGTATAGAGTTGATTGATAAATGAATGCGCCACTTTCTCTTGTTTTCGCAGATCAGCCACCAACTGAACAAAATAATGTTCTGCTCCTGCTTTATCATCTATATTCCGGTCGGCCAGAGAAGTTTGTAACGCTACAGTCTCATCAATCAATGCAGTCCAGCGAAAACTGTTAAGTAATATCTGACCAAGATAATTTTTCTGACACTGTTCAAGAACAGCCGGCAGTTCTCCCTCCGGAAGCATACGTTGCATAAACGATACAACCTGAAAATCTGTACGAATGGAATGTGCAGGAATTGGAGATTTGAGTATCAAACCTTCCAGACCTGTCAGCCTGCTGAGTGCAACGTATACCTGTCCCGCAGCAAATGAAGTACCTGCATCAATAATAGCTCTCTCAAATGTCAGGCCCTGACTCTTGTGAATCGTAATTGCCCAGGCCAGACGCAACGGATATTGAGAAAATGTACCCAGTACTTCAGAATTGATCTCGTCCTGACCCTTATCGTAATTATACCGTATATTTTCCCATATTTCTCTTTTGACCATTACATCATCAGAGCCATCCGGGAATGAAACCACCACGTATTGTTTATCCAGATTGATTTCTTTGACAGTACCGATTTTTCCGTTGAAATATTTACGGTCATCACCTGTATCATTTTTAATAAACATGACCTGCGCACCTATTTTCAGAGTCAGTGTCTCATCTGTAGGATACGATCCCTGCTGAAATTCATCCTTGATAACAGCTTTTATATTGAGCATCTTACCAGGCAGCCGCACCAATTCCTCCTGATTGATCGTATCAGCAAGCCGGTTGTGAGAAGTCAGTGTAATATATTGATCAGAAGAAGCAGGCTCAAAATCAGCTTTATAATGCACATTCAGTTGTTCCAGATCATCTTTGGACACCTGATTATTTCGGATATTATTCAGCAAATTAATAAACGAATCATCCTTTTGTCTGTAAATATGATTAAGCTCCAGCATAACAGGCGGATATTCACGCATTACTTTGGCATCAAAAAAGAACGGACTGGAATACGTACCTCTCAAAACCGACCATTCAAAATCACGGACCACCGGAGGCAACTGGTATAAGTCCCCGATAAACAGTACCTGCACGCCACCAAAAGGACGCTGATCACGTCTCACAGACTTCAATATTACATCTATGGCATCCAGGGTGTCACTACGCACCATCGACACTTCGTCAATCACCAACAGCTCCAGCTCCTGCAGAATAGCTCTTCTCTGTTTGGTAAGTTTTATCGTACTGAACAGACGGCTTTTATTATAAATATTATTATCCTCTGCACTCCAGTTCATCTCATAATCCTCCAGAAATACTCCGAACGGTAACCAGAATAGCGCATGCAGCGTCGTACCTCCGGCATTCATCGCCGCAACTCCCGTTGGCGCAGTAATAGCCATCTTCTTATACGAATGCTTGTTGATATACCGTAGAAATGTCGTCTTTCCCGTACCAGCCTTTCCTGTCAGGAAAAGATTTTGGTTCGTTTGATTGACGAAAGCTACGGCCTGCATAAAGGCTGTATTTTGTTTATCTAAAGGTAATTCACTCATGAGAAAAAATAATCGGAATAATCATAAAAAATAAAAGATACCATATGACAAGGTATCTTTTACAAAAATAACAAATAAAAACTGTCTATCTCAGATCTGAGAGACCAATGGCAATAAACGGTCTTTAAGCAATTCCTGAAGGGTTTGCAGCTTTACCTTAGCCACCAGTACCGCATCTCTGTCATTGGACAGAGCCATAGTGTAGGATTCGGGCAATGCATTGATAGCTTTTTTGGAATCTTCTATGGACTTACGTAAAGTTTCATCCAGAACTTTATCCTGACGATCTACAACAGCCGCTATTCCAGCGCCTTTATGCAGATCCAATCTGCCTGTATACAGATTTTCGATAGCAATAATATTATTCAGGATATCAGATTTAGTATTATCACTATAGGGCTCTTCTATCTGAACAGCGGATATCGGCGCATCAGGTTCTGTAATCTTAGTATCTAAAATTTGCTGTGTCACTCCTATCATACCACCTACATAGTCTTTCATACGCTGCTGACAGATTTGAGAACGTTGTTCTTCATTTTTAGCTTTTAACTTTGCCTTTGTCCATGCTGTTTCTTTTGCAAACGCAAGCAATTGATTCGTTTGCGCAACCATACTATCAGAAATAGTAAGTAAAGATGCCAGATCAGTCTCTGTCAGATCAGCAGCCATACGCATCCCGTCTGCACCCCATAATATATATTCTATCTGCTGAAATTCACCTTTATTGATCCGGTCAGGCTGCTGTTGGGATAAAGGATATGTACTTTCATCCATCCGCTGACGGATGCGTACAATCTTACTCTCTTCTATAGCATATCCTTCTGCCTGCTCCCACAATTCACGGGTCTCTACCCAGGCATCTCTTGCTTGCAAAAGGGAAATATCATTCCCGATTTCAATACGTTGGATCGCTCCCTGCAAATCACTGACACGCTCACAAAGAAGCTGATGTGTAGGAATAATGATATGGGATTCAATATTGTCAATAATCTTAATCTGTGTGTTAATTTTATCCTGACCTGCGGAACAACTCACCAGGACTGGTAGTATCACCAAGCCCAAAAACCTGTTTTTCATAAATTGAGTTACTAAAAACGTCCGCAAAGGTAGATATTAATTTGTGAATTGAAAGTAACAATAGTTGATACATATTTTTAAAAAAAATCCTAACTTCACCCTTTTAAGTAAATCAATAAAAATGGAATACGTAGATAAAGCCGAATTATTCAGTGAAATAGAGAAAATCCTTACAGATAAAGGATTTGGCATCGAAAAACAAGATCAGACCCGTCCATGGGGAGGTTTTTTTGTAATAAATGAAGATCAGGCACAGCAGTTTGCAGATGAATATTTTGAGGGTCTGAATGTACAGGATCTTAAGATTTCCGGTAAATTAAGTCCTAAAATTCTGATCGTTGCTCCGGAAAAACGTCTTTCATGGCAATACCACCATCGCCGTGCAGAAATCTGGAGAGTAATCAAAGGTACTGTAGGTGTAGTGACAAGTGATACAGATGATGAGCAGGAACTTAAAAAACTTACAACAGGTGAAAGCATTAAGCTTCGCCAGGGAGAACGCCACCGTCTGGTAGGATTATCCGAATATGGTGTATTGGCAGAAATCTGGCAACATACAGATATTGACAACCCTTCTGATGAGGACGATATTGTCCGGGTACAGGATGACTTTGGAAGATAAAAGAAAAGAGGGGAATTTTTCCCCTCTTTCTCGTTAAGCCTCGCGCCAACATAAACATATAAAACAATGTCTTTTGTATATTGAAACTATAATAATCTGATGATCTAGTTGGTTTTTAATGCTCTGGCTTCAGCAGCTTTTCTTGCCTTTTCTGCCTCTTTTCTGCCTTGTTCCTCCGCATTACGTTCGATCTTCTCCATCTTTGCTTTGAACTCAGGTGAATTAATTCTCGCCTCTTCTGCTTTACGGGCACGTTCCTCAGCCTCGCGTTCTATTTTTGCAATCTTTGCTTTGAACTCAGGGGAATTAATCCTTGCATCTTCAGCCTTACGGGCACTTTCCTCCGCTTCACGCTCTATTTTTGCAATCTTTGCTTTGAATTCAGGAGAATTATAATAAGCCTCTATTTTGGCTGCATCATCCTCTATTTTCTTAATATGTGCCTTAAATTCAGGGGAATTATATTTTGCTTCCATTTTGGCAGCATCTTTCTCTATTTTCTTAATATTTGATTTAAACTTACGGGAATTATAATAAGCCTCTATTTTAGCAGCATCCTTTTCTATTTTCTTAATATGTGCTTTGAATTCAGGAGAATCGTAATAATCAGAGTCCTTTATGGCTTTATCTGTTAACTTCTGCAGATTAGCAGTAAACTCTTTTGATCCTACAGTCTCGCTGATTATTTTACTTAAACCTTCAACATCAACAATACCGTTTATAAATTCCGGAGAAGATAAAAAAGCCAGATCTTTTGAAAGACCCAATGAGTCAAAGTTCAGATTAAGATTTACAGGAGTCTGTACATTTAACGGTGCTGCAGGTTTTATAGCCAGTGGATCCAAAGCATGCAGAGAATCCACAATAGTATCTCCTTGCAAAGCATTCTGAATGATAGTATCTGTACATATTTCATGGGATACTCCTGGAATTGGATTTGTATCTGAAAAAGTATTATCTGCAATAGAAGAGTTTTCTGCTTTTGCATATGTGCATTCGCTGAATATCGCAATTGTTGCCAGTAATATCAGTACGCTGAACAATTGAAATGCATGGGATCTCAACTGTGAGGGTTTACGGGTAATCATAAGTAATCTCTTTTTAATTAATGAATGGTTAAACGGACTCACCAATGTGGTTATATGTTTTTGAGAAACGGTATTAATTAGTAAGGACAAATAATTAAAATGGTTTCCTGTAGATACTACAGCCTCATCTGCTAAAAATTCATGATTTGTCTGGATAGCTTTTCTGTAAAAATACAAGGCCGGATTGAACCAGAAGAAAACGAGTAATGTTTCTATAAATATGACATCCCAGGTGTGATTTTGCCTGATATGGGCCATTTCATGGCGAAGAATATCCTTTTCCAGACCACTGCGGTATTCATCTCTGTTTACAAAAAGAAATCTGAAAAAGCTGAAAGGAGATATTGGTTCATCCAGCAAAACAATCGTTACCTCGTCTTCTCTTATTTGTTCTGCATTGACAATCTTACGATATAATCTCCTTAGATTTCTATTGAAACGAATAGCCATGACCACAGCCCCGATAAAATAAAGAGCCATTACACCTATAATAACATCATAGATAAGCGGTCTTGAATTGTCTACGGGAGGAGGAACTGCCTCTGCATTAACATACTGGACAGATTCAACGAAATCTTCCTGTGACTCTATCGGTGCCTCATACTGTACTGCTGGCATTTCTTCTATCAATGGAATTCCCATCGCAGGTTCCTCTACTTCAAATACAAAGAAAGGAATCATTAATGCCAAAATCAGAGAAGATAACAGGTACCATCTGTTGATTTTAAAAGACTTCACATACTGCAGCAACACAAAATATAACACAATAAATATTGTGGAGGTCGCGAGGAATTTCAGAACAAAATCAATCATCTTTTCTTTTTTTAAGTTCTTGGTCTACTATTTTTCTTAAGCTTTCCAGCTCTTTATCACTAAGGTTGGATGAAGTCGTAAAAAAAGAGGCAAACTGAAGTGCTGAATCATTGAAAAACTGCTTAATCATTCCGCTCATCTGATTTGAAAAATATGCATCCTTTTTAATTAACGGAAAATATCTCCTCGAATTGCCAAACATCTCATAATCAATCACTCCCTTGTCCTGCAAACGCTTCAGCAACGTTGCAATCGTTGTCGTAGCTGGCTTAGGGTCAGGATAACATTCGATGATATCTTTCAGAAATGGTTTTCCCGATTGCCAGATAAAATCCATCAACTCTTCTTCCTTTTTGGATAAACTCGTCTCTATGTTATTAGAATTCATTCTACAAATGTAGAGCATATTTTTAATCACACAATAGCGAGAATAAAATTAAATCACAAACACCTGATTATTAGATAATTAATTTTAAAAAATAATACAATATTATCTTACCAAAATCTTATTGTAGCAAAAATCAAGTCCTCTGCGTTTAGATTATTGAAAAATGATTTGCCGGCAGTCATCTAATTAATTTTAAACTTTTAACAAAAAAGAAATGAAAAAGATGAATTTCAAATCAGGTATTTTAGCAGCTCTTACAGTATTATTAAGTATTTCTTTATTGTATTCTTGTGATAAAGACGACAACAATGTATCCACCTATCCCAAAAATGTGAAAATTGCTTACAGCATCACTTCCAAATCCAAGGATATTAAGACAGGTAAGTTGACTTTTACAGACAGTACAGGAAAAGACTCTGTACAAACAAATGGACAAGTTCCTTTCCATAAATCTGTTCCAAGATTAATTTCTAAACCAGGCGAGAAGGCAAAATTAGCTTTCGCTTCTGCCGGAAACGGAGAAATCATATTAGAAATCAAAGTAGATGAAAAGGTCGTAAAAACAGAATCCTTCAAATCTGCAGCAGATAGTCTAAAAGGATCAATTGAATATATTTTCTAGCCATTTTCTATTTTTAATATATTTTAAAGAGTCAGTTCCATTCCTGGGACTGGCTTTTTTACTATAGATGGGAAGTAATATTACAGAACAGACCTCCCTGTTAAAGGATTTTCTTATAATCTTTCTTAACACTTCTGCATCTTGTAGCTCTGCTATTAATTTCTGATATTAGAGAGTTGAATTTCATAGCAGTAACACCAATATAAGCTGCACACATAAAAACAAATTCTAAATATGAATTTATCCAATCTGCATCTCGAAAAAATAAAAATCCCTAAAGACGTCAAAAGTAAAATACAGGATGACATCTGGGAATGTTCCGATTATCAGCCTTTTGAAATTAACATTTCAATTGTCCTGCGGAAGGGAGAAGAAGTGTTAAATTATTCTTTAGAATTTTCACCTTCGGAAACAGTCTTCGAGAATATCAATAAAAATTTGCAACAGTTAAAATATATTGCGGATGGTTATGGTTGGCAGGATTTTACTCTTAAAAAACTAATCACGGACAAGGTTCAGTTTACTGGGGAAACAGGAAGCGATAGTGACAGCGAAACCTGTGTTCTGTTCAGTAACAACGAAGATGATTTCCGATTACTATTAAAACATTTTTCTACGTATATCAGAGAACTTTCGGTTAGTTCCGGTATTAAGGAAGATGTGGAAAGGACAATATCTGTTAAAAGGTTTTGGAGTCATACAGATGAGAATGATGGTATTGACAAACCCGAAATTATGTTTAAAAGACCGAGAGTTGATTATAGAATAAGTGAGTATGTATGGGAATTTATAGAGACTAATATTCTTGCTCCAAAAAAGTTATTACAGAAAAACAGCCTTAATATTACCTTGTTTCCTGGTCCGATAAAGAAAAGTCACAAATTTTTCTACGGCTCTGTGTATGATACCGAAAGTATAAAGTTTCGCCCCTCTCTGAGAGGAAGCAAGCTAAAAGAAATTAGTATCTCCTGTAGTTACAATGGATTCACTGAGACAATGTCACCTATGGAATATGCCAGTATAGTATACGATATGTACTGTTCGTTTATTGTCGACAACTTCAAAAAAATAACCAAAGAGGAATGCGATGAATTAAAGATCAGAATGAATCCTGAACTCATCAACTCTTTTGAATTTCCTGCGTCTTTTGAAAATCAAAAATACAGTGGAGATGGAGGCGGATATGGTGGCCGATCGGTAAATTTTGTACCGGATCCGAATGCAAAACCATATAATTACAAAGAAGCATATTTAGAACATTATAAACATTAAAATGAGAAGTATAATTACGTTTATTACTTTAAACCTCTTAACAGTATGCTTAAATATATTATCCGGGGTAATAAACAGACGGGCTGAATATAAATTCAGCCCGGACTATTTCCGGCACAATGTCAGGTATGAATTATACCGGATTTGATTTATTAAAATAGAAAATTGTTAGATTTTTATATCAAAATTGGAATACATCAATGATGAGCCGAATGACTATTGTTGCTATCCACACCTTCATCACCCTCTGAAGACAATACAGTAAAATCAGCAGTATGCACCTTCCCTTCTATTTTGAATTGTACCCACATTCTATACAAACCTGATTTTTTAATATCGGTTTTTGCATATATAGGAAAGCGATCGTCAGACATGGGATGGATGTGAAGGAAATCCTTATCTATCTGACTAATCATTACGATATGAGCATTTGCCCCAAGATAAGGCTCCATATCTTTTTCAGTAAGCATTCTACCTTCTTTTTCTATTGAAAATTGCAGACTCATTGCTGTATTCGTTTTAAACTTCTCTCCGTTTAATAATGTTATCGTATAACCTTCAACTGTTGTCACCAACTTTGGCTTCTGCTCCACAACCTGATGAAGGCGTCTGCCTTGAACACCAACAAGTTTCATACTCACGCTTGCAGGAAGACCGACAGGTTTGTAATCAATAAAAAAAATATACTTCCCTGCCGATGGAAAAGTCTCTGCGACATAATAAGTTCCATCGGCCTGTTTTTCAGGATGAATATGATCAAACCATGTTAATTCTTCATTGACGACCAACAGATGCATTTTCATCGTATGAACGACTTCCAAAGGAACATTGATACCGTCTTCGGTAATTGATAGAACAAAAAATGCGGGTTTGTCAGCTTCTATTATCTGGGGTTCGAAAGCGATCTTTACTTTCGCCGGATCTTTATGCGGATGTGTATTCATATTAATAATTTCATTTCTTATCATACAAATGTCCGTCATTAACTTTCTTTCCTGTTACGATATTACCGAATAGAGTTATAATATTTATGGAATTATTACCGTAACAGACAACTAATACACTTATATAGAGAGGATAAAGCGAAAAATACTGTTAGCAATCTCTCTATATATACTTCATTTGTAAAATTGCAGGATAACAATAACAAACAGGTTTAATAATCTCCCTATCTATAGCGTATTTATTATTTTGAATTAAAAGCACAAATGAGGCCAGGAACTAATGTCATGGAGTATAATACTGATAAATGAACTGTACCGAATTTGCTTTTGTCAGAGATAACGAAGTATCAAAATAAAAAAGACAACAGTGTAACTGTATATTTGAATATTTTGAGTAAATTCATTGTATTTATAATCACGATGGACTTAACACGAAGCGAACAGTAAATTCATTGTATTTATAATCACGATGGCCTAAAGACGAAGCGAACAGTAAATACACAGCAATAACAAACACAAATGAGTTTTCTTAAAAACATATTCGGCAACAAAAAAGAAACCGTTAAAACCTATCAAGAGTTTTGGAGGTGGTTTCAGGCGAACGAGCAGACATTTCATAACATTATCAAAAGCGGTAAAAATCCAGAAAAAGATTTTTTCGACAAATTATCACATAAGCTTGGCGAAATTAAAGATGGTTTTTACTTTTTAGCGGGAATGCTTAACGATAATACAGCAGAATTGGTGTTTACCCCGGACGGAATAATACAAAACATTGTATTCGTTGAAGAACTTGTAAATGAGGCACCAACAATACCTCATTGGAAATTTACCGCACTAAAACCTGCTGTTGATATTGAAAACCTGGGTATAAAAATGGGTGGCTATGAATTTAACAGTGAAAACCTTTCGTTTTACGCTATTGACCATGCAAGTTATCCTGATGAGGTTGACATTGTAATCATTCACAACAATTACAATGAAAAAGACAAATCAATCCTTATAAATGGAACATTTATTTTCCTTGATAACTATCTCGGAGAATTAAATGCAGTCACCACAATAGACAATGCCATAGTAATTTCTAAAGAACGGGCAGAAAAAGAACCTATTCCTATTACCAAACTGAAAGACTACCTGATTTGGAGAGAAAAAGAATTTGTTGAAAAATATAGCGGAATTCGCTACAATACCGAAAACGACAGTTATGCCAGTCTGGAAGCTGAACTTAATAACGGATTACCTTTGATAGCGATTGTCAATTCGACCTTACTGCAGTGGAACAGTAAAGCATCACATCCATGGATTTTGACAATTGAAATTAATTACAAAGGCAGTAACAATAACGGCATGCCAGATAAAAGCACTTATGAACTGCTCAACCAATTTGAAGATCAGGTAATATCAGAACTAAAAGATAGTGACGGTTACCTGAATATCGGCAGGCAAACGGCTGACAATTCAAGAGAAATTTACTTTGCCTGTCATGATTTCAGAAAACCTTCCAAAGTATTGCACGAACAGTCAAAAAAATACTCAAATAAGTTGGATATAAAATATAACATCTATAAAGACAAATACTGGCAATCTTTTGAACGCTTTATACCGAACAGATAGAATAAGACTGTAACTCATCAGGAATTGGAGATAATTAATAAACAATAGAGTACAAGCAAACTTTTTTTGGTCGCAAGCGGGTGTTTGCTTTTATGCTTTGCGCTAAGCTGACTTTACTAAATGGTGTAAACCTCTCTGCCCTGCGGGCATCTCTCCTTAGAAAGGAGAGAATTAATCAGGTTTAACCTTTTTCATTCTGTCTGACTCAAGCTTCATTTTAGTGTTTTACAGCAATCCTAAAAATTAAAAAATATGACATCTCTGCAAAAACGCTCTTTCATCACTGTACTCGGAATAGGATTTCTAATCTGGCTACTTGCAACTATTGCCTTCAGAATAGCCGGGCAATTCTTTTTTATTACTGAATCCACGACAATACTTACCATTTTATATATTATAGTAGTACCAGTATTGGGATTGATCACTGTGCTTACCTGTAAAAGATTCCGATTAACAGGATTTGAAAACATAGTTGCAGGAGTACTTTTAGTATTGCCCGGAATGTTTATAGACACTTTTGTAATTCAATTTTTTGATCATATATTTCCCAATATGCCAGCCAGCAGAGCGGCGACATTTGGTTCCTGGCTGATGTGGGCCTATACTATTGTCCTAATCACTTCATTAATCAGAGGATTGAAACAACAATCACAATCACATCGTTAATTGGTGATTCCGCGTATCCGGAATATATCGATAATGAATAAAACATCTTAAATTTTTTAGGCACAAAAAGCTTTCCGGAATTATACTAAAAAAATATTTCAAAAAATGTCCAAAACGGAAATGGTAAAATGTCTTTACTGAAATTCTAAACAATTGATCATGAAAAAATTCTTATTACTACTTCACGAAGATGTTCAAAAAATCAGTGAGTTATCGTCAACAGAAATGCAGGAATTAGCTAATTCTCATATGAGTTGGGCAAATAAACTGGCTGAAGCAGGACATTTAATTTCCGGTGACGGATTACATGAAAAAGGTATTCTGATTATCGGAAAAGATTGTGTAATAAAAGACGGGCCTTATCTGGAATCCAAAGAGATTATTGGAGGATACTATCTTTTGCAGGCATCCGATCTACAAACGGTTGTGGACTTAGCCAAAGAGTGTCCTACACATCTGTATGGCGGAACTACTGAAATAAGACCTGTCATGGAAATGGAAGATTATGAAGAATAATTTACTCCCCGAGGAAGAAACGAATTACAGAGCACTATATGGGAAACTGTTCTCTGGATTGTTATATCAATTTGGCACCGGTTACGTTACTGAAATTGAGGACGCGATTCAGAATTCATTTTTGAAATCCATGAAGATATGGGAGCAAAATAATGTGCTCAAGAATAAAGAGAACTGGTTTTTTATTGTAGCCCGAAATGATGTCCTGAATCAGATTAGGAACCAACAGAAAGCGAACAATATTCCTTCTGTGGGAAATAGTGAAGAAGATACAGCAACCGGAAATGAAAAAGATCTGCGCCTCCAAACGATAATCTTTATTGCGTCATTGAAAAGTGTATCAAACCAGACCAAAATACTTTTTATACTTAAAAATATTTTTGGTTTGAGCACAGCTGAAATAAGCGACAGTACATTGATCAATCAGGATGCCATTTATAAAAGTATCAACCGGACAAAAAAAATGCTTCAACTGGAATTCCATAACCGGACAATTGACATAAACTCTGTTTCAGCAGAGCAACAGACCATTCCGGTTATAGAAGAAATTCTTTATGGAGTCTTCAATATTGGTTTTGATTCTTTTAATGAAAAAACAGCCAATATAGTGAATGAAGACTTATGTATAGAAGCATTTTCGCTGACTAAATTGTTACTGAATCAGTATCAGTATGATTCAACCAGCAATTTATTAGCTTTATTTTGTTTTCATATTGCGCGCATACCTGCACGCATAGATAATCAAAAGTTTATTTCTTTTTTTAACCAGAACCGTAACAAATGGAATAAGCAATTAATAGACTCCGGTTTCCATTATCTCAGAAAACCAAACGCTATCCACCGGATTTATCTTGAGGCTGTCATTATCAGCAAGTATATGTCAACATATCCCTTAACCTCAAATGACTGGACAGATATTGCCAAATTGTACGAAACAATACTTCAGGTATCGCAATCACCTATTGTAAAACTAAATTATTGCTTTTGTTTAAGCCGCAGCGGAAAAACGAAGGAAGCTCTTATTCTTCTTTCTGAAATTAAAAAGCAATTACCGGACGAACATATCTATTTTGCTTTGGTAAAAGCTAAATTACTGAAGGAAACGGAACCTGAGGAGGCTAATGATCTGTTAACTTCCCTTTTGCATAAAATCAACCAAAAAATCAGAAAAGAATACCTTTTAGAAAACGAACTCATTCCGTTATAAAAGATGAAAATTTCATTGAAATATTTAGCTATTATGCTTTCGGTCTTTGTTTTTACAATGTGCATCAGCAAACAAAATAGTCCTGCAAAGGCACCTGACTTTGACTGGATTTCAGGAAACTGGCAGCGAATAAATGAAGAAAAGGGTAAAACAACATTAGAAAGCTGGGAAAAATTAAATGACTCTGCATACCACGGTATTGGATTTACATTACGAGATAAAGACACCATCAGTCAGGAACAAATGCAACTTATAAAAACAAATGGGAATTGGAGTTTATTAGTAAAAGCTCCTGAAGAAAAAGAGTTTACAAAGTTTAGAGTATCAGATATAGGTACAGATTCATTTACATGCAAAAACGATTCCCTGAGTTTTCCAAAACAGATAAAATACTGGAAAAACGGAGAAAATCTCCATGCATTAGTATCAGGAGACAGCCTCATACTGTCATTTGAATTTGAAAGACTTTAAAAAGCTTCCAATTTGTTATCCTGGCCTTTTATTCGTTTTGTAACTCTATATCGTTTATTTAATAAATCCACCACCTACAGCATACTTTACCTGGATTTCACAACAAATCCCTATATAAATATTTTGTGTGCTCCGAAGAAGTCTGACAATCGCCCTGCTAATAATAAAAAGCTACCAAACAGAATGATATATGCATTAGAAGTCCATTGCAATTTAGTTTGTGTATACCTTAGATCAGCTTGTATCCGGCAATCCTACCCCAATAATAGAAGGATCTATCATTACCAAAAACTCCGCTGCACACAATAGGAAAAGTGCTGTCCAATCGTTTGCTGTAAGGTGTCGATTGTTTTGTTTAATACGTATTTTTCTTTAACCTTTCAATTCATTTATTATTGCAGAATACATTTACCCTGTGTAAAATTTTACTACGCTATAAGTTTTATCACCCTTATAGACTTAGCAATCCCAACGCATGTTGTAGCTCCGTATACAATATACGCAGATTATAGACGGCCTGCAGATAATTAATTTTAGCCTGTGTGAGTGCAAGCTCAGCATCTGTCAGTTCCAGGCGGGATCCTAACCCGTTTTTAAAACGGTCTTCCGTCATCTGATGGTTTAATCCGGCTGACTGTACCGTTGTTACCTGAATTTCTAACTGAGAAGAGGCTTCTTTCCATTTACTAATAATACTTGCAAGTGTAGTTTTCACCTCGTCCTTCAAGTCATTGAGCCGTATCTGTTCCTGTTGAGCCAGTATTCGGGCCTGACTGATTCTGGATTTACTACGACCTCCGTTAAAAATTGGCACAGTCAATTGTAATCCCAGGAAAGAAGTTCTGGGCCATGCATAATTCTTAAATTTCAGATTATCCGACTGTGCCTGTACCTGATATTGTCCGGTCACTGCGAGTTTGGGCAGTAATTCGGCTTTGGTAACTGATAGTTTCTGCTCTTGCAGATCTATGGCAAGTTGCTGCACATTCAGATCATTTCGGTTGGTTTGGGCAATATCTAATGCTTCGCTGACAGTCAGAAACTTCGTTTCGTTTTCCTTCACATTTGATTCCAATTCATCAGTCAGCTCCAGTTCCAGTAGTTCATCCAGACCGATCAGTCTTTTAAGTTCCATGCCAGAGACTTCAATATTGTTTTTAAGGTATGAAACTGAAGATCTTAGGTTTTCTACGGCTATAAAACTACGTAGCGTATCTGACTTCAGACCTCTGCCCTGTGCCAGCAATACACGAGAATCTTTCAGTGCTTTCACATTGCGTTCATGGCTTTGTTCCAAAAGAATGAGCTGACGCTCCATCATCAATATATCCAAGTAACGTCTCGAAACTCCAAGTGCAACCCGGCTCATTATATCCTCAGTCTTTTCCGACTGAATCTTTTCATTGATTACCGATGCTTTGATCAATCTGTGTGAAGCCGGATCCAGAATAGGCTGGTAGAGAGATACAAATCCGTTAAAAGTATTTTTTCCTCCCACAGCAACATCCTGTACAGATTTACTTGTTCCGGCAAATGAACCTGGAAGAAAGATATTCTGACGGTCAAAATAGTATGAATAGGCTACTCCTGCTGAAATCTCGGGCATCATCCGCCCTTTATTTTCCTGTATTTGTTCCGTGACGTTCTTCTCTTCCAGTAGCTGCACCTGTAGTATTTTATTTCCCTCTCTTGCCATCGTCAGAGCTTCCTGAAGAGACAGCGCTTTTTTCTGAGCAAGTAAGGGTATGCTGCCTGTGAGTAGCAATAGCGTCATTATAAGTATATTTGATATTTTTTTCATGGTGAGAATATTTATTATCATAATGGGTTCGCCGATTATTTTGTAAAATCTTATGTTTACCATCCCTCATAATCGAATGACGGATCAGCTGTGGATAATTTGGCAATTTTATACATTGTTATTATCAACAATTGCCATTTCAGTTTCATCCAGTTCTATTACTTCTTTTCTGCGTCTATTACTGGATAAATAAGAATATACTGCCGGAATAATAAATAAGGTAAGTATGCCTGAAAATACAAGTCCGCCTGCGATAACAATACCCAGAGACTGACGGCTGTTAGCTGTTAGTGCGATAGGTAATGCGCCGAATATCATGGCCAGGGAAGTCATCAGAATAGGACGAAACCGCTGTTCAGCGGCTTGTATTGCTGCCTCATATTTGGACAATCCTGTATCTTTGAGATGATTGGCAAATTCCACAATCAGAATTCCGTTTTTGGTAATGAGTCCGACAAGCGTAATGATTCCAATCTGACTGAATACATTAAGGCTATGACCGAACCAATGGAGGCTGAGGACAGCGCCTGTCACCGCCATCGGTACGGTAAGCATAATGGTCAGCGGATCACGCAGACTCTCAAATTGTGCGGCCAGAATCATGTAGATAATTACCAGAGCGAGAATTAGTGTGAAAGCTATATTACCCTGACTTTCTCTATAATCACGAGACTGGCCGGCTAATGACGTTTTGAAGTTTTCGCCCAACACCTCGGTTTTAATACGTTCCATTTCTTCAATTCCTTCAGCAAGGCTCACACCCGGAACGGGAGCTGCTGATACCGTGGCAGAGGTAAACTGATCATAGCGGTATATAGCTGCCGGGCTTACGGCTTCCTCGGTAGTAATGAGGCTGTTCAACGGGATGAGTTGTCCTGTATTGGAGCGCACATGAATGGAATTGAGATCTGTGATATCATTCCGCATTTCGCGTTTTATCTGTCCGATAACTTCATATTGTCTGTCGTTGCGCAGGAAATATGCGTAGCGCAATCCTGAGAGTGATAGCTGCAAAGTACGAACTACTTCTTCTATCGAAACACCCATCAGGGCTGCTTTTTGCCTGTCAACGTTTATTTTTATTTCGGGTTTGTTTATTTTCAAATCAGCATCGGCAAACATCAGTTTTTTACTCTGACGTACAGCATTCAGAAACTTAGGAAGTACAGCAGTAAGAGTGTCTAAATCCTGAGCCTGTAATACAAACTGTACAGGCATACCTCCACCGAACCGCGTTCCAATAGTGGGGGGCAGGTATGGAAATAATAAAAATCCCCTAAAATTACCTGAAGCTGCTTCATATTGATTATACAAATCCTGTATGCTGGCTTTCCTTTCTTTCGGATCCTTTAGGAAGATACTCTGCGAAGCTATATTGACAGGAGCTGGAGCTGGGATGAAAGAGATGGCTACCATAGAGTAAGTCTGATATAAGCCATCGGTAGAATCGTTTACGTATTTGCCTACTTCTATCATATGTTTTTTCATATAATCGAAAGAGGCACCTTCTGGAGCGATAGCAATAAGGTTCATATTAGAGCGGTCTTCTATTGGTGCAAGTTCAGAAGGTAGTTTTTTACCGACAAAATAGATAAGTCCCGTAGTGAGAATAAGAAATATCCATGCCATCCAGCGAACCCGCATAAAAACAGTCAGCAATCGGGCATATCCATTGTTCATACTTACAAAGAAGGGTTCTGTTATGCGATAAAACCATCCTGGTCCTTCTTTCTTTTTCAAAAAATAAGCACTCAGCATAGGCGTCAGGGTAAGGGCCACAAATGCTGATACCAGCACTGAACCAGATACAACGATGGCAAATTCTTTAAAGAGCTGCCCACTGATACCTCCCATGAAGACGATAGGTAAGAATACAGCTGCCAATGTAATAGTGGTGGAGATTACAGCGAAATAAATTTCTTTGGAGCCTTTAAAAGCGGCCTGTACGGGAGGCATCCCTTCTTCTATTTTTTTATAAATATTTTCGAGAACCACAATGGCATCATCCACTACCAGCCCTATAGCAAGCACAAGTCCCAGAAGAGTCAGAACATTTATAGAGAAGCCTGAAATATACATAATGAAAAATGCAGATAAAATAGATACCGGAATGGCAATAACCGGAATGATAGTCGAACGCCAGTCGCGGAGAAACAGGAAAATAATGATGACCACCAGACCAAAGGCAATAAAAAGGGTCTCTTCAACTTCTTTGATCGATTCGCGGACAGAACGTGTAAAATCAAACCCGACAACCAGACGATAATCCTCTGGAATATCTTTTCGTAGTTGCTCAAGCCGTTTGAAAAACTCATCTACCACCTCGAGGGCATTCGCCCCCCGTTGTATCTGTATAGCTACACCGACACCGACCCGGTTGAGGTTATCCGTTTCATTTATAATGGCGTTACGCTCATTCATTTCTCCTAATTCGGCCGACCCTACATCTTTCAGACGTATGACTGTGTTTCCGGTTTGTTGTACGATCATATCTTGAAAATCACTTACAGTTGTCAGTCTGCCCAGTGTTCTTATACTGAGTTCACTATTGCTTCCTTCTACGCGTCCTGACGGTACATCTATATTTTCCCTAAGCAGTGCCTGTCGGATATCTTCCGGAGTTAGCTTATGAGCTGCCAGTTTAATCGGGTCAAAGCGTAGCCGCATGGCATATTTATGTTCTCCTACAATGGCTACGTTGTTGATGCCTGGAATGGATTGTACGCGGTCTTTGATAACAGTAGAAGCAATATGGCTTACTTCTTTTATATCTTTGGTATCACTTTCTACTTCGAGAAAGGCTACAAGGTTATCGGGTGAGGATGCTTTCTGTACAATGGGAGGGTCTACATCAGCCGGAAGCTGTTTCCGAGCTTTGGATACTTTATCTCTGACATCGTTCAGTGCATCTTCTATATCTATTTCACGGTTAAACTCTATTGAAATAACACTTACCTGTTCTCTGGATTCAGAGGAAATGGTACGTATTCCGTTTGCTTCGGCAATGGATTCTTCCATAGGACGGGTCAGTTTGGAAGCAATCACGTCGGGACTTGCTCCGGGATAAAAAGTGACAACGGAGATGACGGGCGGTTCTGTGAGAGGGAATTCCCGAATCCCTAATTGTTTCCATCCAACAATACCTAAAATGACAATAAGAAGGGAAAATACACCAGCTAAAACCGGTTTTTTTATGCTTAAAGATGCTATACTCATGATGTTGCAAATTGAGATGGGTTATTTTTTTACGACAGCCTGTACCGGTGTACCATCAGCGACACGTAGCATATTGGAGACCACAACGCTGTCACCGGATTGTATGCCAGAGGTAATAATGGCTTCTGCTTCAGTTCTGTTGCTTACAAGTACGGGGACCGGTTTGGCTACACCACCCTTTATTACAAATGCATTATATCCTTTCTCTCCGGGCATCAATGCCTCAGTAGGAATCATGACACCTGTCTTACCCTTTTGTTCAGTACTAAAATATACCCTGACGGATTGTCCTGCACGGAATTTCTCCCCGTTATTACGGATAATAGCCTGTACCTGCAGGCTTCTACCTTCTGCATCCAGTTCCGGTTCGGTAGCAGTAATACTGGCATTGTATTGCTCTTCCGACAATCCCGTACTGAATTGAATAGCTGTTCCTGTTTTTATCAATGGCAGATATCTTTCAGGGAGTCTAAAATTTATCTTCAGGTTGCTTTGGTCCTGTAGATCTACCAAAAGTGTCCCTGGTGATACGTAGGCTCCTAAATGTACTTTAGTAATACCCACTTTACCAGAAAATGGCGCACAGATCACGGTTTTTGCCAATTCTGTGCGCAGATATTCCTGTTGTGCTTCAAGTGAACTAAGTCGCATCAGCGCTTCGTCGTATTCCTGTTGTTTTACAGTTTCTGTCTTCAGAAGATTGGTCATCCGGTCTTTAGTTAGCCGGGCGAATTTGAGCTCTGCATCTACCTTTCTGATTTGCGATCTGATATCAGAGTCATTGAGTGTATAAAGCACCGCTCCCTGACTGACATAGCTACCGTCTTTAAAGGCTACTTTGGTTATCTTTTGTGCAGTTTCACTTACAACTGCAATCTCGCGATAAGGCATCAGGGTACCAACAAAGATTTCCTGCTGATCGAGTTCCTGCTCCTGTGCAACAATTACGTCTACAGGCAACTTGCCTGCAGCAGCCGGAGCAGCAGCTTCTTCTTTTTTAGGTTTGCTTTCACATGCCGTGAACAGAATGCTTAACAGGGAAACTAATATTCCTAATTTGTGTGTACTGTATTTGTAAAACATTATTTTGTTTTTAAGTTACGAAACAAACAATTGACTCAGTGACAAATCTACATGCGTTTACATTTAATTTTTTTACACAATTAAAGCTATCTGTTGTAAAATTTATTCACGGAAGAGCAACTTCCAGTAAAAAATTGATAGATAAAGTGAGGATAGTTAACGCTTTTTAATAGCTTACGGATTCCCGTAAAAAAAGCCGGATCAAGGATTGTAGGTTTGTTGAAAATAAAAATAATATGAGTTATTACCCTCCTATCTCAATAAAACAAGCAATCGATAAGATTGATTATAATCAGTATTTACTGCCCGCTATTCAAAGAGAATTTGTTTGGAATCCCAGACAGATAGAATTGCTCTTTGATAGTCTAATGAGGAACTATCCGATTGGCTCATTGCTTATGTGGAAAGTACAAGGCGAAAACAAAACTGATCACAGATATTACAGTATCTTAAAAACATATCGGGAAAAATATAATACACATTGTGATGAGGTAAACACTTCTTCTATTCCTGACTTTGAGGCTGTTCTTGACGGACAACAGAGATTAACGGCTCTTTACATTGGCCTGAAAGGCTCTTATGCATACAAAAAGAAAAATTTTGCGTGGAAGGATAATGAACATTCTCTTCCTACAAGAAAACTGTATTTATGTCTTAACGAACATTCTGTTGAGGATGATGACAATGAGGATGGTGCAGTATATGATTTTCGATTTTTGACAAAAGAAGAATTGCAGAACTCGGATAAAATATGGTTTGAAACAGGGAAGATATTGTCTCTTAACGGAATTTATGAACTTAACCAATTTTTAAAGGAAAAAGAGTGGGATACCAATGAATATATTATCAACACACTCTCGAAGCTATTGGATGTAATCCATGTAAAGACTTTAATCAATTATTATCTAGAACTGGAACAGGACTATGACAAAGCTTTAAATATCTTTATCCGGATAAATAGTGGTGGAGAGAAATTATCATATTCAGATTTAATCATGTCTACCATAATCTCAGGATGGACCTCTCAAACAGTTTCAGCCCGGGATGAATTTAATAATCTGATAGATGAAGTATGGGATTCTACGGAAATCTTAATTGATAAGGATATTATTATCCGTGCATATCTTTTGATTTTTAGCGATGATATTAAATTCAGAGTGACGAATTTCTCAATAGAAAATGCAAGAGAATTCAAAGAAAATTGGATAGAAATAAGAGCTGCTATTGTAGAAGCTATAGAACTCGTAAAAGATTTTGGGTATGCAGAAAGAACACTAACTTCAAAAAATGCTTTATTACCAATTATTCATTATCTGTTTATCAGCAACCGTACCAAACAATTTATTTCAAAGGTCGTCTACAAGGAAGACCGGGAGCTTATAAAACGTTGGTTTCATACTGTATTATTAAAGCGCATTTTTGGTGGTCAGGCGGATACCGTTCTAAAACAGATCAGAGATGTTATCAAAGAAGAAGTTAATAATGGAACACAAATTTTTCCGGCTCAGGCTATTGCCAAAAAGTTGGCTAAGACAAGAAAGTCAATTACAATGGATGATGAAGCTATTGAAAATTTATTGTACACCGCATATGAAGACAGATATGCTTTCCCGATACTTGCCTTGCTTTACCCTCATTTAGATTATAAGAATAATGACTTCCATAAAGATCATATCTTTCCAAAAAGTCAGTTTTTATCTAAAAATCTAAAGAAACATCAGATCGATCTGACACAGGAAAATGCTCATTACTATACAGATAACTGGTGTTATAATGGAATTGTAAACCTGCAGATGCTTGACGGGAATGAAAATAAATCCAAAAGCAGTAAAACATTTCAAGAATGGGCAAGTACAAATGAGATCAATTATGAAAAACAAATTTTGCCAAAGATCACTGATTTCAAACAGTTTGTTGAATTTGTTGATAAAAGGTGGGATCTTTTGAAATCCAGACTTGAAAAGGAATTAAAATTTTAAGATTGGATCACTAAAAGAATCCTTTGGTCAGAATAGTTGAAGCTACAATTATCAACGCTCCGCAAAAAAGCATCTTTTAAACGGATGTTTTTTTGCGGTGCTTGAGGTATATTCATTTTTGCTGAGTATAAAAATTTATAAATTAAATGTTATTAATATTACTTGGTAAAGGGTCATTGAGCCCTATGTTTCTATCGAACAAATATTTATAAAAGAAATATGCTATACAACTTTTTTATCCAATCATTTTAAAAAATTCGTTTTTGGTTTGCTCGTTTTCAAATACTCCTCCGTATTCAATGGTGGTGGTTTTGCTGGTTTTGTCCTTCACTCCACGGGTGGATACGCAAAGATGTTCCGCTTCTACCACTACGATTACGTCATTGGTATCTAATGCTTTTTGTAATTCTTTAAAAATCTGGATATTCATTCGTTCCTGCACTTGCGGGCGATGTGCATAATAATCAACGATACGGTTTATCTTTGAAAGACCGATTACTTTGCCACTTGAAATATATCCCACGTGTGCTTTCCCAATAATGGGAAGAAAATGATGTTCGCAGGTCGAAGTAAAAGAAATATCCTTTTCCACAAGCATTTTGTTGTATTGATACTTGTTATCGAAGACAGACAACTTGGGTTTTTTAGTCGGATTAAGCCCGTAAAACAATTCTTTTACATACATTTTGGCTACACGATATGGCGTACCGCACAGGCTGTCGTCGTTAATGTCCAAACCTAATTCTTCCATAATACATTGGAAATGATGTTGAATATTTTTTATTTTTTCATCATCTGATTTTTCAAAAGCATCAGGACGCAAAGGTGTTTCAATAGAAGTCATCACGTGTAAATCCCCTTCTGTTTCGTATTTTTCTAATAAGCTATTTTCCATTTCATTATTTTTTAGGCACAGGGTCATAACCTTGATTACCCCAAGGATGACACCTGATTATTCTTTTTATTCCTAATCCTATTCCTTTTGATACACCCCATTCTGAAATAGCTTCTTTAGTATATGGTGAGCAAGTGGGCGTGTGCCGGCAGTTATTCCCTAACATTGGAGAAATGAAGAGTTGATATAGCCTTATCGGAAATATGAATGTTTTTTTTAGCATTTTTATCTCTTGTCATCTATTCCATACTATTATTTTATAAAATATTGACAAATAGATTTCACGATTTATTATAAGCCTAATTTTTCATCTTACCTAATAATGAAGTAGCGATTCTATTTGTCAATTTTGAGTTTCTTCTAATTCATATGTAAAGATTGTTTTGAAAAGATTGGATTAAGAGTATTTTTGATTTTTTGTAGCTCTCTGTCATATATCAAACCTTTAATCTCTATATCGTCAGCACCTTTTAGTTTCTCTTTCAATGTGTTAATCTGAAAGTTTAAATGTTCTGATAGAATCCATTGTAAATGGTCTTTTTCCGTTTCGAACAAGAAGCTTTTGGTTTTGTGGCTTTTAAGCCTGTTATAAAAATTTCTCAATCCTGAAATATTACGATATTGTTGTTTACTTATGGCATCCTTGACAATCCTATTGTCGCTACAACAGATGTAAATAACCTCCCTGATATCATTTGCAGATATTAAGAGTTTTATTTGTCCGATAGTATAATCGTCAAATTCAAAGCTGTTCCCTAATGATGTATAAAAGAAATATCGCTTAAAACTATTGGAAATAATCATTTCTATATGGTCTGTCGGACAAACCATAAATAAAATATTACTCATAAATAAAATGTTATCATTTGATTATTTAAAATTTGTCATCTACTATAAGGCAGAGAAGATTGATGCAAGATTATCCGGGTTTTACCATCTTCACAAATTTTGAAAACAAAACTTTTGTTAACAAAAATGTGGCTATCGTCCGCCCCTATAAAATGAATATTGCATTGAACAACTGCAATATCATTATGCAGGATGTAGTCGAACTTGTTATACCAAACTTTTACCCAAGGTTTTAACTTGAAACCTTTGTCATCGGGGAAGTTGCTGTTCCCACCAATAAAATATGCAAGCGCCCCCTCTTTTGTCGGTCTGAAAGTATGTTGCCCAAAGGCCAATGTAGGTTTGAACAAGACTTTACCCTTATCGTAATCGTAATTGTCAGTTAATAGTTGATTGGCAAATTCTTCTACATTGCCATTTTCAACATGAACTTTCCCTACTGCTACCACATTATCGCACCATAGTTGTAGTGTGGCTTCTACCATTTCCGAAGTGAATGTTTTTTGCTCCATTTTTATTTGATTTTATAAATTTTTATCGTTTTATATTTTATTTGCAAACGTTGTTTGGCAGTTTTACAAGTAGCATTTTCAATTGTTGTTTTTTAAGGCGTTTACATATTCAAGGAATTTCTCTTTATTGACGGTTTCTCTATTTTTGTATCAAATTTGATGTTATTCAAACATTGTTTTAATGCAATGCTGTTGCTAAAATAATATTTATATTCATTATTGCAACATTGTTGCAATAAAATTTACAATAAAGTGAAACAAACAAGGAATACGACGGCTAAAACTCCGAGATACAAACAGTACTGAACGGTCTGTGTGACAGAGATACTATTTATCGTGTATTGGATAGATTAGGAGAAGAAGATTTGGTACATAAGGATGTGAATAATGACGGAGGGGTAATGCAAGTTGCCATCATCACGAAACAATACATCATCATAACCATATACGCTTTAGCTCTCAGATTTGTAAATCTGCAACCTGTATTGAAGATGTTGAGCCCTCATTTACATTACCTCAACAGTATAAAGTAAATGAAGTAAATTTTACCGTTCCGGGGATTTGCCCGCAGTGTTCGTGAAAATCATAAATATTTTTAGGCTTACCTACAGTTTATTTCGCAACGCCCTATCATTGAATGTCACATTCATATAGCCTGACTTTAGTAGTAAAACTGAAAAATAATACAGGGCGAGAACTGCGAATAAGAACAGTTAGCTGAAAGAATGAAGAAAAAGAAAGGTAGAAGTTGATAAGTACATTTGAATAAAAAAACTCTTAACAAAGAGTCCTCTCATCATCCCTGGCGAAACACCAAATTACCTTTTGAATGTATATATTTTTTATTTTCTCTCATACTCTTCAACTAGTAATCTTTTTACTTTATGATCATTGCTGAATTTTATATTTTGAGAGCCGCAAAATCCGCATGCCCAAACTTGGTATTTAAAGGGGCGCCTGAGCTGATATTTAATTTTAGTAGCCGGAATAGTTAGTTTTTTACACTTTTCACAATACACCTTGTTTTGTTCTTCCTGTGGAATTTTTAAGCTTTCCATTTTTACAAAAAACTCAAACTCCTTTAAAATAAATTCTTTTGAGTTTTCAATAGTCAGCCCGGCATTAAACAAAGTGGAATTATCATACTTCAAATAATCCAGATCTTCATCTATTTCGTAGAAGGCTCTATACTTAATATCGTATTCAGTTGCCATCTCTATTTTTACCATTTGATCAAATGCATATTCTATACTGATTTTCCCGGTAATTGCTCTCTTTGCGATTGTCATCGCATATTTTTCTATTAATTCATCATCCGGTTTTACAACATCAAGTTTCAAATCTGCGATACTTTTCAAAAAATACTTTTCTCTTTCTTCTGTGTTCTCAAAATCTAACCCAGCCAAAATAAATAGATTTTCACTCTCGTATCCCAATTCCAAAACACATACAGCCCAATTAACCAGCCCCTTACTGTCAAATGGTGCCAATGCTCTTTCTGCTAATAATTCAAGAGTCAGTTCGTCGAGTGTCATCGGATAAAATTATGTCTAACTACTAAATATACAAAAGTTTTCAATGCAAAAATATCAGAGACTACTGACATAGTGTTGTCAATAGTCTCTGATATTTTTGTGCTGTAATAACAAAACAATGAAAAATCTCTACAGCATCCTTATTTTAACGTTTATGGTACTATCAGGAACTGCACAATCTCAAATTCAAACAAATATTTCTAAAACTATGGACGATCAAACAATTCCACAATTTCATGTAATCGGCATTTCAACAAGAACGGCAAATGCAAACGGAAAGGCTGCAAAAGATATCGAAGCTTTATGGGGCAGATTTTGGAACGAAGAGATTCAAAAACAAATTCCGAACAGAGTAAGTGAAGAAATCTATGCTGTTTACACAGATTATGAATCAGACTTTACCGGCCTTTACACCACAATCATTGGATTACCGGTTAGCTCTTTGGAATCCATTCCGGAAGGTTTTGTGGGACTGACCATTGAAACTGCATCTTACAGGAAGTTTGTATCAAAAGGTAAAATGCCTGAATCGGTCTTTAATACCTGGCTGGAAATCTGGGGTGATAAAGAACTTAATTCAAAACGGGCTTATAAAGCTGACTTTACCATACATGGCAAAAAATACTATGATGGCGATAATGCCGAAGTGGAGACGTTTATTTCCGTTAAGGAATGAGGAATTGATGGACTTTTATTCAGATATTAAGATAAACTAAACAGATGTCAGTTAATCATTAGACTCGACAACCTGTCTTCTCTGTTTTATTTATAGCTTTATTACCCTGTATTCGATTTATTTTTTTATATTTTTGCTTTCAACATTTTCAAGACCTTATGACTACATATAACGAAGACAGCATACGATCCCTGGACTGGAAGGAACACATCCGTCTACGTCCCGGAATGTATATCGGTAAATTGGGAGATGGATCAGCGTATGATGATGGTATCTATGTACTACTCAAAGAGGTAGTGGATAACTCTATCGATGAATTTGTAATGGGAGCAGGTAAGATCATTGACATATCGGTCAATGAAAACAAGGTATCTGTTAGAGACTATGGTCGTGGTATTCCTATCGGATCAGTAGTGGACGTAGTATCAAAGATCAATACCGGAGGTAAATATGACAGTAAAGCCTTTCAGAAATCTGTAGGATTAAACGGAGTTGGTACTAAGGCAGTAAATGCGCTATCCACACAATTCACAGTACAATCTTACCGTCAGGGTGAAACACGGATAGCTCAATTCAGCAAAGGCGAGTTGGTCACTGATGAAAAGAAAGAGACCACTCAACGAAATGGTACTGCAGTTTCCTTCTATCCGGATGACAGTATCTTCAGAAACTACAAATACCGTATGGAATTTGTAGAAAATATGATCTGGAATTATGTCTTTCTGAATTCAGGACTGGTTATCAATTTTAACGGTCAGAAATTCATCTCTGAAAATGGACTTAAAGATCTCTTAGAGCGCAATATAGATACAGAATCTATGCGCTACCCTATTATACATCTGAAGGGTGAAGATATAGAAATAGCGCTGACACACGGCCAGCAATATGGAGAGGAGTATTACTCTTTTGTCAATGGTCAGCATACGACACAGGGAGGTACTCATCAGGCCGCATTCAGAGAAGCTTTGGTAAAAACGATCCGTGAATTTTACAAAAAAGATTTCGATGCTGCCGATGTTCGTTCCTCTATCATCGGAGCGATTGCTATAAAAGTTCAGGAGCCTGTTTTCGAATCGCAGACAAAGACAAAATTAGGATCTCAAAGCATTGGTCCCGATGGTCCGACTGTACGTACATTTATCAATGACTTCCTGAAAAAAGCGTTGGATGATTACTTACACCGCAATTCGGATACAGCAGATGCTTTATTAAAAAGGATCCTGCAATCCGAACGGGAGCGTAAAGATATTGCCGGAATCAAGAAACTGGCAAATGAACGTGCAAAGAAAGCCTCGTTACACAATCGCAAACTCAGAGATTGCAAGGTGCACTTTTCGGACAAAAATGAACGCAATCAGGAGACTACCCTTTTTATTACAGAGGGAGATTCAGCCAGCGGATCCATTACCAAATCACGTGATGTACAGACCCAGGCTGTATTCAGTCTGAAAGGTAAACCTTTAAATTCGTATGGCATGTCTAAAAAGATTGTCTATGAAAATGAAGAATTTAACCTCTTACAGCACGCTCTAAATATTGAAGATGGTCTGGACGGCCTTCGCTACAATAATATTGTTATTGCTACAGATGCCGATGTCGACGGTATGCACATCCGCCTTCTCTTGCTGACCTTCTTTCTGCAATTCTTCCCTGATCTTGTCAAAGCCGGACATGTAGCCATTCTACAGACTCCGCTGTTCCGTGTACGGAATAAAAAGGAAACGATATATTGCTATTCGGATGAAGAACGCCAACGGGCTATTGCAAAATTAGGGGCGAAACCTGAAATAACACGTTTCAAAGGTTTGGGAGAAATCTCTCCATCCGAATTCGGTTTGTTTATAGGTAAGGATATCCGTCTGGATCCGGTCATCCTAACCAAAGACAATAAAATTCAGCAATTGCTGGAATATTATATGGGAAAAAATACGCCGGACAGACAGAAACATATTGTCAACAATCTTCGTGTAGAAGTTGATCTGGAAGCTGAGTTGACAAAAGAAGCAGTATAGTAAAGTCCTAATCGAACCTAACCTTAATGACTAAACCCATATTGATTCTAATCCAATGTCAGGACGACGTTGGATTAGTTGCAAAAATAGCTAATGCACTGGCAAAGTACCGGTTGAATATCGTCACGATGCGCGAATTTGTGGATGAAGAAGCCGGTAAGTTTTTCGTTCGTGTTGTCTGTACAGGAATACTCGAAAATACAGAAGAATTATTTACTGCTTTAAAACAAAGTCTTCCGGATAATGCCAGCATAAAAATCAATCCGTCAGAGCGAAAAAAATTAATCATACTGGTCACCAAAGAGCATCACTGTCTGGCCGATATTCTGATTCGCCATCATTTCGAAACCTGGGACACGGATATTCAGGCTGTAATAGGTAATTATAGTGATCTGGAAGAATTCACCCGAAAATTTGATATCCCCTATCACCATGTTTCACATGAAAATTTAAGTAAAGAGGAGTTTGAGCGCCAATTGACTGTACAAATTGATCAATACGAGTTTGATTATATTATCCTGGCCAAATTTATGCGAATTCTGTCCCCGACATTTGTACAGCAGTATCAAGGTAAAATCATCAATATTCACCATTCCTTTCTTCCCGCTTTCATAGGAGCTAATCCCTATCGGCAGGCACATACCAGAGGCGTGAAGATCATAGGTGCAACGGCACATTATGTAACAGATGACCTGGATGAAGGACCTATTATCGTACAGGATACCAGAAGAGTCAACCATACCTATACTGTACAGGATATGATGACTGCAGGTAAAGAAATCGAAAAAGCTGTACTGGCCAGAACAATCCGGCTGCTACTGGAAGATCGAGTGATGCTGGATCGCAATAAAACAGTTGTTTTTGAATAGGGACAGGAGAAATATGACCAACATCACTATTTACTAAGCAACCCAGTTACTTTTTACCTGCATAATTATCCCTTATTTCGTATCGAAATAAGAACTGAATAATGACGCACTCCTTTCACATTCCTGTACTGGGATTGGCCTTTTCTATTGATTCTCCGCTCAAGGTTGCCAGATACGGTATTTCATCTGTAATTTCTATTGTGGATGATGAACTCATAGAACGTATCCGGGCATATTACAGCAAACTGAATAATATAGACTTTCTTCCTATTACTAAAAAAGATCAGGATTTTAGAGCAAAACGTATTACAGCATACCTTAATCTGGTAAAACAACTTGTCAGGGAACAGACGGCTGGCATGCGGGCCCAGCTAATGGAAGCCAATTCTGAAGTTGCCCGTTACTTTAATCTTCTCCCGGATAATAATCCTATAAAGGCTCAGTACGATCAGATGCTGAAAGAAACAGATGATAAGACCAGAAACCAACTGTCTCTACAATTGCATTCCTGTATTCAGCCTGGAGATATCGACGTCAATATCATGTCTAAAGTAGATAAGATCAATTATGCTCCTAATGGTGAAGCTTTAGATGAAAAATATGCAGATGCTCTGGCAGCGTTACGTGGTTTTGCCAATTCAGATCTCCATTCTTCTGTTGTATTATCAGCAGGTATGAACCCCCGTCTGTATAGCTATTTGTCTGAACTGGAAGTCTTCCAGCCAAAGGAGGGACAGGATTTTGAGAAAAAGATTACGCTCAAAGTAAGTGACTTTCGATCGGCAATGATACAAGCCAGATTTTTAGCAAAAAAAGGATTGTGGGTATCAGAGTTCAGAGTAGAATCCGGATTAAATTGCGGAGGACATGCTTTTGCAACAGATGGCTATCTACTTGGTCCCATACTGGCTGAATTTAAAGACAAAAAGCAACAATTAAAAGAAGAGTTATTTGAGACGTATCGCAAATACTGGGAGGCAAAGAATATCATTTGCAAACAACCGCCACATATCAGGTATACAGTACAGGGAGGGGTGGGTACAGCTGCAGAACATCAGTTTTTATTGAGTCATTATGAATTTGATGCTGTTGGATGGGGATCACCCTTTTTATTGGTTCCTGATGCCACTACAGTAGATGATGACACACTGGAGGCTCTGGTCAGATCCAAAGCAGATGATTTTTACATCAGCGGATCTTCACCTCTCGGTGTCCCGTTCAACAATTTCCGGCAAAGTTCTGCCGAAAAACTTCGGATACAGCGGATTGAAAAAGGTCGTCCCGGTAGTCCATGTAAGAAAAGGTATCTCGTTTCCAATACGGCATACACTACACAACCGATCTGTACAGCTTCCCGTGAATATCAGCACATGAAATTAAAGGAGCTTGATCAGCAGGAATTGACAACTGAAGCATACGAACGCGCATTCCAGGATATTACAGCAAAAACATGTCTGTGTGAAGGTCTTGCAACTCCTGCATATTTAAAGTATGATATCCTTAAGCCTAAAGAGTCAGCCGCTGTCGCTATTTGCCCCGGACCGAATACTTTTTGGTTCAAAGGTATATTTTCATTAGATCAGATGGTCAATCATATTTATGGTCGTGACAATCTGATTCAATCCGCTGAACGTCCCATTCTCTTTATCAATGAGCTTAGACTCTACATGGATCATATCCGGAAATACATAGATGTGAATAAGCTGGATATGGAGGACAAAAAGTTAAAATATCTGGATAAATTCAAGACTCAGTTAAAGGAGGGCATCAACTACTACAGGGCTTTAATAAAAGATTTAACGGCGTTCAAGGTTTCGGAATTGGCTGCATTTGCGGGTCAGCTGGATGAGATCGAACAGGAGCTTGAGAATCTGTCCTTTAGTTAAATACAATCTGAGTTTCAAAAAGTATGTATTTGTATGCAGCGATTTATGACACCATCGCTGCATACAATGATAAACACTTAGTCTTTAGCTATTTTTCTGAATTTACCAAATACACCTAACGGTAATTTAGGGCCTGCTGTAGCTTGCAGGTAGAGTTCTCCGATTTCCAGATTCTCTACTTTCGGAAAAGCAGTTCTGATCAGATTTTCCACAATAACAGAAGAAAAACCTAAAGAATAGGTATTCAAAATCAGGAAATGTTCTTTTGGATCAAGTAGCTGTACCACATCCTTCATCATTTCCATGATATGGTCTTCCAGTTTCCACTTCTCCCCTTTCGGACCGTGTCCGTAAGCCGGCGGATCCAGAATAATACCATTATATGTATTTCCGCGTTTAAGTTCCCGCTTTACAAATTTAAGAGCATCCTCTACCACCCAGCGGATATTATCGAGACCTGAAATTTCCTGATTTTCATTAGCCCAGGTCACCACCTGCTTGATAGAATCTACGTGCGTAGTATCTGCACCCGCAGCTTTTGCAATCAATGATGCACCACCAGTATATGCAAACAGATTCAACACTTTAGGTTTATCAGTCTTAAAAGAGCGTACAGATTCGGAGATATAATCCCAGTTAACAGCTTGTTCCGGAAAAATACCAACATGTTTGAAAGAGGTAAGCCCCAGTCTGAATTTAATTGCAGCATCTTTATTCTTATATTCGATATGCCAGCGATCCTGCGCTTTCGGATTTTTTTTCACCCAATCTCCGGAAGTTGCAGAACGACCTTTAAAACGAATATCATATCTTTTTGTCCACTCGGCATCAGAAAGTGTCTTAGGCCATACGGCCTGAGGTTCCGGACGGATCAGTACCAGATGACCAAAACGCTCCAGTTTTTCAAAATCACCACAATCGATGAGTTCATAATCCTTCCAATGCTGAGGAGTCAGTAATTGTATTTCAGTATTTTTCAAAATCAAAAATTTGCAGCAAAGATACGGTTAATCATTCAAAACTATAACACGAAGATCATTAACCATCATGCTTCATCGTTTTGCGGGCTGCCTGCATCAGCGGACTTGCAAATACAAAATCATTCAACTCCTTGACGTCTGACTGAAGAATATCCTGATTGGTACCTTCCCAGAATTTTTCACCTTTATACAAATACAGAATATATTCGCCTATACCCATTACCGAATTCATATCATGCGTCACGACAACAGTTGTACACTGGTATTCCTGGGTCAGATCCTGAATCAATTCATCGATCAGAATAGACGTTTCAGGATCAAGGCCGGAGTTGGGTTCATCGCAGAAAAGGTATTTAGGTCCCATACTGATTGCTCTGGCAATCCCAACCCGCTTTTTCATACCCCCAGACAGTTCTGCCGGAAACAATTTATTAGTTCCCTTCAGATTGACTCTTTCCAGACAAAAATTGGCACGGTCTATTTTTTCACTTTTTGACATCTCCGTAAACATATCCAATGAAAACATCAGATTCTGTTCTACTGTCATGGAGTCAAAAAGCGCTGAATTCTGAAAAAGCATACCTATTTCTTTACGGATAGGCACGCGCTCTTCAAAACTCATCTTGGTAAATTCCTGTTTATCAAAAAACACACGCCCCTGTTCCGGATTATGCAGTCCAACTATACATTTGAGTAATGTACTTTTTCCGGAACCGGAACCACCAATGATCAAACTTACTTTTCCCGGTTCGAAAATAGCATCTATTCCTTTTAATACTTCTTTCTCACCAAATGCTTTATGAATATTCTGAATTTCAATCATCTTCCTTACAACATTAAAGCTGTGATCAAATAATCACTAGCCAGTATAGTAATACAGCCAATCACTACGGCCTGCGTACCTGCCTCGCCTACTTCCAGAGCACCTCCGCTCACATAGAAACCTTTATAAGCAGGCACTGAGGTAATAATAAATCCAAAGACTACAGCCTTAACCATCGCAACGGATACTGTAAATCCATTAAAACTACCCTGAATACCCTGTATATAATCGGCCGTGCTAACTGCACCGGATAATGCACCTCCTAAAAGTCCGCCCAATATCGCACAGAAAATCGCAACAATAACTAAAGCAGGAATCATCGTAATACCAGCCAGTATCTTAGGCAGAATCAGATAACCCGGAGCATTGATCCCCATAATTTCCAATGCATCGATCTGCTCTGTGACACGCATGGAGCCAATCTGTGAAGAAATAGATGAACCTACTTTACCCATCAAGACCAACGCTGAGATTGTGGGTCCTAATTCCAGAATATTGGAATCACGGTTGATTTGTCCGATAATCGAATTCGGAATCAGATCGGACACCAGCTGGAAGGCAATCTGCATGGTCATTACAGCCCCTATAAAGGTTGATATGATCACAATCAGACCTAACGAACCAAGTCCGATATCAGTCATTGCAAACATGGTTTCCTTCCAATAGATCTTTCCCTTCTCGGGTTTTTTAAAAACTGATTTTAAAAGTAAAATGTATTTTCCGATATGATAAATTAACATATATTTCCTTTAGTACATTATTTGCTATAAAACGCCTCCTGTTGAAGGATTCGTATACCCTGTTGCCCTGCTATATCAAAATATAAACGAATATAGGCATAATCCCACAAAAACCTGTTACACTGAAAGGGCATTCCTGTTACAGACCTGAATATTAATTTTTCACCGACAGATTTAAGACATTTACCGAATAAATGCAGGAAATAACCTAATTACATTGTTTTTTTTATCATCTTCACTTTAATTTTGATTCAGTTAAACAATTAGAATCGACAACATAACATATAAACATAATGAACAATAAAAGAATTACCTCAGGACTTATCTTTCTTTTTGTGGGGATTATATTGCTTCTTGATGTCCTGGACATCATTGAGTTCAACTGGCTTGAAATCATTCGTTACTGGCCATTATTGATTATCTTAGGTGGTATTAATATGCTTATGCCTAATGGCCAATCCGGACAGATCGCCAAATTAGGGTTTACCTGTCTGCTATTAGGATTTCTGGTATTTATCGGTTTTACGACTCCAAATGAAAGCCTGATTTCCAGATTTTTCAAAGGATCTAATATTCATATCAGTACAGATGAGTTAGAAGATTCAATTCCTTCCTCATCAAGTAAGAGCCTCGCCATCCAACTTCCTAAAAACCTCTCCGTAGCTAAGGCAAACTTTGATATAGGCACTACTAATCTGAAATTATCTAGTCAGCCGAGCAGCTTATTATTTGAAGCAGGAAATTCTTCGGACTCTTATTTTCTTAAACTCACATCAGACTCAGCGGAAGATGGCACAGCAACGGTTGATTTAACAGGAAAAAAGAGAAAAAAAGGACGCAGTAAAAATAATACAACATTATTCAAATTGAATAAAGATGTGGTCTGGGATCTCAACTTTGATATCGGAGCTTCAGACGTACAGATGGACCTCTCTCCTTTTAAAATCAGAAACATCAATTTTGACACAGGAGCGAGCTCTGTAAATATGAAACTAGGAAGACCTGTAGAAACCTCCACGATCAATATAGATGCAGGAGCATCTTCTGTCGAAATCCGAATCCCTAAAGATGTACCTTGTCAGGTTACTTCAGACAGTGGGCTATCTTCTATTGAACTGGGTAGCGGTTTTGTGAGAAAAGGTGACGGTATCAGTGAAACAGCTAATTATCCACAGGCAACTTCAAAATACAACATTGTAATTGATGCAGGTGTTACCTCTTTCAAGATTATTCAATACTAAATCTTACGAAATTATTACTTCAGAATCCATAACTTTGTGGTAAATATGGATACAAGTAATTTATTGAGCTTACCCGGAGGATATTGTAATTCTAAAACAGATTACAGCCGCTGGGTAACCAGGGAAGTGAATATCGGAGATATACCTATGGGAGGAAACAATCCTATACGTATCCAAAGTATGACCACTATAGATACCATGGACACGATGGGCTCTGTAGAGCAGACTATCCGCATGGTAGACGCCGGTTGTGAATATGTCCGTATTACTGCTCCAAGTATAAAAGAAGCCGAAAATCTTGCAAATATTAAAAAAGAACTCCGTAACAGAGGCTATAATGTCCCTCTCGTTGCGGATATCCATTTTACACCCAATGCAGCAGAAGTAGCGGCAAGAATCGTAGAAAAAGTACGGATCAACCCCGGTAATTATGCGGATAAGAAGAAATTCGATCAGCTTTCTTATTCTGCAGATGAATATCAGGCTGAGCTAGACCGTATCTATAAAAAGTTTGCTCCTTTAGTCAATATCTGTAAAGAATATGGTACAGCTATGCGTATAGGCACGAATCATGGTTCGCTGTCTGACCGTATCATGAGCCACTATGGAGATACTCCCGAGGGAATGGTGGAATCTGCACTGGAATTTATCCGTATCTGCGAAGATCTTAATTTTTACAACCTGACCATTTCGATGAAATCCAGTAATCCGCAGGTAATGGTACAGGCATATCGTATGCTGGTTGAGAAGATGGTCATCGAGAATATGAACTATCCACTCCATCTGGGTGTCACGGAAGCCGGAGACGGAGAAGACGGACGTATCAAATCGGCTGTTGGTATCGGTACATTATTAGAGGATGGCCTGGGCGATACGGTACGTGTATCATTAACCGAAGAACCCGAAAAAGAAGCTCCGGTAGCTATAGCTCTCGTAAACCGTTACAGCAAACGGTCTAAAATGTTGCAGCAAGCAACTACACAAAGTCGGGAAATAATACAGCTTAATCCTTCTTCCGAAACAGTAGCTTACGAATCCAGAGAAATCAACACTTTTATCGGTGGTTCTCTCGTTCCACGTGTCATTGTTGATATTTCCACGTCTAACCTGAAAGACCCGAATATACTGACGGCTACGGGATATCGCTATGATATCCTCAATGACAAGTATCATATGGGAGAACAATCGGTAGATTTTGTATTTCTGGGAGATCAGCTACCTTCTTTTACCATGCCTGGCAATCTGAAGCAGCTTTATAATTACAATACCTGGTTAACGATTGCTAATCCCACTAACATACATCCTGTTTTTGATCTGGAACAATTTAATGCAGCATCCCGCAAAGATCCTGTACTCAATCTGATCTATATAAAAAATAATGACCTGGATTCCGAAATTTTTGGTAATTCAGCCATCGATAATACTGTTGTATTTATCCTGGAAACGGATCATATTCACGGGATGGCAGATCAGCGTCAGTTTTTCTCCAATCTTCAGGAAATAGGACTCGATAACCCTGTTATTATAAAAAGATCCTATCCGGTAGAAGAATTTTCAGGCCCCATTGGGGATATTATGAATCCGGAAGAACCTATTTCCAAGATTCAGCTCTATGCGGCGACAGATCTTGGTGCCTTACTTATTGACAAACTAGGTTCCGGAATATGGGTGGATTCGCCCGCAACACCTCTTGACAAGCTGGTTTCCTTATCCTTTGGAATCCTGCAGGCTACCCGATCACGTATATCCAAAACAGAATATATCTCTTGTCCAAGCTGTGGACGGACTTTATTTGATTTACAGGATACCACCCAGATGATCCGTGCACGAACGAATCATCTTAAAGGGTTGAAGATCGCCATCATGGGTTGTATCGTCAACGGTCCCGGTGAGATGGCAGATGCTGACTACGGCTATGTTGGTGCTGGCCCGGACAAAATTACGCTCTATCGTGGTAAGGAAGTGGTCAAGAAAAATGTAAGCTCAGCAAATGCTCTTGATGAACTTATCGATATTATCAAAGGCGACGGTCTTTGGATCGAAGAACAAGAAACTACAGTATAAAAAAGCGGGACTTCATTTTGAAGTCCCGCTTTTTTATTATATATCTTGATATCTTATTTCTAAAATCAGATCGTTATCTGACTGATATACGTTTAATGACTGTTTCCGTTCCTGCTACAACTCTTACAAAGTAAAAGCCAGAGGATAATTTGCCATTGGTTTCAAATGCAAGATTCTGATTGCCGGCCTCAAGTGTATTGTTCATCAGTCCCAATACTTCATTCCCCAATGCATCCATTACCTTTATGGAAACCGTATTCTGTTTGCCCAATTTGAATGATACAGTTACCTGTTCAGCAATAGGATTGTAGAATACTTTTACATTATTGATCAGTTTGTCAGACTCTGCTGCAGAAAAAATTTTCGCTGCTGACATACCAAAGTCGTATGAAGATTCGTTATTGAAATATTTAGCAGCCTTTGAGGCGTTGGATGCCATATACATATGGCCCATTTTTTTTGATGAACTATCACTCGCCAATACCATATTGGAACCCCAAGCAAAGCTCAGACTTGCCATAAGCACAAGTGCGTTCGTAAGGGTTTTAATAATGTGTATCTTAGTAAAAAATTTCATCATATGTCTGAGACAGTTGTATTGTTAATTGGTTTAATCAAATATAAACCTTTTTCTCAATTATCTTCATACAAAAATAGATTTTTTTTTATCTGATCGTTAATTAATCAGACGATTTTTAATGGCTTTAACAATTTTTAACAACTCTTGACGTTGTCACAAAAAAAACCAAACTTTGGCAGTTCAATTCTGTTATCAAGAATACTGATTAACAGGCGAAAAATTGAAGATTTAGTCATTAAATTTATTTAGAATGTCAACAAAAAACGCAAGCGACGTTCAAAAGTTAAGCCTCGGCGGCTTACTGATTAGCTTAGGAATTATCTTTGGAGATATCGGAACTTCCCCGCTCTATGTATTCAAAGCTATTATTAACAAAGGAACTATCGAACCAGACCTCGTCCTCGGGGGATTATCCTGTGTCGTATGGACTATTACCCTTCAAACTACTGTTAAGTATGTACTGATTGCGCTGAATGCGGACAACAATGGTGAAGGAGGTATCCTGTCGCTCTACTCTCTTGTCAAGAGGCAGGCCAAGTGGCTTATCATTCCGGCCATTATCGGAGCTTCCACACTTTTAGCCGACGGTATGTTGACGCCGGCGATTACCATATCATCAGCAATAGAAGGTCTGGCCATCAACAATCCTACTATTCAGACGGTACCTATCGTAATCGTGATTATTTCAGGACTCTTTCTTATTCAGCGTTTCGGGACTTCCATTGTAGGAAAGGTATTCGGACCTCTTATGCTTACCTGGTTTTTGACCATAGGGATACTGGGAATAAGCTACATTGATGAAGCTCCACAGGTGCTAAAAGCAATCAACCCTTATTATGCTTTCAAATTAATAGTAAGCACACCAAATGCGTTGTTTATTATTGGAGGAGTATTTCTGTGTACTACAGGAGCTGAGGCACTCTACTCGGATATGGGACATTGCGGAAAAGCTAACATCAGAATAAGCTGGATACTTGTAAAAATATGTTTATTACTTAATTACTTCGGACAAGGAGCCTGGTTGCTGGCACATTCAGGGACTCAGATTGGTGAAAAAAATCCATTTTACGCGATTATGCCGGAATGGTTTCTGGGTTATGGTGTTGTTATTGCGACCATTGCAGCTATTATTGCCAGTCAGGCAATGATATCAGGATCATTTACACTGATCTCTGAGGCTGTGCGCCTTAATATCTGGCCAAAAGTCACCATCCGCTATCCCAGTGATCATAAAGGACAATTATATGTGCCATCCATCAATCTGATATTATGGTTGGGATGTATGCTGATTATTGCTGTATTCAGGGAATCCAGCAATATGGAGGCTGCATATGGTCTGGCCATCAATGCAACATTTATCACAACGACCATTCTTATGGGATTCTTCCTGAGATGGAAACGCGTAAACAAGTATCTGATCTTCTTATTTGTAGGCTTCTATTTCTTTATCGAGTTTGGATTCCTGGCAGGTAACTCTGTAAAAATTGCACACGGAGGCTGGTTGACGCTCGTCTTATCACTGGCGCTTATAGCTGTTATGTATGCCTGGTACAATGCCCGAAAAATCAAAAACCGCTTTGTCAAATTTGTTAATATCAGGGATTATAATGATATCATTTCAGAAATGAGTAAAGATCCTACTATTCCTACTTTTGCATCACAATTGGTCTATCTGACCAGTGCAAACAACAGGAATGAGATAGAATACAAGATCATTTACTCTATGATCAATAAAAAGCCTAAGAAAGCAGATGTCTACTGGCTGGTACACGTAGATGTGATGGATAATCCACATACGCGGGAATATACAGTAGAACAGATCATTCCGGGCAAATTGATCCGCATAGACTTTAAACTGGGATTCAGGGAAGAACAACGCATCAGTCTGCTCTTTAGAAAAGTAGTGGAAGAGATGGTACAGCGAAATGAGATCGATATTGTAAGTCAGTATGATTCGTTGAAAAAATATAAAATACCCGGAGATTTCAGATTTGTTATTCTGGAAAAAGTGTTATCCAAAACCAATGATCTGAAATGGCACGAACGTATTATCTTCGAGATCTATAAAATTCTCAAGAAATTCAGTCTGTCCGAAGAAAAAGGATTTGGTCTGGATGCAAGTTTTGTGACGATAGAACGTGTACCGCTCAGCATACCAAGGACACATGAAGTTGTTATCAATCGTATCAACTAAAAAACTAAGGGCCTCCGAATCGGAGGCCCTTAGTTTTTTTATTCAGTTATTGCTTTTGCTTCTTTATTCAATCGGGAATGCCGGTAACCATACATAAAGTAGATGATCAATCCGGCCACTAACCACAGTATAAAAATAATCCAGTTACTGGCTCCAAGTTCAGTCATCAGATACAGATTGATCAGAATACCTGTAGTAGGCAGTAAAGAGAAGTTCAACCGGAATGCGTAAAAACTCATACCGATCCACACTAACCAGAAAATAATAACCAAAGATTTATGCTCCAGTATATAAAGTGCAGACATAGATTTCCATTCGGTGATTGTATCCTGCCCATATACAAATAACAAGACCATCGCAATCAGGAAACCCAGACCTACAAGATATTTCCCGTTTACATAAGGAACTCTGAATTTTGATTTTTTCGAAAGCCCTGAATGATCCATATAAAGCACGCCTGCACAGACCAGAATAAAGGCAAAGAATGTCCCTACACTGGTCAGGTCAACAAAGAAATCCATTTTAAAAAACAAAGAGGGTACAGCGACGACAATTCCTGTCACAACTGTAGCATATGACGGTGTCTTATATTTAGGGTGAATAGTCGCAAATTTCTTCCACAAAAGTCCGTCACGGCTCATCGTCATCCATATTCTCGGTTGCGCCAGCTGATATACCAAAAGAGCACTTGTGATGGCGATCACGGAAGTGACAGAGATAATCCCGGCCATATGATCGAATCCTACATATTGAAATACATAAGCAAGCGGATCTTTTACATTCAGTTCGGTATAATTGACCATTCCGGTAAGGACTAAAGCAATAGCGACATAAAGTACCGTACAGATCAACAAACAGTATATCATTGCTCTCGGTAAATCCCGTTGTGGATTTTTACACTCTTCTGCTGTGGTAGAAATGGAGTCAAATCCTATAAATGCAAAGAAAACCGCAGCGACACTACTCATAACTCCTCCCAATCCATTTGGCGCAAACGGAGTCCAGTTTTCCGGTTTGACAAAAAATAATCCTCCAAAGATCACAGCCAGTATAATTCCGACCTTGATCATGACCATAATATTGCTGGCCCGTTTTGATTCTTTGATTCCTACATACACAAGTATAGTCACAAGGAAAGTGATGATACCTGCAGGAAGGTCAAAGATAATCGGAATATCTCCGATACGAGGCGCAGTTTCATACGCTTCCAATGCCAGCTTATCAATACCAGTCAGTTTATCAACTCCCACATCCAGCATTTTCTGGTTTGCTTCGATTGCATAGGCTGGTGCCATAGAGAGCCACCGCGGCACATGGACACCAAAGCCTTCCAGCATGGACACAAAATATTGGGACCATGATATGGCGACAACCATATTGGATACCGCATATTCAAGTACCAGAGCCCAACCTATAATCCAGGCAAACAATTCACCAAAGGCAACATAGGCATAAGTGTAAGCACTTCCCGAGACCGGAACGGTACTCGCAAACTGTGCATACGAAAGTGCTGTAAAAACACAGGCAAAAGCCACAAAAACAAAAAGAAGCGAAACCGCAGGTCCGCCATTGAAACTGGCCAGTCCGATTGTACTGAAAATACCTGCCCCTACAATCGCAGCTATTCCTAATGAAACAAGATCCCTGATACCAAGGATCTTGGATAATCCCGAACCTCCATGTTCAGAATCACTAATAATCTGATCTATGCTTTTCTTTCTGAAAAGTTGATTTCCCATACTGTCTGTAAATTTTAAGATGGTAACCTCAGGTTACTTTATAAGTTTATTAATTAGTATCATTCTGCTAAAGCAAGTCTATCCTGAATCTCAAAATAGACACTTTTATAATCAGTAAGTTGTTTATCCGTATACATAATCAACTCTTCTGTAAGTTTGAGATGATGTCCGGCTTCCGGTTGAAAATCCCAGATTCGTTTTGCAATATTAAACAATGCATGTGATATTCTGGTAATATCTGCATATTCATATGTGTACTTAGAGTTTACAAACCGCTCATAATACGACATAAATTTAGTTGTATCTTCTAACCCTATAATTTTCAGAAATTTAATAATCGTATCCGGATGTACTTTTTCCAGATCCTCATAGAAGCGGTCTACATTAATTACCTGATGTTTTAACAAGAGATGATCCAGTATCAGTTCCAGCGCAACGTGTGCCAAAAATGAAGGGCGAACAGGCAATCCACTCAGGCTATCCTGAATCTGAATGCGTAAACGATGGGTATGATCAAAAAAAAACGGTAAGTTGTGAAAGATACGATCCACCTCCAGATGTCTGTTCCAGCCTTCATAAATAGGCTTAAACTGTGGATGATCCAGCAAGACGGTTTCAAACCTTTGGGGATGAAACATATACTTCTTGTCCGCATTCTTCAGCAGATCCGGCAATATTCCGCCCAATACACGTTCGGGCTGGGTAGCATACCTTTCGAAATAAAAATGCGAGAGAAAATTCATTGTGATCTTAATAAAATCACACAAAAAGTGTAATATCTTAAATCTTGACGTAAGATACAGCTAATCTTACTATCTTTGCAACTTAATTAAAATTTTCTTATCCGTATTATTATGAACTTTGTAGAAGAATTACGTTGGAGAGGCATGTTACAAGACATCATGCCTGGAACAGAAGAGTTGTTAAACAAAGAAAAAGTATCCGGTTACATTGGTTTTGATCCTACAGGTGATTCTCTTCACGTTGGCCATCTGACACAGATCATGACCCTTATTCATTTTCAAAACGCAGGTCATAAGCCTGTTGCGCTGGTTGGCGGAGCTACCGGGATGATCGGTGATCCATCATTCAAATCGGCAGAGAGAAATTTACTTGATGAGGAAACTTTAAATCACAATGTGGCAAGCCTTAAGCATCAGCTGAGCAAATTCTTAACATTTGGCGAAGGCGAACTGGATGCGAAGATGGTCAATAACTACGACTGGTTTAAGGATTTCAAATTCCTGGATTTTATCCGTGACATCGGTAAATTGATTACAGTCAACTACATGATGGCTAAAGACTCTGTCAAAAAACGTCTTGAAGGTGAAAATGGACTATCGTTTACAGAATTTTCTTATCAGCTGATCCAGGGGTATGACTTCTATTATCTATGGAAACATCATAATTGTAAAATACAGATGGGCGGATCGGATCAGTGGGGAAATATCGTTACCGGTACTGAATTTATCCGTCGCCAGGATCAGGGAACTGCATTTGCGCTGACTACACAATTGATTAAAAAATCTGATGGTCAGAAATTTGGAAAAACGGAATCAGGTGCTGTATGGTTGGATGCGAAGAAAACAACTCCTTATAAATATTATCAATTCTGGTTGAATGCAACAGATGATGATGCCAAAAACTGGATCAGAATCTTTACACTCAAACCACAAGAAGAAATAGAAGCGATCATCGCAGAACATGATGCTGCTCCCCATACCCGTACAGTGCAAAAAGCACTTGCAAAAGATATCACGATCCGTACGCACTCGGAAAAAGATTATGAGACAGCACTCAAAACATCCGAATTCCTTTTCGGAAACGGCTCTCTTGATTTCTTAAGCGATCTGGAGCATGAAGCGGTATTAGATGTATTTGACGGAGTACCTCAATTTACAATCAGTAAGGGGGAACTTGCAGAAGGAATCAATATATTGGATCTGTTAGCAACAAAAACGCAGATCTTTCCTTCAAAAGGTGAAGCCCGAAAAATGACTGAAGGTGGCGGCGTATCTGTAAATAAAGAAAAAGTATCCGGAACGGATAATACCTTTACTACAGAGAACCTGATCAACGATAAATATATCATTGCTCAAAGAGGTAAGAAGAATTACTATCTTATCATAGCAGAGTAATCAATGCTATAAAATAAAAGAAGGGCTATCCAAATTTTGGGAGCCCTTCTTCGTTTGTATTGAGTTGTATGTATAAAGTTTATTCTAAATGCTGGATAATCTTGTATCCGAATTTAAATTTTTCATTTGCAGGAGTTCCATTGATTAATCCTTTTGACCATATGGTGTATATAGACTGATCTTTGGGTTCAAACTCAAAACTGACCAGCTCTCTGTTTACATTTGACGTAATAAAGAGTTTATATTTTTTTCCTGTCTGCAGGGTCAGGTAGGCACTCGCTTCCTTGAAAGACTTATTTTTCACCAGCAACGTATCCGAATCTTCAGATCCCAGATTAAGAGCAGGAGCATCCGGACTGAGGTTGATAAAGCGCACATTTGCCGTTCCTTTTGCTGGAATGTCCGATTTGTCTTCGTAACTGACTACATCAAGTTTCGTATTTCCAACAACAAATAGAGAATAGATTTTGCCCGGAGCAAAAGCTACCTGCTTAGAAACAAGTGCGCCTTTGTTTATACTATCACGGTCAAAAACCCTTACAAGACGATTACCCGGAAAAGCATTACGATAAGGTAAATAGTCTCCGAAATCAAAACTTTCATTAGAAAGATTTAGCTTATTCTGATCCAGACCAATATCTAACTTGAGTGCCAGAGGCACAGCATTGATCGCTCCTGTACCTGACAATTCACCATATCCGTAGTCGTCATTATCCAGACTACAGGATGCAAAAAAGAACAAACATAAAAGGAAACTACCTAAAAGAAATTTAACGCTATTCATACCGCATTATCTATTCAAAAACCACATTTTGATAACTAAAACGTATATTACATTGGAAATGCTACAGTACCAAAACAATTGGTTTTTTGGTCTGATTTTTTCTATATAAAATCGTTAAGTTTGTACTAAGAACATTATTATTGTTTTCATGCTAAATAAAGGAAATACATTTAAGAACTATGGTGGTGACAACTCATCAAAGAAAGCCTCTAAAAGTTCTCCAAAAAACTATAAAACAAAAAGTTACAAAGAACCTTCGGAACCTGTACAGTTAAGTGAAACACAGGAGAAGATAATGAAAATATTGGGTGTATTTTTATTTATCCTGAGCTTTGCTTTCACGATAGCCTTTGTTTCTTACCTTTTCACCTGGGAAGAGGATCAGAGTTATATTTCAAAATCCAACGGAAGCTGGAGTACGTTGTTCAGTACAGCTGAGGAAATTGACAGCGATGCTATTGACCTGCCTGTAGTGCAAAATAAACTAGGTAAATTCGGTGCGCTATTGGCGAATCAGTTTATTTACGAATGGTTCGGTATTGCTTCGTTCATCTTTATCTTTATACTTTTTGTAACGGGATACAGATTATTATACCGCAAAAATATACTTCCTGTAGGTAAGTCTATTCTCTACTCCTCTATTGCTATTATTTATGTTTCAGTAACATTAGGATTTTTACAGTCCTTTATTGCTAAAACTCCTCATATTCTGGAAGGTAAATTCGGATTCTGGACCAACAGACTTTTGGAAGCGCAAATCGGGAGTGCGGGTGTAGCCGGAATTGTTGTCTTTGCATATCTGACTGTTCTGATTCTGATCTATAATCTGGATCTGAAATTCACTTTCCAGTCCAAAAAGAAAATATATGATGAAGATCTTGCTTTTGATGCTGACGATGTAGAGAACAGTCCTGTAAGCCATCCAAAAAACACACGTATACTCAAAGACGAAGAGTATGTTATCGATCCGATCGATCTGAATGATAAAGCTCCGGTACAGGAGTTCAACCAGTTCAGAGAACCAGAAGAGACTTATAACAATAATGCTCGCAGGGAGGAGCCTACCTTATCTCTTGAAGAAGAACCGGAAGTCGTCTCGAATTCTACACCTCATATCTCCTTCACGATTGATCATCCGGATGCTGAGGAAGAGGAAGTGGAAGAGGATATCCCGGCAAGTCCTGTATTACGGGTAGAAAAGGTGATAGAAGAAAAACCTATAACAGCCAATGATCTGGTCGCACAGTTTGGGGAATATGATCCGAAACTGGATCTGTCCGGCTATCAATACCCTCCACTGGAGCTTTTGAAAGATTATGGTAGTGGTAAGATTACCATTAACCAACAAGAACTGGAAGCTAATAAAAATAAGATTGTAGATACACTTCGTAACTACAGCATCGAGATCGAACATATCAAAGCTACAATCGGGCCTACAGTAACACTGTATGAAATCATTCCAAAACCGGGTGTCCGGATTTCAAAAATAAAAAACCTGGAAGATGATATCGCATTAAGCCTTGCAGCACTGGGAATACGTATCATTGCTCCAATGCCCGGCAAAGGGACTATTGGTATAGAGGTACCGAACAGTACACCTGAAATGGTATCTATGCGCTCTGTACTGGCAACCGAGAAATTCCAGAAGACAGATATGGATCTTCCTATTGCACTGGGTAAGACCATTTCGAATGAAGTCTATATTGCAGATCTTGCAAAAATGCCTCACTTATTAGTAGCGGGTGCTACCGGACAAGGTAAATCTGTTGGTATCAATGCAATTCTGACCTCTCTGCTTTACAAAAAACATCCTGCTGAATTAAAGTTTGTACTGGTGGATCCTAAAAAAGTAGAGCTTTCTTTATTCAAAAAAATTGAACGTCATTTTCTTGCTAAACTTCCGGGGGAAGATGATGCAATTATTACTGATACCAAAAAGGTAATCAACACGTTAAACTCCCTTTGTATCGAAATGGATCAGCGATATGACCTTCTTAAAAATGGTCAGGTCCGTAATTTAAAAGAATATAATGCAAAATTTGTCAATCGCAGATTAAACCCTGAGGAGGGTCATCGATTCTTACCATTTATAGTTCTTATAGTAGATGAGTTTGCCGATCTGATGATGACAGCAGGAAAAGAGGTGGAAACACCGATTGCACGTTTAGCACAGCTGGCCCGTGCGGTGGGTATACACCTGGTGATTGCAACACAGCGTCCTTCCGTCAATATTATTACGGGTACGATCAAAGCCAATTTCCCGGCCAGGTTAGCATTCCGTGTTCTTTCAAAAGTCGATTCACGTACTATCCTGGATTCAGGAGGTGCAGATCAGCTGATAGGTCGCGGAGATATGCTATTGTCAACGGGGAGTGACCTGATCCGTATTCAATGTGCTTTTGTAGACACGCCAGAAGTAGATCAGATATCCGATTATATCGGTGGTCAGCGTGGTTATCCTTCAGCTTTTATGCTGCCTGAGTATGTTGATGAAAATGGGGAAGGAAGTGGCCTGGCAGATTTTGATATGGATGACAGGGATCAGCTGTTTGAAGATGCCGCCCGATTAATTGTCATGCATCAGCAAGGATCAACATCTTTAATCCAACGTAAATTAAAGTTGGGCTATAACAGAGCTGGACGAATCATCGATCAACTGGAAGCTGCAGGTATTGTAGGTCCGTTTGAAGGAAGTAAAGCACGCGAGGTGCTGTATCCGGATGAGTATTCGTTAGAACAGTATTTGGAAACATTAAGAAAAGACAATTAAAGATGAAAACAACATTATGGTCATTTGTGATAGCTGCTTTTATGCTATTCATAAGTCATCCGGTTTCAGCACAACAGGAAGCCTTTGCAAAAAAGCTACTGAATCAGGTATCTGCAAAATACGACGGTTACAAAACGATTAAAGCAACATTCTCCTTTTCTGCCAAACAGGCAAATGGTGGAACGTATACAGACGCCGGAACGCTCTCTCTGGATAAAAAAGCAAATAAGTACCTTATTGAGATGAAGTCTCAGGATCTTATCAGTGACGGAAAAAGTACATGGACCATTCTGAAAGAAGAAAACGAAGTACAGATAAACGATGCGGATCAATCTAATGACAACATCAATCCGAGTAATATCTTTTCATTCTATAAGACAGGATTTAAGTATGTGAGTGCTGATGACGAAAAAGTAGGTTCAACGACTTTAAATGTCATCGAGCTATCTCCTATTGATACGAAGAAGAACTATTTCAAGATAAAGCTCCGCATTAATAAAGCATCAAAATTAATCTATGATGCTACAATTTTTGACAAATCCGGTTCGCGGTATACGTACACTATAAAATCATTAAACGGAAATGCAGGAATAACAGCAAGTACATTTAGCTTTAACAAATCGAAATATCCGGGTATGGAAATTGTCGATCTCAGATAAAACAAAAAGAAAAGGGAATACGACAACGATATTCCCTTTTCTTTTTAGTTTTTGTCAGATTTTCAACTTAACTTTATTACTCACCCTTTGAAACTTAAAACATGTCAAGCATTACTATTAAAGAAATTGCCAAAGCGTTGAATGTTTCCATTTCTACTGTTTCCAAGGCTTTGAATGACAGTCATGAAATTGGAGAGAAAACAAAAAAAAGAGTTTTAGAATATGCTGAAACTCATCATTATAAACCAAATCTTCTTGCACAAAATCTGAAGACCGGTAAATCCAATACTATTGGGGTGATACTGACTTCTATCAACAATCCTTTTTGTTCTCAGATCATCGAAGGCATACAGCAACATGCGCTTAAAGTAGGATTTGAGGTTATTTTTATGCAAAGCCGTGAAAATCCGGAGATTGAAAGATCATGCATAGAGACGCTTATGCAGCGAGGTGTAGACGGATTGCTGATCTCGCCTGTAGATGAGACATCCAATCAAAAATTGCTGGAAGATATTCATGACCACAATTTTCCGGTCGTTATTTTTGACCGGATACAACACAATCTCGAAACTTTTAAGATTGGTGTAAACAATTTTCAGGGAGCTTACCTTGCAACCAAACATCTGATTGATTCAGGCAGAACCAGGATTGTAAATATCACGGCATCCAGATTTGGTCTTTCAGGTGAACGCTTTAAAGGATATCATCAGGCACTTACAGATGCAGGCATCGCTTTTAACGATCAGTATCATATACAGTGTAATATGCAAAATCAGGAAGTACTGGATGTGGAGTTGAAGAATGCTATTACCAGACTAATGAATGCAGATAATAGACCTGATGCTATATTAGGTTCTTCGGATACCATTACAGTTACGCTGTTGGGTGTACTTGCAGAATTGGGTTATTCTGTACCGGAAGAATTAGCAGTAATCGGTTTTTCCAATATTGATTTTGCAAGATCGCTGAATCCTGCTCTATCTACCATCCGCCAACCTGCATTAGAAATAGGTGACATGGCTATGGAAAAACTAATGAAATTTATTGCTAAGAAAAATTGGCATCAAGTCCAGATAGAAACTACAGAACTTGATACCATTCTTACATTCAGAAAATCTTCAATTCAAAGTTAGTCTACCTGAACAACTTTCATTTTCGGAACCAGTGCTTTCATAATACACCAGGCCACCAGATATGCCAATGCACAGATAGAAAACATGATTGTGTAACCGGTCTCTATATGTCCCAGTCCACCATAATAATCAAACAGACCACCTCCGAGTTTAGACATAATCACTCCTCCGAAACCGCCGGCCATTCCACCTATCCCGGTTACTGAGCCAACGGCACTTTTGGGAAACATATCGGATACAGTCGTAAAGATATTTGCTGACCATGCCTGATGTGCAGAAGCACCTATTCCTATCAACACGACTGGAATCCAGAAAGTATAATGTCCCAGTGGTTGTGCAGCCAGGACCACCAAAGGGAATAAGGCAATAATAAACATTGCACGCATCCGGCCATCATATGCCGCATAGCCTTTATTGATAAAATACATCGGAAAAGCACCGCCACCTATAGATCCAAACATAGTCATACTGTATAATACCGCCAGTGGCAGCATCATTTGCGTACTTTCCATTCCATACTGCGTTTTCAGGTATGACGGCAACCAGAATAAAAAGAACCACCATACTCCATCGGTCAGAAATTTGCCTAACGTAAATGCCCAGGTTTGTTTATATCCCAGTAGCTTGAACCATGATATTTTAGGTTGAGGGGCTTCAGAATCTCTGTTTGCAAGCAATATGGAATCACTTACGACATATTCATACTCCGCCTTAGACAATTTTTTCTCTGGCTTATCGTATAATATAAACCAAAATATCAACCATATAAATCCTACTGCACCGACAATAATAAATGCAGACTGCCATCCCCAGTTATATGCCATCCACGGCACTGTCAGCGGAGCCAGAATAGCTCCGATATTAGATCCTGAATTAAATATTCCCGTTGCAAGAGAACGTTCCTTTTTCGGGAAAAACTCGGCTGTGGCTTTAATAGCTGCCGGAAAATTACCGGATTCTCCAAATCCAAGAACAATACGTGCGATTATAAAACCTAACACCGAGGTCGAAATGGCTGTTATACCCAACACACGGGCAGAGATCTCTCCCATCTCTACAGCATATGCATGAATTATAGCTCCTATAGACCATATAATGATAGCAATGGCAAACCCCATCTTTGTGCCTAGCTTATCTATAAAACGTCCGGCGAATAACATAGATACGGCATATGCAAACTGAAAAGTTGCTGTGATATTGGCATAGTCTGTATTCGTCCAGCCAAATTCATCCTCCAGAATGGGATGCAGCAGACTCAAGACCTGACGGTCCAGATAATTAACGGTAGTAGCGAAAAATAATAAGGCGCAGATCGTCCAGCGATACTTTCCTATTTTTTGGTTCATAATAAGTAAGGTTTATAAAAGGCGTATTCCGGTTAAAAACCGAAATACTCTTTTGCATTAAAATAACAAATATCGGATATGATTTTACCGATCCATTCAGGGTCATTCGGAATCAATCCTTTATGAATATCTTCAGCAAATATATTACATAACAGCCTTCTGAAGTACTCATGTCTGGAATAGGATAAAAAACTTCTGGAATCTGTTAGCATTCCTATAAAACAGCTTATCAATCCCATATTGGATAAAGCGTCCATTTGCTTTTTCATTCCGTCCAACTGATCCAGAAACCACCATGCGGAACCAAACTGAATCTTACTTTTTATTCCCTCTCCCTGAAAATTTCCGGCCATAGAAGCAAAAACGGCATTATCGGAAGGATTTAAATTATAAATAATAGTTTTGGCCAGTTGGTCTGTTCTATCCAGATGGTTTAAGAAAGCAGACAATGCTGCAGCATGCTGATAATCGCCAATAGAATCAAAACCTGTATCAGGTCCTAATAAAAGACGTTGCCTTTGATTGTTATTACGCAATGCACCAACATGATACTGCTGTGCCCAGCCCTTTTCATGATATTTTCTGGATACTGCAGCTAAAATATAGAATGAAAAACTATCTTTAATTTCAACCGTAACACCTGTATCATCTCCATCCAATACAGCTTTAAATATATGATTTATTTTTTCAGTATCTGTATTTCCTCTCAACGGAAAACAGCTTAGTCCATGATCAGATATACGACAGCCCAGTGAATGAAAGAATTCGATACGATTATGCAATGCTGCAATCAGAGAATCTACATCCACGATCTGTACATTTGCGACAGCAGACAACCGGGTAAGATATGTTCTGTAATCATCACCGCCATCAAGTTGCAGAGATTTGTCCGGTCTGAATGAAGGTAATATTTTTGTTTTGAAATCAGACTGTGCAATAGCACTATGATCTGCAAGATCATCTACAGGATCATCTGTAGTACCCACCATCTCCACATTAAAATGTTGCAATAATCCCTGAGCGGAGAATGATGAAGTTTGCAATTGTTGCTCTGTCTTATCAAAAACATCCTGTGCATTCTGTCCATTCAGTAATCCTGTGAATCCAAATGGATTTTTAAGTTCCATATGTGTCCAGTGAAACAAAGGATTCCTCACTGTAAACGGAACTGTCTCTGCCCATTTCTGAAACTTATCCCGGTCGCTGGCGTCTCCTGTGATGTATTTTTCTTCTACACCAAATGCACGCATTGCTCTCCATTTATAATGGTCTCCTGCCAGCCAGATATCCGTTATATTTCTATAATTCTTATTTTCCTTAATATCTGAAGGCGGTAAATGGGAATGATAATCAATAACAGGCAAGTTAGCCGCATAATCCTGATAAAGCTGTTGTGCCAAAGGAGTTGACAACAGAAAATTGTCTTTTAAAAATTGTTCTGTCTGCATCTTTAACTGCCTAAAATTCCAAGTTCTAAACCTCTCAATTCAGCCAATCCTCTTAGCCTACCGATAGCAGAATAACCAGGATTTGTCACCTTATTCAGATCATCTAACATTTGATGTCCGTGATCCGGGCGAAATGGAATCGCTGTTTCTCTTTTTTGGTTTTCAGCAGTTAATACTTTCATGACCTGATACATATCTACATCCCCATCAAGATGATCTGCTTCATAAAAATTTCCAAAAACGTCTTTCTTCACATTCCTCAGGTGAGCAAAATAAACACGTTCTTTGACCACATTAAAAATATCTAAGACATTATTGCTGACACCTGCGCCCAAAGAACCTGTACAGAAACAGACACCATTAAAAGCCTGATCTACTCCTTTAATAATAAATTCAAAATCGTCTTTATCAGAAGCAATTCTTGGCAAGCCCAATATAGGATAAGGTGGATCATCCGGATGAATGGTCATCTTGATCTGGTTTTGCTCACAGGTCTCTGCGATCTGGGATAAGAACCACAGCAGGTTGTCCCTCAATCCCTCTTTACCTATATGTTGATATACATTGATACTTTGGGTAAGGTCTTCGAACGTTATACCTTTTTCACTCGGAATTCCCATCAGTATATTTTCAGATAGTTTGTCAATATCGGCTTTGGTATACTGATGAGATTTTGCAAAAGCCTCTTCCAGTATCGCCTGCGGATAATCCTGCTCAGCTCCTGCCCTTTTCAGTACATATAGATCGAAAAAAGCCAGATCGAACCAGTTAAAGTATAGTGCTTTAGAGCCATCTGTCATGCCATAATCCAGATGCGTACGCGTCCAGTCCAGTACCGGCATAAAATTGTAACAGACTGTATGTATCCCACATTCAGCAAGATTGCGCAGGGATTGTTTATAATTTTCTATATATATACCTGCATTTTCACTTTTCGTCTTTATCGCTTCGTGTACAGGTACGCTCTCTACAACAGACCATGTAAGACCTGCGGCTTCAATAATAGCTTTTCTTTCTTTTATATCTCCTAATGGCCATACTTCACCATGAGGAATATGATGCAGAGCGCTTACAATACCTGTTGCGCCTGCTTGCTTAACATCTTGAAGAGATACCGGATCATTAGGACCATACCATCTCCATGTCTGTTCTAATCTGTTCATTTTCTGTCTTTAAGCTTTTACTGTTATACACCTGACCATGAATTGAAACCTCCATCTACATAGAGTGTTTCCCCATTTATAAAACCTGAAGCCTGACTTAGCAGGAATATCAAAGCACCTTCCAGTTCGGACGGATCTCCTAATCTTGAGAAAGGAGTTTTGTTAAGAAAACGTTGCGCACGTGCTGTAAATGTCCCATCTTCGTTGGTCAGTAATGTTCTGTTTTGTTCTGTTAGAAATACACCTGGCGCGATCGCATTGACACGGATTTTATCACCATAACGCAAGGAAAGCTCTGTTGCCATCCACTTTGTATATCCTATAATCCCACATTTGGCGACATTATATCCCAATACACGGGTAATAGCACTGCTGGAAGCCAGAGAGGCGATATTAATTATTGATCCCTTACCTTTTTCCGCCAGTACCCGACCAATGACCTGTGTCGGTATGATCGTGCCATTAAGATTGAGTTCTATAGCCTTTAATGTATCTTCTATTTTGGAATCAAATAAATTCTGATCTGGTCCTATAGTCGCTCCGGGTATATTTCCCCCGGCAGCATTTACCAGTCCGTCTATTGTACCCCACTTTTCTATAATTTTATCCCTTGCAGCAATCATTTCCGATTCACTAAGTACATCCGCCACAATTGCAAGCCCCTCACCTCCTAATGTTTCTACTAATTTTACGCGCTCGTCTGCACGTTCCTGATTTCGTCCGATAATAACGACTTTGGCTCCGGCCTCAGCCAATGCTTTCACAAAAGATTTTCCTAAAATACCGGTACCGCCAGTTACGACAATAACCTGACCTTTTAAGGAAAATTGTTCTAAAATATTCATAAGGTTGCTTGTTTATAATCTTATAATCTATAAAAGTGCTAATTTCCAACTACATTGTAAAGTTTACACTTCTGTATTTTTACGATAACGATTTCGGAAATATTATAGTCCTCCAATCTTTAAATAACAAATAGTTAGTATTTTCGTTTTCAACAATAAAATAATCAATCTATGCCCAATAAGAAAGTGCTTTCCTTCGGTGAATTATTAATTCGGATGCAGGCGACTTCAGACTACTTTTTTGAAACAAACCGGAATACTTTAAAAGTATACCCCGGCGGATCAGAAGCCAATGTAGCCGTTACATTAGCCCGGTTGGGCATTCCGACTACTTATCTCAGTGCTGCTCCGGACAATGCCCTTACACAGGAGATCCTGTCCAAATTAGGAAACTATGGAATAGATACTTCCTTAATGAAAATTCAGGGAGACCGTCTGGGGAGTTATTTCTTACTGTCAGCCAACGGATTGAGTAAGGGAGAAGTTATTTACGATCGTAAATATTCTGCTTTCAGTCAGCTCACATCAGATGATATAAACTGGGATATTATTTTTGACGGTATCGACTGGTTTCATTTTACAGCACTCACACCTTCACTTAATCAGGAATTGGCGTATATCTGTAAACAAGCCTTACAAAAAGCAGCTGAAAGAGGCATTACTATTTCTGTAGATCTGAATTACAGAAACAGATTGTGGCAATATGGAAAGCTGCCAAATGAAATCATGCCGGAGCTGGTACAATATGCAGATGTCATTATGGGAAACATATGGGCAGCAAACAAAATGCTGAATACTCCTATTGATGAAACACTGGACCGCCAGACTTCAAAAGAAACATATGTGGCCTATTCAAAAAAATCAGCCACAAACATCCTCCAGGCTTATCCTAAATGTAAACATATCGCCAATACATTCAGATTTATGGACAATGCCACACACAATCTGTTTTACGGGACGTACCACAACAGGGAAACGGATGCTGTGTCAGAGACATTGGAAACAAATAATGTCATCGACCGTATCGGAAGCGGTGATGCTTTTATGGGAGGTCTGATATACGCTATTATACAGGAACAATCTCCTCAGGATATTATTTATACGGCTACTCAGGCCGGCTTTCAAAAACTATTTGTTGAAGGCGATTTTGGAAATGGAAAAATAAATTAATGACATGAATGAAGTACTTAAATTAATCGGAGACAGTCCGGTCATTCCGGTATATTATAACGATAACATTGACTCTTGTATAGATGTTCTTACCAAATGCTACAAAGGGGGAATACGGGTCTTTGAATTTGTAAACAGAGGAGTCAATGCCAAGGAAAATTTCAAACAACTTCTGGCGTTTAAAAATGAGCATTTTCCGGATTTAAAGTTAGGAATCGGAACCATTAAGACCGGAGAACAGGCAAAGGAATTCATAGCACTGGGTGCAGAATTCATCGTCAGCCCTATTATCAAGAAAAAAATTGCTGAAATAACAGCAAAACATGGATTGCTATGGATTCCCGGCTGCATGACGCCTACTGAAATCGCAAAGGCGGAAGAATTAGGCACTCCTCTTGTAAAACTATTTCCAGGCGACAGTCTTGGTCCTAATTTTTTGAAGGCAATAAAACCGTTGTTTCCAGAATTGAAATTCATGCCTACCGGTGGTGTAGACACGACGGAAGAAAACATCCTCACCTGGAGACAGGCTGGTGTATATGCTGTCGGACTTGGGTCAAAACTATTCAGCCCTCCATCAGATGGAAGCGGAGAAGATTGGTTGAGTGAGCGCTGTCAGTTATTGCTAAAATGGTCTAAAGCCTAATTTAAAAAGCATAAAAAAGGGGTAACAATCAGATTGTTACCCCTTTTCTTATATCAGCAAGATTAATTAATCTTCTTCTTTCGAAGCTAACAATTGATCGTATTCCTCACGGGAACCTACGATAATATTGCCATAATCACGTAAACCTGTACCTGAAGGAATCAGGTGACCTACGATTACGTTTTCTTTAAGTCCTAATAAATCATCACGTTTACCTGCGATAGCTGCCTCATTCAACACTTTCGTTGTTTCCTGGAAGGATGCTGCAGAGATAAATGATTTAGTACCTAATGAAGCTCTGGTAATACCTTGCAACAATGGACTTGAAGTCGCTGGGATAGCATCCCTTACTTCTACTAATTTCAGGTCACGACGTCTCAGGCTGGAGTTCTCTTCACGTAATTTACGTAGCGTAACAATCTGACCAGGACGAAGATCATTAGAGTCTCCTGCTTCTACAACAACTTTTTTGTCGTATAGTGAGTCGTTCTCTTGCATGAAATCCCATTTGTTTACTGCTTCTTTTTCTAAGAAACGTGTATCTCCCGGATCCTCGATATTCACTTTTTGCATCATTTGGTGAACGATTGTTTCGAAGTGCTTATCGTTGATTTTTACCCCCTGAAGACGGTAAACCTCTTGTATACCATTTACGATATAATGTTGTACTGCGGAAGGACCTTTGATTGATAAGATATCTGCAGGAGAGATCGAACCGTCTGATAAAGGCATACCAGCCTTAATAAAGTCATTATCCTGTACAAGGATGTGTTTCGAAAGTGGAACAAGATATTTTTTGATCTGGCCGTCACGAGATTCAATAGAAATCTCACGGTTACCACGTTTTACACCACCCAATGCTACTACACCGTCAATCTCTGTTACTACAGCTGGATTTGAAGGATTACGAGCTTCGAATAATTCTGTTACACGTGGAAGACCTCCCGTAATATCTCGGGTCTTACCAGTAGAACGAGGGATCTTAACCAAGATCGCACCTTCTTTGATTTTCTGACCGTCAGATACCGAAACGTGAGCTCCAACCGGAATATTGTATGAACGAACGACTTCACCTTTCAGATCAAGGACTTTGATTGTAGGGTTTTTCGTTTTATCACGCGTTTCAATAATAACTTTCTCTTTGTGACCAGTTTGCTCATCTGATTCTTCACGGAATGTTACCCCTTCGATGATCGCATCAAATTCAACTTTACCGCTGAACTCAGAGATGATCACGGCGTTGTACGGATCCCATGATACCAAACGTGCACCTTTTTCAACTTTATCACCTGCATTCACATATAATTGTGAACCGTAAGGAATATTTTGTTGATAAAGAACTTTTTTAGTTGTAGGCTCGATAACACGAAGCTCACCTGAACGGCCTAATACCACCTGGTGTGTACCATCTTCACCTTCCTGAGATACAGTACGTACGTTTTCAAATTCGATGACACCTTCATGTTTTGCTGAAATTTGAGATTCAGCAGCAATGTTAGATGCCGTACCACCCACGTGGAACGTACGAAGTGTTAACTGTGTACCCGGCTCACCGATAGATTGTGCAGCAATAACACCGACAGCTTCACCTAACTGAACACGTTTACCGGATGCAAGGTTACGTCCGTAACATGAAGCACATACTCCGCGTTTAGACTCACAAGTCAATACGGTACGGATTTCGATACCTTCGATACCTGCATTTTCAATACGTTCCGCTATTTCTTCTGAAATATCCTGATTCGCAAATGCAATGATCTCGTTAGTTTCAGGATCTAATACATCGTATAAAGATACACGGCCTAAGATTCTGTCGTATAATGGTTCTACAATATCGTCATTGTCTTTCAAGGCTGTCGTATAGATACCTCTCAGACCATTACAATCCTGTTCAACTACGATCATATCTTGTGCAACGTCATGTAAACGACGAGTCAGATAACCCGCATCGGCTGTTTTCAATGCTGTATCGGCAAGACCTTTACGCGCACCGTGAGTAGAGATAAAGTACTCAAGGACAGACAGACCTTCTTTAAAGTTAGAAAGAATCGGATTTTCGATAATTTCACCACCTGAAGCACCTGATTTCTGAGGTTTAGCCATCAGACCACGCATACCACACAACTGACGAATCTGCTCTTTGGAACCACGGGCTCCGGAGTCAAGCATCATGTACACAGAATTGAATCCCTGATTGTCGTTAGACAGGATGTCCATTACGTGTGCTGTCAGTTTGTTGTTAATACGTGTCCAGATATCGATGATCTGATTGTAACGTTCGTTGTTTGTAATGAAACCCATGTTATAGTTACCCATTACCTCTTCAACCTCGTTCGTCGCTTGTTGGATCAGATCAGCTTTTGCAGCCGGAATATTTAAATCCTGTAAGTTAAAGGAAAGACCACCTTTGAATGCTGTCTGGAATCCTAATTCTTTCATATCATCCAGGAATTTCGCTGCACGGGCCATACCCGTAGTTTTCACGATCTCACCGATGATATTACGAAGTGATTTTTTAGTCAACAATTCGTTGATGAAACCCATTTCCTCAGGAACAATCTGGTTAAAGATTACACGACCTACAGTCGTTTCCAATAAGGTATCAACGATTTCACCGTCTTTATTTCTTACTTTAGTTTTTACTTTAATGAAAGCGTGCAAGTCAATTTTCTTCTCATTCAAAGCAATAATAACTTCTTCTGCAGAGTAGAATGACATTCCTTCCCCTTTTACAACTTTATCTTCAGCAGTTTTGCGGCCTTTAGTGATATAATAAAGACCAAGTACCATATCCTGAGAAGGTACTGTTACCGGAGAACCGTTTGCAGGGTTAAGGATATTGTGTGCAGCCAACATCAGAATTTGTGCTTCCAATACAGCAGCATTACCTAATGGTAAGTGAACAGCCATCTGGTCACCGTCAAAATCGGCGTTGAATGCAGTACACACTAACGGGTGTAACTGGATCGCTTTACCCTCTACCAATGTAGGTTGGAAAGCCTGGATACCCAGACGGTGAAGCGTAGGTGCACGGTTTAATAATACAGGGTGACCTTTCAATACATTTTCCAGGATATCCCATACTACCGGATCCTTACGATCAACGATTTTTTTAGCTGATTTTACAGTTTTTACAATACCTCTTTCGATCATCTTACGAATGATAAACGGTTTGTAAAGCTCTGCAGCCATATCTTTAGGAAGACCACATTCGTGTAATTTCAAATGAGGTCCAACGACGATTACCGAACGAGCCGAATAATCCACACGTTTACCTAATAAGTTTTGACGGAAACGACCTTGTTTACCTTTCAGAATATCAGAAAGTGATTTCAACGCACGGTTACCTTCTGTTTTCACAGCATTCACCTTACGTGAGTTATCAAACAGGGAATCCACAGCTTCCTGAAGCATACGTTTTTCATTACGTAAGATAACTTCCGGAGCTTTGATTTCGATCAAACGTTTCAGACGGTTATTACGGATAATAACACGACGGTATAAGTCATTTAAATCTGAAGTCGCAAAACGACCACCATCCAAAGGAACTAACGGGCGTAATTCCGGTGGAATAATCGGAACGATTTTCACGATCATCCATTCCGGACGATTTTCAATACGCTCATTTGCTCCGCGGAAAGCCTCTACAACATGAAGACGTTTTAATGCCTCATTTTTACGTTGTTGTGAAGTCTCATTAGCAGCCTGGTGACGAAGATCATATGATAACTGATCCAGGTTAAGGCGTTTTAATAATTCTTCTAATGCTTCTGCTCCCATTTTGGCAACGAATTTCTGAGGATCGTTGTCATCAAGGTATTGGTTTTCTTTCGGTAATGTATCTAAGATATCCAGGTATTCTTCCTCAGTAAGGAAGTCCATGTAGTTGATACCATCTTCTTCTTTAATACCAGCCTGGATTACGACATAACGCTCGTAATAGATAATCATATCCAGTTTTTTGGTTGGAAGACCTAATAAATAACCAATTTTGTTAGGAAGTGAACGGAAGTACCAGATATGCGCTACAGGAACTACCAGATTGATGTGTCCCATACGCTCACGACGTACTTTTTTCTCTGTAACTTCTACACCACAACGGTCACATACGATACCTTTATAACGGATACGTTTGTATTTACCACAGTGACATTCGTAATCCTTTACAGGACCGAAGATACGCTCACAGAATAAACCATCACGTTCTGGTTTGTAGGTACGATAGTTAATCGTTTCCGGCTTTACAACTTCACCACTGGAACGCTCTAAGATTGTTTCCGGTGACGCCAAGCTAATGGTGATTGACGTAAAGTTGCTTTTAATTTTATTATCTTTTTTGTAAGACATACTTTTATTCCAAAGTTAAAGCTGTATAAAGAAGCTTAAGAGGATTTCGAAACCTCTTAAGCTCTATTGCTTAATTAATCTAATGTAATATCTAAACCTAAACCGCGTAACTCATGTACCAATACGTTAAACGATTCCGGTACGGATGGAGTTGGCAAGTTGTTACCTTTTACGATAGCTTCGTAAGTTTTGGCACGACCTACAACATCATCTGATTTCACGGTCAAGATCTCCTGTAAGATGTTAGATGCTCCGAATGCCTCAAGTGCCCAAACCTCCATCTCACCAAAACGCTGACCACCGAACTGAGCTTTACCACCCAGAGGTTGTTGTGTAATTAATGAGTATGGTCCGATAGAACGTGCGTGCATTTTATCATCCACCATGTGACCTAATTTCAACATATAGATCACCCCTACAGTTGTCGGCTGATCGAAACGGTCTCCGGTCAATCCGTTGTAAAGATAAGTTCTACCAGAAGCTGGTAATCCAGCTTTAGCGATCCATCCTTCAACTTCTGACGGCTCTGCACCATCGAAGATCGGCGTTGCAAATTTGACACCTAATTTCTGACCTGCCCAACCTAATACAGTTTCATAGATCTGTCCCAAGTTCATACGTGAAGGTACCCCTAGTGGGTTCAACACGATATCAACAGGAGTTCCATCTTCTAAGAATGGCATATCTTCATCACGTACGATACGTGCAACGATACCTTTGTTACCGTGACGTCCCGCCATTTTATCCCCAACTTTCAATTTACGTTTCTTAGCCACGTAAACTTTAGCCATTTGTACGATTCCGGAAGGAAGCTCATCCCCTACTGAGATTGCGAATTTCTCACGTTTGAATGCTCCAAGTTCTTCGTTCAACTTAATGTTGAAGAAGTGAAGTGCAGCTTTGATCAATTCGTTTTTGTCTTCATCTGTAGTCCAACCTGTTGGGTTGATGTTATCGTAGTTCAGATCAGCAAGTATTTTTTGTGTGAATTTAGCTCCTTTTGGCACTAATAATTCTTTGTACACATTATAGATACCCTGACTTGTTTTACCATTTACGATTGTAAATAATTTATCAATCAGACGATCTTTTAATACTTTAACATTTCTGTCGTGTGTAGTTTCCAATTTTTCAAGCGTTTTGCGCTCTACTTCTTTAGACATTTTTTTCGCACGAGAGAACAACTTGGTATCAATAACAACCCCTTTGATTGAAGGAGGAGTTTTCAAAGAAGCATCTTTTACGTCTCCGGCTTTATCACCAAAGATTGCTCTCAGTAATTTCTCCTCTGGAGAAGGGTCTGACTCACCTTTAGGCGTAATCTTACCAATCAGAATATCTCCTTCACCAACTTCTGCACCGATACGGATAATACCGTTTTCGTCCAGATCTTTGGTTGCTTCTTCCGAAACGTTAGGAATATCTGCTGTAAGTTCCTCTTCACCGCGTTTTGTATCACGAACCTCTAATTCAAATTCTTCAATGTGAAGAGAAGTGAAGATATCCTGACTTACTACACGCTCAGAGATTACGATCGCATCCTCAAAGTTATATCCCTGCCAAGGCATGAAAGCTACTTTTAGGTTACGTCCTAATGCCAATTCACCATCTTCAGTAGCATAACCTTCACATAGTACCTGCCCTTTTTCAACACGCTGACCTTTTCTGACGATCGGTTTCAGGTTGATACATGTACTTTGGTTGGTTTTCTTGAATTTGATCAATTTATATGTTTTGATATCATCATCAAATGATACCAAACGATCGTCTTCCGTACGATCATAACGGATCTTGATTTCTTCAGCATCTACATATTCTACGACACCGTTTCCTTCTGCATTGATCAGTGTACGGGAGTCACGTGCTACGCGACCTTCAAGACCTGTACCAACGATAGGCGCCTGCGGACGTAACAATGGCACCGCCTGGCGCTGCATGTTTGATCCCATCAGGGCACGGTTGGCATCATCATGCTCCAGGAAAGGAATCAGTGATGCAGCAATCGAAGTAATCTGATTTGGAGAAACGTCCATAAGATCCAGTTTCTCAGGTTCGATAATCGGGAAGTCACCTTCATATCTTGCTTTTACTTTCGGATCTTCGAAATTTCCTTTTTCATCATAGATAGCATTTGCCTGAGCAATTGTTTTCTCATCTTCATCTTCAGCAGACAGATAGATAACAGGCTCTTCCACTACTACACGACCTTCTTCTACTTTACGGTATGGTGTTTCGATAAAACCAAGGTTATTGATTTTAGCGTGAACAGCCAGAGAAGAGATCAAACCGATGTTCGGTCCCTCCGGAGTTTCGATAGTACAAAGACGACCGTAGTGTGTGTAGTGAACGTCACGAACCTCAAATCCGGCTCTTTCGCGGGAAAGACCACCTGGACCTAAAGCTGACAAACGACGTTTGTGCGTAATCTCGGCCAATGGATTTGTTTGGTCCATGAACTGAGACAGCTGATTTGTTCCGAAGAACGAGTTGATGACGGACGATAATGTACGTGCATTGATCAGGTCTGTAGGTGTAAATACTTCGTTATCACGAATATTCATACGCTCACGTATAGTACGGGCCATACGAGACAGACCTACTCCAAACTGTGCATATAACTGCTCACCTACCGTACGAACACGACGGTTAGACAAGTGGTCAATATCATCGACCTCAGCTTTAGAGTTGATCAGATTAATAAGATATTTTACGATCGCAATGATATCTTCACGAGTCAATACTTTCGTATCTGCCGGAGTATCTAATTGCAATTTGCGGTTGATACGGTAACGACCAACATCCCCCAGATCATAACGTTTGTCAGAGAAGAACAAACGATCGATGATACCACGAGCAGTTTCCTCATCAGGTGGTTCAGCGTTACGTAACTGACGATAGATATGCTCTACCGCTTCTTTTTCTGAGTTAGACGTATCTTTCTGAAGGGTATTATATATAATAGAATAGTCCGCATTGTTCGATGCATCATCTTTGGCCAGAATGACAGATTTCACTCCTGCATCGATGATAAAATCAATGTGATCTTCTTCCAAAACAGTTTCACGTTCAAGGATAATTTCGTTACGGTCGATAGATACAACTTCACCTGTATCTTCATCCACGAAATCTTCTACCCATTTTTTCAATACTCTGGCTGCCAGACGACGGCCAACGTATTTCTTAAGACCAGACTTACTAACTTTAACTTCATCTGCAAGATCAAACAATTCTAAGATATCCTTGTCTGAATCGTACCCGATAGCACGTAATAAAGTTGTAACTGGGAATTTCTTTTTACGATCGATATACGCATACATGACGTTGTTTACGTCTGTTGCAAATTCGATCCAAGATCCTTTAAAAGGAATAACCCTTGCAGAATAAAGTTTAGTACCATTTGTGTGTCTACTCTGACCGAAGAATACGCCTGGTGAACGGTGTAATTGTGAAACGATCACACGCTCTGCACCATTTACAACGAAGGTACCTTTAGGAGTCATATACGGGATAGTTCCCAAATATACATCCTGAACAATGGTTTCGAAATCTTCGTGTTCCTCATCATTACAAGATAACTTTAATTTTGCCTTTAAAGGAACGCTATAAGTAAGACCACGCTCGATACACTCTTGTATATCATAACGGGGAGGATCAATAAAATAATCCAAAAACTCAAGCACAAAAATGTTTCTTGAATCAGAAATAGGGAAGTTTTCCGAAAATACTTTGAACAGCCCTTCCTGATGGCGGTTGTCAGAAGTAGTTTCTAATTGAAAAAACTCCTTGAAAGACTGTAATTGTACATCCAAGAAATCAGGATAATCGATAACCTTCTTACTTGTCGCAAAATTTACTCTTTCTTTTTGAATATTATTGTTTGCCAAGGGAATAAGAATTTTAGTTTAAAAAAACTGAGCTAACTATATGCTGCTTAATTCACATTTTCAATTATGCAACAGCACACATAACTGATAGTGGTGTGTTAAAATAGGAATAGACTCTGATGGATATACCGTCAGAGTCTAAACCTTTAAGGTGCTTAATATGTGAGATTACTTGATCTCAACAACAGCTCCAGCTTCTTCTAATTGTTTTTTCAAAGCTTCAGCTTCGTCTTTAGAAACACCAGTTTTTAATTCTTTAGGTGCTCCGTCAACTAAATCTTTAGCTTCTTTCAAGCCTAGACCAGCTAAATCTTTAACCAATTTAACTACTGCTAATTTCTGACCACCAGCTTCTTTCAAGATAACGTCAAATGAAGTTTTCTCTTCAGCAGCAGCTGCGCCACCTTCAGCAGGAGCAGCAGCAACTGCAACAGCAGCAGCAGCAGGCTCGATACCATACTCATCTTTTAAGATATCAGCTAATTCTTTAACTTCTTTTACTGTTAAGTTCACTAACTGTTCAGCAAGTTGTTTTAAATCTGCCATTTTATTTTGATTTTTGAATTTACTTTTAAAATTTTTGTTAATTAAATAATAACGAATGTTTCTGTTAGAGAGGATTCGTTAGCCTCTTTCTTCTAAAGCTTTTACTAAGCCCGAAATTGTATTTCCGCCTGACTGAAGAGCTGAAATAACATTCTTAGCTGGAGATTCAAGCAATGCGATAACATCAGCGATAAGTTCATTTTTAGACTTAAGATTCACTAATGTATTCAATTGACCGTCTCCAACAAATGCTGCTGAATCGATATAAGCTGCTTTCAAAAGAGGTTTATCACCTTCTTTGCGTAACTGCTTGATTAATTTAGCAGGAGCGTTACCAACTTCCGAGAACATTAAAGTAGATGCACCTTTCAGTGTACCAAAGATCTCTTCCGAATCAACACCTGCTTCGATTAATGCTTTTTTAATTAAAGAGTTTTTCACTACTTTAATTTCAATACCGCTTTCAAAACATTTGCGACGAATGCCATTCACCTTTTCAACGCTTAAATCAGCAGTGTCAGCAATATAAAAATTACCGTATGATTTAATCTGCTCGGCCAAAGCTAGAACAATTTCTTGTTTTTCTTCTTTTCTCATGATTAAATTCCCGCTACTGATTTAGTCTCAACATGAATACCAGGACTCATAGTTGATGAAATGTGAATGCTCTTAAAGTATGTTCCTTTAGCTGCAGATGGTTTCAAACGAGAGATAGTTTGTAATACCTCTAATGCGTTATCATAAATCTTATCTGCATCGAACGACGCTTTACCAATCGAAGTGTGGATGATACCTGTTTTGTCAACTTTGAAATCGATTTTACCACCTTTAACATCTGTTACAGCTTTACCTACTTCTGTAGTTACTGTACCAGTTTTAGGGTTAGGCATTAAGTTTCTTGGTCCTAAAATACGGCCCAATTTACCTACTTTAGCCATAACACTAGGCATGGTAATAATGATATCAACGTCAGTCCAACCGCCTTCGATTTTACTGATATAGTCATCTAAACCTACGAAATCTGCACCTGCTGCTTTAGCTTCTTCTTCCTTATCAGGAGTACATAAAACTAAAACGCGAACAGTCTTACCAGTTCCGTGAGGTAAAGTTGCAATACCACGAACCATTTGATTTGCCTTACGAGGATCTACGCCTAAACGAACGTCGATATCCACAGAAGCGTCAAATTTGGTTAATGATATCTCTTTTACTAAAGCCGAAGCTTCTTTCAAAGAGTATGCTTTACCAGCTTCAATTTTGGATAGTGCCGCTTTTTGATTTTTTGTTAATCTAGCCACTTTTCTTAAACTGATTTCGTTAATTAATTGTTCCAGGGTGCATTACCGGACACGGTAATACCCATACTACGTGCTGTCCCAGCTACCATACGCATAGCTGCTTCTACAGTAAATGCGTTTAAATCTACCAATTTATCCTCAGCGATTGTTTTCACCTGATCCCAAGTAACAGAAGCTACTTTCTTACGGTTAGGCTCTCCAGATCCGCTTTTCAACCCTGTAGCTTCCTTTAACTGGATTGCTACCGGAGGAGTTTTGATGATAAAATCAAAAGACTTGTCGCTGTAAACTGTAATGACAACAGGTAATACTTTGCCTGGTTTGTCTTGCGTACGAGCGTTAAATTGCTTACAGAAATCCATAATGTTAACACCTTTAGCACCTAATGCAGGTCCTACCGGTGGCGATGGATTTGCAGCTCCGCCCTTAACTTGTAATTTTACTAACGCACTGACTTCTTTTGCCATTTTGTTCTGAATTTAATTATTAAATGTTTGTTAGTAAGTTGGAAGCATATAACGTAACATTTATTTATTCATTGATACCCGACCAAAATCAAGCATCAAATGAGGTGCAAAGATATACTATATTTTTGTGAAATACAAAAAATAAATAACAAAAGAAAAGAGGAAACTTTAATTCTCCTCTTTTCTTTTGTTTATTCTTTTTCTACTTGCATGTAGTTAAGTTCTAATGGGGTTTTTCTTCCGAAGACTTTAACCATTACAATCAGCTTTTTCTTGTCTTCGTGAACTTCTTCGATTTCTCCGGTAAATCCGTTAAACGGACCATCGTTTACTTTCACCGTTTCACCAACATAATAAGGTACGTTGATTGTCTCTCCTTGCTCAGCCATCTCATCTACTTTACCTAAGATGCGGTTCACCTCGCTTGGACGCAACGGAATAGCGTTTCCGGCCTTATCTCCTAAGAAACCGATTACGCTGTTGATATTTTTGATTACGTGCTCTGTTTCTGCATCAAGAGATGCTTCTATCAACACATATCCAGGGTAGTAGTTACGTTCTTTTGCCACTTTCTTGCCATCACGCATCTGGTAATACTTTTCCATTGGAATAAGTACCTGAGCAACCAGGTGTTGGATTCCTAAGCGACTAATCTCAGCATCAATATATTGCTTTACTTTCTTTTCCTTTCCACTTACAGCACGAACCACGTACCATTTTAAACTTTGATCTGCCATAAATTAAATACTGAAAAAATTATGAAGTAATACCGTACAACAACTCTAATACGTTGCTCGACGCTTTATCCATCACAAAAACTAGAAGAGCGATGATAAGAGAAGCAATAAGTACAATCACAGCTGAACTTTGCAACTGAGCCCATGTAGGCCAAGTCACCTTCTGTGTGATCTCTTCATAAGAGTCTTTAAAAAAATCTAGTACTTTCGCCATTTTATAGTTTATCTATAGTTTGCACGGGCACAAGGATTCGAACCCTGATCAAAGGTTTTGGAGACCTCTATTCTACCATTGAACTATGCCCGTGGGTTTTGTTTTTGACGTTGCAAATATAGCGTTTTCACACCTCTGCAACAAATATTTTTCACTTTTTTTTACTATTTCTTAATGCACTTTTGCATTAGAAAAAATAAGCTAATCAGCCTCAGCTGATTAGCTTATTCTATATTTCTAATCTATTTCAGATTAAATGATTTCAGTTACCTGACCAGCACCTACTGTTCTACCACCTTCACGGATTGCAAAACGTAGACCTTTTTCCATTGCGATAGGACTGATCAACTTAACAGTGATTGTTACGTTGTCACCTGGCATTACCATCTCAGTACCTTCAGCTAAAGTGATTTCACCTGTAACGTCTGTAGTACGGAAATAGAATTGAGGACGGTATTTGTTAAAGAATGGAGTGTGACGTCCACCTTCTGCTTTTGATAATACGTAAACCTCAGCTTTGAAGTTATCGTGAGGAGTTACTGAACCTGGTTTACAGATAACCATACCACGACGGATATCAGTTTTCTCAATACCACGTAACAATAAACCTACGTTATCACCAGCCTCACCGTAATCCAAGATTTTACGGAACATCTCAACACCTGTTACTGTAGATTTCAAGTTCTCAGCACCCATACCTAAGATCTCAACTGGATCTCCAGAGTTGATTACACCTCTTTCGATACGACCTGTAGCTACTGTACCACGACCTGTGATCGAGAATACGTCCTCTACTGGCATCAAGAAAGGAAGTTCAGTCAAACGTGGAGGGATTGGAATGTAGTTATCTACAGCATCCATCAATTCCATGATTGAATCAACCCATTGTTGCTCACCGTTCAATGCACCTAAAGCAGAACCTTTGATTACTGGAATATCATCTCCTGGGTATTCGTAGAATGATAATAATTCACGAACTTCCATTTCAACTAAGTCTAATAATTCGCTGTCATCTACTAAGTCAACTTTGTTCAAGAAAACTACTAGTGCAGGAACACCTACCTGACGAGCCAATAGAATGTGCTCACGAGTCTGAGGCATTGGACCATCTGTAGCCGCAACTACGATGATAGCTCCATCCATCTGAGCAGCACCTGTTACCATGTTTTTTACATAATCGGCGTGACCTGGACAGTCAACGTGCGCATAGTGACGATTAGCTGTTTGGTATTCTACGTGTGCTGTATTAATTGTGATACCACGTTCTTTTTCTTCAGGAGCAGAGTCAATTGAATCAAATGAACGAGCTTCTGATAAACCTGCATCCGCTAATACTTTAGTGATAGCTGCAGTTGTAGTAGTTTTACCGTGGTCAACGTGACCGATTGTACCAATGTTTAAGTGTGGTTTACTGCGGTCAAATTTCTCTTTTGCCATGTTTATGCGAATTAGTAAATTAAAATTTTATTTTTTTTCTTCTAAAAAAGTTGTTATTACGAGCCAAAGATGGGATTTGAACCCACGACCTCTTCCTTACCAAGGAAGTGCTCTACCCCTGAGCTACTTCGGCTTTCAAAAGCCATTTATAGATAAACGCCTCCACCTGCAAGATATTATTATATCAAATGAGACAGAGACTTAAATCGTATAATAAAAAGAGAGCGGAAGACGAGGTTCGAACTCGCGACCTATAGCTTGGAAGGCTATCGCTCTACCAACTGAGCTACTTCCGCTTTTGCTTACAAACACCAAGCTTGCTGAACAAGCTCGGATTTGTAAACTGATTTGGTGTGGAGGGAGAAGGATTCGAACCTTCGAAGCCGAAGCAACGGATTTACAGTCCGTCCCATTTGACCGCTCTGGAACCCCTCCAGATACCTGCAATTTAAGATTGCAATTCTTGAGCCTCCTATCGGAATCGAACCAATGACCTACTGATTACAAGTCAGTTGCTCTACCAGCTGAGCTAAGGAGGCTTCTATATTTTAATATTTTTAAACTCTCTAAGAACGATGCTGTTTCGATCAGCGAGTGCAAAAATCAGATTAATTTTTGACTTCTGCAAGTTTTATTTAAAAATTATTATCAAACGACTTAAAGAACATTTCAAACGCTTCCGGGACACTTATAGACCCTGTTTGTTTGAGTTGCAAAGATAGATACTCCGATGACATTACAAAAATATTTTTGCAAAAAAACTTCCCCATAACAACCATGTATCTGATATGCAAGGGAATAATTTTCAGCCCAAGATTTCAATTTATTAAATCCGGCCAATATCCTATATTTGAAAATGCAAAAATTGATCTCCAAATCCGTGCTTGGCAGTATTAGCATGGCTGTTTTTCTTTTAATTTTTCTTCCAAATTCTCATGCTCAGGAGCAGAATCTTGTTCAAAAATTTAAAAATAAATTCCTTTCCAGTGAAAAAGATTCGACCAGATCGGCAAGTTTTATGGTTTTACCGGCGGCCGGATATGCACAAGAGTCGGGTTTCGAATACGGAATTGCGGGCACTTATAATTTTTATGTAGACAAATCTGATCTCACAAACCGCACCTCAAGTCTGATCTTAATGGGAACAATGACTACAAAAAGTCAAAAAAATATAAAACTCAACAGTGATATCTGGACAAAAAATAACGATTACCATATTCTTTCTGAATTCAGATACCGCGACTGGCCTTTCAATTTTTACGGATTGGGTAACGATACCTGGGAATCCGATGAAGATAAAATAGGTCAGAAGCTGTTCCGGGCACGCATCGATGTAGAAAAAAAGATTACATCTTCTTATTATGCGGGGATCAACATCAATTATGAGCATTTTAAATACGAAGATCAGGAGACCGGCGGAATATATGATCAGCAGGATCTCATCGGCAAAACCGGAGGTCAATTCCTTGCCTTTGGAATATCCCAGCTCTTTGATACCCGAAATGTAACTACATTTACCACCAAAGGATATTACGCCAGACTTCGTTATGCCTACGCACCTGACTTCTGGGGTAAAGAAAATTTCAGAGGTAATCTGTTTGATATAGATCTCAGAGGCTTCTACCCTGTTTCAAAAACGCTTTCTGTAGCCATGCAGGGAATCTACAGATCTACTTTCGGAGAACGCATACCTTTTTATCAATACAGGGAGTTGGGTGGAGATAATATAATGCGTGGGTACTATCTGGGCAGATATAAAGACCGTAATTATATTGCCGGACAAGCTGAATTACGGTATCGCTTCCACCCTCGCTTTGGTATAACGGGTTTTGGCGGCACCGGCAGCACATTTTCTAAAGAACATGATATCCGTCTTGTGCCCAGTTACGGAGCGGGTATCCGTTATTTCTTTAGTCTGGAACACAGTAGTACCGTTCGTTTTGATTATTCTTTCGGAGAAAAAAGACCGGGAGAAAAAAGACAATCCGGATTTTACCTCTCTATAAGTGAGGCCTTTTAATCAGAACCTGGGAAACCTCAGTTTAAAATTCTGTTTACGCTGACCTTTTCGGAATATGATCAAACCAAAATAAAACAAATCTATGGTCAAGGTTACCCTTTCTATCTGCTGAACCTGTTCCCAGGCTCTCTGCCTCTCTCTGCTGAGATAAGGTTCATCCCATATATATATAGTATGTCTTCCGGTGCGGTTAAATAATTCGGGCTCCGGAAGTTCATTCTTACTGATTAAAATGGCATTTTTGAAAAAATCCTCCGAAGTTTCCATACTATCTTTATCCTCATGACCTTCGTTGTCTGCTAACGAATGGACAGCAACTATGTGTAGATGATGAAGTACACGTCCTAATACAGCCTTTTTCTTCCTATTCCAACCTGACAGACTGACTTCATTTCCCGTTGCCAACCGCTGATAAATAGCTTCATCTGTGAGTCTGTATACAAAAGGAGAATGTGTACCGTGACGGGTATTTGAGGTAAGAGCGTGTATAAATCTGGAACGTCTGTATCTTAAGGAAATCATGCCACAAACATAATAAAAAGTTGATTTGTGTAGTGTTATATCTGTAAAAGGAAACACTTTCGCTCCTCATAATCATTCCTTATTATTCGGATCAAAAGGTTGTAATTTCTTTAATATGTTGACTTTTACCCCTTTTAAATAAAAGAAATTTTAATTAAATTTGAATATGAGCGATAATGAATTAAAGGCTTTAATCTCATTACTGGATGATCCTGACACTACTATTTTTGAGGAGATCGAACAAAAACTGATTACATGTGGTCCTGAAGTCATCCCTTCCCTTGAATCTTCCTGGGAAAGTTCTTTTGATGTATTGATGCAGACCCGGATTGAGAATATTATTCACAAAATCCAGTTTGATCAGATCAAAAATGAGCTTCAGGTATGGAAGATGAGTAATTCATTTGATTTGCTTAATGGCTTACTTATTATCAACAGATACCAGTATCCGGCAATGAATGTAGACCAGATCATGTTTCAGCTGGCTGAATTAAGAAGAGAAGTCTGGTATGAACTGATATACGATATGAGTCCTTATGAAAAGGTCAAACTCATTAATCATGTATTGTTTCAGGATTTTGGCTTATCGGGTAATACAGCTAACTACCATGATCCGCAAAACTCGTATTTAAATAAAGTACTGGAAAGCAAAAAGGGCAATCCGATTACACTGGCTTGTATCTATTGTGTCATTGCGCAACGTCTCGACATCCCTATTTACGGAGTCAATCTCCCCAAACACTTTGTTCTGGCGTATATGAATGAAGATGACATGGATTCGAAACCATTATTCTACATCAATGTATTCAACAAGGGGCAGGTGATGAAAATGGAAGATATCCTTTCCTTTTTAAAACAGCTCAACCTATCTCCGTCTCCGGAATACGTATTGCCTTGCGATAACGTTGCCATTATAAAAAGAGTGCTGAGAAATCTGATCTCCTCCTATACCCAGATAGATAATATGGAGAAAAAAGAGGAAATCGAAATATTACTGGATCTGATGGAAAAAGATTAATCAGCAGATTAATCTCTTCCGTCAAAGTATATCCCTTCAGGAATCATTTGCACAGTGATATTTGTTTCCGGAGTCTTATCTACTATCAGTCGGGCATCCGGCGCAACATTACCATTGTCTGTAATTTTGAATCTGGATATATACCTGGAAGATTTATCCACCACAAACATAAATGTGCCGTTCGCACGTTTATCAATAGAGACATCCACCGGCTCAATAAGCCCTGTACTTGCCCCCTGAATAGTTCGGGTCGGAGTAATTTCACCTGCCGGAAGTTTAGAGAAGTTCTCAATGATATATATTTTTCCTACAGCCGAAGATCCTTCTCCTGTATAATCAGTCAACACCAGTATATCCTTGAGCAGATGATAAGAGATTCCTCTTACTTTTGAAGCTCCGGCAATTGTATGCATTTGTGTATTGGAATAGTCAGCCAGCAACGTATCCAAGTTATTAACAACATTAGGTAATACCATGACACCACCATTAGGCCCCGATATAGAAGCATACAATGTTTTTCCATTTATGGCCAATCCCCATGGTGCTCTCTCTTCACCCAATCCGGCTAAGGTAATTTTCTGTCCATATCTGACATACCCGTTTGCAATAGCACTATTGAATTTATAGATTCCTACAGGTTGTACATCCCTGTTAATACCTGTCCGGCTTGTTTTGGTAACATACAGGAATCTGGGCTCATTATTATTCTCCGGAATATTAATAGCCATACCTCTGACACTTCCCATTACACTATTTTGAATGCTATTGGTACTGGCCGGAATCCCGTTGAGATTATAGCTCATATGTCTTAGGACCGTATCACTTAATCCATTCTCATTTTTAGGGGACTGATAAATACGCTGTACAAAAGGATCAAAATAAAGAGTTGCTCCACCTTTAACTCCTGAGGTAATGGATATATTGCGTAATTTGAAGATAGTAGACATATCCCCTCCGTTTGCCAATACAGAATCTGCATCTTCAATAATCCCTATAGTAGGGAAAGGAGTAGCCCCGTCACGGTAATTTGAAAAAGATATATATAGACGACCTATTTTGCCTTTCGTAACAGGCGGTTCATCATCGGAACGCTCACAGGATACGACGCCGGCGATCACACTTACAACCATTAAAGATAAAATCAGGGCTTTGGAGAATTTCTTCATTTTACAATGCTAACTTAAATGCTGTTACAAATGTATAAAATAGTTATCTGAAAAGAGGACGTATTATGCAGCCTTCCTGCTACATTAACAGTCAATTGTTGCAAATATTGTGCAATTTCGTTAAAATTGCAACGCATTTAATCAGGACTGGTATGGACGGTAAAGAATTCAAGCGTGAAAAATTAGAACTCCCGAACGAAGGCAAAAAACTATTGCTTCATTCGTGCTGTGCCCCTTGTTCCGGGGAAGTAATGGAAGCATTGATTGCTTCAGATATTGATTTTACTATCTATTTTTATAATCCAAACATCCATCCACGCAAGGAATATGACTTGCGTAAAGATGAAAATATACGTTTCGCAGAAAAGCACAATATCCCTTTCATTGACGCAGACTATGACGTTGATCATTGGTTTGAACTTGCAAAAGGAATGGAACAGGAGCCTGAGCGTGGGATAAGATGTACGATGTGTTTTGATATGCGATTTGAAAAAACAGCAGAGTATGCTGCAAAAAACGGTTTTGATGTCATCTCCAGTTCATTAGGTATTTCCAGATGGAAAAACATGGAGCAGATCAATGACTGTGGACTTCGTGCAGCATCCCGTCATGAAGGTATGGAATACTGGACCTTCAACTGGAGAAAGAAAGGTGGATCGGCAAGAATGCTGGAGGTCTCCAAAAAGGAAAAATTCTATATGCAGGAGTATTGCGGTTGTGCATATTCTCTTCGCGACACGAATCACTGGAGATTAAAAAGCGGTCGTGACCGTATAGAATTAGGAAAAAATTACTACGAATAATAACTCACCTGCAGGCGTAATTCAGGAAGGTTTTTCCGGGCTCTTGAGGCTCTCAAATAAATTGAAAAAAATTTCCTTTCTATAAGATTTATAATTACCTTTGCAGGCTCAAATGCAGGATTGTGAAATATCTAAAACAATATAGGATACCCTTTTCCGGGCTGAATGCAGGGAAACACAGTTTTGATTTTGACATTGAAAAGAAGTTCTTTGATTGTTTTGAGCATTCCATTGTCAAAGATGGAAACTTAAAAGCTCAGGTAGACTTGCAGAAGCAAGAGAACATGTTGATTGTCCACTTTACTATTACCGGAACGATCAAACTGACTTGCGATATATGTTTGTCCGAATTTGACAGTCCAATCGATGTAAAAGAACGGGTCCTTGTCAAATTTACTGATGAAAACTGGGAAGAAGACACCGAAGAAGTAATCGTTTTATCCAAAAATGATTATGAATTTGACATTGCACATTTACTCTATGAGTATATCAATGTAGCGGTACCTTATTACACCAAGTGCAGCGAACAAGGCTTAAATCAATCATGCGATCCGGAGATGTTGGCGAAAGTCAATCAAATCGAGGACGAAGAAGAGAACAGTGCAGAAGAACACATTGACCCCAGATGGTCGGCATTAAGAAATATAAAAAATAACTAAAACGGAAATACGAGATGGCACATCCAAAGCGTAAAACTTCTAAATCAAGAAGAGACAAAAGAAGAACACATTATAAAGCAGAAAAACCTAGCTTAACAGTTTGTCAAGAAACTGGCGCGGTTCATTTACCTCACCGTGCTTACACAGTAGATGGAAATTTATACTACAACGGTAAATTAATCATCGAAAATACAGCTGTTGTCTAACAATCTTTCAAGACATTAAACATCCCAAAATAAGTGTAAAATTTATCTTTTATGCTTTACTTTGGGATGTTTTTGCGTATTATTGAATCGAAAAATAATAACGAATGAAGATTGGTTTAGATATTTTAGGAGGGGATTTTGCTCCGGAATCCACAATTTTAGGAGCTATTGAAGCTCAAAAAGTGTTGCCAGCAGAACAACGTATTGTTCTTATCGGTGACGAACATGCTGCTAAGCAGCGTATCCAGGAATTAGGAGCTCGTATTGAGGATTTTGATTTTGTACATGCTCCTGATAATATTGGAATGGGTGAACACCCGACCAAAGCAATTGCCAAAAAACCGGATTCCAGTATAGTAAGAGGTTTTGACCTTTTGAAAAACGGAGAGATTGACTCTTTTGCTTCAGCAGGTAATACCGGAGCTATGTTGGTCGGTGCTCTTTTCAGCGTGAAGGCAGTACCGGGAATTTTACGTCCGGCTATCGCCACCAACGTTCCCAAACTTAAAGGTGGTAGCGGCCTGTTGTTAGACGTAGGCGCTAATGCAGATTGCAAACCCGAAATGCTAAATCAATTTGCTATACTGGGAAGTCTTTATATTGAACATGTATTAGGTATACAGTCTCCTAAAGTCGGATTAGTCAATATTGGCGAAGAAGAAGAAAAAGGAAATATCCTTACAACCACAACCTACCCCCTGCTCAAAAACAATCCCCAATTAAATTTTATCGGTAACATTGAAGGAAGAGATCTTTTCACGGATCTCGCTGATGTAATGGTATGCGACGGATTTACAGGTAATGTTATTCTGAAAATGGCGGAGTCCTTTTATGTGGTGACCAAGAAAAAGAAAATAAATGATGAATTCTTTGATAGGTTCAATTACGAACAGTACGGAGGTACCCCTATTCTGGGAGTGAATGCTCCTGTTATTATAGGGCATGGTATTTCTCCTCCGGAAGCTATCAAAAACATGGTTTTACAATCAAGAGCTATGATCGAGTCGAATTTTATCGATAAGATCAGATCTGTTTTCAATTAACGTATTATGTCAAAAATTCATGCAGCTATTACAGCTGTTAATGGCTATGTTCCTGACTATGTGCTTACAAATAAGGAGCTTGAAACAATGGTTGACACCAATGACGAGTGGATTGTCTCTCGTACAGGTATCAAAGAAAGACGCATCCTGAAAGGGGAAGGTAAAGCTACTTCAGATCTGGCTGTACCTGCAGTATTGGGTCTTTTGAAAAAAAGAGGAATTACTGCGGAAGAAATAGATCTGATTGTATTTTGTACGAGTACTCCTGACATGTTATTTCCGGCAACGGCGAATATACTTGCGGATAAAATCGGCGCAAAAAATGCCTGGGGATTTGATTTGCAGGCGGCTTGTTCGGGATTTTTATTCGGGCTGAACACGGCCTCACAATTTATTATTTCCGGTACTCACAAAAAAGTATTGGTGGTAGGTGCGGATAAAATGTCTTCAGTAGTCAATTACAAAGATCGCAACACCTGTATCCTGTTTGGTGATGGATGTGGTGCTGTATTGTTAGAACCAAACGAAGAAGGAATGGGTATTCAGGATGCCATCCTCAAAACGGACGGATCAGGCGGACAATACCTTAATATTAAAGGTGGAGGATCCTTAAATCCTGCAACGCATGAGACTGTAGATGCTGAAATGCACTATGCTTATCAGGAAGGCCGTACGGTATTCAAATTTGCGGTAACAAATATGGCTGACGTTGCAGCAGAGATCATGGACAAGAATAATCTGACATCTGCTGATATCAACTGGCTGGTACCTCATCAGGCTAATAAACGTATCATCGATGCGACAGCTGAGCGTGTAGGTCTGCCGGAAGAAAAAGTAATGGTTAATATCCAGAAATACGGAAATACGACCAGTGCGACTATTCCAATGTGTCTTTGGGAATGGGAGAGTCAATTGAAAAAAGGAGATAACCTGATCCTTGCCGCATTTGGCGGAGGATTTACATGGGGCTCTATTTATTTAAAGTGGGCATATTAATACCCTATTTATTTATTACCTTTACAGGCTAATTTTTTTGAAACATTAAACATTTAAACATCTAAAACCTGCTAATATGAGTATGGATATTAAACAAATACAAGATCTGATCAAATTCGTTGCAAAATCTGGTGTAAATGAAGTTGCAATCGAAGAAAAAGATTTTAAAATCACAATAAAGACTAATCAGGAACCTACAATCGTTACAGCTACTGTACCAGTTGCAGCTCCTGTCGCACAAGCTTTACCAGCTGCTCCTGTTGCAACTGCTCCTGCTGCTCCTGTTGCAGCCGCTGCTGCTGACAATAATGCAAACTACATCACTGTAAAATCTCCGATGATCGGAACATTCTACCGTGCTGCAGGTCCTGGTAAACCAAACTTTGCGAATGTTGGTGATGAGATCACTCCCGGAAAAGTTCTTTGCATCGTAGAAGCAATGAAACTTTTCAACGAAATTGAATCTGAAGTTTCAGGTAAAATCGTCAAAATCTTAATTGATGACGCTAAACCTGTTGAATACGATCAGCCATTATTCCTGGTAGATCCTAGCTAAGAATATACTTCTCTTATAAGGAAGTATTAGCATATTCAGCGAGAAATCGCCTAACAGAAACATCAATTAAGACTCATGTTTAAAAAAATATTAATTGCCAACAGAGGTGAAATCGCCTTACGCATCATTCGCACGTGTCGTGAAATGGGCATTAAGAGTGTTGCGGTTTATTCTACAGCAGACAGAGATAGTCTTCATGTCCGTTTTGCGGATGAAGCAGTCTGTATCGGACCTCCGCCAAGTAAAGATTCTTATTTAAATATCCCTAACATCATTTCTGCAGCAGAACTGACTAATGCAGATGCAATCCATCCTGGGTACGGATTTTTATCTGAAAATGCTCGTTTTTCTGCTATTTGTGCAGAGTACGGCATCAAATTTATCGGTGCTACAGCAGAACAGATCGAAAAGATGGGAGATAAATCTTCCGCTAAAGCAACTATGAAAGAGGCTGGCGTTCCTACAGTACCGGGTTCTGAAGGTTTATTAAGCAACGTCAAAGAAGGTATACAACTTGCCAATGAAATCGGATATCCGGTGATCATCAAAGCTACAGCAGGTGGCGGTGGTCGTGGAATGCGTATCATCTGGAAAGATGAAGATTTTGAAGGCGCATGGGATTCTGCACGTCAGGAGTCTGCAGCAGCTTTCGGGAACGACGGTATATATCTTGAAAAATATGTTGAAGAACCACGTCACATCGAGATTCAGGTCGTAGGTGACCAATACGGAACGGTATGTCACTTATCAGAACGCGATTGTTCGATTCAGCGTCGTCACCAAAAACTATTGGAAGAAGCACCTTCTCCGTTTATTACACCTGAACTTCGCCAGACAATGGGTGAAGCCGCTATTAAAGGCGCAAAAGCTGTTAATTACGAAGGTGCCGGAACAATTGAATTCCTGGTAGACAAACACCGTAATTTCTACTTTATGGAGATGAATACCCGTATTCAGGTAGAACATCCCGTAACTGAAGAGGTTATCAACTTTGACCTGATCAAAGAACAGATTAAAGTTGCAGCAGGGATTCCTATCTCCGGTAAAAACTACGAACCGACTATGCATGCTATAGAGTGTCGTATAAATGCTGAAGATCCGTTCCTGAACTTCCGCCCTTCACCGGGAAAGATTACTAATTTCCACTCTCCGGGTGGACATGGTGTGCGTGTAGATACACACGTGTACTCCGGATATACTATTCCTCCGAATTATGACTCTATGATCGCTAAACTGATCACTGTAGCGCAGACCCGTGAAGAAGCGATATCGACGATGGAAAGAGCATTAAGCGAATTTGTTATCGAAGGTATACATACAACTATCCCTCTGCATTTGAGAATCTTAAAGGATCCGAATTTCAGAGCCGGAAACTTCACAACTAAATTCATGGAGACTTTCGATCTGTCAAAGTATCCTGAAGAAGAGGAGAATACATAAAATTTCTTTTACAGAAGCAAAAAATACCATTCTTACCAATAAGAATGGTATTTTTGTTTTTCGCGATCATGTATTATGAGTAAAATGACTAAATCAAGCCTGGTTCAAGCTATTAAAGATAAAGGAAAGAATATTGAAGGAGAAATGTCCTTTTTCGACCATTTAGAGGTCTTAAGATGGCATATCATCCGTTCTGTATTAGCCGTAGCAGTATTTGCGACATTAGCTTTCACATTCTATGACTATGTGTTCAATGAAATTATTATGGGCCCTAAAAAGCTTGATTTCTGGACATACAGAATGATGTGTAAAGTTGGCGAATTACTACATATTGATGGTTTTTGTGTGGAAAGAATTCCATTCAACATTATCAATACCGAGATGGCAGGTCAGTTTATGTTACAGATTAACTCCTGTCTGATTACGGCTGTAGCCTTAGGATTCCCGTATCTTCTCTTTGAAGTATGGTTATTCGTCAAACCGGCTTTGACCGATGTAGAAAAACGGTCTGCGAGAGGGTTTGTTTTCTATGCGACTATTCTGTTTGCATTAGGAGTGCTTTTCGGATACTATATTGTTGTTCCACTTTCTGTGAATTTTCTTTCTAATGTATCATTAAGTGAAGAGATCACCAACCAGATTACCATTGATTCTTACCTGTCTACTATTGCGACACTATCCTTAGGCTGTGGAATAGTATTTTTATTACCAATCCTGATTTTTATTTTATCCAAAATCGGATTGATGACTCCCGAATTTATGCGGGCCAGCAGAAGATACGCTGTCGTTATCATTCTGGTCATTGCAGCCGTGATTACACCAAGTGCGGATGTCATTACTATGCTTACGGTGAGTGCACCAATGTTTATTCTTTATGAGATCAGTATCATGGTATCGGCAAATGTAAAGAAGGCAAGAGCTGCCAAAGAAAAAGAATTTTATAGTAATAAATAGAGAATATGAGTTCAGTAAAAACTATCGCTATCGGAGGCGATCACGCAGGATTTGACTACAAAAAAGAACTGATCCCCTTTCTGCAGGAGTTGGGTTATGAAGTAAAAGATTTTGGAGCCCATTCTACAGATTCTGTAGATTATCCGGATTTTGCGCATCCTGTAGCTTCCGCTGTGGAGAGCAAGGAATTTGACAAAGGTATACTTATCTGCGGTAGTGCTAACGGTGTAGCGATCACCGCTAATAAGCATCAGGAAATTCGTGCGGCAATATGCTGGCTGGAAGAAATTGCAGCATTAGCCCGTCAGCACAATGATGCGAATATTGTATGTATTCCTGCCCGTTTCATTAGTCTGGATCTGGCAAAAGCAATCGTAAAAACATTTATGACTACAGATTTTGAAGGCGGCCGTCACGCTAACCGCGTCAATAAAATCTCTTGTTAAGTATAACATTCCAGGGTAGCTCACCGCTACCCTATTTAATAAACCTATTTTCTGATGAAAAAACTTATAATACTTCTGAGTGTTCTGCCTTGGTTATACAGCTGTGCTTTTGCGCAGGAGCCTGTTCAGAAAAAGTACGCTGAAATGCTGAATGAGGAGAATGCGAAAAAACACCTTACTATTCTATCTTCCAAAGAATACGAAGGCCGGGGTACCGGACAGAAAGGTGGCGAAAAAGCAGCTCAGTATATTGCAGCCGAATTTAAAAGATTAGGATTGACAGCTCCGCAATCCGGTTATTTTCAAAAAATAAATCTGAAGAACAAACGTTTTGAAGTCAGTAAGTTCACTGTAGGAAATAATGATTTCAAAAACGGAAAGGACTTCTTTATTCTGGGAGATAATGAAAAGACAGTTATACAGGCTGAAGATATTGTATTTGTTGGATATGGTATTGAGGATGCGAAATACAACGATTATGAAAATATAGATGTCAGCAATAAGGTCGTTTTACTGATCTTAGATGATGAACCTACAGATAACGCTGGAAATTCCCTGATCACGGGTACTTCGAAGAAATCAGAATGGAGTACTTCCGGGAATAAAAAGCTGCAGCATCTTGTTAAAAAGAATCCTAAGCTAATTCTGGCGGCTTCAGTTACAACTGAACTTATGCTGAAAAGAATGGCTGGAAGATTGACCCAAGGCTCTTACGAATTGCAAAAGGATAAAGCAGAAAAGGGAGTTTCAGTAAATCCTGCAGTCGCATTTATCACACCTGCGATTGCAAATGATATTCTTCAGACGAAGAACATATCTTTTCAGAAATTCAAAGAAAATAACACCGTCCAGTCTACTCAGATACCCGTAAAATTCACTGCAGAATATGGAATTACTGAAGAGTTGCTTAATGATGCGAATGTATTAGGACTATTGGAAGGAACGGACCTGAAGGATGAAATAGTAGTCTTATCCGGTCACTATGATCATGACGGAATCGATGAGAACGGCACTATTTTTCCGGGGGCTGATGATAACGGCTCCGGTACAACCGGAGTATTGGATCTTGCCCGCGCGTTTGCTCAGGCTAAGGCTGATGGTCACGGCCCTCGCCGCAGCATTCTCTTTATTGCCTTTGCTGCAGAAGAAAAAGGTCTCCTTGGATCTGAGTATTACTCGGAGAATCCTGTATATCCCCTATCCAATACTGTGGTCTGTCTGAATATGGATATGATAGGTCGTATCGATGATAAACATCTGAATGGAAATCACAATTATATTCATGTTATCGGATCAGATAAACTGAGTTCCGAACTGCATGCAATCAATAAGAAAGCTAATGATGATTTTACAAAGATGGAACTGGATTATATGTATGATGATCCTAAAGATCCTATGCGTATTTATTACCGCTCTGATCAATATAATTTTGCCAAACACAAAATCCCTGTCATTTTCTATTTTTCAGGATTACACCCTCACTATCATACCCCAGAAGACACCATTGAAAAGATAGACTTTCCGATGATGGTCAAGCGTGAAAAATTAGCCTTTTACACAGCCTGGGAGATTGCCAATCGCGATAAAAAACTGGTCGTAGACAGTAACAAAGAATAAAAATTCTATTTCTTACCATAAATTGTAAAAGCCTTTTCCGTAATCTGGAAAAGGCTTTTTTAGTTTTCAGAACAAAAAGAAAACACTTGAATCATCGCTATTAGTTAATAATTGTTAATTAACTTTTATTAATCATATAGTTAAATATATTTTAATATTATTGTAGCATAATCAATAAACCCTTTATGAAATTATTGCTACTCGGGCTTTCTATGCTTATGTATCATCTTTCCTTTGCTCAATCTTCCGGATTAATTTCCGGTACTGTACACAATGCTGAAGACAAGATTTTGGAAAAAGCTACTGTAAGTGTTCTTAACAAAAAAGATTCAACTGTAGTTTCTTATACACTGACTGATGAAAAGGGAAATTTTCGTCTGGTTAAACTTCCGGTGGAACGGGAGCTTCTACTTTATATTTCACACATATCCGGACAACCTTTTCAACAGACACTTTCTCTTAAAGATCATGAAGCAAGGAATATGGGCGTTCTCAAACTATCCGAAAACTTGCTGGAAGAAGTCAATATCACGAGTGCCCCTCCTATCCGCATGTCAAAAGACACGTTGGAATATAATACGGCCTATTTCAAAACAAGACCCAATGCCAATGTAGAAGAACTACTGAAGCAGCTTCCGGGGCTTCAGGTGAATATGGATGGCACTATTTACTATCAGGGAAAAGAGGTGTCTTCTGTCAAAGTAAATGGAAAGGATTTTTTTGCCACGGATTTAAAAATCGCTACTAGAAATCTTGATGCTTCTCTTATCAAAACGGTACAGGTGTACAGAGATAAGGGAGAATCAAAGCGAATCGTTGAAAATGAGGAACGTCTTCCTGTAACGATCAATCTTAAGTTTAAAAAAGATTTTCTGAAAGCAGATTTTGGTAAAGTTTACGGCAGTGGCGGCACCCGTAAGCGATATGAGGCCGGGGGCTTGTTTAATACCTTCAGAGATACCTTACAATTGAGTTTTATAGGATTCGGCAATAATATCAACAGACAAAGTTTTGACTATGGCGAACTGCAGCAGCATGCAGGACTTGGAAGAGCGGAGAATTACGGGTTTGATAATTTCGGAGGACGGAATTACTGGGGTATAGGTAATGACGTTGCGGGCGGATTCAATCTCAATAATGACTGGGGAAGGAAAACAAAACTCAATTTCATGTATATGCTGTCCTACAACAATAATGACAGCGAAAACAGGAATAGCAGTACCTCTCTTTATGACGGAGAGAAGCAATTAGGCACATATTTCTCTGAAGCACAAAGCAAAGCATGGAAACACAATATCAAGACCTTGCTTCGGCATCGTTTTGACACAACGGCATATTTTGAATTTACACCTCGTCTGCAATTAGAAAACACTAAAAACAAGAATAGCAGTATCGGAGAAAACAGCACAGAATCCGCTATGCTCAACAGGAGTGAAAACAATAGTAATAGAGACCAGAAACAACTAACCTATGAACATGGATTTTTTATTGAAAAGCAAATAACACCAAATCATGTTGTTTCATTCAGAAATAATCTCAACATCAATAGTGGTCAAAATGATAATATCAATGAGCAAATCGCTCATATATACCAACAGAATAATGGGGCTGCACGCAACATATGGCAGAATATGAATGCAAAGAGAAAATCAGATAGTTTTGGAAACTCTTTCAATTATGGAAATAAGACTATAAAAAAGCTCAATTTCGAACTTTATTTTACATTTAATACCTCCCGTAGCCGTTCTACAGAATCACTTCTGATTAACAAAGATAATACCGGGACTGTACGGGCCACTGAACTTGAAAATAATTACAGATACAGGGATCAGGATTATATATCGGGAGTAAAGTTCTTTTGGAAACCTGTAGATAAGTTGTCCGTCAATTTCGGAACAGCTTATCAGACTAAAAAGAATTATTTTGACTTCCTGGAAATAGCACCGGATATCAATAAAAAACAAAGCTATTGGTTGCCTAATATTTCTGTACGGTATAAAGAACTGGAACTATCATGGTCTAAAGATCTGGAAGGTCCGGAGACACAACAAATCGTCGTCCAGCGCAGAGATCAGGATCCGTTGTATACCGTATTGCCATCTCTTAATTTCGATAATACAGAACGTCAGGATTTCAGATTAAGCTATAATAAATATGCACAGAAATATCAAATGGGAATCAATGGCGGATTTAACTCTAAGAACAGAAGCGTTGGATACAAAAGCTGGCGGGAGAATGAAACCGGACACTATACCATGCAGGCATTTCAGTCTGGTAAAGTCAGTGGAGCAAATGCTGCTTTCTACCTGCGTTATAATATATTGAACGGCAAAAAATGGCAACTTTATTTTTCTCAAAACTCGAATAGTTACAGTTATCAGAATTACTCTACCATCAATGATATCGATAATAAATCTACAACCTGGTCCAGCACCTTCACACAGGAATTATCTTTGATGTGGAACAATCTGATAGGGATATCTCCGAAATATTCTTTCTCTACCAACCGAAACTTTAATACTGTCAAAAATAATCCGGATTTTATTGAAAGTCAGTACAAGACACATACTTTTGGCATGGGTTTAAATATTAATCCGATAAAAGGGTTTTCTCTGGAATCCAGTTATTCGCTTGAAAACAGAGCAAGCGGTCTGAATGCACGACAAAATTTTAATATCCTGAACGCTTCGGTTTTCTATAATATCAATAGCCAGTCACAGATCAAATTATCGGGTTTTGATATACTCAATCAAAATAGCAGCAACTATTGGGGGACACAGGGCAATACGACCTATTATGTAAATTCAATTGTATTACGGCAGTACTTTTTATTAGGGTATGTTCATAAATTTAATCTGATAAAGGTAAAAGATTAAACCTTTCTGTAAATTGTATGTTTTCAAATAAACACGTAGTCTAAAGCAATAATTAAAATGGCATTTGTAGATTATTATAACATATTGGGGCTGGATAAGTCCGCTTCTCAGGATGATATAAAAAAAGCTTACCGCAAACTTGCCCGGAAGTACCATCCTGATCTCAATCCGAATGATGAAACAGCAAAACAAAAATTTCAGGAAATCAATGAAGCAAATGAAGTGCTTACAGATCCTGAAAAACGTAAAAAGTATGATCAGTACGGAGAGAACTGGAAACATGGGGAAGAATATGAGAAAGCTCAGCAACAATACAGACGGAGTTCCGGGGCAGGCAACCCATTTGCCGGAGGAGGCAGTGATTCAAATGCATACTCCGGAAACTTTGATGACAGTCAGTTTTCCGATTTTTTCGAGCAAATGTTTGGAAGCCGTCGTGGCGGAGGAAGACAAAGTACATTCAAAGGTCAGGATTTTAATGCGGAGTTACACCTCACCTTACAGCAAGCTTATACTACGCATCAGCAGACTTTTACGGTCAACGGGCAGAATATCCGGATCACGATCCACGCTGGTGTAGAAGACGGGCAGAAGATAAAATTAAAAGGACACGGCAGCGAAGGAATAAACGGAGGACCTAAAGGAGATCTCTATATTACATTTACGGTGGATAAGGATCAACGATTCAGAAGAGAAGGAAATGATCTGTATACGAATCTGGATATCGATCTTTACACCGCTATTTTAGGTGGAGAAGCAACTCTGGATACCTTCGGAGGTAAGGTTAAACTTAAAATCAAACCTGAAACACAGAACGGAGCCAAGATGCGCTTAAAGGGTAAAGGATTTCCGGTCTATAGAAAAGAGGATCAGTTCGGAGATCTGTATGTTACGATCAATGTACAAATCCCGACACAGCTCTCTGAAGAAGAGAAAGCACTATTCAAACAATTAGCTGAACTAAAAAAGTAAGTGATGGAAACTACAAAAATTAAGATAATAGACTTTTGTCATTCCAGAAAGGTGGAGGCATCTTTTATTCAGATACTAAGGGATAGCGAATTGATCCATATTACTGTAGAACATAATGTAGAATACGTAGATGAGGACGAGTTGAGAAATCTGGAACGCTTTGCTGCATTATATTATGATCTGGATGTCAATCCTCAAGGGATAGAAGTCGCACACCATTTGTTGCAGAAGGTAGAACGTCTGCAGGAAGAATTACGTCTGCTACAGGCTAAAATGAGAAGTCTGGAACAGGGATAACTCTCCGGTAGCCCTGATGTTATAGTACCCGATTCAGAAAGTGATCTATTTTTTCCAGCATTGGAGTAAACCAGGGCTCATAAAACCAAAAAGTATGGGGCGAAGGATCAAAGGTACAGACTTCAGCATCTGTCCCGTATTTTTTCAGCTTCAGGATCATATCATCCCTTCCGGCATGAAACCGGGGAAAGGAACTATTCATAAATAACACCGGAGCGGTTCTTTTACTGACCTGGTACAGAGCCGATGCCTGCTCCCAAACTTTAGGGACCTCTTCATATTTACCTCCAAGCCATAAGGCCGCGACTTCACCTTCAGCAGATTCGGGATGATGAAAAGCTAATACACCGTCAATATTCACAGTAGCCTGAACCTGCTTGCGCTTATCCGTATGATTATTAGTACCCAGCAAACTGGCGAGCTGTCCGCCTGAAGATGTACCCAGTGTTACTATTTTTCGTTTATCAATCTGGTATTGGTCTGCATGCTTCCTGGCCCATGCAATCGCATCTTGTATATCATCCACCGCTGCAGGATACTTTGCCTCCAGAGATAATCTGTATCCGACACTGAGCACTACATATCCCCGAAGAGAAAGGTAAGAAGCAAAGCCGGCCATCATATCTTTATCACCCGAACGCCAGCCTCCGCCATGAATCATAATGACACAAGGATATTTCCGATTCTGCTTAGTGGGAGCATACATATCCAACAGAAGTTTTCTGTCTCCTATTTCTTTGTAAAGAATATTTTTTTGAGTCCGGATATCGTCTCCTTGGTATTCGGCAACTGTACGGATATCCGGAAATTTTTTCCGATCCTTCTGATAAGCACTGTTAAGTGTAAAACTGGTATCGCGCGGGAAATCAGATTGAGCTGATACAGTAGCTGTCAGCAGAATAAACAGAAGAACGAAGAAACTACGCATATGCTTCATATCGAATACCATTTCTTATTGATTTTTTAATGGATCCCAGTCCCCGAAAACTTTTTGGAGAGCATAATCCTTATTATTGTACTTCCTCCATTGCCGGCTCCATGTTACACGCCCCGAAAGATCTGCGGCGCCGGCACCATAATTAGCCATCTCGATGTAAGTGGCTGTCTTATATTTGTCCGGAAACATTTTATCTCCGTTCCAGGGATCCCAGCCTTTAGCTGTTATATGCTCCCCCAGTTCACACCGGATAAACACTGTTTTGGCATAAGGTCGCCATGGTCTGCCCAGATACACTTTAGTTACCGCTTTATCTTTGGTTATCAGTTTACAATCTTGGAATATAAATCCAAATGCCGATTGTTGGGTCGTAGATGCAGCAGTGATATATGAATTGCTCCGGCTCTCAATAACACAGTTTTTAAAAAAGGCAGTGGCAGCTCCAAAAATAAAATCGGTCGATCCGGAGATATAGCAGTCCTCCACATAATTTCGTGTACCATCTTTCGCCAGATAAAAAGAATCCTGCCACCCTGATATACTGCAGTTTTTGACGGCCACTCTGTCCGCTTCCAGGTGTAAAGCCACTGCCTGACCTACTGGGCCTGCAGTATTTTCAATGGTCAGATTTTCCAGTCTCGTATCATTACCCTGTACCAGAACTGTATAAGACAGGTAAGTATTTATCTTATCCAGACCTGTTGTCTTGTCAGGATTGTCCTTTCCTGAAAAATCATCATACCGGATAATCGTTCCTTCTCTGCTCTCTCCCACGATATGGATATAACGTTTCCACGCCGGAATAATCAGTTTCTCGCGATAAATACCGTTCCTTACAAATATCTGTACGGGTTGTTCAAAATGGTCTCTTACCGCATAAACGGCTTCCTGTATTGTCCTGAAATCAGCCGTACCTTGCTGTGCAACTGTAAGTTTCAGGGGTTGCTGCGCAAACACTGTTGTATACAACAGCAGAAACCATATTGTGATCTTAGTCTTCATTATCTGAGTTTTTCTATCCGCAGCCAATCTACATCTGCATATCCGCTGTCGTTGATCTGCTGATCACGAATAGCGTACAGACCGAGAGTCGCTCCTATCCATCGCCCGGGTTTAGCCACAAACTTATCCTCTATCGCTGTAAATTTCTGCCCGTCCAGACTATATGACCAATTACAGACAGCCCCTTTCCGGACTTCTACCCGAAGATAAACATATTGTTCCTTCTCCACTTTAGTCAATAGCTTTTCCTGTTCCGTTCCCGATTTCAATCCGTTTGTACATTTTGCATAGTAAAGCGCAGGTCCCTCAGCCGATTGCCGGATAAACAGGGTTGAATAATTTTCTCCCAATACTGTGAAACCTGCTCTTTCATTCTTTAATTTTTCATTAGGAATAAGCTTTAGCTTTGTCGTAACCATGAATTCATCTGCAGGCATTTTCTGTGTAAGGATATTTGGTACATCCAGTAAATTCTTATACGAAGAGGGTACATTTACCGTATACAATTTGAGATGTCCGGCATCACTTGGCATTAGCCAGCTTCCGTCCGGATTTGCCTGCCATTGCCACTGTTTACCCAATAAAGTTGTTTCAAACTCATCAGATTCAGCAGGAGTTGCTACAGGATAAGTCTTCCCTACGTTCGGCTTTCTGAACTTCATTACAGGTTCGCCTGTTCCTGTCCCATTTTTATCTGTGCCAATGACAGGCCAGTCATTCACCCACTTCATAGGTTGTAAATGTACGACACGTCCATAGGCATCTTTATCTTGAAAATGTACAAACCAGTCTTCTCCGCTTTGTGTATCTATCCATGCGCCCTGATGAGGTCCGTTGACTGGCGTATTTCCCTGATGCATGACTACTTTACGCTCATATGGTCCATAAATATCCTTAGACCGGAGTACCAGCTGCCAGCCTGTAGAAACTCCGCCCGCGGGAGCAAAAAGGTAATAATACCCGTTACGCTTATATACTTTAGGTCCTTCAATTGTCGGATCCAGTTTATGCCCGTCATATACAATCACTCCCCTGTCCAATACCGCTGTCCCTGCTTCATTCATACGTGCTATAGCCAAGACACTTTTCAATCCGGCACGACTGCCCGCATAAGCGAAAGCAAGGTAATGCTGTCCGTCTTCATCACGGAAGGGACAGGGATCGATAAGTCCCTTTCCTTCAAATACCAGAACAGGTTCAGACCACGGCCCTGCAGCATCTTTTGCTTTCACCATATATATACCATAGTCAGGATCTGGATAATAGATATAAAATTCATTATTATAATGACGGATAGCCGGAGCCCACACCCCGTTCCCATGCTGCACTTTCTGAAATACATCATAAGGTTGCTGTTGCGGAAGGACATGTGTTAAGATAGTCCAGTTAACCAAATCCTTCGAATGCAATAACGGAATCCCCGGTACATGATTGAAACTGGAAGCTATCATATAAAAATCATCTCCTACACGAATTGCATCAGGGTCGGAATAGTCTGCATTCAAAATTGGATTTTGGTAATAGCCATCTCCAAGATCAGCTACCCAGACACTGGAAGGTGAGCCCTTTGGTTGTTGGGCATAAGCAAAATGAGTTAAGGAGCTAATACTAAACAGCAAGAATGAAATTTTCAATGGTAGTCTCATAAGACAGAAATAAGATTTACAATTTTTAATGGCTTATATATGCCATTCGGTAATCGGTCAGTACAAGAATAGCCCATTTACATTAAAATAGCAATGTATTACTACGCAATCGTTGCCGGTATCGATTGCGGATTTATTCCCATGAAAACAGGACTTTTTTCATCCATTAATGAGTAATTTGGATTCACGCCAATCAAATTGTAAAGAAAAAACAACCAATTTAAGAATCCATTGCGATGAGGAATTTAGTGCTTTTTACGGTTATACTATTTACGGGACTTCAATATGCTGTTGCCCGATCCTATGATTATAGTGTTGCACAGGATGGCAGCGGACAGTTCAAAACAGTACAAGAAGCTTTGAATGCCGTACCTGATTTTCGCAAGACAGTCACCACTATCTATATCAAAAACGGGATTTATAAAGAAAAACTCATTCTGGCCGGATCAAAACAAAATGTCAGACTAATCGGTGAACAGGTAGATAAGACCATATTGACTTACGAAGACTTTGCGCAACGTAAAAATACATTTGGAGAAGAAAAGGGGACTTCGGGCTCTTCGAGTGTATACCTGTACGGAGATGGATTTGTAGCAGAGAATATTACTTTTCAGAATTCTGCCGGCCCGGTTGGCCAGGCGGTAGCGGTATGGGTAGCCAGTGACCGTGCGGTTTTTTCAAACTGTCGTTTTTTAGGTTTTCAGGATACGCTCTACACCTATGGCAAAGGTAGCCGGCAGTATTACTACAACTGCTATATAGAAGGAACTGTAGATTATATCTTCGGATCTTCTACAGCCTGGTTTGAAGAATGTGAACTGCACTGCAAAAACAGCGGATATATCACTGCTGCTTCTACTCCTGATACAGTTGCCTATGGATATGTTTTCAACAAATGCCATATTACGGGCGACAAGGATACCAAACGTTTTTATCTGGGACGCCCATGGAGACCTTATGCCAAAGTTATTTTTATGAATAGCCAGCTGCCGGCTTTTATTGCAGCAGAAGGCTGGCACAATTGGGGTAAGGAAAGTAATGAACAAACCGTGTATTACGCAGAATATAATAATACAGGTACAGGAAGTTTGTCACAAAACAGAGTCAAATGGTCACACCAACTCTCTGAAGATGAAGCCCGAAAAGTAACTTTAGAGGCTGTTTTTAAAGATTGGAACCCTTTATTGTCTCTCCGGTAGACAGCATTTACCGGTAACGATTGCATAGATTTCTCTTCAATTTTAATAGGAAACAACGTACACTTGCTATGAACAAACCAGTTATATATTTAGGATACCATATGATGATACAGATCAAAACAATAGTATTGGGTTTAAAGTTTGCGCTTCTGGGATGGTTTACACTCTCCTCATACGATTCAGCTCAAGCACAGACAGCTCCTTCTCTACCTAGCATTAAACAAGTCAACATAAAAGCCGATACCATCAGTATTGTACGCTTTGGCGCTCAGGGTGACGGTATTTCACTGAACACGCAACCGATAAACAGGGCCATTGCAGAAACGAGTCAAAAGGGAGGCGGAGTCGTATTAATCCCTGCCGGTGTATGGGTAACAGGTCCGATAGAACTGAAGAGTAATATCAATCTGCATATACAGCGGGATGCTATTCTGCTGTTCACGGATGATTTTGATCAGTATAAATTAGTGGAAGCAAATTGGGAAGGTCAGCCGGCATGGCGTAACCAAAGTCCTATCTCCGGAAGTAATCTTGAAAATATAGCAATCACAGGGACAGGTATTATCGATGGTAACGGTGGTGCATGGCGAATGGTCAAAAAAAGTAAAATGACAGCCTCCCAGTGGAAAAAAATGGTGGAATCCGGCGGGGTACTGAATGAGGAGAAAAATATATGGTATCCTTCAGCAAGTTCGCTGAATGGTTCTAAAACAAAAAATCCAAGTGCTGTGGTACCGGGAAAGACTGCTGCAGACTATGCGGATGTTAAAGATTTTTTCAGACCTAACTTGTTAGTTTTGAACAACTGTAAACAGATTCTTCTTGAAGGAGTCACTTTCCAGAATTCACCGGCATGGAATCTCCATCCCTTACTATGTCAGGATCTGACAGTGCGCAATGTAATGGTCAGAAACCCATGGTATGCACAGAATGGTGACGGGATCGATATTGAGTCCTGCAAAAATGTATTGGTAGAAAACAGCACCTTCGATGTCGGTGATGATGGTATATGCATCAAGTCCGGGCGTGACGAAGCGGGTCGTCTGCGTGCTGTTCCTACGGAAAATGTTATTATCCGCAACAATGTAGTCTATCATGCGCACGGTGGTTTTGTAATCGGAAGTGAAATGAGTGGCGGAGCCCGCAACATCTGGGTATATGACTGTTCATTTATCGGAACAGACATTGGTTTGCGTTTCAAGACAACCCGTGGCCGTGGCGGTGTTGTGGAGAATATTTTTATAGATCGTATCAGCATGTTTGATATTCCGGGAGAAGCTATTCTGGTAGACATGTATTATGAAGCAAAAGATCCTATTCCGTTGATTGGAGACAAACAGGAAGCGGTCAAAGCCGTTACACTTCCGGTCACTGAAGCGACTCCACAATTTCGCAATTTCAAAATCAAAGATGTTGTAGTGAACGGAGCCGAAAAAGCAATTTTCTTCAGAGGTTTACCGGAGATGAACATCAAGGGAATGAGTCTGGAAAATATTTCTATCAAGTCAAAAAAAGGAATTGAGATCATTGAATCGACAGATATAGAGCTGAAAAATGTAAAGGTTATCACACCTGAAACGAAACCGGTCGTGCATATTGACAATAGCCAGAACATCAAATTTTCGGCATTCAGTTATCCTGCCGGTTCAGAAACACTATTTCAGGTCTCCGGCGAGAAAAGCAAAAATATCAGCGTCTCAGGTACAGATGTATCTAAAGCCAAGCAGACATCAGATCTTAGTCCAGGTATATCTAAAAACGTAATCAAAATAGCTAAATAGCAGCCTCATGATGAAAAGATTATTCTTCTATATACAAGTCATTTTAGTACTTCAGATACCTTCGGCATTTGCGCAAAAAGCTACTTCCGAGCAAATGGCCCTTACTGTTATCGACAAAATGTTTAAAGATGAAACTTTTGTCAATAAAAAGAAAGGTCCGAAATGGACATATGATTTGGGAGTAACCCTCGAAGGGATGACCGAAGTCTGGCGTAACACCGGAGACGGAGTCTATTTCAATTATATTCAGAACTGGATGGATCAATATGTAGATAATGAGGGTAACATCAGAAATTATAAACTTGCTGACCACAACATTGATAATGTAAAAAACGGCCGTACCTTGCTGATGCTGTATAAGGTAACACGAAAAGATAAATATTTAAAAGCTGCCTCTATCCTGTTTGATCAGCTCAAGGAGCATCCGAGAACCAAACAGGGCGGATTCTGGCACAAGAAAGTCTACCCCTACCAAATGTGGCTGGACGGACTTTATATGGGACAGCCTTTCTATACGGAATATGCTGTACTCATGAACAAACCTGAAGTATTCAATGATGTAGCAGATCAGTTCCGCTTCATGGAACAAAATGCCCGTGACCCGAAAACAGGATTGTTATATCATGGCTGGGACGAATCCCGTCAGGAAAAATGGTCTGACCCTCAGACCGGTCTTTCCCCTCATATCTGGGCACGGGGAATGGGTTGGTTTACAATGGCATTGGTAGATGTACTGGATAATTTCCCGGCAGATCATCCGCGCAGACCGGAACTGTTAGCTATTTTGAATCGTACAGCAAAAGCTATTGTTGATTTTCAGGACAAAAAATCCGGAGTCTGGTATGATATATTGAATGTAAACAGAAAAGAAAACTATTTTGAATCTTCAGCATCGAGTATGTTTGTTTACGGCCTTGCCAAATCTGTTCGTAAAGGCTACATTTCCGAATCCTACCTTCCTGCAGTTCGCAAAGGATATCAGGGATTACTGAAAGAATTTGTTACAACAGCAGGACCAGATCGTGTAGACCTGAACAAGACTGTAGCAGTATCCGGATTAGGTGGCTCCAAGAATTACAGAGACGGATCTTTCGAATACTATATGAGCGAGCCAGTTATTTCCAATGATCCTAAAGGTGTAGGACCCTTTATGCTGGCTGCTTTAGAGCTTGAATGGATCAATGCTCCGAAAAAAGGAAAGGGTAAAGTCGTCACACTTGACAATTATTACAATAATGAATACAAAGTAGAGCCTTCCGGACTGAAAGAACCTTACCACTACCTCTGGAACGGGGAAGATAACAATGGTTTTTCTTTTATGGGCAGAATTTTTAATCGTAGCGGCGCAATTACCAATACGTTAAGGACAGCTCCCGATGCACAGCAATTAAAAGGAAGCAATATTTATATTATCGTTGATCCGGATACAGAAAAAGAAACTGAAAACCCTCACTTTATGAATGAAAAAGAGGCTTCAGCTATAGAAAAATGGGTCAAAGCAGGTGGCGTCCTTGTGCTCTTATTAAATGATAGTGGCAATTGTGAAATTGTGAAGTTCAACACACTATCCAAAAAATTCGGAATCACCTTTAATGAAGACAGCCGTAACCGCGTACAAGGCAAAAACTTTGAACAGGGAGCAATCCTGATTCCCAAATCAAATCCGATTTTCAAGACAACATCAAAAATCTACATCAAAGAAATTTCTACCCTACAGATTAAAAAACCTGCTGTAGCCAATCTTACAGATCAGGGTGATATCATCATTGCTACTGCGAAATATGGTAAAGGTACCGTCTTTGCAGTGGGAGATCCCTGGTTTTATAATGAGTATATCGACGGACGTAAATTGCCTGCCGAATATCAAAACTGGAATGCCACTAATGATCTGGTAAACTGGTTAATCAGTCAATCAAAATAACAAAAGAGGACGTATGAAAAAGACTTTAGGAATATTGTTTATACTGATAAGTGCCGGCATTGTCCATGCACAGACCCAGACGGATAGTCTGGCAGATAAAATGCTGCGTTATCAGTTACCTGTAGGAGCATGGTCTAAACAGCTCGCTGATAAATCCACAGTAGATTATTCTAAACCGATAGATAAATCTCTGGCCGATAAGATTCGCAAGACTACAGATCAGTATGCAACTATAGATAATAAAGCTACATCACGTGAAATTGAATATCTGATACAGGCTTACCACAAAACTAAAAATCCTAATTATCTGAAAGCGGTAGAAAGAGGTATAGAATATCTGTTGAAAATGCAGTATCCAAACGGTGGATTTCCGCAGTATTATCCCAATGCCTCTCTTTACAGGGGTGAAATCACGTACAACGATAATGCGATGATTAATGCCCTGGATATTCTTTACAATGTATCGAACAAACTTGAAGGGTATGAAGTGGTACGTTCCGGGCTTAGCAAACGGGCTCAAGATGCTGTAAAACGCGGATTAGACTGTATTCTGAAAACACAGGTCAGACAGAACGGAACGCTCACCATCTGGGCGGCACAATATGACCAGAATACGCTCCAACCGGCCAAGGCACGCAACTTTGAACCTGCATCGCTGAGCAGCAGCGAATCTATGGGAGTTGTCAAATTTCTAATGCGCTTTGAACAGCCTTCTGCAGAAGTAATCCAGGCCGTCAAATCTGCCAAGAAATGGTTTGAATCAAACGATATTGAGGGTTATCGTTTTGATTTCACTAAAGATCCTGCAACAAATAAACCTACCCGCCAGCTTGTAAAAGATCCGGATGCTGTGGTATGGGCACGTTTTTATGACCTGAAAGATAATCGTCCCATCTTCGGAGACAGGGATAATTCCATCAAATACAACTTGTCTGAAGTCAGTGAAGAACGGCGTAATGGCTACGCATGGTATGGCGTATGGCCGCTGAATTTTGTTCAAAAAGATTATCAAAAGTGGTTAAAGAAAAATAAGATAGAAGAATAAAAGAAAATACAATGATACTCAACAAAAGAAATTTAGAACATATACAGCATACCGAACTGGTAAAACCGTCGGCCAATCTTCTCGATCTTCCTGAAAAAGTATTGCAGTTCGGAACAGGTGTATTGTTACGCGGACTGCCGGATTATTTTATTGACAACGCCAATCGTCAGGGTATCTTCAATGGAAGGATTCTTGTCGTCAAATCTACCAGTCAGGGTGACGTCGATGCATTTTCCACACAGGATGGTCTGTATACATTAGCTATACGTGGAATAGAAGAAGGCAATAAAATACACGAGAATATTATTAACTCATCCATCAACCGCGTACTTTCTGCAGCAAACGATTGGAAAGAAATTTTGAAAGCTGCGCATAGCCCCGAGATGCAGGTCGTTTTCTCTAATACGACTGAAGTCGGGATTGTGATGAGTGAAGATAAAGTAACAGATATGCCACCATCCTCTTATCCGGGCAAACTGCTTGCATTTCTATATGAAAGATTCAACGCTTTTGGCGGCTCTCCTGAGAGCGGAATGGTGATCGTACCTGCCGAATTAATAAGTGATAACGCAACCAAACTTCAACAGATCGTGTTTGATCTGGCCGTACAAAATAATCTGGAAGAAACATTTATCAACTGGCTAAAAGAAAATAATCATTTCTGCAATACACTGGTTGACAGAATTGTACCCGGAAAACTTCCGCAGGAAGAGCAAGAGATATTGGAACAGCAACTCGGATATACAGATGATCTTACTATCATGGCAGAACCCTTCCGACTCTGGGCTATAGAATCTCAACATCCCCGAGTTGCAGAAATACTTTCCTTTGCGCAAGCAGACAAAGGGATATTTATCGCCCCATCGATCAGCAAATTCAAAGAACTGAAGCTACGCTTACTTAATGGCACGCATACTTTAAGCTGTGCCCTGGCCATATTAGCGGGGTTTGAAACCGTTAAAGAGGCAATGCAGGATGAGGCTTTCAAAGCTTACATCAAGGCACTGATGGAAGACGAAATATCTGCAGCAATCCTGAGTAACAGTATTAGCCGTGAGGATACGGCTTCATTTGCGAATAGTGTTATAGATCGCTTTAGAAACCCTTCACTCGAACATAAATGGCAGTCCATAGCGATGAACTATACCTCAAAAATGGAGATGCGAAACCGGGAACTGTTTGAAAAATGGTATCAAAAATATGAACATGTACCGCAGCACATGGCTTTAGGTTTTGCTGCTTATCTGCTTTTTATGAACAGTAAAAGCACAAGCGATGGCTACTGTACAACTGTAGGAGAAAAGAAGTATATACTACAGGATGAACATGCTCCCCTGCTGGCAAGCTATTGGAACGATCCGGAAACACTGGTAGAAAAAGTTCTGGCAGATCCAAATCTATGGGGTGCTAACCTGAACAATTTACCGGGCTTTGCCGCAAGTGTAAGCAAACAATTGAATACATTAAAAAACAGCGGTGCAATATCGGCAATCGAATCTTTACAGGCTGAAAAAACAATATAATAAAACATGGTAACCAGAATTTTAAAAATCCATCCCAATGATAATGTATTAGTGGCTTTACAAAATTTAGTCAAGGGGGAGACTATTATTTATGATGGAGAAAATTATACTTTACTCGATGATATTCCTGCCAAACATAAATTCTTTATGCAGGAAATGAATGCAGGAGATCCCATAATGATGTATGGCGTATTGGTTGGAAAAGCTCAGCACCATATCGGTAAAGGCGGATTAATGGATACTGAAAATACCAAACACGCTTCCGAACCGTATGAATATCGCCCCTACCATTACGAATGGCATGCACCAGACGTGTCTAAGTTTGAAGGTCGTACATTCAATGGTTATGTGCGTCCGGATGGTCGTGTCGGGACTGCGAACTATTGGTTATTCATCCCTACTGTATTCTGTGAAAATCGTAATCTGGATGTCATCCGCGAAGCCCTTCACAATGAACTTGGCTATGCTGTCACAGATAAATACAAGACCTATACACGTCATCTGGTCGAAGCCTACAAAAATGGTGCAGACCTGTCTGCTGCAGACGAATTGTCTTTAGCAGCCAGTCAAAGCAAAGCCGGACGTCTCTTCAAAAATGTAGACGGAATCAAGTTTCTGAATCATCAGGGAGGGTGTGGAGGGACACGTCAGGATGCAGCTGTACTCAGCAAATTATTGGCAGCATACGCGGACCATCCTAATGTAGCAGGTGTGACCATCCTCAGTCTTGGATGCCAGAATCTGCAGGTGAAGGATTTTTTAGAAGATCTCAAAAACCGTAATCCGCACTTTGACAAACCGATGTTCATCTTCGAACAACAGCAATCTCAAAGTGAAGAACAACTGATCAAGGAAGCTATCCAAAAGACATTTGTCGGACTCACTGAAGTTAATGAAACAGAACGTCAGCCGGCACCGGTAAGTAAATTGGTGTTAGGTGTCAAATGTGGTGGCAGTGACGGGTTCAGTGGCATCAGTGCCAATCCTGCAGTAGGATATACCTCAGATCTTCTCGTCACACTTGGGGGTACAGTACTGTTAGCCGAATTTCCGGAACTGTGTGGTGCAGAGCAGAATCTGATAGACAGAACTATTGATGAATCTGCCGCCCGCAAATTTATACAGCTCATGACAGCGTACAGCAATGCTGCGGAAAATGCGGGTTCCGGATTCCATATGAACCCCTCACCCGGTAATATAAAAGACGGCCTTATTACAGATGCCATAAAAAGTACAGGAGCAGCAAAAAAGGGAGGAAATTCTCCTGTTGTAGATGTATTGGATTACACCGAACCGGCCACAAAACCGGGACTGAATCTGGTCTGTACACCAGGCAATGATGTAGAAGCCACTACTGGTAAAGCGGGTTCAGGAGCAACGTTAATTCTGTTTACCACAGGATTGGGTACACCTACAGGTAATCCGGTATGCCCTGTAATAAAAGTCGCAACAAATAATGCACTTACAGCTAGAATGGGAGACATTATAGATATAAACACAGGTCCTATAATAGAAGGTGAAAAGACAATAGCACAAATGGGAGAAGACATTCTGGAGTACTGTATCAAAGCAGCAAGTGGTGAGATTATCCCTAAAGCTGTACTGCTTAATCAGGACGATTTTATCCCATGGAAAAGAGGAGTAAGCCTTTAATTTCTCCGGATACAGAACAACAAATATTAGAACATAAAAAGTATTACAACTTACTCAAAATGAAAAGCTTTCTAGATCCAAACTTTCTTTTACATTCAAAGACCGCTCAAGACTTATATCATAATTTTGCTAAGAATCAACCTATCATTGATTATCATAATCACCTGATACCTGAACAGATTGCCAATAATGCGTCTTTCGAAAATATCAGCCAGGTATGGCTAAACGGAGATCACTACAAGTGGCGTGCTATGCGTACCAACGGTGTCAATGAAAAATATATAACCGGAAATGCGTCTGATGAAGAGAAATTCAGAAAATGGGCCGAAACAGTTCCTTCGACCATGCGCAATCCGCTGTATCACTGGACGCATCTGGAATTGCAAAGATATTTCGACATTACGGATCTGCTATCATCAAAGACAGCAGATAAAATCTATGCAGAGACTGCTGCCAAATTACAGACACCGGAATACTCGGTAAGAGGATTATTGAAAAAAATGAATGTAGAAGTCGTCTGTACAACAGACGATCCGACTGACAGCTTAAACTATCACCAACAATTCGCCGCTGAGAAAGAGTCTTTCAAAATGTTACCCGCATTTCGTCCTGATAAAGCGATGAATAGTGATGATATAGAGGCGCTGAATGCATATATCAATAAACTGGAATCTGTATCTGACCGCTCCATATCCACCCTACAGGACTATCTGGATGCCTTGAAAAAACGTCATGATTTCTTCGCTGAAAATGGATGCTCTGTTTCTGATCATGGACTGGAACAAATCTATGCAGAAGACTATACAGAACAGGAGATCGCAGACATCTTCGCTAAGATCAGATCCCGCCAGACCATCTCCTGTCAGGAAAATCTGAAATTCAAATCGGCTATGTTGATCTATTTTGCGGAATGGGATCATGAAAAAGGCTGGGTACAGCAGTATCATCTGGGAGCACTGCGTAATAATAACAGCCGTATGCTCAGCATACTCGGTCCGGATACCGGATGGGATTCTATTGGTGATTTTAGTCAGGCAAGAGCCCTATCCAAATTTTTAAACAAGCTGGATACACAGGATAAATTAGCGAAAACTATTATCTATAACCTCAATCCTGCTGATAATGAGCTGATCGCTACTATGATCGGCAATTTCAATGACGGGTCTGTAGCCGGTAAGATCCAGTTTGGATCAGCCTGGTGGTTTCTGGATCAGAAAGATGGTATGACCAAACAAATGAATGCCCTTTCCAATATGGGACTGTTGAGTCGTCTTGTAGGGATGCTGACAGATTCGCGCAGCTTCCTGTCCTTTCCGCGTCATGAATATTTCAGAAGATTGCTGTGTGATCTTTTTGGACAGGATGTAGAAAACGGAGAATTGCCAAATGATATGGAAGAAATCGGAAAGATCATCGCTGATATTTCTTATTTCAATGCCAAAAACTACTTTAAGTTCTAATCCGGCATGATTGATCAAGATTTTCGTGGAGCAGGAAAAGGTAAGGTATTAAGTTTTGGCGAACTTCTGTTACGTATCTGTCCGGATGGAAATGGAATGTGGCTGGCCGAAAACAAACTTCCGTTTTACATCGGAGGTGCAGAATTGAATGTGGCTACTGCCCTGGCCCTGTGGGATGTTCCTTCTTCTTATCTAACCGCTGTACCCGATCATGCGATAGCACATGATATTGTCAATTCTGTATCCGGTATAGGTGTAGATATGGACCCTGTACTATTCTCAGGTAATCGCTTTGGGATCTATTATCTTCCGAAGGGAAAAGACCTTAAAAATGCGAGTGTAGTATATGACAGAGCCAATTCTTCTTATGCAGAATTAAAACCCGGTGATATTGACTGGAATAGCGCTTTTGACGGCGTTTCCTGGTTCCATTTCAGTGCTATTTGCCCGGCTATCAGCCAGGACATTGCCGATATATGTTTTCAGGCAGTAAAAGCAGCTTCAGAAAAAGGAATTACCGTTTCCTTAGATCTGAATTACCGAAGTAAACTGTGGAAATATGGAAAAGAACCTTTGGAAATATTACCAGAACTGGCTCCCTATTGCACACTTATAATGGGAAATATTTGGGCTGCAAATAAAATGCTGGGTACAGCACTTCATGATTCTTTGACTGGAAGTACAGAATATGAAAGAGATATCCTGTTGGAACAGGCAGCAGAAACATCAAAAGAGATCATCGCTGCATATCCCAATTGTAAAGCTGTAGCCAATACCTTCAGATTCGATTACGGCCAAGGCATACGCTATTATACCACACTCTTTACACAAGGAGAACTGACCGTATCCAATGAATATATTTCTACTCAGATATTGGATAAAGTAGGAAGCGGAGATTGTTTTATGGCTGGCCTTATCTATGGATTTTACCATCAGCTAACTGCTAAAGAAACATTATCTTTTGCAACAGCAGCAGCCTATGACAAGCTTTTTATCCCTAGTGATGCAACGACCAGCAGTGTGGAGGATGTACTAAAAATGAAAACAGAAAATGAGCAATAAAAGACAAGTAGTACTGGATGCTATTCTTCAGCAAGGTATGCTTCCCCTGTTTTATCAGGACAGCGAAGAAGGCACCATAGCATTGGTGCGTGTACTGTACAAAGCCGGAATATGTGTATTTGAATATACAAACAGAGGAGATTTCGCTTTAAAAAATTTCAAAAAACTGATCGCTGTCCGGGATCAGGAGCTTCCGGGATTATACGTAGGAATCGGCACAATCACCACTGCAAGGCAGGCGGAAGATTTTGTGACTGCAGGAGCAGATTTCCTGGTCGCCCCTACCATCAATCCGGAAGTAGCAGCTATAGCAAAGAAAAATGAACTGTTATGGATTCCGGGATGTATGACACCTACAGAGATTAGTCTTGCACAACAGCATCAGGCAGCACTTATTAAAATATTTCCGGCCAACATACTGGGTCCGGAATTTATTTCTTCGATTAAGGATCTGTTCCGCGGGCAATTGTTCATGCCTACCGGAGGTGTTGAACTACAAGTTGACAACCTTCATAAATGGTTTAAATCAGGAGTGTGTGCCGTAGGCATGGGGAGCAAACTGATCAGCCAGGAAGTCATGGAAAAAGGATTGTACAATGAATTATATGATAAAACAGTATTAGCGCTGAAGCTGGTACAAGAAAGTAAATATTAAACCTAACAACCATTATGAACCAAATAAAAGCAGGCAAGTTTCGCTGGACAATATGTATCCTGTTGTTTTTTGCTACGACGATCAATTACTTAGACAGACAAGTGCTTTCATTAACCTGGAAAGACTTTATAGCTCCGGAATTTCACTGGACCAATAACGACTACGGAACTATTACCGCTTTATTTTCTATTTTCTATGCCGTCAGTATGTTGTTTGCAGGACGGTTTGTAGATTGGATGGACACAAAAAAAGGTTTTTTATGGGCCATTGGGATCTGGTCTTTCGGAGCCATACTACATGCTTTCTGTGGTATTGCGACTTCTGGAATAGTAGCAGGAGAATGGTTTGTCGGGTTTCATGGGGCAAAAGAAGCTATTTCAAAAATAAACGATGTCGGTCTGATCATTAATGTCAGTGTAACCCTGTTTATCTTTGCCCGTTTCTTACTTGCGGTAGGCGAAGCCGGAAACTTCCCCGCAGCGATTAAAGCGACTGCAGAATATTTTCCGAAAAAAGACAGAGCTTTATCCACCAGCATCTTTAATGCCGGTGCTACTATTGGAGCATTGGCAGCTCCGATTACAATACCTGTTATCGCTGCAAAATGGGGATGGGAAATGTCATTTATTATTATCGGAGCTTCTGGTTTTGTGTGGATGGGTTTCTGGACATTTATCTATAAAAAACCCGAAGTACACCCTAAAGTAAATGCTGCAGAACTGGCCTATATTCAGCAGGACACCCTTGCTGATACTGCTGCTGGTGTAGTGGAAGTGAAGAAAGTATCTTTTAAAGATTGCTTCAGACACAAGCAGACCTGGGCTTTTGCCTTTGGCAAATTTATGACTGACGGTGTATGGTGGTTCTATTTATTCTGGATGCCAGCCTACCTCAGTGAAGTTTATAATATCAAATCCTCTGATGGAGAAGGGCAATTAGCGATCTTCATACTCTATGCCATTACCTTATTATCTATCTATGGCGGATACCTTCCCACAGTATTAGTGGAGAAAAAAGGCATGAACCCATACGAAGGGCGGATGAAGGCCATGCTCATTTTCGCTTTCTTCCCGCTACTGGTTTTATTTGCTCAGCCATTAGGACATTTCTCTTATTGGTTCCCTGTGATTCTTGTAGGGATAGGCGGTGCCGCACATCAATCCTGGTCGGCTAATATTTTTTCTACAGTCGGCGATATGTTCCCGAAAGCAGCCATTGCTACCATTACCGGGATAGGAGGACTCGCCGGAGGAATAGGGTCATTTTTTATCAACAAAATTTCAGGATGGTTATTTGATCATGCCGAGCAAACACATATGCAATTCCTGGGCTTTCAGGGTGCTGAAGCAGGATATTTTATAATATTTTCTTTTTGTGCCATAGCCTATCTTATTGCATGGGTAGTAATGAAGGCTTTGGTTCCTAAAATGAAAATCGTAAATTTCTAAAAATAAAGAGTATTTCACACCATTAATTTCCATATGACGAATACCCCATATAAATAAAATATATTAATCAACCTTTAAATATTATGTCCTTAAACCTAGAAGACATATTCCTTCAGGAGGAAGATATTCCTGACGAGTATGCACTGCATGAGCAGATTGACCAACGTGAATATCTCTCCAACGGAGAGATGAAAGCCTGGAATGGCCCTGTCAATGAAGTCTTTTCACCTATCTGTGTCAAGACGAAAGATGGCTTGCAGCGAAAGCGTATCGGTAGTTTCCCCGTATGTACGGAAAAAGAATCTCAGGAAGCCCTGGATGCTGCTGTAGCCGCATATGACAACGGCAGAGGTCAATGGCCGACAATGAGTGTTGCTGACCGGATCACCTGTGTAGAAAATTTTACACATAAGATGATCGAACAGAAAAATATCGTCGTCAAACTGATCATGTGGGAAATCGGTAAATCATATACCGATTCCGTAAAAGAATTTGACCGCACGGTAGAATATATCTATGCTACGATAGATGCGTTAAAAGATATAGATCGCCAATCATCAGGTTTCACGATCGAACAGGGGATTATCGCGCAGATACGTCGTTCGCCACTGGGAGTGGTACTTTGTATGGGGCCATTCAACTACCCGTTGAATGAAACCTTCACGACGCTGATTCCTGCACTCATTATGGGTAATACGCTACTCTTCAAACCGCCTAAGCATGGTACACTTTTACACTATCCTTTATTGGAAGCATTCCGGTCCAGTTTTCCTAAAGGAGTAGTCAATACCATCTATGGACGTGGTAATAATATTGTTCCCGGGTTAATGCAGTCCGGTAAAATTAATGTACTGACACTCATAGGATCCAGTCGTGTAGCGGACGAACTGAAAAAGCTGCATCCTAAAGTAAACCGTCTCCGGGCTATTCTAGGACTTGATGCCAAGAATGCGGCTATCATCACCAAAGATGCTGATCTGGATCTTGCGGTATCCGAGACGTTATTAGGTTCTCTGTCCTTCAACGGTCAACGTTGTACAGCGATTAAGATCGTATATGTACATCGTAGCCTTGCACAGGAATTCCTGAAAAGACTATCTGCAGAAGTATCCAAATTAAAATACGGTATGCCATGGGAAAAAGGGGTTGCACTTACTCCTCTGCCGGAAGTTGGTAAACCGGCATATCTGGAGTCCTGTATTGCAGATGCGATAGCCAATGGAGCCAAAGTTGTCAATGAACACGGAGGAGAGACCCTGGAATCATTTGTATATCCGGCGATTGTATATCCGGTAAATCATGCCATGAAGCTGTATCGAGAAGAACAGTTTGGTCCTATTATTCCTGTAGTACCTTTCGATGATCTGGAAGAGCCTATAGAATATCTGATCGGCTCCCCGCATGGTCAACAGGTTTCCATATTCAGCAACAATGCTTCTGTAGTGTCATCTCTTATAGATCCCTTGGTCAATCAGGTGAGTCGTGTCAATATCAACTGCCAGTGTCAGCGCGGCCCGGACGTCTTTCCGTTCACAGGACGAAAAGACAGTGCCGAAGGAACGCTGTCGGTAGTCGATGCACTTCGCTCCTTCTCTATCCGTTCATTAGTAGCCACCAAATTCACCGATAGCAACAAAAAGCTATTCAATGAAATTGTAAGCGAAAATGAGTCTAATTTTCTAAGCACGAAGTATATCTTCTAATATTTAATTGTTTTAAAAATCAGAGCCTCGTTTACGATTGTAGACGAGGCTCATTTTTTGTTTATAAAAGCAGAAATTTACTACCGAAGTGCAGTTGCAAGCGTAAGATTTAATTCCCGTATGCCATCAACTACCAGCTTCGCAAGTTGCTCTGCTCCTTTGGGTGATAAGTGCGTATTGTCCTGAATACCCTTCGGGTAATTCTCGTGGCCCGGAGGCAGATGATTAAATAAGGAAACAGATCCTTCCTCTCCTAAACGGGAAAGTAAGCTATTTGTTTTAATCTGCATATCAATTAGAGGCACATTTAACTGTTTTGCCACCGCACGGGTTGCATCAGGGTAACCGCCATGCGTTTCAACCAGCTTGCCATTTATCCAGTTTCGGCGTTCTATAGGAGTCAACAGTACAGGAATAGCCCCTTTCTGACGTGTCTCTTCCACATACTCTGTAAGGTTGGCCTTAAATTTTTCCAGAGAAGTACCTACAGTAGGCTTATGAATTTTTTCATCATTGTGCCCGAATTCGATAAACACATAATCTCCGGGTTTTATCTTTTCCAATACCAGTCTCCAGTGATTCACCACTGTATGAGATTTTGTATTATAATCATGCTTAAAGGAAGCCGTGCTACGCCCGTTCAAAGCTCTGTTATCAACAATCACCTCCTGCTCATTAAACAGCTCCTGCAGCTTCATCCCCCATCCGGTTTCAGGGTAAGTTTTAGCCGTCTTATTTGCAGCTGTAGAATCTCCGATAATGTAAAGTGTAGCAGGTTCCTTCTTGGAAAAAGCATACAAACCGATGAGCACAGCAGTCAGAAAAATGACCGATAATCCTTTTTTTAGTTTACAATAATTCATATTAACAGATACTAATCTTTTCTTTAAGCAATAAACAGATAAAGGAATATTCGATATACTGAATACTCCTTTAAAATTTAAAATATGGATAACTAACTAAATCTCTATTTAATCCAGCGTGGATCTCCTACCCCATTTCCCTTGAGTGTATTGTTACTGATTGTAAAATCACCGTTTGCAGCATTCGCAAATCCCGGATCCAGGCTTGTTCCATTGGCATCTACTTTAACAGTCCCCGATGAGGTAACTTGCAGACTCGTAGCATTGAAATAGTTATTTCCACTCAATGTCGTAATATTAGTCTGTGATTGATTGGCTAATAAACCCACTGTACCTGTAACTATATTCTTAGTAAATGAAATACTGTGATTTGCCACCGGAATACGTACATAGAAAAACCTTCTGCTGGATGCATTGGCCAGTCCGACAAGTGTATTATTACTTACAGAAATACTAACTCCACCAGCCGGATACACATTAGTACCTGCCGCATCTATACGAATAAATTCACGGTCAGCAACCCCATAAACCGTATTATTCGTAAAAGAGATACTTAATGGAAATCCGGTACGGAAATCAATAAACTCTCCGCTGTTTCCATAATTCAGGAAGATATTGTTATTCATCTTCAGTGCTGCAACAGTACTGGATGAAGTTCCTGAGGTATTCATAATAATGACGCCGGCTTTATAGTTTCGTATTTCACTGCCTTCGATAATGATCTCTCCGTACACACCGTTACCTACAGTGATTGCATTATTCAGATTATTCCCACCATCAACAATTACATTTTGAAACTTCAAAGCCGCCCCTGCTGACAAGCTAAAACCTACATTGTTCAACACCGGCTTTTCCGATACGCGTGCAGCTACAATTGCAACAGGCTTGGATAATGCCAGTGACACACCTGTAGCTCCTACAAAATCATAATTACCTCCTGTCAGAGCAAAAGTTTCTCCTCCTTTGGCAGATGCAATTCCAGCTGTTAATTCTGCCACGGAAGTCACCAGAATAGCATCTCCTATATCTATCCCTGTTTTAAAGATCGCTGTGCCTCTTGTTTTTGTTCCATTCAGCAATATCGCACTATAGCTCGTCTCCGGAATCAGGCCTTCAATCAATGCCGAACCTTTTGCTATCTCATCCGCTGTAAGGGTCCGCTGAATATTGCCGGGAGAAAGACTAATACTGGTAACTGCGGCAGCTGCAGGCCAGCTCAATACCACAGATTTAGCTGTAATAGTGGCCAGATCCACCGGATTAAAGATCTGTTCTGAAGCAGTCTTTAATATTGTTGACACCCACTTTGAATCTTCCTTGCCGGTCATAGTACCTTTAACACGAATATAATATTCCGTATCTCCGGACAGACCGGAGATAGTGTATGGCAATTCACCGATTTTAATATTATCAATGGTCTTAAAAGGAGTTCCTTCGAAAGTTGCACTTTCAGACAACTCAACCGTATAGGCTTCTGCATTGATTGCTTTTGTCCAGGTCAATACAATAGATGTCTTACCATCCAGAATAGCTGTTAATCCTACCGGTGAAAAAGATTGATCTGTATCCAGGGTTTTGATCACTTCCAGAGAATCTTTGGAACAACCCGATAAAGAGAGGGAAATCCCTAAAACTCCGTATATAGCGTATTTTTTTAAATGTACTTTCATAATATCTAATCTTTAAAGCAGTTAGAAATTGTAACCACTATTTGTCAGTTGTCCGTTGCTCGCCTCAATAAAGAACTGCCAGATAGGCCAGAATTGTTGCATATTCGGGTCGCGGAGGAACATGGCATCCCAATAAGCTACCTGATCATTGTCTGCAGCCAGCTTCCACGTTTTAGAAGTCCCGTATGTAGCGCCTATTGCATCTGTTTCTCCTGCTTCCAGGCCATAGATACCGACAGATTCACCATCTGCCAATGTCTTATAATATACATTTTTAGGATAGCTTGCATATTTGCCCTGACGGTTTTCCAGTAGTTGCAGTTTTTGTTTGGCTTCATTAAGCTTGGCAGAGAGCAGATTCCAACGGATCAGGTCTCCCTTTCTCAGCATCTCTCCTGTAAATTCTAAGGAACGTTCGTCAACAATAGCATTAAAAAAGGCTTCTTTACTCACTGTTACAGCAGACATATATGCCGTTACTTTTTCCGGATGTGTAGGGAATGCACGATCCCGGATCATTTTGAGATATGTAGCTGCAGCCTGCGGTCCATCCAACTCATTTACAGATTCTGCAGCCATAAGAACCACATCTGAATAACGCATATACATCCAGTTGAGCCCGTCATCATTAGTAGACGTTACTACCCGCTTCATCCATTCATAACGATATTTTCCAAAGTACCACTTATTCAGATTTGTAGGCACCTGTTTACCATTGGTCCACTCATAAGGTACTACAGATACAGCACGTCTTACATCATCCTTATCATACTCATACCACATAATCGGATTCGGACCATTTGTACCACCTTTATTCTGCATAGTATACTTATCTGTAGTCGTATGTTTGACACCCAGATCAAACAATACACGTCCGCGACCTTCTGAAAACGGGATTTCCCACATTGACTCTTTACCTGCCAGATTCGTTTCCTGACATAGCGTCCTGAACACTTCCTCAAACCCTAGAAGTCGTAATGAACCGCTATTGATTACATCCAGGCATTCTTCTTTGGCGATCTGATACATCTTTGTACGCTCCAGATCCGGATCACGGCTCAGGCGCACTCCATCTGCATGCTGTGCATACCCACCTGCAGCAAGCGCTATACGCGCCCGCAATCCTTTTGCAAAAGCCTTGTTAACTTTCTCCACAGACTGAGTCTTTGTATTCCCGTTAGGCCATGGAAGATAATTTTCGGCTTCTTTGAGGTCGGCCAGTATTTGTTTGTAAATAACATCCCGGTCACTTCTCGGAACATACGTATTAGCAGACGTCAAGGGTTCAAATCGCGCTGGCACATCACCCCATCCTTTTACAAGATCGTTGTAAACCACAGCGCGCAAGACCAGCACTTCCCCAAGAATCTGAGCCAATTGTGCATTATTCTCAATATTTCCATATGTACGTAATCCGCGGATAGCCAGATTAGCACGTTCAATAGCCTCGTAAAATTTAGCCCAGGCATTATTGTCCGTATTCATCTGCGTATTATTTGCATTCGTCTGATAATTGGCTAACAAGCTTTTTTCATCAGTCGTATTTTTCAGTGAATTTCCCACCTCATTATCGGTATTGATACCATAATAAACAAGGTAACGTCCACGATATGAATTTGTCTCTCCGAATGACTGTAAGATTCCTGCCACAGCACCCTCCGCCAGTACAGGCGAAGAGAAAATAACAGACTCATCCATCGCAGACTGTACAGGTGCATCCAGAAGTTTATTACAAGAGACCAGAGAAGTCCCTAATACTGCTGCTAATGCTATTTTATAAAATGTCTTTTTCATCTCTAAATATTTTTGATCATTAATTGATGTCAATCCTTAGAAGCTCAGATTTACCCCTACCACATACAAGCGACTCTTAGGATAAGCAGAATAGTCTACCCCTGGTGTAAGTGCAGATTGTCTTCTGGTAGATACTTCCGGATCAAAGCCACTGTAATTTGTGATACGAAACAGATTATACCCTGTACCGTATATACGCAGATTCTTTACTTTGACTTTTTGCAGCAGATCACTTGAAAATGTGTATCCTAATGTCAATGTGCCTAACCGCAGGAATGAACCATCTTCTACAGCCCAGTCACTGAAGATAAACTGTTTGGTAAGTGGCGACCACAGCGTTGTATTTGCATTCATGGCTGCAAGCTGAGCAGGATCATTACTGATTGTCCCGTCAGGCAACAGATTCGTCCAGCGCTGCCCTTCTTCCATAATAGAGATCATATTACGGGAGTGATATTTACTGGTCTGTGTATATTCAATCTTATTGGCATTATAGATATCATTACCAAAACTCCAGTTGAAGAGTGCAGTAAGATCAAAATTCTTGTAACGTGTATTGATAGAGAAACCTCCGGTATGCTTAGGGTTGGCATTACCAATAATCGTCTTATCGTTTTCATTTATTTTGCCATCGCCATTGAGATCTTCCAGTTTCATAGATCCCGGACGGATCGTACCAATTACATCATTAGCAGTAGCGACTCCGTCTTTGAGTGTCCATATACCTTTTGCAGCATCATAGCCGGTAAAATCAGATACCTCATATCGACCGGCTGACTTATAGCCATACATCTGCCCGACAGCAGCGCCCGGTTGCACCCAGTAATCTGACCCGATCTCTGTAGAAGCCCATCTCGAAGGCCAGTTAATCGCATTCAGAAGTCCCAGAGAATTAACACGGTTTCTGTTGAAACTGATGTTTGCCGATACGTTGAGATCAAAATCTTTAGATTTGACAGCAGCCCAGTTTAAAGCAACCTCAATACCTTTATTCTGCGTTTCTCCCATATTACGGTACTGGCTGTCATATCCCACTCCTGCAATAGGATAGTCTATCAGCAGATCTTTCGTTTTATTGAGATAAGTTTCTACTGTACCTGTTACACGGCTATTAAATAAACTAAAGTCTAATCCCAGATTTCTGGTAATAGTTGTTTCCCACTTCAGATCCGGATTGGACATGATCTTAGAAGTAGACCAGAAACTACTGTATCCGTTAATCCATGAGGTCGGTGTAACAGTAAAGGTCGGATCGATCTGTCCCGTAGGAATGTTGTTATTACCTGCGGTACCGTAACTCAGTCTTAGTTTCAGATCATTCAGCCAGGATTTCGATGCATCCATAAATGCCTCATCTGAGATTCTCCATGCTCCGGAAACAGAAGGGAAATAGCCCCACTTATTACCCGGACCAAATTTAGAAGAACCATCAGCACGGAAGGTAGCACTTAGCAGATACTTCCCCCGAAAATCGTAGTTAGCACGACCGAAGAAAGATAATAAGATATCATTTGCATTGAAAAAATTCTCTGTAGAAAAGGGTTTACCCTGAGCGGTTAGTTTTCGGGTTTGATCAAAAGTAAAGGTAGACGGAAATCCGTGAACTGTATTCGTCAGTGCATTGGATTTAGTAAAAATATATTCCTGACCCAACAATACATTCAGATTGTGATCCTTATTAAGCAGACTTTTGAAATCATAGTTCAGCGTATTTGCTGTTCGGATAGATTGTCTTGAGATCTTGGATAAGATTACAGCCGGCAGATTTTGATTCTTATCTTCCGGTGTATTTCGCACATAGTAGGTCGTTTTGCCATAAAAACGATCATTGGAATTATTTCCGTCATCAAAGGTAAAATCTGTCTTAAAACGTAGATTATTTACGATTTCCCAACCTATACTACCATTTAAATTGTAACTGCGACGCTTCTGAAGCTGATCATTGTCAGCGATAAAAGTCAGCGGATCAAATAAATTAAACCCCTCATCGGTCTCTTCTGAATCTGTTAAGCCCTGAACAGGGATACCCGGATATACCATTACCGCTTTCAAACGCGAATCTGCAGATGATTTTTCATTCTGCTCATTAGCACCTCCCCCGTCAATCTTCATATCCGAAAAACGGAAACCAAGATCCAGTGTTACGCGCTTATGCAGCTTATGATTGAGCTTAAAATTGATATTCTGACGATTATATCCTGAAGACACCATAATAGCTTTATCCTTGATAAAATTATGACTAAAGCTGTACTTGGTCTTCTCACTACCACCACTCAGACTCACATTCTGATTAAAAGTATTACCTGTACGACCAAATACAATATCCTGCCAGTCATTCGTCGCCACTCCGTCATACAGATCTATATCCTGCCAGTTGCCAAAATATTTGGTATAGGTATCAATACTCTTGGTTAGTAAAGCACGCTCATACTGCCACTTGGCATAGTCCAGCGGCTGCAATACATCCAGCGTATTCGCAATGTTACGAATACCCCCAAAAGCATTGTAACTCACAGAAAATTTCCCTGTCTTGCTCGTCTTGGTCGTTACAATAATAACACCATTTGCACCTCTTGAACCATAGATTGCAGTAGAAGAAGCATCTTTCAGGACATCAATAGATTCGATATCCGAAGGTGCAATATCAGCGATAGTTGTCACCGGAAATCCATCCACAATGTAAAGAGGCGAGTTATCTCCCGTGATAGAGCCCCCACCCCGTACTCGTACTGTCATTTCAGCATCTGGTGATCCTTCCGTACTGGAAATATTCACACCCGAAAGACGTCCCTGTATAGCTTCCAACGCAGAAGCGACCGGAGCTTTGGAAATCACGTCTGCACTCACAGAAGCCACAGCTCCGGTCAGATCCTTTTTCTTGACGACTCCATACCCCACATTGACGGTCACTTCTTCCAGTGCATTAGTCACACTCTGCAGAGAAATGTTGAGGGTTGATTCAGATTTGAAGGGAACAGATTGCGTGGTATAGCCCACATAGGAAAATTGAAGTGTCCCGCCCTGAGCCGGAACATTAATTTTAAAATTCCCCTTACTGTCAGAACTGGTACTGACATTGGTACCAAGAACTTTTATACTGACTCCGGATAACGTTTGACCCGAGTCATCAGCCTTGATCGTACCTTGCAATTGTCTGTTTTGGGCAATAGAAACCCCTATCGACAGACAAAAAGCAGTTAATAGCATAAGCACTTTACTCATAAGTGATTAGTTTGAGTTAATAGATGTTATTATTTTTTTTTTAAATAAGAAGAAGGCAATAGTTACGGTTATCTGTCTAATTCTTATAATCGGTTATCATATCACAAAAATGCGAAGTAAATTCCAGTAGAAGCCGTTTTTGGGCCAAAAGTTATGCAATCGTTCCCGACATCGATTGCGGTCACAAAATAGGAAATCCCGTTTTGCTGTAATCTTGCCAACATTGCTTATATTTGTTAGGAATGAAATTTGAAAACTATACGATCAAGGATATTGCGCAGGCACTTAATCTATCTACTTCTACGGTCTCCAGGGCACTAAGAGATAGCTATGAAATTAGTCCGGAAACCAAGAAAATCGTATTAGAATATGCCGAAAAAGTAAACTACCGTGCCAACCCTATAGCCAGAAGTCTGAAAGAAAAAAGAAGCTATTCTATTGGGATTGTACTCAGTGAAATTGCAAACAATTTTTTCTCTCAGGTTATTAATGGAGTAGAGTCTGTTGCCTATCAGAAGAACTATAATGTGATGATCTCCCAGACTCATGAATCGGCTGAAAGAGAAAAACTCAATGTAGAATATCTGAGTTCCAGATCCGTAGATGGATTGCTGATAGCCTTAGCTTCCGAGACAGAAGATATCTCGTACCTAAGAAAACTATATGAAAGAGGGTTTCCTATCGTGTTCTTTGATCGGGTGCCGGAAGATTTCGATACGTTCAAGGTCATTGTCAACAATTACAAAGGAGCTTTTGCGGCCACAGAACAATTGATTCTGTCCGGAAAAAGAAAAATTGCGCATCTCAACAATGCCAAAAATCTTTCTATCACACGGGAACGGTTAAAAGGCTATCAGGATGCATTGAAAAAATACCATATTCCCTTTAATGAAGATCTGGTAAAACATTGTTTATACGGAGGTATGAATCTCAATGAACTGGAAAATGTTGTAGATGAACTTTTAGAGCAGAATTTCGATGCCATATTTATATCAGGTGATCGTCTGTCTACCGGTTTTTTACTGGCTCTCAAAACCAAAAATCCGGAATTGGCCAATAAGATTGCGATATCAGGCTTTACCAATTCAAATGTCGTGAGTCTCTTCTCCCCGACCATGAATGTTGTCAGACAACCTGCAGTAGAAATGGGTAAAATAGCGACAGAGCTGCTTATCAAAATGATAGAATCCAATTACCCTATTGAGGAATTCGAAACTATTATACTACAGACAGAATTAATCAAGGCCAACTAAGAATAAAAGCCTTACTATAAAAAATCCCGATACAATTCGATTGTATCGGGATTTTTTCAGCTAAGCACAAATTTAGTCCACTGTATTGAGTTGTATTGGCAGCGTATACATTACCCTGACCGGTCTCCCGTTTTGAACTCCGGGAGTCCATTTCTGATTGTATTTTTTTAACACAGCCAGTCCAGCTTCACCTGTTCCATATCCCAGATCTTGTGCAATTTTGAAATCTGTCAGTGAACCATCTTTCTCCACAACAAAAGTGAGTAGTATTTTACCATTTACACCTGATTTCACGGCTTCACTTGGATACTGATAATTATTCCCGATAAACATCATAAATTTCTGAAAACCTTCTGTCGGCTCCGGACCTTTTTCAACTTTCGTTAAAACTATATACTCATCTGGAGGACTAGGTACTCCTGCTTTTGGAGAAATATCCCTTTGTTCTGTTTCGGTATTTTGTGTGGCACTGGCAGCGACTAATCTCAAAGGCACTGTATAAGCAACCCTTACCGCTTTACCATTATTTAATCCCGGCTTCCATTTCTCCGCCATTTTAAGTACTCGTATAGCTTCTTCTCCTGTACCATAGCCCATATCTTTTGTAATTTTAAAATTTGACAGAGATCCATCTTTTTCCACGATAAAAGCTACCGTCACTATCCCATTTACTTTATTGTCAACAGCAGCTTTTGGATAGACATAGTTTTGCCCTATTAATGTCATAAAAGCTTTCATACCCCCTGGAGGCTCCGGAAGAACTTCCGCAGTCTTTACGACCGGCTCTTGCTGTTGTGTAGGTTTCTTATCCTCTACATCTACTTTTTGCCTCTGAAAACTGGGTGCCTCCGGTAGAGGAAGATGCACATCCATTACCTTAGATACCAGATCTGTCTTGACAACATCTAATGTTTTATTAAAGGCTAATGCTGTAACTCCTAAACCAACGGTTAAAGGAAGTAGCAACACGTATTTTATCCTATTGATGGATTTTGATCTGTTCTGAAATAACATCATAATTCTTTTCTTTAAAAATGATTGATTAGAAAACTCATGAAACATTACATGAGCAGGCACGCTCATTGCGTTCGCTACCAATACTTCAGCATAGGAACGCTTGTCCAGTCCGGAGCAGATTTGATCAGCAATGCATTCGTGCTGAAATTTTAATTCCTTAATATAAAAGTATAGTACAGGGTTGAACCAGTTGAAAATACGGACAATCTCTACAAACAGGATATCGTAAGTATGTCGTTGTTTCACGTGGACATCTTCATGTGCATAGATCAGAGGAGCATTTGCGACTGCATCACCAACATAGATCTGTTGCAAAAACGAAAAAGACATGTTCGGATTTTGCTTTTTGAATAATCTGAAAATACGCAGTAATCTGATTAGAAAATAAACAACGGCCACACTTACAGTTACCCAATACACCACAATCACACTAAATGTGAGAGGTTTAGGATTCAGCACAATGACGTCTCCCTGCACAGCGATCATATTCATTTTGATTACAGGAATAATATCGGCAGCATATACGCTATCGGAAAAATCCATAAACTGCAATGCGGGTACAATCAGGGAAACTAATAATGCTCCTATCAGATAAACTCTGTTCCACTGAAAAAAAGTAAGCTTTCTTAGTAGCAGGTAGTACAACATATACAATACCAGCATACTACAATTGGCCATAATCAGGTAAGTCATCATAATACTTTTGTTTATAATAATGTCGATCCGCTTGGTTATTTTTTCTGTTTGGCAATTAGTTCCAACAATTCATTTACATCTTTCAGATTCAGTTTATCTTCCTCCAGAAAGAAGGACAACATACTCTTTGCTGAATTATCGAAATAATTGTTCAACAATTTACCCGTAATTACTTTCTTATACTCTTCTTTTGAAATCTTAGGCAGATATTGATGACTCTTGCCGTAAGATTTGTGCATCAGGAAACCCTTGGTTTCCAATATCCGCACGATAGTAGACACGGTATTATATGCTGGCTTCGGTTCCGGAAGGCGTTCGATAACATCTTTTACAAATCCGCCGTTCATTTCCCAAAGCTCATGCATAATTTGTTCCTCTGCTTTTGTAAGTTCTTTGATTTCGTCCATAACTCTATGAATAATAAGACAATATTGCCAGTAATCGATTATAAAACAAGTTTAAAACTAAATATTTAGTTTTACAACTATATTTTTAGTTTTAAATAATAAAAGACTGAATATCAATCATATAAATTTAAAATTAAATCTAATTGTATCACAGATTACTCATCAAATTTCTTACTTCTGGTTTTCTTCAGGTCAGATTGTCTCCTTTTCCTGTCCAGACGATCAACAACTTTAGAATAGGGAATTTTTGTTTTCTTTCTGGCTTTAACAGGGGTTAAAGCTGTGTCAATAAGAGTCAGAAACCGCTGAATAGCAATTTCTTTATTCCTGACCTGAGATCGGTCATTATCACTTTCCAACTGTAATATTCCATCTTTATTAATGCGATTGGAAAGAACATGAAACAGAGTAGCCTTTTGATCAGCTGAAAAAACTGTACTCCCGGCTACATCCCACTGCAGAAGAACTTTAGAAGATACTTTATTAACATGTTGACCTCCTGCACCGCCGGATCTGGAAAATTTGAATACAAGTTCTGTAAGCAGAATCTCTTTATTAGCTATCATGATACAAAAATAGAAAGTTTAGCAGGCAGATCCTACTTGTTCAGTTTACTTTCAAGTTTATCAATCTTTTCAATCAGATTTTTGATAACATCCACCTGAAACTGCTGCATTTCGACCAGTTCTTGTTCCTTATGAATGATCAGATGATCGATTTTCTCATGCAGTGCACGGATTTCAAGCTCAGCTTTCAGATTGACCATATAATCATTCTTGGCACGTTCACGATCCTTCTCTTCCTGCCTGTTCTGGCTCATCATAATCACAGGTGCCTGCAGAGCTGCAATACAGGAGAGGATCAGATTGAGTAAAATAAAAGGATAAGGATCAAAACCTTTGTTACTTAACCAATATATATTCACCAATATCCACAAGATCAGAAAAGCGATGAAAGAAAGAATAAATGTCCAGCTACCGCCAAATTCAGCAACTTTGTCTGAGACTTTATCCCCAAAGTTCATGGTATCCTGATCCTGGTCCAAAGATGCTGATATAAGCTCATTATTTTTCAGACTATCCAGTACCATCTGATCAAGCTGAGTAAGCTCTCCTATTTCCTTTTTAAGAATAGAGGACAGATATTTTTCTTTATAATAATCCAATTCACCTGTTGACAAGCATTTATCACGGTCAAATCCCTGATGATCTTCCTGAATCAACTGCACTATTGCATTTCTCAGCGTAGAGCCAAGTACCTTCTCTCTTACAGGATACGGATTGCCGGAAAGATCACTGATGAATGTTTTCATATCTAATTTTACATTTCAAATATTGTCCGCCCACCGGCGGATACAGATGGTATGCACAAGTATCCGTGTGACTTCTGCTACACACATATTTCATAAATAGATAAAATAATATCCCAATTTACATAATATATCCTGTTAGCACGTGGATTTTATATTTACTATTTTACTTTACAAATCTCATTTGCCTTTGCTGTCTCAAAAATTTTGCAGAATTATGGCAATTAAGATATCCTCTCCTGTCCGAAATAATCTTTAATTTGCATCAGATAAATTTTGAACATGAAAATAGGAATAGTTTGTTACCCTACATTTGGAGGAAGTGGTGTTGTTGCTACAGAATTAGGTAAAGCCCTGGCAGCAAATGGTCATGAAATACACTTTATTACGTACCGCCAACCTGCCCGTCTGGATTTTTTCTCTGAAAATCTGTTCTATCATGAGGTTGCCGTATCACAATATCCCCTTTTCGATTTTTTACCATACGAATCAGCCCTTGCCAGTAAACTGGTAGATGTAGTCAGATTTGAAAAGCTCGATGTACTACATGTACACTATGCTATTCCGCATGCTTCAGCAGCCTTTATGGCCAAGCAGATTCTGGCTACTTATGGGATTAATATTCCTGTCATAACGACTCTGCATGGTACCGATATTACCTTAGTAGGTAAAGATAAAAGCTTCAGCCCTGTTGTGACCTTCTCGATCAACCAGTCGGACGGCGTTACAGCAGTATCAGAAAATTTGAAGTCCCAAACACTGGAATACTTTGATATCAATAAAGATATTCAGGTCATTCCTAATTTTATAGATCTGGAAAGATTCAGCAATAAGGATCGCTCCCACTTCAAAAAAGCCATTGCCCCTTTTGATGAGCGTATCCTCATACACACATCCAACTTCCGTAAAGTAAAGAAGACAGATGATGTGATTCGAATCTTTCAAAAGGTTAACGAAAAGATCCCAAGCAAGTTGCTTATGGTAGGTGACGGCCCGGAAAGAAGAAACGCAGAAGAATTATCGCGTGAGCTGGGTGTCTGTCACGATGTGCGTTTCTTAGGCAAGCAGGATGCTATTGAAGAAATACTTTCCGTTTCCGATCTGTTTTTGATGCCTTCCAGTTCAGAAAGTTTCGGACTGGCAGCCTTAGAAGCTATGGCTTGCAAAGTACCGGTAATCTCGACCAATACAGGTGGTCTGCCGGAATTGAACGTGAATGGTGTAACCGGATATCTCAGTGATGTTGGCAATGTAGATGAAATGGCCGCAAATGCAATCAGTGTTCTGGAAGATTGTGACAGACTTCTTCAGTTTAAAGAGGCTGCACTCAACCGCGCCAAAGACTTCCAGCTGAGTAATATTATGCCCAAATATGAGAATTACTACAATGAAGTAATTGAGAAGGTCAAAAAAGGTTGATTTTCTTCAAACAGGCAATAAAGGGATTAAAAAAATTATCATATCTTTGGCTTTTGGAAAACTTCCAAAAGAAAATCATGAAATATAAACGCATCCTACTCAAACTCAGCGGAGAAGCCTTAATGGGCGAACAAAATTACGGCATCGACATTCACCGTGTCAGACAATATGCCAATGACATCAAAGAAATCCATAGCATGGGCATGGAAATCGCAATCGTTATTGGAGGAGGTAATATCTACAGAGGATTAAGTGCTGAAAAATCTGGTATGGATCGTGTTCAGGCAGATTACATGGGGATGCTGGCAACAGTAATCAACAGTATGGCTCTTCAGGATGCACTTGAAAAAGTCGAATTAAAAACTCGCCTTCTTACGGCAATCAAGATGGAACAGATCTGTGAGCCTTTTATTCGCAGAAGAGCAGTAAGACACCTGGAAAAGGGAAGAATTGTCATCTTCGGAGCCGGTACCGGAAATCCATATTTCACAACAGATACAGCAGCTTCATTAAGAGCTATCGAGATCAATGCAGATGCAGTATTAAAAGGTACACGCGTAGATGGTATATACACTGCAGATCCTGAAAAAGATCCTTCAGCTACCCGTTTTGATGAGATTTCCTTTACAGAAGTTTATGAAAGAGGCTTGAATGTAATGGATATGACCGCATTCACGCTTTGTCAGGAAAACAATCTGCCAATCATTGTATTCGATATGAACAAAGAAGGTAACCTGAAAAAACTGGCCAACGGTGAACATGTAGGAACTGTTGTCCGCTAATAATACATAAGAAAATATAACAAACATAATATGAACGAACTGATTTCTCTTCAACTTGATGACTGTAAGGATTCAATGACTAAAGCAGTATCATTCGCGGAGTCTGAATTGACAAAAATCCGTGCAGGTAAAGCATCCCCGTCTATGTTAGATGGTATTTCTGTAGATTATTACGGAAGCCCTACCCCATTAGCACAAGTGAGTAATGTCAATACTACAGATGCACGCACAATTGTTATCCAACCTTGGGAAAAATCACTGATAAGTGCTATCGAAAAAGCAATTATCGATTCTAATCTGGGTCTTAATCCACAAAATGACGGTATCGTCATTCGTTTGGTAGTACCGGCATTGACTGAAGAAAGAAGACGTGACCTGGTAAAAAAAGCGAAAGAAGAAGCTGAAAAAGGACGTATTGCTATTCGTAACATCCGTAAGGATACGAACGAATCGATCAAAAAACTTAAAAATGACGGTGCGTCAGAAGACGAAATCAAAGTTGGTGAAGCTGAAGTACAGAAACTGACTGACAGTTTCATCATACAAGTGGATAAACTGGCAGAATTGAAAGAAAAAGATATTATGACCGTCTAAGTCCTGATATCTCACGTAAAAAGAGCCCTTAAATTAAGGGCTCTTTTTATTTAGTTTTATATTGTGTAAATTGACATTGGATTATCTTAAAAAACAAACTATGAACAAATCTAGGAGAAAATTCTTAAAACAAGCTGGTGTCGGTGTTTCAGCGGCTTTTTTAAGTCCGTATCTTCTTTCCTGTGAATCCAAAAAGATCGCAGAAGGACCTTTCCAGCATATCGGAATCCAATTATACACCTTAAGGGATGAATTGGCAAAAGATGCAAAAGGAACAATTGAGAAGATCGCAAAAATTGGTTACAAACACGTGGAGACATTTGGTGTAGATGTGACCAAAGGAGAATTTTTCGGATTACCGATCAAAGATTTCAAAAAGGTATTAGAGGACAATAATCTGGTAACCCACAGCGGACATTATGACCTGTCAAAATACCTGAGCAAAAATCATGAAGATAAAGAGAGTATCGAACGTTATGTAGAGATTGCCAAAGAATTAGGACAATCTTATGTAGTCGCTCCGGTAACACCTATGTTTGATATCAATGCTTTAAAATCTGCAGATTATCAATACGCAGCAGAACAACTCAATAAAGCCGGAGAAATATCTAAAAAATCAGGTATTAAAATGGGCTATCACAATCACTTCTGGGAGTTCAGAGATCAGCCAAACGGAACAAAAGGATTAGATATCCTGATAGCATTTACTGAACCTGAGCTGGTAGACTTTGAGCTGGATCTGTACTGGATTGAAAAATCAGGATTAAGCCCTCAATCTTACTTTGAAAAATATCCAAACCGCTTCTCTATGTGGCACGTGAAAGATATGGACAAAGCTTTTACCAAACCGATAGTTGGAGGAGAACAGGACAAACTCGGATTCGGAGATATTATAAAAGAAATCAAATATGCTGAAGTAGGTACCGGAAATATAGATTTTACAAATATTGTAAAATATGCAGACAAATCTGGTCTGAAGTATGCCTTTGTAGAACAGGACGATATTTATATGGCCGATAAATTTGCCAGTATCCAAAAGAGCTACGATTATGTAGAGAACACCTTATCAAAGATCAAATAGAAAACAAAAAAGGGAAGTTTAAACTTCCCTTTTTTGTTTTCATTAAAATTTCATTTTCTCAACTTCAAGAGCCGTTTCCTCAACCTTGTCTCCCAATTCCTTTTTGAATCGGACAAGCGCTTGTGTCAGTTCAGTATCTGATGTACCCAGAATCTGAGCTGCTAGTATTCCGGCATTCTTTGCTGCATTCAGTGCTACTGTTGCTACAGGTATACCATTAGGCATCTGCAGAATAGACAATACAGAGTCCCAGCCATCAATGGAATTTGAAGATTTAACAGGTACTCCGATGACAGGTAAATGTGTAATAGAAGCAACCATGCCCGGCAAATGAGCAGCTCCACCTGCACCAGCCACTATGACTTTGAGGCCACGCTCCGCAGCACTTGCTGCATAATCAAACATACGCTGAGGCGTACGGTGTGCTGACACGATAGTCACTTCAAAAGATACACCCAATGTTTTAAGGACTTCCACCGCGTCCTGCATGACAGGAAGGTCTGATTTACTTCCCATTATAATCCCCACTAAAGGCTTATTATCTGAACTCATTATTTTTATGCTTTTACTTTTAATATTTCCTGAACTTTCCGGGCATTGCTGATAGCCAGTTCCCTGTTATCATTCACAATACATACATGGCCCATTTTCCGGAAAGGCTTTGTATACTTTTTACCATATAAATGCAGATACACACCTTCCATATCCAGGATTTCTTCTATCCCTTCATATTTTGCCAGGCCTTCATATCCTTCTTCCCCCAACAAATTGATCATCACTGCATTGCTACGTGTGCTGGTATTGCCCAAAGGCAAATTAAAAATAGCCCGTAAATGTTGTGCAAACTGAGAAGTATAGTTTCCTTCTATCGTCTGATGGCCGCTGTTATGAGGTCTCGGAGCCAGTTCGTTTACCAGAATCTCGCCTTGCTTTGTTAAGAACATTTCGACAGCCAGTAACCCTACAATCTGCAGATCATTGGCGATCTTTTTAGCAATTTCCTCTGCCTGTTGCTGAATTTCAAAACTCAATGTTGACGGAGAGATCAGAAACTCGACCAGATTAGCTTGTGGGTTGAATTCCATTTCAACTAACGGAAATGCTGAAATGTCTCCTCTGTCATTACGGGCAACGATCACAGCAATCTCTTTTTCAAAATCAATCCACTCCTCTATCATGCTCGGCTCTTCAAATGCATGTTCCAGATCTTCTTGTGAAGAAATCTTTTTCACTCCCTTTCCATCATATCCGTCTTTTCTCAATTTCTGAATATAAGGAATACTAATATTTGCATTCAGGAGATTCTCCTTTGTAGAAATCAGCTGAAAAGGCGCTGTAGGAATGTCATTTTGTTTGAAGAATTGCTTCTGTAAACCTTTATCCTGAATTAATCTGATAACACGTGATTGCGGAAATACCTGCACACCTTCTTCCTCCAGTTTTTCCAATGCATCCACATTTACCTTTTCAATCTCAATAGTAAGCATATCGAGATCTTTACCAAAATTATATACGGTATGGAAATCGCCTAATGATCCAACTTCGAATCGGTTACACAATTTGCGACATGGGGCATTCTTATCCGGATCGAGGACGTGTATATTAACATTATAATTAATTGCTTCCTGGATGACCATGCGTCCCAATTGTCCGCCGCCCAAAATCCCTAATTGCAACTCACCATAAAAATCTTTTGCCATAAATAATTTTATCTTTTATACGCTAGCGTGAAACAAGGTTTCACCTAAAATACTTTCTTTTTCTATTTTCTTTTGTAATTCTAAAAATGCACCAATTAATGCTTCCGGACGTGGAGGACAGCCCTGTACATATACATCGACCGGAATGATCCTGTCCACTCCTTTTACGACATGATAACCGTGCTGCCAGTAAGGACCTCCGCAATTGGAACATGAACCCATCGAAATTACATACTTAGGTTCTGGCATCTGCTCATAAAGCTTACGGATACGGTCAGCCATTTTAAAGGTAACTGTGCCGGCAATGATCATGACATCTGACTGACGCGGAGAAGGCCTCGGAAATACACCGAGTCTATCCAGATCGTATGTTGAGGCCATAGCACCCATCATTTCAATCGCACAGCAGGCAATACCAAAACTGACAGGCCACATAGATGATAGTCTTGCCCAATTAAGCAGGTCATCCAGCTTAGCCACTACTACACCATTATTTTGTAATTGATTTTCTATGCTCATGTTGATGCTCCCGGTTTTTTAAATGCAGGTTTGAACCCGATTTTCGGTTTGCTTTCTACTTTAGGCTGATCGGATGTCTCATCTGCAGTTTGAGCAGTCGCTTTATAATCCCGGACAGCGTATGTCTTATTATTCAATGCGTCATAAGCTCCTGCCGGAATATTCACCTGTACCGATGGTCGTACATGTGTAGGTTTCACCCAATCCAGATCTCCTTTACGCCAGACATATACTAACCCTAAAACTAAAATCCCAAGGAACATTGCCATTTCGATCATGGTAAACCATCCCCAACGCATATCAGCATTAATAAATTCGCTCTGTCCGAAAACAGTAGCCCAGGGGAATACAAATATCAATTCGACATCAAACAATAGAAAGACTAAGGCAATTACATAAAAACGGGGATTAAATTGAATCCAGGCAGTTCCCTGAGATTCCTCACCACATTCATATGTACTTAATTTTTCGGGATTAGGTTTTTTAGGGGAAATTAATTTCGCAAGAAATATGGTCGCACACACCAACAGGATTCCTACCAAAGCAATGATAAGGATCTTGCCGTATTCTGATAACTGCGCGGGATCATCCATAACACAAAATTAGCATTTTTTTATTACTAAAATAAGCAAAGTCTGACAGACTTTGCTTATTTCCTGTAATTTTATAATCTCGTTTTTTTATTACTTAAAAAAACGTGCCTGTTGACATATTCACTATCTGCCCGGCATTTTAGGCATATTACGCATCATTTTAGCCGCCATAGCCGGATTAGACATCTGCTTCATTACTTTACGCATGTCACCAAACTGTTTCATCAGTTTATTAACTTCATTGATGTCTGTACCGGATCCTTTTGCGATACGGATACGACGTTTCTGATCAATTGCATCCGGATTTTCACGCTCAAAAGGAGTCATAGAATCAATAATCGCTTCAATAGGTTTGAAAGCATTATCATCTACCTCTACGTCTTTTAAAGCCTTACCAACGCCCGGAATCATTCCCATCAGGTCTTTCATATTACCCATCTTCTTGATTTGCTGAATCTGGGATTTAAAGTCATTGAAATCAAATTTATTCTTACGTATTTTTTTCTGAAGTTCCGCAGCCTGCTTTTCATCAAATTGCTGCTGAGCACGTTCTACTAAAGATACAACGTCACCCATCCCCAGAATACGGGAAGCCATACGATCCGGATAAAAGACATCCAGTGCCTCCATCTTCTCTCCTGTACCGATAAATTTGATTGGCTTATTGACAACAGATTTAATAGATAAAGCCGCACCGCCGCGGGTATCACCGTCTAACTTAGTCAGTACTACTCCTGTAAAGTCCAGACGGTCGTTGAATGCCTTAGCTGTATTTACAGCATCCTGTCCTGTCATCGAATCCACAACAAATAAGATCTCCTGAGGCTTGGTTGCTTCTTTTACAGCAGTAATTTCAACCATCAGTGCTTCATCGATAGCCAGACGTCCGGCCGTATCGATAATCACCACATTATGACCATTACGTTTTGCTTCTTCCACACCGGCCTGCGCAATAGCAATAGGATCATTAGATTCACGGTTTACAAATACAGGAACCCCTACCTGACCACCTAACACTTCTAACTGGTCAATAGCTGCAGGACGATATACGTCACCCGCAACCAATAAAGGTTTCTTTCCTTTTTTATCTTTCAGGTAACTGGCAAGCTTTCCTGAAAACGTAGTTTTACCTGCACCGTTAAGACCAGCAATAAGAATAACAGTAGGATTTTTTGATATATCCAATTCCGTTACTGCCCCGCCCATAAGTTCGGTCAGCTCATCATTCATGATCTTGGTCAGCAACTGACCCGGAGAGATGCTGGTCAGTACATTCTGACCAAGCGCTTTTTGTTTTACATCATCTGTAAAACTTTTAGCTGTTTTATAGTTAACGTCCGCATCCAATAAGGCCTTACGGATTTCCTTCATTGTCTCCGCGACGTTGATTTCTGTAATATTACCCTGACCTTTTAATACTTTAAAGGCTCTATCTAGTTTATCCTGAAGATTCTGAAACATGATAATTGAAAGTCTTTTTCTTGATAAGGGACAAAGTTACAAAATTGCCTTGAAATGAATAACATACTTTACATGTAAAGATTTGCTTCGGACAGCTCTGTATCCATCAACCCTTGTCTGTTTTGAAAATCAAAAAGGCAAATGATAGTCATTTGCCTTTTGAATATTAAACAACGATGAAGAAGTTTAGTCTCTTCGTCCCCCCATCAGAATGGAAGCATAATAAAGTAACGTGACTAATGCAGATAATGCAGCAACCACGTAAGTCATTGCAGCCCACTTCAATGCATCCTTTGCTCCGTCATGTTCTTCCCTGCTATGGGTAATACCAGCGGTATTCAACCAGGCCAAAGCACGGTTAGAGGCATCAAACTCGACAGGAAGAGTTATAAAACTAAATACTGTCGTAATAGCCAAAGCACCCACACCTATGGCAAGCAACCAGTAATTACCTCCCTTGGATATAGCAAACATAATAACACCTGCCATCAGAATCCAGGAAGTCAGTTTCGAGGCAAAGCCTACAACCGGCACCATCGCCGATCTGAACTGCAGCCATGAATAAGCTGTGGCATGCTGAACGGCGTGACCGCATTCATGTGCTGCGACCGCTGCTGCAGCCACACTTCTGCCTTCATACACTTCAGGACTAAGATTTACAGTTTTATTCTGCGGATTATAATGGTCTGTCAACTGTCCATCCACAGATATCACCTGCACATCATAAATGCCATTATCATTTAACATCTTTTGAGCGATCTCTTTCCCAGACAACCCGCTTGATAAAGGTGTCTCTGAATACTGCTTAAACTTATTCTTAAATCTCCACTGGACAACAAAACTCACAATCATGATGCCCACAAATAATATTATATACATATCTTTTCTGTTTTTCTGTTTATATATAAATCTTATCAAATCATATTCCAATCGTTGCAGATCGGAACTTTTGCAACCCCTAAGATACAAAAATGACAGAATGTCTCAAAAAGAACTGTTACTTGTGAGCTACACATGACGATTATTCATTTTATTATTTTCTGAAATTGATAAAAATCTCTGGAGAACAAAAAAAATCGTCCGGAAGAATTATCAACCGGACGATTTTAATCATTAAACATTTAATAAAATGAATATTTAAAACACGTTCTTATCCTGTTTGAAGAATCATATTATGCTCTTCAATCATTCGTCTCAGATTACTCAATGCATAGCGCATCCGCCCTAATGCTGTATTGATACTGACCTCTGTAATATCTGCAATTTCTTTGAAGCTCATTTCACAGAAATGACGCATAATAAGCACCTCTTTCTGATCGTCAGGCAAGAGTTGTATAATTTTGCGTAAATCGATATCACGTTGATTTTTCACCATTCTGGATTCCGCATTTTCATCTGCAAACTGCAGCACTTCGAAAATATCAAAACCATCTGCATTTACCACAGAAGGCGCTCTCTTTTCGCGTCTGAAATGGTCAATTACCATATTATGTGCAATACGCATCACCCAGGGCAAAAACTTACCCTCATCATTATAACGACCAGCCTTTAATGTATTGATTACCTTAATAAAGGTTTCCTGAAAGATATCTTCTGCAAGATGTTCATCCTTAACCTGAAGATAAATAGAAGTATAGATTTTTGATTTATATCGGTCCAGCAAAACTTCCAAACCAGATTCATCACCACCTATATAAGCATGAATTAACTCTTGATCACTCTTCTTTTTATTTAATAGTTTCATAACGTTTTCCCCAACATTTAACAGTTAGCATTCTATTAATAAGCACTGAATTTTAAGAGTAAATTTTCCCTATAGGCGATTTTATTTTAGTTTTTTGTTCTGTTTGATAGTTCAAATCAAAAGAAAATAATTGGTTATTCAAATTTAAGAACTGTTTTTTAACATTTCTTCACATTTGCTTTACACTTGTATTTTATCAAAAAAGGCATTGTAATGTATTACAATGCCTCTTTATTTATCATACCTCTGTTTCCTATTTGTAAAGCGGAAATTCAGCCATCATTTCTCTCACTTTGCTGTGGATTTTATCCAGTTCAGCATCGTTTGCGTGATTATTGATCGCACTGTCGATCAATTCACCAATCTGAAGAATTTCTGCTTCCTTGATTCCGCGGGTAGTGATAGCAGCAGTACCAAAACGTACGCCTGAAGTGACGAATGGAGAACGTGTATCAAAAGGAACCATATTTTTATTTGTGGTGATTCCAGCTTTACCTAATACAGCTTCAGCCTCTTTACCTGAAATATCTTTATTACGAAGGTCTACCAACATTAAATGGTTATCAGTACCTCCTGAAATAATATTATAATCTCTTTCTACAAAAAACTGAGCAAGAGCTGCAGCATTTTTCTTCACCTGAACAATGTAGTTCATGTAATCATCAGATAGTGCTTCACCGTAAGCAATAGCTTTTGCAGCGATAGTATGCTCCAATGGTCCACCCTGCGTACCCGGGAATACAGCAAGATCTAATAATTGAGTCATTGTACGGATTTCTCCTTTTGGAGTCTTGATTCCCCATGGATTTTCGAAATCTTTCCCCACCATGATCATCCCTCCACGTGGTCCGCGAAGTGTTTTATGGGTAGTAGTAGTTACGATATGACAATGAGGAAGCGGATCATTTAACAAACCGCGTGCGATCAATCCTGAAGGGTGAGAGATATCAGCAACAACCAATGCTCCGATCTCATCTGCTACACTACGAATACGTGCATAATCCCAGTCACGTGAGTAAGCGGAGGCACCGCAGATAATTACTTTTGGTTTTTCGCGACGTGCAGTTTCTTCTAATTGTTTATAGTCGATAAGTCCTGTTTCCTTTTCTACACCGTAGAATACAGGCTCATACAATTTACCTGAAAAGTTTGCCGGAGAACCATGAGTAAGGTGTCCGCCATGAGATAGATCAAAACCTAGAATCTTATCTCCCGGTTTTAAAATAGCAAGGAAAACCGCAGCATTAGCCTGTGCTCCTGAATGTGGTTGAACATTCACCCATTCAGCACCAAACAATTGCTTTGCGCGATCGATGGCAATCGTCTCAATTTCGTCAACGACTTCGCATCCGCCATAGTATCTTTTGCCCGGAAGGCCTTCTGCATACTTGTTGGTCAATACTGAACCTGCCGCTTCCATAACTTGTTTCGAAACAAAGTTTTCCGATGCAATTAATTCAATGCCCTCTTCCTGACGCTTCAACTCGTCGTTGATAAGATTAAATATGGCCTGATCTCTTTCCATTTTATTCTTTTAAATAGTGAATTATTATACTTTTAGATTGAAAATGCAAATATAGTACAATACTTAAAAATATTCAGTGTCAAGATTTTATTTATTTCAACCAATCGTCAAAATAATTTTGATTTTGGCATAGAACTATGTATGTAACGGATTATTGCTAATAGCGGTAAATCCCCTTTTTACCGGTTAGCTTCCTGCTTGAGAATCAATTGTGTGGTCTGATAAGGATCGGGACGTAAAGTACTCAGAAATTTCAACACCTCTTCCGCATATGCTTCCTGTGTATCTGTAGCATCGTTCAATGCCTTGTTCAGCAGAATCACTGTATTTTCTTTCAGCAGTCTGACGGCTTCCCAGGCATCAGCAGAAACATACAGCTGTTGTGTAAAATTATACTGAAATTCATTTTCTACTTCCTGAATCAGCCGTAAATGTAAAGTTCGCACGTTTTGGTTCTCCTCCAGATGGCGGGCTATTAAGTTACGGGGTTCTATTCTACCCGTAAACAACAATAACCGCTCATATGCACCTGCTTTTAAATGCTCTCTTTCACCTGTCGCACTTCCCTTTTGATCCGACATTTTCTTATCCAGCATTTTTATTTTGATAATCAGAGCCTCTATCTTAGGCCACACTAGCCTGAATGCAAGGATTAATCCGGCACAAACGCCAAAAGCAATTAAAAACAAATTCTTAAAAAATTCAATATAATCCATATCCCTTATAATGTTTACAAAGTGTCAAAAATTGTGTTCAATCACAAAACTGGCTAAAAATATGTATTTTTGTTTAGTTGACTTTAAAATAAATAACGATGAGTACAGAGAATATTGTTGATAAAGCTCCACTTACCCTGACAGAAGGTGCTGTTAAGGAATTAAAAAAGTTAAGAGACCAACAAGAGATTTCGGAAGACTTCGGTTTACGTGTTGGTGTCGAAGGCGGTGGTTGCTCAGGTATGAGCTATATATTAGGTTTTGACCAAAAGAAAGAGGGAGATACAGAATACGAAATCCAGGGGATCCGTATTTTTATGAATAAAGCACACGGCTTATATCTGGCCGGTATGGAAGTAGATTTTAGAAATGGTCTCGATGCAAGAGGATTTACATTTAATAATCCGAATGCAACCAGTACCTGCGGGTGCGGAAGTTCATTTTCTGCATAAAAACTACCTTTACATAAAATAAACGGCGCCCTGAAATCGAAATTCAGGGCGCCGTTTATTTTACACCACTAAAACCGCCGGAGAAACAAACCCTGTAAAAGCTTATTTATCTGATAGTTTCATCAATTATACGGTTCAACAAATGCAATCGAACACCGTGTTATTGTTTTTTCAGGGATATTCATCTAAACTTAGCACCTTTCATTAAAAATGCGTAAATTTGCAACCTTAAAAACAGAAGACAAATTACTGATGTACAAGGAATATAAGCAGCTCAATTTGCCTGAGATCGGCAAAGAAATATTAGAACGATGGGAACGTGAACATATCTTTGAAAAAAGTATTAGTAACCGTCCCGCGAGTAAACCGTATACTTTCTATGAAGGACCTCCGTCTGCAAATGGTATGCCCGGAATTCACCATGCCATGGCTCGTTCAATCAAAGATATTTTCTGTCGCTATAAAACCCTGAAAGGTTATCAGGTCAAACGTAAGGGAGGATGGGATACCCATGGACTTCCTATAGAACTTGCTGTCGAAAAAACATTGGGTATCACAAAAGAAGATATAGGCAAGAAAATATCTGTAGAAGAATACAATGCAGCGTGTCGTAAAGAAGTCATGAAATACACCGATGTGTGGAATGACCTTACGATTAAAATGGGATATTGGGTGGACCTTGAAAACCCATATATCACTTATGAAAATGAATACATAGAGACGCTTTGGTATCTGTTGAAAGAGCTGTACAAAAAAGGACTTTTATATAAAGGATATACGATACAGCCCTATTCACCTGCTGCAGGAACTGGACTAAGTTCTCACGAACTGAATCAACCTGAAACATACAAAGATGTAAAAGACACTACAATTGTTGCGGAATTCAGACTGATAAAAGATCAGATCCATCCGGCAATGGAAAAACTGGTGGAAGATATTGTAGAAGATGTGGCATTTATTGCCTGGACTACGACACCATGGACTTTGCCGTCGAATACAGCTCTTGTTGTTGGTAAGAAGATCACATATGTCAAAATTAAAACGTTCAATCAATATACCGGAAGCCCTGTATCGGTAATTCTGGCCAAAGATCTGATTGCTAAACACTTTAAAGCTGATGGTAAAGATGCGTCCTTTCAGGATTACAATCTAGGCGATAAAATCATTCCATGGGAAGTTGCAGCAGAGTTTACAGGTGAAGAACTGGTAGGCTTACGCTATGAACAATTGCTGCCTTATATCACAAATGAAGAATTACAGGAAAAAGCTTTCCGTGTGATTCCTGGTGATTTTGTGACAACAGAAGACGGTACAGGTATCGTACACGCCGCTCCTACCTATGGTGCAGATGACTTTAGAGTTGCCAAAGAGAATGATGTACCTGGCATTCTTGTAAAGGATGAAAATGGCAAGGAAGTTCCTACAGTAGACAGAACAGGACGCTTTGTAAAAGAGATTACTGATTTTGCAGGACGCTTTGTAAAAGAAGAATATTATTCGGATGCAGCACGTGCAGACAAAGACTTCAGACCTACAGATGTATTGATCGCAATCAAACTGAAAGAGGAAAACAAAGCATTTGATGTAAAAAAATACGAACACACCTATCCACATTGCTGGCGTACAGACAAACCTGTCTTGTACTATCCGCTGGATAGCTGGTTTATCCGTACTACGGCTGTAAAAGAAGATCTGGTATCGTTGAACAAAACGATCAACTGGAAACCAGAAGCAACCGGATCAGGACGATTTGGTAACTGGCTGGAAAATCTGGTTGACTGGAATCTTTCCCGTTCCCGTTACTGGGGCACACCTCTTCCGATCTGGAGATCAGAAGATGAGAACGAAGAAATCTGCATAGGTTCTCTTCCGGAATTAAAGTCACTACTGGAAGCATCGTTGGATTCAGCAGTATTATCGGAAGATGAAAAAGCAAAAAATAAAGCTTATCTGGATAAGTTTGGTACAGAAACGCTGGACTTACACCGTCCTTATGTAGATGATATCGTACTGGTATCTGATGGCGGTCAGAAGTTGTTCCGTGAACCTGATCTGATCGATGTCTGGTTTGATTCCGGAGCAATGCCTTATGCACAATGGGGACTGGATCACGATAAGCTGGCTCGTGGTGAAGAATACCCGTTCAAAGACGGCTTCGAATCCGCATTCCCTGCAGATTTCATCGCAGAGGGTGTAGATCAGACCCGCGGATGGTTCTTTACCCTTCATGCGATTTCTACTATGCTACGCAAATCCGTAGCCTTCAAGAATGTAGTTTCAAATGGACTGGTACTGGACAAAAACGGCAACAAAATGTCCAAGCGTCTTGGAAATGGTGTAGATCCGTTTGCGACAATCGACCATTACAGTGCAGATGCTACACGTTGGTACATGATCAGTAATGCCGCACCATGGGACAACCTTAAATTCAATACAGAAGGACTGGATGAAGTACGCCGTAAATTCTTCGGAACGTTGTATAATACCTATGCGTTCTTCGCTTTGTATGCAAATATTGACAAATTTGCCTATACAGAACCGGATATTGCAATTGAAAGCCGTCCTGAAATAGATCGTTGGATTATTTCACTGTTAAATAGCCTGACTAAAGAAGTAGACGAATATCTGGCAGACTACGAGCCTACAAAAGCAGCCCGTGCAATTCAGAATTTTGTGGATGAGCACTTAAGCAACTGGTATGTACGCCTGTGTCGCAGACGCTTCTGGAAAGGTGAATATTCCGAAGACAAAATATCGGCCTATCAGACACTGTATACTTGTCTGAATACCATAGCCAAACTGATGTCTCCGATCTCTCCGTTCTTCTCAGATCGTTTATTTCTGGATCTGAATGAAGTAACGAAAAAAGAAACTGTGGAGTCTGTACATCTGGCTAATTTCCCGGAATACCACGAGCATTTGGTAGATCGTGATCTGGAAGAGAGAATGGCTCTTGCACAGGATATCTCATCATTAACGTTATCGTTAAGAAAGAAAACAGGTATTAATGTACGCCAACCACTGAATAAAATCCTTGTTCCGGTACTGGATAATGCGTTTCAGGAAAAAGTCGAAAAAGTAAAGGATCTTATTCTTTCTGAGACAAATATAAAAGATATCGAGTTTATCACAGACACGACGGGGATTATTAAGAAAAAAATAAAACCCAATTTCAAAGCTCTTGGCTCGAAAGTTGGTAAGGATATGAAGTTAGTAACAACGGCAATTAATAATCTGACTCCCGACCTTATAAGTACACTGGAAAAAGAAGGATCAATTGCATTAGCAGATACTCCTTATACCATTACAACGGAAGATGTGGAAATCATTGCCGAAGATGTGGAAGGATGGCAAGTGGCTAATCTGGGTAAATTAACTGTCGCGTTAGATGTACATATCACGGAAGCATTGAAAAAAGAAGGATTGTCCCGTGAACTGATCAACAGACTTCAGAATCTGAGAAAAGAAAAAGGACTGGAAGTAACGGACAGAATTAAAGTAACCTTAACTTCAGATGCGGAAATAACTGCAGCAGCCACAGAAAATTTATCGTATATTTGCGCTGAAATTCTGGCAGATACACTGGATTTTGAGGAAACTCTTACATCAGGAGACAAAATAGAAATTGACGAAAAAGAACTAACAGTATTAATCGTAAAAGTTTAAATTATGGCAGATAACACAGAAAAAACTCGCTACAGCGATGTAGAACTGCAAGAGTTCAAAAGCATTATTTTAGAAAAATTGCGTGTTGCTAAGGAAGAACTTTCTTCGTTAACAAAATCATTAAACAACAGCAACGCAAATGGTACTGATGATACGGCTGGTACGTATAAAACATTAGAAGATGGTTCTGCCACTTTAGAAAAAGAACAGACCAATCAGTTAGCGGCCAGACAGAAGAAATTTATTGACAATCTGGAAGCAGCACTGGTACGTATTGAAAACAAGACTTATGGTATATGCCGTGAAACAGGAAAATTGATTCAGAAAGAAAGACTGAAAGCTGTTCCGCATACTACACTAAGTATTGAAGCGAAAAACAAACAATATTAATTAAAACAAACCCTAAGTGGATCCGGCGAAAAGCCTGATCCACTTTTTGACATATATGAAAGGCTATACCAAACCCATTCTTCTTATTGTTATTATTCTGCTGATAGATCAGATCTCCAAGTTCTGGGTCAAACTCAATATGACCATTGGTCAGAGTTACAAAATCCTGGGAGAATACTTTCAAATACATTTTATTGAAAACAATGGAATGGCCTATGGTATGGAATTCGGTGGCGAAGCAGGTAAATTATTTCTGACACTGTTCAGAATCATAGCTGTAGCCGGTATCGGATATGGGCTTCACTACATGATCAAACACAAATACAACAGAGGGTTTATTATGAATGTCGCCCTGATATTGGCTGGAGCAACGGGTAATATCATCGATTCCACTTTCTATGGAATGATCTTTAGCGAAAGTACCTGGTACAATACGGCAACATTGTTCCCTGCAGGAGGAGGTTACGAAACCATCTTTCATGGAAAAGTTGTAGACATGCTTTATTTTCCGTTGATCAGCGGGCATTTCCCTACCTGGTTTCCGATATGGGGAGGAGAAGAGTTCTTATTCTTCCGTCCTATCTTTAATATAGCCGACTCAGCTATATCTGTAGGAGTAGTATTAATACTCCTATTCCAGAAGAGATACTTTAAAGTAGAACACGAGGAAAAATCAAGTGTCCACAGCGAAATGCTGGAAGACTAAATTCCTCCGAAACATAACTCATGAATATTCAGGATAATTTGACACCCCGTAATTATCCTGAATATTTATCCTTATCAGGTAAAAGAATTGCAACAGTTCTGTTAAAGCAATCCTTTCTTCTCTCTCAATCCGCTAACATTCCTATCTTTGCGCTATGTTAAAACGTCATCTAACCCTAACGGCTGTTTTTATTTTTTCCCTGTTCCTACTTGGAATAAAAACTGGCTATGCACAAGAAATCGATCAGCGTATATTGAAGAAACACATTTATTTTCTGGCTTCAGACAAAATGAAAGGAAGAGGTACAGGCAGTAAAGAAGTGAAAAAGGCGGCTGATTATATTGAAAAACAATTCAGAAAGTATGGATTGACTCCGAAAGGAGAAAAAGGCTACCGCCAGACATTTACAGCAAAAGTACGCCGTGTAGTGGTGCCGGACAGCATCCGCCAGGCAGACAATATCATTGGATTTATAGATAACGGAGCTGCGTACACGGTAGTAGTCGGTGCACATTATGATCATCTGGGAACCGGACATCAGGGAAGCTCAAAAGATTCTTTGGGAGTAGGCAAAATCCACAACGGCGCAGACGACAATGCGTCAGGTACAGCAGCTCTGCTGGAAATGGCTCGTCATTACAGCACAAACAATATAAAAGAAAATTACAATCTGCTGTTTATAGCATTTGGTGCGGAAGAGTTAGGATTAGTTGGGTCCAGATATTTTACCGAACATCCTACTCTGCCATTAGATCAGATCACCGCTATGCTGAATATGGATATGATAGGCCGCTACAATCCACAGCAGGGAGTAGCTGTCATTGGATATGGCACCAGCAAAAAATGGCCGGAAATATTTGAAGGGATCAAACCAGCCATCAAATACTACACAGGTCACGACGGCAATGGCGGCTCAGATCAGACCTCTTTCTACAAAAAAGATATTCCGGTACTGTTCTTTCACACCGGAGGACATCCGGACTATCATATGCCAACAGATGATGCAGACAAAATCGATTATCTATCTTTAAAAGGTATTATCGAACTGGAACTTATGGTCATAGATAATATCATGAAACAGCAGCAAAAATTAGATTTTCAGTTTACCAACTAATCCGTCAGATGAGCAAGAGCACAGTACTGATCACCGGATCGAACGGCTTTTTAGGGCAAAAACTGACAGACCTCTTGTCAGCAGATTCCCGGTATGAAGTCATTGCCATTTCTAAAGGAGAGAACCGAAATCCCAATCAGGCAGACTATACTTTTAGACAGCTGGACATTCTGGATACAGCATCATTAGATAATATACTGCAGCAATATAAGCCTGCATCCATCATCCATACCGCAGCCTTGACAAGCGTAGAAGCCTGTGAGGAACAACCCGAACTATGCCAGCGTCTGAATATTGATGTTGTAGCACAACTGGGAAGATATGCAGCGCTGAACAACAGTTATCTGGTACATCTATCTACGGACTTTGTATTTGACGGAAAAAACGGACCTTATAAAGAGGACGATCCGACAAATCCGTTAAGTGCGTATGGTAAAAGTAAAGTCGATTCAGAAAAGGCGCTTGCGCTGACTCAATGCAAATATGCTATACTCCGCACCATTCTGGTATACGGGATTATTGCAGATGAGAAAAGATCTAATCTGGTATTATGGGCCAAAGATAAACTCAGTAAACAAGAAGCTATAAAGGTAGTCAATGACCAGTGGCGGATGCCTACATTTGTGGATGATCTGGCAAGAGCCTGTAAATCTGCTATCGAAAAGCAAGAAACAGGTATCTTTCACATCTCCGGAGAAGAAATGATGACGATCGCAGATGCGGTATATACGATAGCTGATTTCTGGAATTTTGACCGTACGTATATCAGTGAGATATCAGCCGCTACAATAGGACAAACAGCGAACAGACCACGCAAAACCGGATTTGATCTGTCAAAAGCAAAACATCTGTTAGACTACCGGCCTACTCCTTTTAGAGAAAGTCTGCATCTGATTGACCAGCAATTCAAAACATTCAGACCATTGAATGGTTAAGTAAAAATATATGAAATCAAAAACTGCAAAGGAATCTTACATGGTGATGAACGAGCTTGTTCTCCCCAATGATACCAATACATTTAATAATCTGATGGGAGGGCGCCTGCTCTACTGGATGGATATCTGTTCTGCAATGGCAGCTCAGAAACATGCAAATAGCCCTGTGGTCACTGTGTCTGTAGACAATGTGTCTTTCAAAAGATCCATCAAACTGGGAGAAGTGTTGACAATAGAAGCTCAGGTGACCCGCGCTTTTAATACATCTCTGGAAGTACGGATGGAAGTATTCGCTCAGAATCTGCCGCTAGGTACAAAAGTAAAATCTAATGAAGCTTATTATACATTTGTAGCTGTCGATGAGAATACGCAACCACAGCCTATACCTGAGCTGATTCCGGAAACAGAAAAAGAACACAAATTATATGATGAAGCTTTACAGCGTCGGGAACTCAGACTTATACTTGCGGGAAAAATCAAACCTCAGCATGCTACGGGGATCAAAAAGCTGCTGAAAATGTTGGAACAAAAGGATTAAATCAGACTATAGAGATGAGTATATATCATTATAAAATACTCATCTCTATAGCTTATAAAAGTTGGAGAATCTCTGGATAGGAAGCTATACGAAGTGATATGAATGAAGAGTCATCTGATCACTATACTAATATTCTAATTACCGAGCTCTACTATTCTGTCAAATTCTTCCGGCTTCAACGGCATAACCGAAAGTCTTCCCTGACGTACTAATGCGACATCCTGCAACAGTGTATCACTTTTAATCTGTTCCAGTGTCACAGGATTTTTGAACGTCTCCACCGGAGCAAGATCCACCACTACCCAACGTTCATCTTCTGTCGTTGGATCCTGATAAAATTCTTTTACTACTTTAGCGATACCGACTACTTCTTTTCCTTCATTGCTATGATAGAAAAGTACCAGATCACCTTCCTTCATTGCTTTTATATTATTTCGGGCCTGATAATTACGCACTCCGTCCCAAAAGGTCTGTCCATCTTTATTAAACTGCTCCCAGCTGTATTTGAAAGGCTCAGACTTTACTAAAAAGTAATTCATATACTAAATATCTAACTATTGTTGTTGTTCCAGAACTTCCATTTTCTCTGCAAAATGTGCGCAATAATCACGAAGATCACCAATCACTTTATCAGCCATAGGATCACCACCAGCCGAACGGATAAACGTATCGCCCAAAGTCTGCAATGTCTCATAAAAGAAACGTTTCATTTCGTCATATGGCATATCCTTGGTCCAAAGATCAATACGCATGGAGTTTTTATATTGCGCATCCCATAATGCCAAAAACATGGCCTTTGCAGGAAGTTCGTCTGAAGACTCGCCATCACTGGATGTCCAGTGAATAGTCTCAGGGACATTTTGCTCGTCTAATTCTATCTGTAATTTAATTTCTGCCTTTTTCATACTCTTTATATTCTTATCAATACGGTGACAATACCTACCACCAAAATAAATCCTATTTCAAACATCCACACACGTTTCAGATCCTTTATCCACACTCTGAATAAAAGATCCACAACAGCCAATACAACAACCAGCACCCCTAACCAGGGAATAGAGATCATCGCTGTTTCCGGGTGTCCCAGTTCACTAAAAAACCAAACCAGAATACAGGCCAGCGTGATATTTAACGGTGTTAGTTTCAGTCCCATTATTTACTAGGCTTGAAAGCTTTTCCCTTCTTCTTTTTTCCTGTTCCCGTTGTCTTCTTTGTTCCTGCTTTCTTTACAGGCTTAGGTTTTCCACCTCCATTAAGCATATATTTTTTCTCATGAAAAGCTCCTTTGAAATCAGGATCATCTTTTTTCTTCTGATTATCAATTTCACGAGCTATAGCCTGACGTTCCTCAAAACCTGTTTTTTCAACAAAAACTTCTTCCGGGATTTCAAGAACCGGAATCGATTGACGGATAAGTTTTTCGATCTTCCTTACATAATATTCTTCGGCAGGATTACTGAACGTGATTGCATCTCCTTCATTGAATGCACGCCCGGTACGTCCAATACGATGCACATAATCTTCAATAACTATTGGTACTTCAAAATTGATCACATGACTCACATTAGAAACATCCAGACCACGTGCAGCTACATCCGTAGCAACCAGAATCCTGATATTACCTTCTTTAAATGCATTGATCGAGTTGATACGTGTATTCTGACCCTTATTGGCATGAATAACTCTCACCTGCTCTGTACCATATTTACGTTCCAGAAAATGAAATACATTATCTGCTACAGTCTTTGTTTTACAGAATACAATAAGACGGTGAAAAGATTCATCATCCTTCAGAAGATGCTGTAAGAGATTGAGTTTTGTTTTTTGATTAGGCACCTTATAGACAGCCTGCTGTACTGTCTTAGCCGGAGTAGCCTGTTCCGTAACTTCGATTACTGTAGGAAAGGCCAGAAAATCTCCTGCAATTTTGCGCACAAGTTCACTCATTGTTGCAGAAAACAACAGATTTTGTCTTTTCCGGGGAACGACTTCCAGTATACGGTGGATTTTAGAAATAAAACCCATATCCATCATTTTATCGGCCTCATCCATAACCAGAAATTTCAGAGACTTCACATTGATATGTCCTTCCAGATAAAGATCTAGAAATCTACCCGGAGTAGCTACAATAATATCGACCCCTTTTTCCAGGTTTTCAATTTGCGTTTTAGGTCCCAGGCCACCATACAGTACTACAGTACGCAGATCAAGATATTTTGAAAACAATTGTATATGTTCTTCGATCTGCATGGCCAACTCCCGCGTAGGAGATAAGATAAGCGCACGCATATCCTTACCTTGCGCATATTTCAGCTTCATCAACATAGGCAACACGAACGCGGCTGTTTTACCCGTTCCCGTCTGCGCTATCCCCATAATATCCTGCCCTGCCAGAACAGGGGTAATAGCCTTCTGCTGTATCTCCGTCGGAACGGAATAGCCAGCTTCTGAGATAGCATTGAGGATCTGTTTATTGAACTTGAAATCTTCAAAAGAGTTTTGCATTTGGCAAAGATAGCGAAAAGCATTTATATGAAAAGGTCACATTACCATCAGATTTGACCGGAGACACTATGCCATACAAGCCTGACAGAGGTTACGGCGAACGATTTGAGGGATGACATAAAACTCATCTTTTTCTGATTATGCAACCCTCAGATTTTGATTTAAACCTATTTTAAAGCAACTTTGTCCTAGATATAAAAGAACTTAAAAGGTTGATATGAAAAAATTATGGATTTTCGTACTGCTATTTGCAGTAAGTCTAAGCTCATTTGCCGACGAGGGGATGTGGTTTTTAATGCACATCAAGCGTCTAAATATGGCAGATATGCAGAAAAAAGGCTTAAAATTAACAGCTGAAGAAATTTACAGCATTAACAATTCCAGTCTTAAAGATGCGATTGTACAATTCAACGGAGGATGTACAGCAGAGATCGTGTCCAATCAAGGTCTGGTGTTTACCAATCACCACTGTGGATATGGTGCTATCGCCGAATTGTCTACACCGGAGAATGACCACTTAACAAACGGATTCTGGGCTAAAACAAAAGCGGAAGAATTAAAACCAAAATCCTTATTTGTACGTTTTTTCGTACGTATGGACGATGTATCAAAGCGTATTCTTGGTCTTGTAAATGATAAAATGACCGAAAAGGAACGTGAGAAAATCATTAATCAGGAGATTGCTAAAATCCAGACAGAAAACAGCGAAGGCGGTAAGTATGTAGTATCTGTAAGATCTTTCTACAATGGAAATGAGTATTACTACTTCGTTTATCAGGATTATACAGATGTTCGCCTTGTAGGTACGCCTCCAAACAGCATCGGTAAATTCGGAGGTGATACAGACAACTGGGAATGGCCACGCCATACCGGAGATTTTTCTATCTTCCGTGTATACGGAGACAAAGACGGCAACCCGGCACAGTATTCCAAAGAGAATGTTCCATTGAAGCCAAAACACTTTCTTCCTGTCAGTCTGAAAGGCTTTAAGGATAACGATTTTGCTATGATTCTGGGATATCCCGGCCGTACAAACAGATGGATGCCTTCAGCAGGTATTGAGCAGAATGTAAAATTTGCTTATCCGGCGTGGGTTGAATCTTCAAAAACAGGTCTGGATGCTATGAAAAAATATATGGATCGGGATCAGGAAGTAAAAATTAACTATGCTTCCAAGTACTCAGGTGTTGCCAACTACTGGAAAAACCGCCAGGGTATGATCGATGCATTAACCTTCCATAAGACAGCTGCCACAAAAGCAGTAGAAGAAGCTAAATTCAACAAATGGGCTAACAAAGCTGCCAACAAAGCAAAGTATGGTGATGTTATCAAAACCATCAACGATTATTACGCAGCTACTAATGAAAAAGCAAGACATGACAATTACCTTACCGGTATGATCCGCTCTTCAACTTTCGCTGCACTTCCGGCGAATCTGGGTGGAGGTCTTGCTCAATATGCAAAAGAAAATGAAGCAAAAAGATCAGAGATGCTTCCTAAGCTAAATGCTTTCATTCAGGATTCGTATGAAAAACTATATCAGCCTTTGGAAATAGAAGTATTGACACAAGAGCTTAATCTGTATGCTAAGAAAGGTGGTGCTATTGCTCCTTACATTGCAACGTTAGCAAGCAAAAATGGCGGAGATTTCCATAAGGATGTAGAGCAGGCATTTGCAACAAGTATCTTCGCTTCATCTGAAAAAGTAAATGCTTTTCTTGCCAACCCTGATGCTGCAGCTGTAGCACAAGATCCGTTGTTCCTTATTTCTTCAGCTTTAATGACCAAATACCGTGAAGTATTGCCTGGTCAGGAAGAAGCCGAAGGAAAATTCCAGGCCGCACACCGCAAATACATCGCCGGTGTACTGGAATCAAATCCAAAAGGAAAATATTATCCTGATGCGAACAGTACTTTACGTTTGACATATGGTTCGATAATGGCCCTTCCTCCAAATGCAAAAAATGATGCAGCGGAAAATTACTACACGACCCTAAAAGGAACTATTGCAAAGTACAAAAAAGGAGACGAAGAATTTGACCTTCCGCAACGTCTCATTGATCTTTACAATGCAAAAGACTTTGGTCGCTATGCAGACAAAAAAGGATATATGCCTGTTAATTTCCTGAGCAACAACGATATTACCGGAGGAAATTCAGGATCTCCTGTAATTAACGGCAATGGAGAATTAATTGGCCTGGCTTTTGATGGTAACATTGAGGCAATGGCCGGAGATGTGATCTTCGATCCAAAACTACAACGTACAATATCTGTAGATATCCGTTATGTATTATTTATCATTGATAAGTTTGCTGGAGCTACAAATATTATTGAAGAACTGAAAATTGTAGAATAACTGCTATTAAATAACTTTTTTCAGCAAAAAAAGATGAAAAAATATTTATGCTTTCATTGCTTTTTGTATATTTATAACATCGTTTGAGGATTAATTAAAGAAAACTATAATTATATTAATTAAAAATGGAAAACTACACTAAATTAAAAGAGCTGGTAGCTTCAATCGAAGCAGATGCGGACAAATTTTTCAACAACGGAAACGCTGCTGCAGGTACGCGTGTACGTAAAGGTTTACAAGAAATCAAAACTTTAGCGCAAGACATCCGTAACGAAGTTACTGCTAAGAAAAACGACGGAAAATAATTTCAATTTTCGGAGATAGAAAATCCTTATCCTTTACGGGTAAGGATTTTTTATTTTAAATGAGTTTGTCTAATTTAATTCTATGGAACGTGCTACATTTGATGCATCGCTTTTGCATCCTAAACCACCCGCAGATTTTTCGGTTCACCTTCAGTCGCTGTGGTATGATGCTAAAGGAGACTGGCAGACCGCACATGATCTTATAGATCAGTTACACGACCCGGTATCCGCACATATACATGCTTATCTTCACCGCAAAGAAGGAGACAAATGGAATGCCGGCTATTGGTATAACAAAGCAAAACAACCTGTTTTCTCCTCATCTCTGTCAGCAGAATGGGAACATTTGTTCGATCTGTACAACGGCAGATAACGGACTCCATTCTATTGTAACCTTATCTTTCCTGCAAACAAAAGTATATCTTCATTCGTATAGTAATGGATAACCAATAACTATACGTCATGAAAACCTTGCTTTTTACTCTTATCATTGCGCTATATAGCCTGTCACCTGTATCTGCTCAGCAACCGTCTTTAGAAGGAGCTTATCTTTCATCAAAGGATGGAACTACAGAACTCTGGTTATTTAAAGATCAATATTGTACCTATACTCAATTCAGTGAAAATAATTTTGTTTACACCTGGGGAGGACCTATTCAGGCTGATACTCAGGGAATACAGGTATTAGTAGAATTTAATTCTCAGGATCCTGATAAAGTTGGTAGTAAGCAGTTATTCAAATCAAAAATGGCCGGAAATACATTAACGCTGAATGAACATACCTATACAAAAGCAGCAGGAAAAGCACAGAATCTGGACGGTTTATGGCGAATCACGGGTAGAAAAGAAGGAGAAAATATCAACAGCATTAAAAGAGGTGACCGCAAAACCATTAAAATATTGGTAGATGGTTATTTTCAGTGGATCGCTATCAATCCTGCTCAAAAAGGATTCTACGGAACCGGAGGAGGCAACTACTCTTTTCAGAATAACCAATACACAGAAAAACTGCTATTTTTCTCCAGGGATAATAGCCGTGTGGGCGCCACCCTTAGCTTCCGGGGAGAGTTAAAAGGTAATGACTGGCATCACAGCGGTAAAAGCTCAAAGGGTGATCCGATCTTTGAGATCTGGAGCAGAGAATCGCAATAAACCAAAAGCGCTGTCCGGTAAACGGACAGCGCTTTTGGATACAATGTCATTTTATTTTATCCGAACAGGTCAGAGCTCAGATACCGGTCTCCACGATCACAGGCAATAAATACAATTACACCTTCCTCAAGTTCATTTGCGACTTTGAGTGCAGCAGCAAACGCACCGCCTGTACTCATTCCTGCAAATATTCCTTCTCTTTTTACAAGTTCACGGGACATCTGTGTAGATTCAGCCTGTGAAATATCAATAACCCGGTCCACACGGGACGCATCAAATATTTTAGGCAGATATTCCTGAGGCCACCTGCGAATACCGGGAATAGAAGATTCCTCCGTAGGCTGACAGCCTACAATCTGGATATCAGCATTTTTCTCTTTCAGAAACATTGAATTCCCCATAATGGTGCCCGTCGTTCCCATCGCACTCACAAAATGGGTAATCTTTCCTTCTGTATCTCGCCATATCTCTGGTCCGGTTGTCTTGATATGTGCTTTATAATTATCAGGATTTGCAAATTGATTTAGAATAAAATACTCACCTGAAGCAGCTTTATCTTCCGCATAATCCCTGCAAATCTCCATAGATTCCAGAAGTGTCACTTTAGCTCCAAAGGCCTCCATTGTGAGTGTTCGTTCACGTGTAGACGTGCTGGGCATTACCAATTCCAGGCTTAAGCCATACATACCTGCAATCATCGCTAATGCAATACCAGTATTACCACTGGTCGCCTCTATAAGTTTGGATTCCTTCGTAATCTCACCCCGTTCCAGAGCCGAGCGGATCATATTCAATGCAGCCCTGTCTTTAACGGATCCGGCCGGATTATTTCCCTCCATTTTGGCGTAGATTTTCACCTTTGGATTGTTATGAAACTTAGTAATCTCGACCAAAGGTGTATTTCCTATGGTATCTATTATATTTCCCATAATTATGTAAGTGGTTTAGCGTCAATAAATTTAGAATTAGCCTGATGGTAGACTGTTGTGTAGGGATCTGTACTGGAAGTCAGCCATACGTTACCTCCAATAATAGAATGATGCCCGATAACAGTCTCACCCCCCAGAATTGTTGCTCCGGAATAAATGATCACATGATCCTCTATTGTCGGATGACGCTTCAGATTAGCCATGTTTTTTTCTACACTTAAAGCGCCCAGAGTAACACCTTGATACAATTTAACATGATCTCCTATCACACTGGTCTCCCCGATTACTAATCCCGTACCATGATCGATATACAGATATTGCCCGATCGTCGCACCCGGATGAATATCTATGCCAGTCTTGGAATGTGCATACTCAGTAAGAATCCGCGGGATCAAAGGCACTCCTTGCTTATGCAGCTGGTTTGCCAACCGGAACACACTGATCGCCATAAATCCGGGGTATGTACGTATCACCTCACGAATGCTTTTCGCAGCAGGGTCTCCGGCTAATATAGATCGTGCATCCGTTAGCATAATTTCATAGAGCCCGGGCAAACAGGTAAAAAACACACGTGAAATCTCCTGATTATCACATTGTGAACAAGCCTTTGTACGGATCAGAAGATCAAAAAGTTCATTTTCAGATTGCTGAAAAGCAACTCTGATCTCTTCTACAGACTGGTAACTATTCGAGTTCCGCTCCGGAAAGAGCAAATGTAAAAGATTCATAGCCCATTGGGCTATTCGTTTATTAGAAGGCATATCCTGTACTTCCAGTTGCTTTGCATACAAATGGTCATAGAAGCTTTCCATATTTTTATCAGCAGACATATTTTATTTTTTTGAGCAAGTCAGTTATTTCCCATTATCAATGCGAATATCTTCCATGCTGTCTCAGATTACTAGTTTTTCAAAAAGGTCCTGAAGTGTATCTGCAGGATTCTCCGTTAAGCCCGGATGTACAGGCGAGCACTGTATAAGTGTACTGCGCCGGGCGGTTAGCCAACGAAACCGCTCCGCCTGATCTAATTCAGCCAGTTTACCCCCATCATTTGAACCATTACAGATCTGTTCGAATGAATGTAAGTGCTGGCGAATCATGTCAACATCCAAATCTCTGCACAATACACTGCATTTATCGTCATTCAATTGCCATAAAAATCCGGAATAGCGCATTCTCTTACAATACAATATCACACCGACATTGATAAACTCTTCTCTCTCCACTCTAGGCACGAGTCTCACTACAGCATATTCAAATACGTTCTTCACGTGCTTCTATAATTTGATTAACAAACAATTCTGAATGTGCCAGCCTGTTACATAAAAACTGAATATAGACTGAACGGGCATCCTCTGCACTCAACTCTCTTACTTCATCCTGCAGCCATTCATCCGGCACAACAGATAACACTTTACGGATGATTTCCTCCGTAAATAAAGGTTTGTACATCTCGTCAGTCTTCTTTACCTCCGAAGCATATTTCAACAATACATGATCCTTAATCTGAACAAAAGGTTTCACGGATTGTTCCTCCCAATTGTCCCAGCTATGATGAAAATACAGCGAAGCACCATGATCAATCAGCCATAGTTCTTTGTGCCAGATCAGCATATTCGTATTCTTTACCGTACGATCTACATTCATCAGCAACGCATCCAGCCAAACGATTTTTGATGCTTCTTCAGCACCTATATGATCTACATTAGCATCAAAGGTAATAGCTCCGTTCAGAAAATGTAAACCCAGATTCTTACCAACACTGAATTTGAGGAGATCCTGTATCTCTTCATCAGGTTCTGTACGACCGAAAGAATCATCCAGCTCAGCAAACACAATCTCAGGAACACGAAGTCCCAGTACCCGTGCAAGTTCGCCCCCTATCAATTCAGCAATCAAAGCTTTACGCCCCTGCCCCGCTCCGCGAAACTTGATAACATAACTAAATCCGTCATCTGCATCTACAAGAGCCGGTAAAGATCCTCCTTCCCGGAAAGGTTGTACATATCGGATAATGTTTACTTCACGGATATCCAATTCTTTAATATTCATCTGCAATCACTTATGTAATAAACGGCCTCCTATTTACACGCATTTCCAGCAGGAAGTAAGTGCAAAAGGCTTATTTTGTAAATATCATAAAAATAAAACATAAGCGTAGTAAGAATTCTGCAGATTTGTCCCTTGCCCCTCTTCATCGATTGTAAAAATCCGTACTTTAGAGGTAATAAACAGATCTGTATGAAATCCATAAATTATGCCTTCCTATTATTATTCAGTCTTTCAGTTAGTGTGGTCAGTGCTCAATCTAAAGAAGAGCTGAAGAAAAAATATGAAAACAGTGACCTCCATAAAGAAACAGAGAAAAAAATGAGGAACACACACAATTACCCGGATAGTGTCATTCTCCCTCCTCTTCATTTTACCAATTCTTTTGTACAATTAGACAGCACTATAACGGATTTTCAATCTTTCAGTATAGATGTAGAGGTTCTCAATGATATTCCGGACGAATATGCATTCTATATATCTCCATTCAATATTCAGTTAAATGGTATGCCTGTGTATGGAGGTATCCAGACCCATTCGGATGGTTATAGTGTCAAAGATAATAAGTATCAGCAAATCGGACGTGGAGGAATCTTCTCTCGCTGGTACGAACGCAGCAAAGAGGCGACAAATTCTCCCGGATATTACAACAGCAGTGATGGTGAGGGTGATTTTATAAGTGTGCGCAATAAACTAAACTGGAATAAAGGGAAATATAGATTAAAGCTTACAAAAACAAAATACGAGAAAGGAAAAAGTGTAGCTTCCGATTTCACCCCCAAGGATTTATATTTCTCCTGGGGAGATGTAGAGCATTCCTGGGTAACTTATACGGTCGAAAATCTGCAGACGCAACGTATAGACACTATAGGTGCATTGGCCTTTCCGGGTAAAAAAATCCGAATGGACAAAACAATCGTTTATTTTACAGAACAATATCATAAATACTTTGATTTTGGAATTCCTGACAGACATTTAGGAGACAACTTCATCTACTACAAAGACATTCCGGTCATCGACATGACCCTCAGCAATCTGACCGTCAACGGGAAAGTATTTATTCCTAAAGAAATTAAAACATATCACAACCGCACGCACCATCCGGATCAGGATCAAATCAAAATGCCTATGCCTGTACTCTCCACAGACAAGTATGACCCCGAAACAGGTGTATTGACTTATCGTATCGGAGAATTGGTCCGCTGGTAGTCAAAAATATTACTGTACTGGTTTTATAGCATTATATTTTCGGGGAATATGATGCTATAATTACAAAGCCGGTCCCTGCTTTATCCCCAAATTTTACTTATTCTACTTATATTTGCTAATCAACAAATTATTAAGAGCATACAATCACCGTTCATGGATACGATTCAAGAATATAACAGTGTTATCGAGCATTGTCAAAACCTTTTTATCAGGAAAACAAAAGATTATGGTACAGCATGGCGCATCATGCGGCTATCCTCTATCACCGACCAAATTTATATTAAAGCTCAAAGAATCCGTACATTAGAAGTAAAACAAGTCTCCAAAGTTGGAGAGGGTATTGCCGAAGAGTATGTAGGTATTATTAATTACTGTGTAATTGCTATGCTGCAGATCGAACTGGGTGAAGACGGAGAGGAAAATCTGGATCCGGCATTTGTGAACCAAAAATATAATGAAAAAGTAGAACAGACCAGAGATTTGATGCTAGCCAAAAATCACGACTATGGGGAAGCCTGGCGTGATATGCGGATTTCATCACTTACAGATCTGATTCTGATGAAAATACACCGCGTCAAACAGATCGAAGACAACGGTGGGCAAACTATCGTTTCCGAAGGAATCAACGCCAACTATCAAGATATGTTAAATTATGCCGTATTCGCCTTGATAAAAATGGGTTTGGCAGCACAAAAATAAACCAGATATGCAAAGTACCTACATTCAACCTGCTAAACAAAAGACAAACTATCTGCTAGGATTTTCAAGAATCCTCACTGGACTGCTTTTTATCTTTTCGGGTTTGATAAAAGCCAATGACCCGACTGGATTCGGATATAAACTGGAAGAATATTTTCATGTATTCAACATGAATTTTCTGAATGATTACAGCACTTACCTGGCTATTCTGATCTGTGGATTGGAAATTATTTTCGGGGCTCTGTTACTGTTAGGTTTCCATGGCCGTAAAGTAGCCTGGGGATTACTGATTCTTATTATTTTCTTTACTTTTCTTACCTTCTACTCTGCTTTTTTTGAGGTAGTAACATCCTGCGGATGTTTTGGGGATGCTATTCCTTTGACTCCATGGCAGTCTTTTTCTAAAGACCTTGTTCTACTGGCACTCATTCTGATTATCTTTATCTATCGCAAACAAATAAAACCTATAATTGCAGACCCTTTCACCAGTAACCTGCTGACTACAGCTGTGGTCGTCATCTCCATGGGCATAGGAATATACACAACACATTACCTCCCTTTTATTGATTTTCTTCCTTACAAAAAAGGCAATAATATCCCCTCTCTTATGGTCTTACCGGAAGGTAAAGAAGGAGACGTATATGAGACAATATATGCCATGAAAAATGTAAAAACGGGAGAAACAAAGGATGTTACAGACAAAGTTTATATGTCTGAAAAAATATGGGAGGACAGCGATTGGGAAATTGTAGGAGATCCTAAAAGTAAACTTATCAAAAAAGGATACGCTATCCCGATTCCGGATCTGATGATAACTGATGTAGACGGAAATGACAAAACACAGGAAATTATCAGCAATCCCTACTACAACTTTGTGGTTGTTAGTAAAGACCTGACTAAAATGGGAAAAGGCGAACTGGAAGCTTTGGGTCAGATCAATCAGACCGTCAAACAAATTGCAGAGGACTATAATCTTAGAGCAGTTTTACTGACAGCGAGTTCATCAACAGATGCTGATTATCTGAGTGAACATATGGATCTGATCTTTGAGATTTTTTACGCAGATCAAGTACCGCTTAAAAGCATGGTAAGATCTAATCCGGGAGTGCTGCTTTTACAAAATGGAACCGTGATCAACAAATGGTCACACAATAACTTCCCGTCTGTCGAAAAGTTAGAAAAAAAATATTTCAAGGAAGATAAATAATGAATACGCCCGTTTTTTTAATCGGTTATATGGGAAGCGGTAAAACAACTATCGGTAAAAAGCTTGCCAATAAAATGAATGTACCGTTTATCGACCTTGACGAAGAGATAGTAAAATATATTGGTATGCCGATTGCTCAGTATTTTGAAACAAACAGTGAAGAAGCTTTCCGAAATCTGGAACGCGAATTTCTGCAAAAGCAGGAAGGAGTATCCGGTATCATTTCTACAGGAGGAGGAACACCTTGTTTCCATGACAATATGAGTTGGATCAATGAAAGAGGAATTTCTCTGTACCTGAAAATGACACCGAAAGCGCTCTGGGACAGGCTATCCAAATCAGATGTTAAGAAAAGACCGATTTTGCTCGGGTTAAAGGGAGAAGAGCTCTATCAGTTTATTGAATCTAAACTGGAAGAACGGGAGCCGTTTTATAATCAGGCTCATATTATCTTCGAAAAACTGGATCGTGATCTGGATGAAATCATTCGCCTGATAAATACGCACAATAAAGAAAATAGTCCTACTATATGAATAAAAGAATACGGATACTTCTACTCGGGTTTATCCTGCTGACAACGATCAGCAGTTGTATAGAAATGGCTTCCTCTAATAAGCCATCCCTTACTCAGGGCACCGTTTTTAAATTCAAATCCGTAGATGATTTATATCAGTTTCTGACTTATGATGAAAAAAGATATCCGCTTGTCAGTGCTCATCGAGGCGGGCCATATCCGGGATATCCTGAAAATGCTATAGAAACATTCGATTATATCGCCAGCAAACAGCCTTCCATTATTGAATGTGATGTAAGACTGACTAAAGATTCTGCTTTGGTACTGATGCATGACGACAAACTGGACCGTACAACTAATGGTACTGGCAAAGTAAGTGATCATACCCTTGCTGAACTAAAAAAACTTAAACTCAAGGACAACAATGGAAAGTTGACCTTATATCGCATTCCAACTTTAGAAGAAGCATTGGCATGGGGAATAGGCAAAGTAATCTACACCCTTGATGTAAAACAGGAAACACCTTACAGTCTGGTTATTAATGCTATCCGTAAGACCAGAGCAGAAGCGCATGTCATTATTATTACCTATAATCCCAATCAGGCCGACCGTATATTCAGTCTGGCTCCGGATCTTATGATTTCAGCCTCTATCCGCAACTCCGGAGACCTATTACGTCTTAATGACAGGGATATACCAGACAACAGATTAGTGGCTTTTGTAGGAACGAGAGAAGCTGACAAAGGTCTGGTTGATCTTCTCCATGGACATGGGATACCCATTATCCTCGGCACTATGGGTAACCTGGACAAACAGGCTAAAGCAAATGGCAATCAGGTATATGCTGAATACGTAGATAGAGGTGCTGATATATTAAGCACAGACAGACCATTAGAGGCAGGAAAATCCCTGAAATATTACATCTTGAAAAGAGGAATAAAATCTCCGTTTATCAATTAAGAACCACACATGTCTATTGTACTCAGGCAAATTACCAAAACGTACCATCAGCAAAAGGCCTTAGACGAAATTTCGTTTGATGTATCGGCCAATACTATAGTTGGTTTTCTGGGACCCAACGGGGCAGGAAAATCAACCACGATGAAAATTATGACAGGACTGATTCCGGCTGATTCCGGTTCTGTGATCATCAATGGACTTAATTTAGAAAATGCTCACAGGGAGATCAAAAAATTAATTGGCTACCTCCCGGAGAACAATCCTTTATATGGAGAAATGTATGTCCGGGAGATCCTTGCTTTCGAAGCAGGAGTACATCAGATCGCAAATAAATCACAGCGAATAGAAGAGGTTATCTACCTTACCGGTCTGGAAAGCGAACAACACAAAAAAGTACAACAACTCTCCAAAGGATACAGACAACGTGTGGGATTAGCAATGGCTATTATCCACGATCCCCAGGTGCTCATTCTGGACGAGCCTACGACCGGATTAGACCCTAATCAGATTCTCGAAATCAGAAGTCTGATTAAAACACTGGGAAAAGAAAAAACCGTCCTGTTCTCCACCCATATCATGCAGGAAGTGGAAGCGATTTGCGATGCTGTCATTATCCTAAAAAAAGGAAAAGTCATGGAAAATTTTGCATTAAAAGAATCAGACACAAAATACCCTGGCTTAACAATGGAAGATATTTTTGTTCAAATAACTAAATAAAATTCCTAAAACTTTCTTTCTGTTTGACTGTTATTACTATATTGAATATCAATAAATACAGGAAAACATGAAAAAATTATTTTTACCTTTTATTCTTTTGTTGGGAACAGTTGGTGTTACTCAAGCTCAAAAAATCGAAACTAAACCTCAGACATCAGCAGATGTAGGTATGAGACCGATTCAGACAGGTAACTGGATGGTTGGTGGTTCTATCGGAAGTTTAGGATATAGTTTTGAAGGCAAATCTTTCAATGCAGCACTTAATCCCCGTGCAGGATACTTTGTATCTGACGGTATTGCTATTGGTGCTGAGGGGATGTTGGGACTGACTACAATAAAAGATGGAGAAAACGATTGGAGATATGGTATTGCTCCATTCGTAAGATACTACTTCCCGGAGGGAGCTAGTTCTACAGGCCGCTTCTTTGGTCAGGGTTCTGTTGGTATTGCTGGAAGTTCATTAGGAGATGGTGCAACATTTACAGCAGGAGCGAACGTAGGGTATGCACACTTTATTACACAAACTGTGGCTTTGGAAGCAACATTTGGATACAATTACTCCAAAGCAAATGTGAGCGGTGCAGATAAATCTACAGGTCTTGGTTTTGGTGTAGGTTTCCAGATCTATCTTCCGGGAAAAAGATAGTTTTAACTTAATCCATTAATAAAGTACCGGCTGATCAGCCGGTACTTTCTTGTTTTACCGCCTTCTATTTGCTATTTTCGAAGCAAAAAACAAGACATTTTGCTTAGTATTTATAAAAAAGAGGTATCCTCGTATTTCAATGCACTTATCGGATATCTTGCCATAGGCTTATTTCTCTTAATTACCGGTTTATTGTTTTGGGTATTCCCGGAAACCAGTATTTTAGACAATGGATATGCTTCCCTTGAAGGTTTTTTCTCCCTTACACCTTACCTCTTTATCTTTCTCATACCGGCCATTACCATGCGGGCTATTGCCGGAGAAAAAGCGGAAGGAACATATGATCTCCTGTTGAGTCGTCCGGTTACAGTAAGGCAAATTGTTTTTGGTAAATTTTTAGGTGGTACTACTATTACCACATTAGCAATTGTACCTACCATTATCTATTCAATTTCCATTTACTTCTTAGCAAACCCAGCCGGCAATATAGATATCGGTGCGACTATTGGCTCCTATATCGGATTATTACTATTAGGAATTGGATTTGTTGCTATAGGACTCTTTTGTTCCTCCCTTTCAAAAAATGCAATTGTTTCCTTTTTACTGGCCGTCTTCTGTAGTTTCATAATGTTTTATGGTTTCGATGCCATTAGTCAGTTAAGTATCCTTACTTCTTATGAGACATTTGTCAAAAACATCGGGTTTCAGGAACATTACCTGGCGATCAGCCGCGGCGTACTTACGATATCTGATTTACTGTATTTCATTTCTGTACCTCTGTTCTTTTTAGTACTGACCGTAGGGCATCTCCGTCGTCAGTTCAACCCCAGAAAGAAGACTTTTACCTACTACGGAGCGACCATAGCTATTGTTATTCTTCTCAATTCAGGACTTATGAATTCATGGTCTGACCGTATTGATTTTACAGAAGACAAGCGGTTTACCCTGAATGATACATCTAAAAACATTGTCCAAAAACTAGACAAAGACATATACATTACCATTTTTCTTGATGGAGAATTGCCCAGTGGATTTGACCGGTTAAAAAAAGCAGCGATAGATATGGCATCAGATTTACGCTCATACTCTAATGGCAAGATTAAATTCAATATATTAAATCCATTGACCGGTACGCCTGCGGAACAGCAGGAATTTACGCAGGCGTTAGTCGGAAGAGGATTATATCCCACCAATCTCAGTGTAAAATCAGAATCAGGATTCAATCAAAAAATGATTTTTCCTGGTGCTATTATTTCTACAGCGGACCGGGAAATCGCGCTCAATCTCCTGCAGAACAGAAGCAGCGCAAGTCCGGAACAAATTCTTAATAATTCTATTCAAAATCTGGAATATGCCTTTATATCCGCTATTACTAAAGTTACAAAGAAGGACTTTCCATATATAGGATTTACAGAAGGACATGGGGAAGCGACGGACCTGCAATTGTATGATGCCATGCACTCACTTATGAACGGGAATGAGGTTGGACGTATCCTCCTGGACTCCCTCGATTATGAAGGCCTGAAAAAGCTGGATATCATGATTATTGCCAAACCGGTTAAAGCATTTTCGGAAAGTGACAAATACAAGATCGATTATTTTATAAGAAACGGTGGAAATGTTATATGGGCAATCGATCAGATAGATGCTAGTCTGGATCAACTTAGAGCAACAGGAGAACAGCCTATCATAGGACGACAGCTCAATCTGGACGATCAGCTCTTCCTCTATGGCTTACGTTTTAATTATAACCTGGTAGCAGATATGAACTGCGGACAGATTCCGATCAGTGTAGGCAATGTTGGCGGACAATCTCAAATAGAGCTCGCTCCCTGGCTATTTTATCCTATTCTCATGCCGGTATCCACAAATCCTATTGTTAAAAACCTGGACGGAATACGTACCGAATTCACAGGAACTATAGATACTATTGAAGCAAAAGGCATTAAAAAAGAAATTATACTTCAATCCTCTCCTTTTACTCGTATACTCAGCACCCCGGCCACGATATCATTGCAAATGGTAGAAAAACAACCAGACCCTGCGCGCTTCAAAAGCAAACCAGCTACGGTAGCCATATTACTGCAGGGAAAATTTCCTTATATTTTTGAAAATCGTCCGGCTCCGGCAGGGATTCAAAATCCTGTAGATTTATCTTCTGTATCTAAACCTGCAAAAATGCTGGCTATAGCAGACGGAGACTGGCTCATCAATCAGGTCAATGCATCGGATCAATCTCCTTTTCCATTGGGATGGGATCGCTATACCAATCAGCAGTTCGCCAATAAAACTTTCCTGGAAAATGCAGTGGACTATTTATTGAATGATACCTCTCTGATATCTCTAAGAAACAGGGAGGTCAAATTGCGCATGCTGGATCAGGCACTTGTGCGAAAAGATAAGTTGCAATGGCAGTTTATAAACGTTGTGTTACCTGTTGTCATTCTGTTTTTGGCTGGATTCCTTCAACAACTGTTACGGAAAAGAAAGTACACAAAAAAAGCCGTCCCTAGGGTGTAGTGACGGCTCTATATTTAGTTCATTATTATTTTTTCATCGTACCCTTTTCGCTAAGACGAATATGCCAGCTGAAGGCTTCTTCCAGCAAGTGAGGTGTGTGACCTCCTCGTTCCTTTGCACGGTCAAAGTAAGACTGCAATTCCGCTCTGAAATCCGGATGTACACAATTGTCTATAATAACCTGTGCCCGTTCACGCGGGGCTAATCCTCTTAAATCTGCAAGACCTATATCGGTAACCAGAATATCGACGTCATGTTCTGTATGGTCTACATGCGATACCATTGGCAATACATGAGAAATTGCGTTCTCTTTTGAAGCTGCCTGTGTCACAAAAATACTAAGGAAGGCATTACGTGCAAAGTCCCCGGAACCGCCAATACCATTCATTATCTTTGTGCCGCTGATATGTGTAGAGTTGACATTACCATAGATATCAAACTCTATTGCGGTATTGATTGCTATTACTCCAAGACGACGAATCAACCCCGGTGTATTGGAAATATTCTGTGGTCTCAGTACAATCCGGTCTCTGTATTTCTGCAGGTTATCAAATACCCTGCTATAACATTCCTTGGAAACAGTAATAGAAGAAGCTGAAGCAAATGATAATTTACCGGAATCAATAAGATCAAAAGCACTATCCTGCAATACCTCAGAAAACATCGTCAGGTCGTAAAAATTACTATCTTTAAATCCAGTTAATACAGCATTTGCCACTTTGCCTATACCTGCCTGTAAAGGAAGTAAACGATCAGTCAAATGACCTAACTTTACTTCATTTTCAAAGAATGCCATAATATGATTGGCAATAGCTGTAGTCTTCGCATCAGGTTCGGCAATATCTGCCGGACTATCTACAATATCTGTAAATACAATCGCAGCGATTTTATCCGGATTAATCGGAATTGTCTTTCTTCCGATTTTATTCCAGGGAGCTACAATCGGAATCACATTACGATATGGATAATCCTCTGCCTGATAGATGTCATGAATACCCAATACATCCAATGGAACAGCCGTATTAATTTCCAGAATAACTTTATTCGCCAAAGCGGCAAATGTAGCAGAATTACCTACCGATGTAGTAGGAACAAGACTTCCGTCACGATCTATATAAGCAACTTCAAGAACAGCAATATCAACAGGAGGAAGATTTTTATTATGTAAAAGCTCAGCACTTTCGCTCAAATGCTGATCAATAAACAGCACTTCCCCATCATTTATTTTTTTACGTAATACACGGTCCACCTGAAAAGGCATTCTTTTCTTCAATGCACCGGCTTCAGCCAGCTTTCCGTCAGTATCATGACCAAGTGAAGCTCCGGTCATTAATGTAATCTTTATTTTCTCCTTCCGTGCCCGTTCTGCCAAGGCAGGTAAAACCAATTTACTATCTCCGGCTTTTGTAAAACCACTGGAGCCCACAACCATATTATCTTCGAAGAGAAGAGCCGCTTCAGCAGCACTGACTACTTTATCTTTAAGACTTTCTAACCGAATTCTTTCCTCTGTCATATTTATAAAAAAACTTATGAAACCTCATTTACAACACACTCATAACGAGCACAGACAATATTAACCATTTATTTATTTGGCATTTTATTGCGTTTTGCCACAAAATTATCCAATAAAGACGATATATTTGTAAATATTTATGAATCAGTGATTAATATCATTTTATTAACTACTTTTTTACCTGAATAAGACATTCTTATCTATGTAAGATATTGATAGTATGACCGTTATAATCAAGAATACAACCATCAAAAATGAGTATCAACTAACTTTTGAGCAGTTTACAGGTAAGTATAAACTTACTTTTATGGATTATAATTGTTAATCAAGGATTTAATTATTAAAATTTCTCGAAGATGGAAGCCAAATATGTAGATCGGTATTACATGACAGAAGTAGATGCGTTTGAAGATAGCATCTACTGTCATCATAAAGTGATGGGCGAAAGCTTTATTGCGGAACATATGCATCAAAAAGGGCAATTTCTATATACTGAAGGCGGAGTAGTATTTCTAAAGACGCCGGATAAATCATTTTTCTTACCGGCACGTCATTACATTTGGATCCCATCAGGTATGAAGCACAGTATTCATCCAAGCAGTCCTGAAGTAATTATGCGAAATCTGTATTTCCCCAAATTTGAAACAGATACGGATTTCTTTGATAAGATTAATATCTATCCTGTAAACGATCTGCTGATAGAACTGATCATGTTTACAAACAGATGGAATGGCAATATATTCCCTGTTGAAGAGCCTAAATACTCCATTGCCAAAGCATTTAAACTGATTCTGCCGGAACTATCTCAGACAGAACTTCCTTTGGCTTTGCCTTATCCGAGTCATACCAAATTAAAGGATATTATTACTTATCTGGATAGCAGGATTGAAGAAAATGTAAGTTTTAAAGATGTAGCCAAACAGTTTGACATCAGCGAACGTACGCTGGCCCGTCTCTTCCAAAAAGAACTTAACATGTCCTTCATACAATACTATACCATTCTAAGGATGTTAAAGGCATTGAAACTCTTATTGGATGAAAAGTTAACAGTCAATGAAGTGGCACTAAAAGTCGGATATAGCAGCCTTCCTACTTTCAGTAATACATTTAATAAAATAGTGGGCGTCCGGCCAAGTGAATATGTCAAGCACAAAAACCATTTGCTGTAAGCAGAACCTCTCCTTCCTGTTATTTTTTCACTATCTTTAGCGAAAGACACAAACCATACTATGAAACTAAAGAATGCATTTGCAGCTCTAAGCATAGGAGCTTTATTATTCTCCTCAGCTCCATTAGTTGCACAAACTGTAAAGAAACCCAAACCAATCCAGTTATTCAACGGAAAAGACATGAAAAACTGGATCATTAAGATCCGCCAACACGAAGTTGGTGATAATTATGCAAATACATTCAGAGTTGAAGATGGCCTGCTCAAAGTAAGATATGATGGTTATAAATCCTTTGACAAACAATATGGTCATATTGCCTATGACAAACCATTCAGTGCATATGTCTTACGCGTACAGTACCGTTTTGTAGGAGAACAGGCACCGGAAGGTGAAGGTTGGGCATGGCGCAACAGCGGAGCAATGCTGCATGGCCAGGATCCGCGTACTATGTTAAAAAATCAGGACTTCCCGATATCTATTGAAGGACAGCTGTTAGGTGGAGACGGAAAAAATGAACGTACGACAAGCAACCTCTGCACTCCCGGTACTAATGTCGTAATGAATGACAAATTATTCACCCCGCATTGTATCAGCTCCAAATCCAAAACTTACCACGGAGATCAATGGGTAACAGCAGACTTTGTGGTATTAGGAGATTCTGTTATTCAACATATTCTCGAAGGTCAGGTGGTATTGGAGTATAATAAACCTCAGATCGGAGGAGGAAGTGTATCCGACTACGATCCGGCTCAGAAAAAAGACGGACAACTGTTAAAGCAGGGATATATTTCTCTTCAGAGTGAAAGTCACCCAATAGATTTCAAAAAGGTCGAATTATATAATCTGGAGCCTTACATGAAAGATCCTGAAAAACTGGACAAGATCATACAACAAATCATTACACAGAAATAAAAACAGAAGGCCTGATTACATATAATCAGGCCTTTTGCTATACTACAACGAGAAAAGGGATACATTATTCATGTATCCCTACTATATCGCTTTAAACAGGTCTAACGAGGAATTAACCTAATTTGTTAACCAATTTAGTCAATTTCGATTTGTTGTTAGCAGCTTTTTTCTTGTGAATTACGTTTTTCTTAGCCAAACGATCCAACATAGAAATTACACGAGGTAATAAAGTTTTAGCTTCTTCTGCTGAAGTAGTGTTACGTAATTTTTTGATTGCGTTACGAGTTGTTTTTGCTTGGTAACGGTTTCTCAAACGCTTAGTTGCATTTGCTCTAATTCTTTTGATCGCTGATTTATGATTTGCCATTTTTATTAGCTAATTTTATTTCTTTACTTAAATTTCGGACTGCAAAAATAACCCATATTTTTCATATATCAAAATCTAAATTAAAGTTTTGCTTGCTTATCTTTGTATATGCAAAAATTATCCATGGACCAATTGCAGCGTCCTGATGTCGAAACGTTTAAAAAGCAATCTAAAATACCGGTTATACTGGTATTGGATAATGTAAGAAGTATGCACAACGTAGGCTCGGCCTTCCGTACTTCAGATGCTTTCGCAGTCGAAAAAATTATTTTGGGAGGTATTACCGGTACTCCTCCTCATCGTGAAATAGAAAAAACAGCACTGGGCGCCACCTCATCTGTAGATTGGGAACATGCCCCTGATGTGGTCAGCAGACTGCAGGCATTAAAAGCTGAAGGATATCAGATATTAGCGATAGAACAGGCAGAAGGCAGTGTGATGTTACATCAGTTTGAACCTTTATCAGATCAGAAATATGCCTTTGTATTCGGCAATGAAGTACACGGTGTAGATGAAGAGATTATGAAGATTTCGGACGGATGTCTGGAGATTCCCCAATTCGGCACCAAGCATTCTTTTAATATTTCTGTCACAATCGGGATCGTCTTATGGGATTTTGTTGTAAAAAACAGATTTAATTGAAAAATAGTTCAGAAGTTCGTTATTTAAACTTTTAGATATCATCGCAAAACAGTAGATTTGTGATGCAAAAAACAAGACAAAAATGAGTGTACTAGTTAATAAAGATTCAAAAGTTATCGTACAAGGCTTTACAGGAACAGAAGGTACTTATCACGCTACTCAAATGATTGAGTATGGCACAAATGTCGTAGGTGGTGTAACTCCGGGCAAAGGTGGTCAGCAACATTTGGACCGTCCGGTATTCAACACTGTTCAGGATGCTGTAGACAAAACCGGTGCTAACGTATCTATCATCTTCGTACCGCCGGCATTTGCTGCTGATGCGATTATGGAAGCTGCTGCTGCAGGTATCGAAGTAATCGTTTGTATTACTGAAGGTATTCCTACAAAAGACATGATTCAGGTAAAATCTTACTTGAGTGACAAAAACTCTCGTTTGATCGGTCCGAACTGTCCGGGTATTATTACTGCAGATGAAGCTAAAATTGGTATCATGCCAGGTTTTATATTCAAAAAAGGTACTGTAGGTATCGTTTCAAAATCAGGAACATTAACATACGAAGCAGTAGATCAAACTGTGAAAGCAGGATTAGGAATTACTACAGCTATCGGTATCGGTGGTGACCCTATTATCGGTACAACTACTAAAGAGGCTGTAGAATTATTAATGAACGATCCTGAAACTAAAGGTATCATCATGATTGGTGAGATCGGTGGTGGTATGGAAGCTGAAGCTGCTCGTTGGATTAAAGAACACGGTACAAAACCTGTTGTTGGTTTTATCGCAGGTCAGACAGCGCCTCCGGGACGCCGTATGGGACACGCTGGTGCAATCGTAGGTGGTGCAGATGATACTGCTGCTGCTAAAATGAAAATCATGGCAGAATGTGGAATTCGCGTTGTAGAATCCCCTGCTGAAATCGGAAAAGCAATCGCTGAAGAATTAGCTAAATAAGCGTTCTTACTGAAATATTAAAAGCCGGAGTAGAATTACTCCGGCTTTTTTATTATAGCCTTACACTCCTCTATTTAACCATTATTTGCCAGGTATAAGCAATTCCTTATGTCTCTCTATAGTATTCAGTGACGACGGACAAACCGTTGTCACTAACTCTGGCGCAAGCATAAGCGTAGCGGTGCTTGTGCCTATATTACCTTGGTACGAGCGGCACGCTCGCACCAGCGTTTTGCTTTCTTATGCGTCTGTTGTTGTCTCAACCAGCAGTATAGTTCTTTAGTAGTTAATAAGCAGTAGAAGTATGCTGTTGGAATAGCAATGAGAATAATTCGGGCAAACCTTTACTAACTCTGGCGCAAGCATAAGCGTAGCGGTGCTTGTGCCTGTATTATCTTGGTACGAGCGGCACGCTCGCACCAGCTTTTGCTTTTATGCTCTGTTAGGGTTTTCCCAACAGTATAGTCGTTCAGTAGTTAATAAGCAGTAGAAGTATGCTGTTGGAATAGCAGTTCTTAACCTCTCTCCCGGTAAACCGGGATCTCTCCTTGGAAAGGAGAGAGAATAGTTCGGTAAAACCGTTATCCTAACTCTGGCGCAAGCATAAGCGTAGCGCTGCTTGTGCCTGTATTACATGGGTACGAGCGGCACGCTCACACCAGCTTTTGTATTTGAATGTGGAAGATATTTGATGTGGAGTGTTTTGCTGCCCGGCTTTGTCAGCAGCTATTACCATTACCTCCCGTTTGAAAACAAAAAAGCCCTTATCTGTTTCCAGAAAGGGCTTTCGTATAAAAAAAGGCACCGACCTACTCTCCCACCTGTTACGGCAATACCATCGGCTCTGGCGGGCTTGACTGCTCTGTTCGGAATGGGAAGAGGTAGACACCGCCGATATAGGCACCTGAATACTTTTTTGATATTATATAATAACTAACTCTCATTAGCCACAATAACATCAATGACATTATATTGAAAGAAATAATTAAAGAGGAAGACAACAGTGTTATCTGCTTGAGAAAGCTTCGGGCTATTAGTATTGCTCGGCTATGGTATTTCTACCTTTACACCTACAACCTATCAACGTAGTCATCTTCTACGACCCTATAAGGAAGTCTCATCTCGTGGCTAGTTTCGCACTTAGATGCTTTCAGCGCTTATCTATTCCAGACGTAGCTACCCTGCCGTACACCTGGCGGCATAACAGGTTCACCAGCGGTCTGTCCAATCCGGTCCTCTCGTACTAAGATCAGATCCACTCAAACTTCCAACGCCCACAACAGATAGGGACCGAACTGTCTCGCGACGTTCTGAACCCAGCTCGCGTGCCACTTTAATGGGCGAACAGCCCAACCCTTGGGACCTTCTCCAGCCCCAGGATGTGACGAGCCGACATCGAGGTGCCAAACCTCCCCGTCGATATGAGCTCTTGGGGGAGATCAGCCTGTTATCCCCAGCGTACCTTTTATCCTTTGAGCGATGGCCCTTCCATACAGAACCACCGGATCACTATGTCCGTCTTTCGACCCTGTTCGACTTGTCGGTCTCACAGTCAAGCAAGCTTATGCCATTGCACTCCACGTACGGTTACCAAGCGTACTGAGCTTACCTTTGAAAGCCTCCGTTACCTTTTTGGAGGCGACCACCCCAGTCAAACTACCCACCAAACAATGTCCTCGACTTGATCGAGTTAGAAACCGAATACAGAAAGGGCGGTATTTCAAGGTTGATTCCACGACTCCTGGCGAAGCCGCTTCAACATCTCCCGCCTATCCTACACATCCTGTACCCAATTCCAATGTTAAGCTATAGTGAAGGTGCATGGGGTCTTTCCGTCCCGTTGCGGGTAACCGGCGTCTTCACCGATACCACAATTTCACCGAGCTCATGGCTGAGACAGCGCCCAGATCGTTACACCATTCGTGCAGGTCGGAACTTACCCGACAAGGAATTTCGCTACCTTAGGACCGTTATAGTTACGGCCGCCGTTTACTGGGGCTTCGATTCAATGCTTCTCTTGCGATGACATCCCCTCTTAACCTTCCAGCACCGGGCAGGTGTCAGGCCTTATACCTCATCTTTCGATTTTGCAAAGCCATATGTTTTTGTTAAACAGTCGCCTGGGCCTTTTCACTGCGGCTTCTCACTCTCGTGAGGAAGCGCCCCTTCTCCCGAAGTTACAGGGCCATTTTGCCGAGTTCCTTAGCCATGATTCACTCGAGCACCTTAGGATTCTCTCCTCGACTACCTGTGTCGGTTTACGGTACGGGTTTTTATAACCTGAAGCTTAGCGGGTTTTCTTGGAAGTCTGCTTACCTGCTCTATCAGCGCCACCGAAGCTTTGCTGTACTATTGGGTTTCAGCTAAAAATGCGGATTTGCCTACATCTCTAATACCTACGCCTTTTAACGAACTATTCCGTCAGTTCGCGGCAGTGTCACTACTCCGTCACCACATCGCAGTTATAAAAAGTACTGGAATATTAACCAGTTGTCCATCGGTTGTCCCCCTTCGGGTGTACCTTAGGCCCCGACTAACCCTGATCCGATTAGCGTTGATCAGGAAACCTTAGTCTTTCGGTGGGCAGGTTTCCCACCTGCCTTATCGTTACTTATGCCTACATTTGCTTTTCTATAAAGTCCACGCCACATTACCATGACGATTCGCCCCCTATAGAATGCTCCCCTACCAGTATATACTCTTGTATATAATCCATAGCTTCGGTAATACACTTGATGCCCGTTTATTATCCACGCCCGGCCGCTCGACTAGTGAGCTGTTACGCACTCTTTAAATGAATGGCTGCTTCCAAGCCAACATCCTAGCTGTCTGGGCAACCGGACCTCGTTAGTTCAACTTAGTGTATATTTGGGGACCTTAGCTGATGGTCTGGGTTCTTTCCCTCTCGGCCTTGGACCTTAGCACCCAAAGCCTCACTGCAAGATATATTTGATAGCATTCGGAGTTCGTCTGGATTTGGTAGGATTTGACTCCCCCGCACCCAATCGGTAGCTCTACCTCTATCAAACTAAACTCTCACGCTGTTCCTAAAAACATTTCGGGGAGTACGAGCTATTTCCCAGTTTGATTAGCCTTTCACCCCTACCCTCAGGTCATCCGGAAACTTTTCAACGTTTATCGGTTCGGTCCTCCATTACATGTTACTGCAACTTCAACCTGCCCAAGGGTAGATCACAAGGTTTCGCGTCTACCTCATCTGACTATGCGCCCTATTAAGACTCGCTTTCGCTTCGGATACGTGGCTGAACCACTTAACCTTGCCAGACAAGAGTAACTCGTAGGCTCATTATGCAAAAGGCACGCTGTCACAGAATCACTCTGCTCCAACCGCTTGTAAGCACACGGTTTCAGGTTCTTTTCACTCCCCTGTTCGGGGTTCTTTTCACCTTTCCCTCACGGTACTGGTTCACTATCGGTCTCTCAGGAGTATTTAGCCTTGGCGGATGGTGCCGCCGGATTCCCACAGGGCGTCTCCGACCCCGCGGTACTCAGGATACCACTATGCTGACCCTCTTTACGTATACGGGACTATCACCCTTATCGTGCAGCTTCCCATCTGCTTCTACTTCATACGGTCAATACAACGTCGTGGTCCTACAACCCCATAAATGCCGTAACAATTATGGTTTGGGCTCTTTCCCGTTCGCTCGCCACTACTTGGGAAATCATTATTATTTTCTTCTCCTACGCCTACTTAGATGTTTCAGTTCAGCGCGTTCGCGTATTATACAACATACCTTCAGTATGTTAGGTTGCCCCATTCGGAAATCATCGGATCAAGTCGCATTTGCCAATCCCCGATGCTTATCGCAGCTTATCACGTCCTTCTTCGCCTCTGAGAGCCTAGGCATCCCCCGTGTGCCCTTATTTACTTTCTTCTCACGCATAGCCCTTTTGCTACTATGGTGATGCTTGTATTGTGTTCTCCAAATTAATGGAAAACGTCTCTACTGTTGTCTTCTCTTGTAATTTTTTTCTTTCAATATGTCAAAGAACTCGTTAAGAAACTTACCATGCTATCACTCGATAACACATTTCTTTAGTGGAGAATAACGGAGTCGAACCGTTGACCCTCTGCGTGCAAGGCAGATGCTCTAGCCAGCTGAGCTAATTCCCCGGCTTGTGTGGTAGTCCCGAGCAGATTTGAACTGCTGACCCCTACATTATCAGTGTAGTGCTCTAACCAACTGAGCTACGGGACTAGCTTTTTCTTAATCTCTCTCGGTAACTCCATTCCTTTTTCTTGGGATGGGTACTTTCTTCTTAATGTCTTTCTTTAATCATGTGTATACGTAACGAGCACCAATTCAAGTACTCTAGAAAGGAGGTATTCCAGCCGCACCTTCCGGTACGGCTACCTTGTTACGACTTAGCCCCAATTATCGGTTTTGCCCTAACACGCTCCTTGCGGTTACATGCTTTAGGCACCCCCAACTTTCATGGCTTGACGGGCGGTGTGTACAAGGCCCGGGAACGTATTCACCGCGTCATTGCTGATACGCGATTACTAGCGAATCCAACTTCATGAGGTCGAGTTGCAGACCTCAATCCGAACTGTGATCGGCTTTCAGAGATTGGCATCACATTACTGTGTAGCTGCCCGCTGTACCGACCATTGTAGCACGTGTGTAGCCCCGGACGTAAGGGCCATGATGACTTGACGTCGTCCCCACCTTCCTCTCTGCTTGCGCAGGCAGTCTGTTTAGAGTCCCCACCATTATGTGCTGGCAACTAAACATAGGGGTTGCGCTCGTTGCGGGACTTAACCCAACACCTCACGGCACGAGCTGACGACAGCCATGCAGCACCTAGTTTCGTGTCCCGAAGGACTGATCCGTCTCTGGATCATTCACTAACTTTCAAGCCCGGGTAAGGTTCCTCGCGTATCATCGAATTAAACCACATGCTCCTCCGCTTGTGCGGGCCCCCGTCAATTCCTTTGAGTTTCACCCTTGCGGGCGTACTCCCCAGGTGGATAACTTAACGCTTTCGCTGGGACGCTGACTGTCTATCGCCAACATCGAGTTATCATCGTTTAGGGCGTGGACTACCAGGGTATCTAATCCTGTTCGATCCCCACGCTTTCGTGCATCAGCGTCAATAACGGCTTGGAATGCTGCCTTCGCAATCGGGGTTCTGAGACATATCTATGCATTTCACCGCTACTTGTCTCATTCCGCATTCCTCAACCGCATTCAAGTTCTTCAGTATCAAAGGCACTGCGACAGTTAAGCTGCCGTCTTTCACCTCTGACTTAAAGAACCGCCTACGCACCCTTTAAACCCAATAAATCCGGATAACGCTTGGATCCTCCGTATTACCGCGGCTGCTGGCACGGAGTTAGCCGATCCTTATTCTTCGGGTACATTCAGCTACGTTTACAAACGTAGGTTTATTCCCCGATAAAAGCAGTTTACAACCCATAGGGCAGTCATCCTGCACGCGGCATGGCTGGTTCAGAGTTCCCTCCATTGACCAATATTCCTTACTGCTGCCTCCCGTAGGAGTCTGGTCCGTGTCTCAGTACCAGTGTGGGGGATTCTCCTCTCAGAGCCCCTAGACATCGTTGCCTTGGTGAGCCGTTACCTCTCCAACTAGCTAATGTCACGCGAGCCCATCTCTGTCCTATAAATATTTGATTATAATGTGATGCCACATCTATAATGTCATGCGGTGTTAATCCGACTTTCGCCGGGCTATCCCCCTGACAGAGGTAGGTTGCTCACGCGTTACGCACCCGTGCGCCACTTTCATATCCAGCAAGCTGGATAATCTCGTTCGACTTGCATGTATTAGGCCTGCCGCTAGCGTTCATCCTGAGCCAGGATCAAACTCTCCATTGTAATAATGAATTGTTCGACACCTAACTATTTATCAATAAAAATAATTAGAATTGTCTTTTGTTAATTTCTAACCTGAATTGACTTGGTTGATTGTTTGTTAACTTTCGCTGACTAATCAACTACTCGTTACGCTACATGATTATTTCTTTAAAGAACTTCGCGCTTCCACTCTCGTTTCAGCTTCTATTTCAATAAGGCATTGCGCCCGTTTTGATCTTGTTTTTTCCTTCGTTTCTGAAGGGACTGCAAAGGTAGAAATCTTTTTTAAACTTCCAAAATATTTGTGAAAATATTTTCTGGCTCTTTCTTTCCCTTTTTTTCCACCTCCCGATCTCTATCCGAAACCGCTCAGCTTAGCTCCCGTAAGGGATGGCAAAGGTAGAAATCTTTTTCGGTATACACAAATCTTTTTTATAAAAAATATGCCCTCCCGTTATTCTAAACCTCCTTTTTTCAAGTGTCGTCCCTTGCGAAACAACCGTCCCTCCCTTGCGGAGTGGTGCAAAGGTAGAACTTTAAACTCATTACTTCCAAACCTTTTCCAAAGCTTTTTTCCATAATAATCTTAACTAGCTGATAACTTGAAGTATAAAATGCGTTATAACGAAGAAGAGCGGGAATAATCCCGCTCTTCTTTATATAATTATGTCTTAATACTGCATTTATTTAAAAACCCAGAATCTTTGCAAAGGATAGTTAAATCCCAAAGAAACGATAAGCTCTACGGCTAATCTTCCGATCTTATAATCAATATGGAGTAAATTAGAAACTAAAGGAGTACCTTCAGATTTAAGAAAGATACTACCTAATACTACCAAAATAAATTTCCAGATTTGGTTACCGACAGGACTGTCGCTCTTTTTAAATGCCCAATATCGGTTTAAAGTGAAATTGACAACTGCTCCAAGACTTCCGGATATACGAATGGCATTCTTGACATCAATCCCGATGACTTCTTTACAAAAAACCATGACGCCATAATCGAATGCTCCACCGATAAAAGCTGATGCCTGTGCTTTAATAAAAGCTCCTATTTTTTGTTTCATTTCCAGGGGAAGGGCTTAATCTACCTTTTTCAATCGTTCCTGTTGTTCTTTGGCGGCTCTCTCTTCCATGTCTCTTACATCCCCCATCTTTAACAACAATCCGGTATCTCTGAAATTAATAAACACCAAAATCGCACAAATAGCTGCAACCAGATAATTAATTACCCCCGGAAATACAACCTCCAGCACCAGCACCATGCTAATAATAACACGAATCTCTGTTGGTCCTACAAATCCGGCATCTATGGTATATTTATCAGTAACCTTGTATCTCAACTGAGATATAATCATACTCCAGCCATAACAAGCAACCAGAATATAGCCGATCACCTCAAAAACACCGGTTGCATATATAATATATCCGAACCCGATCATGACCGTACTGATCCAATCCATTATAATATCCAGAGAAAAGCCATACCATCTCCGGGATTTGTTACGGTAAAATGCAAGACGTCCATCCAGTGAATCACCAAGCCAGTTAATCATAAACCCCAGAATTCCTAACAGTAAATATTCAACAGCAATATGTTTGGCTAAAATAAAAGCAAGTAAGATGAGTGCTGATCCAAACGTCCCTATACCTGTCAGCATATCAGAAGAAATCCAGGAAGGTATTTTGGGTACTAAATAGGTAATCAACTTTTGTTCAGGATTGCTCAGAATATTAGTTCGCTTACGATCCTGAAACAATTTTTTATTTATTTTCAATTCACTCATACAACCTCAAATTATAACCACTTATGCTCCTTATACCACAATAATGTTTCTTCCAATCCCTTTTTCAAATCAAATTGCGGATCAAATCCCAGTTCTCTTCGTGCTGCCGTAATATCACAGGCCCAGTTTGCAGCCGTAAGTTCATTTAATCGCTCCGGATATAAGACTGGTATTTTTGCAGAACGTTTATATGCCCACTCAAATAATCGTGCCACTAATCCGACGACCCCATGAGGAAGATGAATCCTAAAGGTTTTCTTTTGCAGTACATTATTAAAAATATTAGCCATTTGATAACGATCATAAGCCTGACCGTCTGTTATGTTATATATTTTAAACTGAGCGTGTGTTGCAAAACAAGATTGAAGAATCGCTTGTACCAAATCCTTCACGTAGATAAAACTGAGTTGCTGAGGAGATCGTCCGATATAAGCATCTACTCCACTGTTCAACGTTTTGAAAAGTACATATATATCCTTTTCCCGGGGTCCGTAAACTGCTGTAGGCCGGATAATCGTCAATGGTTTATCTCCGAATTGATCTTTTATGGCCTTTTCCGATTCACGTTTACTGCGTCCATATGCAGTCACAGGATGATACGGAGATAGTTCTGAAAGGAGACCTTGTTCGATAGAAATAGGACCTACCGCAGCCAGACTGCTTACAAAGGTAGCTCTTTTTAAAGGAATAGCGGCTTTGAAAACAGCGGAGAATAAGTTTAGTGTATATTGTTTATTGACCCGGATCAGGTCTTCTTCCTTTTTAGCTCTTGTCATTGCTGCTGCATGAATCACATATTGGTATTGATGCTCTTCCAACAGGGCAACTAATCCGTCTGTATCTTCATAATCCGGATAAACGAATTTGTCAACAGCATGCTCGATTTGGGAAACGGCACTGGATTTACGTACTGCCGCATGAACCTCAAGGCCGGCGGATTTGGCTGCTTCAACTAAGTGAAACCCGACAAATCCGCTAGCCCCGGTTATTAGGACTTTTTCTTTCATATCGCTTTCTCGTAAAAACGATAACGCTTATATAATTTACCATTGATTTGCTCAATGGCATGATTCATCATGTAATTATGTTCTAACATCCAGGAACATTCTGCTCCTTTGATACCTGCAGGTGATGCATTTTTAATAATACGACCATACAGACAGGCTTCGATACCCATTTTTCTGTAATCATCTAAAACCCCTAACATCAGTACGCGAAGAGTTTTAAGCTTACTTTTTCCAAAAAGGAGCTTGAAGATACCGGTAGGAAGTAATCTTCCTCGTTTGATCTTGATCTGAATTTCATTGATATTAGGAATTCCAACAGCAAATCCTACAAGTTCATCCCCCTTCTCTGCTACTAATGCAAATCTTGGATCAACGATCATTTTCAGATCTTTTGCCACATAATCAAACTCATCATCAGTCATAGGTACAAATCCCATATTCTGATCCCAGGCTTTGTTATAGACCTCCCTGATTTTACTTGATTCGTTTTTAAAATCTTTCAGATTAATCTGACGCAGAATAATACCTGATCGTTTCAAACGTTCTTCCAACTTATCCAGCAAGAGTACTGATCGCTGATCTGCTTCTGCTGTATTAATGTAATATGCCAGAAGATCTACACGCTTGGAGAGTCCGGCTTTTTCAATCAGATCAATGTAGTAAGAAGGATTATAAGGCATCATGGCCATCGGCGGACGGTCAAAACCCTCAACTAATAAACCACAGACGTCATTTGTTGAAGGATTAAATGGTCCGGCAATATGATCACCGCCTTTTTCTTTCACCCAGGCAATAACGGCACCAAACAATTTGTCAGCGACTTCCTGATCATTGATACAATCAAAAAAACCAAATGCACCTTCGTTTACTTTGTTAAACTCATTGTTACGTACATTCCAGATCCCGGCTATACGGCCTACCAGCTTATTATCGCGATACGCCAAAAACGGTTGAACCTGTGAATGCTTGTAAAAAGGATGTTTGCCGGGGGTGAGTAAGTCCGCCTGACCTAAAAAGATTTCAGGGACATAATTTGGATCTTCCGCATGAAGGTCATGCGGAAAATCAATAAAGATCCGTCTTTGTTTCTTTGTTTCAACGGGAATAATCTGAATCATAGGAGATTAGATTAAAGATTCAATTTCTGCTTGTTTAAAAACGCGAACCATTTTCTCCACGGCCTCATCGATCTGATCGAAAGTATGTGTAGCCATCAGTGAGAATCTGATTAAAGATTCTTCTGAAGGAACTGCCGGAGATACTACAGGATTGACAAAAACGCCATCATCCTGCAACATTTTAGTCACCCAGAATGTTTTCTCATTGTTACGAATAAATATCGGTAATATAGGGCTTTCCGTATCACCCAGATCAAAACCGCTGTCTAACAATAATTGTTTTGCGTAATTTGTGTTTTTCCAAAGGTTTTCCATATGCTCAGGCTCACTGATCATAATCTCCAACGCTTTTAACGTTGAGGCAACAGAAGCCGGAGTCATACTTGCACTGAACATGACAGAACGTGCATTGTGTTTTAAGTAATCGATAACATCTGCATCACCGGCTACAAAACCACCCAGAGAAGCCAGCGACTTACTGAATGTTCCCATTATCAGATCAACTTTATCTGTCAATCCGAAGTGAGAAGCAGTACCTGCACCATGTTCTCCGATTACCCCCAGACTATGTGCATCATCGACCATCAAAGCTGCATCGAACTCATCAGCAATTTTAACCATTTCAGGCAGGTTGACAATGTCACCTTCCATACTGAAAATACCGTCAGTGACGATAAGTTTAGCACTTTCCGAAGGAAGACGTGATAATTTGGCCCGAAGGTCGTCCATATCATTATGACCGTATTTTATAACTTTGGAAAAAGACAAACGGCTACCGTCAATGATAGACGCATGGTCTCTCTCATCCAGTAAAATATAATCATTACGTCCCATCAGACATGAGATAGGTCCCAGATTGGATTGAAATCCTGTACTGAAAAGGATGGAGGCTTCTTTACCCACTAATTGAGACAATTTATGTTCCAATTCAATGTGAATATCCAGCGTTCCATTCAAAAAGCGAGATCCGGCACAACCTGTCCCATATTTTGAAAGAGCGTCTTGAGCCGCCTCTATAATACGCGGATCAATTGTCAATCCCAGATATGAATTGGAGCCAAACATCAGCACCCTTTTGCCGTCAATCATCACCTCTGTATCTTGTTTCGACTGGATAGGTCTAAAATAAGCATACAGACCTTTCGACTTCAGCTCTTCGACAATATTAAAATGCGAAATTCTCTCGCTTAACTTTCCTTTGCTCATGCGAATAAAAGGCTTTTTCTATTTTAGTAAAATCAATATAATTCCTATTTTTTTCTTTGATAATTTACCATTTCGGACAAATGTTCAACAAATAAAACGCTTTATTTGAAACAAAAACCTCAAATAATAATGACATTTCCCTCTTTAAGACCTTCATTATCAATAAATTAAAAAGAACGGAGCTCCCGGAAGGAACTCAAAAACTCGTGCAAACATACGAAACTAAATCCAGCATTCCTTGTTTGTAACTACAATTTTTTGACATGTAAATATCATAAATTTAATTTTATTTTAACACTACGTACATAAAATAATCTCGTCAGGTCTCGAAACGGTTAGGCCGTAATTGATTACCTTTGTAAAGCAATTAATAAGCAATATACAAAATAAAATGACATTAGCAGCAAATATAAATATCAAAAATAAAAGAGCATCTTTCGAATATCATCTATTAGATAAATATATCGCCGGACTTCAACTCCTGGGTACAGAAATTAAATCTATACGTGAAGGGAAGGCAAATATTAATGACAGTTTCTGCGCTTTTTTCGAAAAGGGCTTATACATCCGCAATATGCATATTGCCGAATACTCTCATGGATCATTCTACAATCACGAAGCAAAGCGCGATCGTCAGCTGTTACTTACAAAGAGAGAACTCAAAAAACTCAGAGCGAAAGGTGATGAGAAAGGATTTACTATAGTTCCGTTACGTATTTTCGTAAATGAAAGAGGATTTGCTAAAGTGGAAATAGCACTGGCACAGGGTAAAAAGGACTTTGATAAACGCGACACGATCAAGGACAGAGATGCGAAACGGGAGCTTGACCGGGCGATGAAAAGATAAGAAGTTACGACATTGTTAGAAAAACTCCAGGAGTGATTCCTTCTTGTTTTTTAAACATACGCACAAAATAATTGATATTACTGAAGCCGCTTGCGTAGCAGGCTTCTTTAATACTTTTTGAACTTTGCAGTACTTTTTTCGCATTTTTTATACGTTCCCGAATGACGTATTCCATAGGGCTTATACCTGTCTCCTCTTTAAAGGTTCTGTAAAAACTAGGCTTACTCATATTTGCTTTTTTGCTCAGGTCTTCTACTGTAATATTTTCATGAATATTATGCAGAATAAATTCTGTCACTGCATGAAGCCGGTTATTGGAGGACAGGACAGGACCTTCTACAACTAACAGATTCTGGGTCTGCATAATGCGGATGAGAAGCTCTTTGAGTGTCAGATCAGCTAATACATCTTTGTGCAACTCCTTACTCAACGAGATATCAAAAAGTTTATTAGTCAGGTAAGCAAGCTCGGCATTATTATAAAAGTGATATTGGTCGTAATGAAACCTCCACTCCTGCTCCCCGTGTTGCCTTGGGAAATATTCGTTCAGATAGTTAATTGTTTCCTGTATCTTCTGATGTCCGACAGCCAGAGCTGTACATTGGGTAGGATCATTTTCCTTAGCTTCGGGAAAATCAATTTTCATAGACAGTGAGGGGGGCACTACAATCGTTTCGCCAGGGAGATAATCAAAATGGGGACGATCAAAAAGATGCATCACTTTTTTACCTTTCAGCATATTGATAATGACCAGATCATTAAATTTAAGAGGCACAAGCTTACTCTCCTGATAAGTCTCGTATACATTCAGCTCAAAATTGTTTAAAGTGAATGCACGTCTGTTTTCAACCAGAGTAGTGATTTCTTTTTTGTCTGTAAATGGCAGATGATTGAGAAGATGTTTCATGCCTGTAAGATTTATAATACAAGAATAACAAGTTAATTAAAATAACGCTCAAAACCAAACTCTGGTATCCCGATGAAGTCATTTTAAGAGGAGTCTCCTCCGCTTCCTCTTTCATTAAAACTTTCCCTTTATACCACACTGTTTTCAGATGATAGTATAGTGCTAAAGAATGATAGCATAATGCTAAAACACTGAATATCATATTTATATATTTGAAAATAGCCAAGTATAAGTATTTATTTAAAATCATAATCAATATGAGTGTAATAGAAAGACCTGCGTTCAAAGAACGCTATGACAACTACATTAACGGAAAATTTACCGCTCCCGTTCAGGGCAAATACTTTGATGTAATCTCTCCCTTAGACGGTAAAGTTTTTACACAAGCCGCTCATTCAACTAAAGATGATCTGGAGCTGGCGGTAGATGCCGCTGCAAAAGCATTCGAATCATGGGGAAAAACTTCTTCTACTGAGCGTAGTATTATTCTTAATAAAATTGCGGATCGAATAGAAGAAAACCTGAATTACATTGCCGCTGTTGAAACAGTTGATAATGGCAAGGCTGTTCGGGAAACTCTAAATGCGGACATTCCCCTCGCTATTGATCATTTCAGATATTTTGCAGGGGTAATCCGTGCTGAAGAAGGTTCGTTATCGGAACTGGACGCAAACACAGTATCGCTGATCGTACATGAGCCGATCGGTGTGGTTGCTCAGATCATCCCCTGGAATTTCCCTATTCTGATGGCCGTATGGAAACTGGCACCAGCTTTGGCTGCCGGCAACTGTGTGGTACTGAAACCTGCCGAAAGTACTCCCATCTCTATTCTGGTACTGTTAGAACTTATCGGAGATTTGTTGCCAGCCGGAGTCGTTAATATTGTAAATGGATTCGGATCTGAACTGGGACGTGCTCTTGTGACTAATCCAAAAGTCTCTAAAGCGGCTTTCACCGGATCTACAGCAACAGGACGTCTGGTTATGCAATACGCTACTGAAAACATAATTCCTGTAACATTAGAACTAGGTGGTAAATCTCCTAATATTTTCTTTAGCTCGGTTATGGATGAAGACGATGCGTTTCTGGATAAAGCCATTGAAGGTGCTGTTCTGTTTGCGCTCAATCAGGGTGAAATCTGCACCTGTCCTTCCCGTCTGCTTATTCAGGAAGACATTTACGACAGATTTATCGAAAAAGTAATTGACCGTGTCAATAAAATCAAGGTCGGTAATCCGCTGGATCCAACAGTAATGATGGGTGCACAGGCTTCACAGATACAAAAGGATAAAATCGTATCGTATATTAAACTTGGTAAAGAAGAGGGAGCTGAAGTGCTGACAGGAGGAGATATCAACCATCTGGGTGGAGATCTGGAAAATGGTTATTATATCAAACCTACGCTATTCAAAGGTCATAATAAGATGCGTATTTTCCAGGAGGAAATCTTTGGCCCTGTACTGGCTGTTACCACCTTTAAAGATGAGGCTGAAGCTATTGCTATAGCAAACGACACGATATATGGACTGGGTGCGGGTGTATGGACACGTGATGCACATCAACTGTACCAGATACCAAGAGCGATTCAGGCAGGACGGGTATGGGTCAATCAATATCACAGTTACCCTGCAGGAGCACCCTTCGGAGGTTACAAGCAATCTGGTGTAGGTCGCGAAAACCACAAAATGATGCTGGGACACTACAGACAGACAAAGAATATGTTAATCTCATACAGCAAGGAGAAGCTGGGATTTTTTTAGAAAGCTTTTAACATTAGGCTCTTTTTTATTTATCTGATAATAAAAAATTATGATTCCAAAAACCATGAAAGCGGCAGTGGCCAGAGGATACGGCCAGCCGTTGAGTATAGAAGAGGTTCCGGTCAAACAGCCGGGGCGCAATCAGATATTGGTCAAAGTAGTAGCATGTGGTGTCTGCCATACAGATCTTCACGCTATCGAGGGGGACTGGCCTGTAAAATCCAAAATGCCGTTGATCCCGGGACATGAAGGAGTAGGATATGTCGTGGCTACCGGTCCGGACGTGCAAAATGTAAAAGAAGGAGATGCGGTAGGTGTTCCGTGGCTGTATAGTGCCTGCGGTTGCTGTGACTTTTGTATTACAGGATGGGAAACTTTATGTGAAGCTCAGCAAAACGGAGGATATAGTGTTGACGGAGGTTTTGCAGAATATGTTATTGCTGATGCCCGATATGTAGGCCATTTAAAATCCAATGTCAACTTTCTGGAAATTGCGCCTATCTTATGCGCCGGCGTAACGGTATATAAGGGGTTGAAAGAAACAGAAACAAAACCCGGAGAATGGGTCGCAATATCCGGAATCGGTGGTCTGGGACATGTAGCTGTACAATATGCTAAAGCAATGGGTATGCATGTCGCTGCAATAGATGTTGCGGATGACAAGCTGGATCTGGCTAAAAAGCTGGGTGCTGATATTACAGTAAATGCAAAAACTACGGATCCGGGTCAATATATCCAGAAAGAAATCGGAGGAGTACATGGTGCCCTTATTACAGCCGTATCCCCTATTGCATTCAAGCAGGGGATAGATGTTTTGCGTCGCAAAGGTACGATTGCTCTTAACGGTCTTCCTCCAGGATCATTTGAGTTACCTATCTTTGAAACTGTACTGAAACGTATTACCGTCAGAGGATCTATCGTAGGTACCCGGAAAGATTTGCAGGAGGCATTGGACTTTGCAAATGAGGGCTTGGTCAAGGCTACTGTAACAGCTGCAAAGTTAGAAGATATCAATAATGTATTTGATCAGATGAAAGCCGGAAAAATAGACGGACGAATCGTATTAGATATTGCAGGTTAAATCATAAAGAGGGATGTAAAAATTCTCATCCCTCTTTTATTCCCTTTACAAAACTCTTTAGCAATGACAAATCGAATAGATGTAACGGATAAAGCAAAAGCACTGATCCAACAGCTTGCTGCTCAACATGGTGATCTGATGTTCTATCAGGCCGGAGGATGCTGCGAGGGAACACAGCCTCAGTGTTTTGAAAAAGGGGGATTTTTCCCTCGTATGAATGATGCGATGATAGGTCTGGTGGAAGGGTATGAATTCTGGATCGATCGGGATCTCTTTGAATACTGGCAATATTCACATTTCACTTTAGATGTACTGGATGGTTTTGGGCCTGGTGGATTTTCGCTCGAGACTCCTTTAGGTAAGACATTCAAAGTTCACTACAGGCTTTTTACAGCAGAAGAGCTAGATAAACTAGCTCCTGTAATTCGAAATGAATAATATAAAATTAAATTTAAGCCTCAATAGCGATACCTTGCAGAACAGGCACTGGTTTTTTAGCTTCATCCAGGGCGACGAATGTAAATAACCCACTGATAGCCAATTCCCGTCCCTCTTTATACATATCTTCGAGATAGATTTCTACCTTCACCTTCAGACTAGTCCTCCCTATGCTATCGATGCGTGCAATTGCTTCAATAATACTTCCTGAAGGAATAGCTTTTGTAAAATCGATTCTATCTGTTGAAACGGTTACCAGGGTTTTACGGCAAAAACGAGTAGCCGCCATAAAAGAAACTTCATCCATGATGGCCATTGCCTTTCCTCCAAAGAGTGTGTCATGATGATTGGTAAGAAATGGAAAAACAGTTGTACAAACACGCGTCTCTGCTAAATTTATGCGTTCTTCTAAAGTCATGTATTAGTTATTGTGAATATAAAAATAGATTAAAATTATTTAGTTTTCGATCTCTACTCCTATGCCTTTCAGCAACATGGAGGCATTAAATACCTTACACTCTCCATCTTTCAGTTTGTAGTCGAATAGCATTTCTCCTTCCTTTACCTGAATATCAAAATGATAATTCCGGACTATACCGGGATACTCGGCTTCCAATGTAGATAATTGCAGATCATGCGTAGCGACCATACCTTTTCCTTCCATTGTGATCAATTTTTTAATGATAGCACGTGATCCGAGGTATTTATCTACAGAATTAGTTCCTCTAAGCATCTCATCAATGAGGAAGAAGCTGTCCTTTTCATGTCCGACTGTATCCAGGATATATTTCATCCGGTCTAGTTCAGCCTTAAATGTGGAGGTGCTTTCATTCAGGTTATCTTTGATCCGCATATACGTAATCAGCTTATAAATAGGAAGCTGAAGAGAGGTTGCACATACAGGAGCACCTGCATATGCCAGTACAGCATTAATACCTACCGTTCGCAGGAACGTACTTTTGCCTGCCATATTAGATCCTGTCACAAGAGCTATACTATGCTCATTTGCATCATAATTGTTGGCAACAGCATAGGCTTCATTAATCAGAGGATGATTAATGGCCTGACTTGTGATTTTACTCTGCTTTGTATCTTCCAGAATCACCGGGAAAGTCCAGTCCGGATAGTTCCTTTTTAGTGTTGCAAAACTCAGCAACGCTTCAAATTCGGCTATAACATCAAAAGCTTCCAGAATATTCTCTTCATATCTGGATTTCCATTTAACAATAGCCATCACCTGTCTGAAATCCCACAACAGGAACATGTTAAGAACCGTTCCTACAAGAATATTATTGCGTGCATCCAGCTTATTGATCAATCCTCCCAACTCTTTAAACGCAGCAGATAATTTTCCTTTATTCCCCTCTACTGACACCCGCTTCTGTAGTGTCTTCGTAAGTGTGGATGACCACTGACGATCTTCTACCAATCGTATTCCTTCAGCGTATGCATTTAGTATCCCTCCTACTTTATCAATCTTGCTGGAGAATACCGATACCCTGCCAGCCATAGCTAATGTCCAGAAAATATGTATCAATGCAAGAACAAATACATAGCCAATAACTTTGACTCCTGCTAATGCCAGGATAATACCTGCAAGCATGACAAAAGGCACTACTGCTACATAGATTCGCATAAAGGCATTACCAAAGGAGAAGTCGCCGCTTTGAAAATACTTACGAAGAAAGGCTTTAACTTCAATTTGCTGATCCAGATTAAAGATAAGTGTAGTCTGTAGTTGCTGACACCAATTGAGTTCGGCGGACAGTTCTTTAACAGCTTCCTGGCGTTGCTGTATAGTCTCTTTATTTGCCGGAGATGAGAGCCATTGCGCCAGCTGTTGTATTCCCAGCTTAGTAGCAGCACGATTAACCAATGTAAACAGAGAATACCGGCCAAATATATCCAGATCCGAAAGATAGGGATGCCGTCCATCTTCAAACTCCTGACCTTCTGAATAACAGTTTTGACGTTGTTCACGAAGCAGGATTTCATTCTCATTCACCCGAAGAAAAGCTTTTAGATTATCCCGTTCTTTCTCCAGACGACTTTGTCTTCGGATAAGAAAGGCAAATAAGATAATAATAAGGGCAAACAAAAGGGACACCAACCAAATCTGCTTCTGCTGAAAGCTCCAGAAAAGAAGCCCTCCTCCCCCGAGAATAACGGCCAGACGGCCAAAACTATTGTTATTAATCTTTTTGTCTAAAATCTGTATTGCGACTTTTGTCTGCTCCACAGCATTTGTATATGTGGAGTAAATCGATGTATCCATAAGGCGTCAAGTTATAAAAAAAGCCTGGAATTTACCAAGCCTGATCTCCTACTAAAGGAACAAATCTAAATGTATCTAATTCTATTCGTTCAAAATCATTCTCTCCAACCCGAAGAATAGTCACCATTTTCTGGGCTTTCTCATCCCCTACAGGAATCACAAAAACTCCTCCGATCTTCAGTTGCTTCAGCATTATCTCAGGAACGAAAGGCGCTCCTGCAGTCACAATTATCTTATCATAGGGAGCATTACCTGGAATACCTTTTGATCCATCTCCCAAAAAGAATTTTGGATTGTATCCCATATAAGGCAGCACTTGTATAGTACGGTTGTAAAGGCTTTCCTGACGTTCTATGGTGTATACATCGGCTCCCAATTCCATCAAAATACAGGTTTGGTAACCAGATCCTGTACCGATTTCCAGTACTTTATCTCCTTTTTTCACGTGGAGCAATTCGGATTGATATGCGACAGTATAAGGTTGGGAAATAGTCTGGCCGTCACCTATAGGAAAAGCAATATCCCGGTAAGCCTGATTCCAAAATGTCTCATCAAAGAAAAAATGCCGGGGTACTTTACCTATTGCCTTCAATACCTGCTTATCCTCGATCCCTCGTTTTTCTAAATGCTTGACAAGTTGTTTCCTTGCTCCTCTCTCTCTGTAATTATCTACGAATTTGTACGCCATTGCTGTCCAAAAATACCGTTAAAAACGCATATTTAAGCTATTTAAATGCAAAATGTTTGCACTCAAAGGAATACCAAATCAGGAAGGATCCACATCTATCTGTACGCGAACTCCTGTATGAGATTTGTCCAGTTCAAAACTCAGAATAGCTTGTTGCATGAGTTCCTTCACTTTAGCTATACTGACATTATTGCGTTCGATCTTTAACGTGATTGTCTGAATGAAATAATTACGCACCCGGCTTACAAGAGGTGGCTCCGGACCAATGACTCTGCTACCCAGCGTACTTCTCAATCCCGATGCAAGATCCCTTGCTGCATCAAAACACTTTTGAATATCCGGATGTTTGACATCAATCTTAATCAACCTGTAAAACGGGGGGTATTGATAATTTTTTCGTTCTGTTGCTTCTTCCAAAAACATAGCATCGTAGTCGTGCGCTACGACCTGCTCTATCACACGATGATTGGGGGTATAGGTCTGGATAATTACTTTACCTATTGAGTCTCTCCGGCCAGCTCTTCCGGACACCTGTGAAAACAGCGAAAATGCGCGTTCATAGGCTCTGAAATCTGGAAAGTTTATAATAGTGTCTGCATTAATAATTCCGATAAGACTTACTTTTCCAAAGTCCAGACCTTTTGCAATCATTTGAGTTCCTATCAGAATATCATATTCATGTTCATCAAAAGCCGTTATGATCTTATCAAATCCATGCTTCCCTTTTGTTGAATCGAGATCCAGCCTTCCGATACGTGCATCAGGCATCAACAGTTCGAGCTCTTCTTCGATACGTTCGGTACCGAATCCGCGGCTCTCCATGTGTGTGGTACCACAGGCAGGACATATCTGTGGAGGGGCTTCGTGATGTCCGCAATAATGGCAATGCATTCTATTTGTGGTCTTGTGATAGGTCAGACTGACATCACAGTTGACACATTTAGCTACATATCCGCATGTATTACACTGAATAATCGGTGTATGCCCTCTTCTATTCTGAAAAAGTATAACCTGTTCTTTACGTTCTATAGTTTCTGCAATCTCCTTCAGCAGAATACCACTGAAATAAGAGTGCATATTATCTTTCCGCTTTTCTTCGGAGATATTCACAATTTTTATTTCCGGCAGCTGTGCAGTACCATATCGTTTCAGGAGCTGAACCAATCCGTATTTTCCTGCTTTTGCATTGTAATAACTTTCGATAGACGGTGTAGCTGACCCGAGAAGTATTTTAGCCTGATGAATATAACCTAAGTATATCGCCGTATCACGGGCATGATATCGGGGAGCCGGATCATATTGTTTATAAGAGCTCTCATGCTCTTCATCTATAATTACTATTCCGAGCTCATGAAAAGGGAGAAATAAGGAAGAACGGGCACCTATAACAACTTTATATTCATTCTTCAATACTTTATGCCAGACTTCAGCTCTTTCATTATCATTGAATTTTGAATGATAAACACCTAATTGATCGCCGAAATACAACTTAAGACGTTCAGTTATCTGAGCGGTGAGGGCAATTTCGGGTAACAAATAAAGTGCACTCTTCCCTTCCGCAATTGCCTGCTCAATCATACGTATGTAGATCTGTGTCTTACCGGAAGCTGTTACTCCATGCAGGAGCACTACATCTTTATTATGGAATAATTTATTGATCTGATCAAAGGCTTCCTGTTGTACTTCATTAAAGGTGAAGGAAGCTGTGAGTTCAATATCTTCTCCTTCGAAACGGCTGACAACTTTCTCTTTCACCAGAAAGACCCCCTTATCAATAAGTGCCGTAATACTTGCAGGTCCGCAGCCTACAGTTTCCATAATGGCCTGGCGTGTAATCTCTGAAACGGTCTTGGATAATTGAAGATAGGCCAACACTGCATCCTGTTGTTTCGGAGCTCTGTTCAGCGAATCCAGCAGTTCACGCTTTCCTTCTGTATCTGTGTATTCTGCATTCAGAATAAGATAGTTCTTTTTCTTTGGCTTGTACCGTTCGGAGATTTCTTCGGAAATCATGAGGAAACCATTATCGAAAAGTTGTTTGAGAATAGGGAATACCGTTTTCTGCCCTAATAATTTGACAATATCGCTCACCCGTAATTCTCCGGCAATCTCCAGCGCTTCCATGATCATATACTCTTTGTCCGAAAGTTGGCTTTTATCCAATCCTTCCTGATCTGAAGCAATGATTTTAGTTTCACTGGCTAGTTTCAGCGCTGCCGGAAGAGCAGCCTGCATCACTTCCCCCAGTGTACACATGTAGTAAGAAGCCATCCATTCCCAAAGCTTGAGTTGGGCAGCATCTACAATAGGCTGCTGATCTAAAATATCTAAGACATATTTTGCTTCATAGCGTTCAGGAGCCATGTCAGTAACTTCCTTTACTATGGCAGAATAGATTTTATTCTTTCCAAATTGTACAATGACACGCATGCCTACAGCGATCTTGTCACTCCACTCATGCGGAATACGATAAGTGTATGTCTTGGAAATAGCCAAAGGCAGAATAACATTCACAAAACAAGTATTGCGTACAGCTGAAAATAAAGATGGGTCCATAGACATATTGCAAAAATACAAAAAAGCCCCCGAAAGGAAATGCTTTCGGGGGCTTGATATTTTATTATTAAAAAGGTTTTATGATCTGTTTTTCAGAGCTGCCACAAAGAGACCAACCCATCCTATCATATAACTGAGTCCTCCTAATGGTGTAATGGGACCTAAGATCCGCGGGTTTCCAAAACCTGTTATCTCACGTACACTCAATATATACAAAGAGCCGGAAAAAAGTAAAATACCAATTGTAAATGCGAAGAAAGCAACGCGTATAGATGTATTTTTAGCTCTGGAAAATGTGGAAAGGAATAAGAGCGCAAAGGTATGGTAGAAATGATACTGGTTTGCGGTTTTCCATGTACCGATATGATATTCACTGATTTTCCCCTCTAATCCATGCGCACCAAAAGCCCCCAATGCCACAGCAATTAATCCAAAAAAGGACGCTGTGAGAATAATTTGTTTGTTCATGAGTTTAAGTCAATATTTTTATGCTCAGTATTACGTTTATAAAAGTATAAAATATACTCCACAATGTTGATTTTTTTATGGAAATAAAAGGAAGAGAGCCCCGTAAACGCATAAAAGTTTCTATTTGGATGTTTTTTTAGTAGGTTTGTTTAGTCATGAGAAATACGATTATTGTTACTGTCTTGCTCTTCATCGCTGTCATCGGAGCGTCTATATATTACTTTTCAGATTTGAATCAGGATCATAAAGACGCTGTAAAACCTCTCAAATTTTTACCGAAGGAAACCTATCTGATCAGCTCTTTCAAAAATGATGAAACTACGGATAATATTTTCAAGGATTTTGAAATCTTTGATGCGCTGCTGGGAAAGAAAGAAACCGATGAGATCCGTAAATTAAAAAACGTCTTATTAAGAAGTGCCTCTATACAACCTTATACGCTGAATGAAGAGATTTATATTTCTCTGCATCCTGAAGATAAAGAAATTAAACCTGTCTTTATTATTCCCTTCTCCGCAGATCTGAAAAAAGAAGAATTATCCGCACTGTTCAGCGGACTCAGCAAACAATTTCGGGTAAATAAACAAGACACACTTGGTAAGACCATTTATGCTTTTGATGAAGGGAAAAAGGATACCATATTGTATGTAGCCTATGATCATCAGATTGCGTTTGCAAGTTATTCAAAGAAACTGATAACGACTATATTGGATGACAAGGTCGTCAAAATGGATCAACACCAGATTGACTTTTTCATCAAACACAATTCTAAAAACTCACCAATGAGTGTGTATTTTGACCACAGACAGATCAATCCTATCGCAAAACAACTGACAAATCGAAAATCAGGATTCTATGTGAATATGTTTGCTGATCTGAGAGGGGAATCAGCCTGGAACATCAACTATAAGAATGATGCCCTCATGCTTGTCGGAGAAAGTGAAATAACCAATGACTCTAGCTATCTCGCTATATTCGCAAGCCAATCGAAAACAGACCAGATACTATACAACTATTTTCCGGCAAACACGGCTACTTATATCGAATATTCGATTAGTGATACCGCTTCCTTTGGTCAAAAACTAATGAAGTTTTTTGAAAAGAAAGATGATGTAAAAAAATACAACAATCATATCCGGAATATAGAAAGCAACACGAAACTGACCTACGCTAAGGATATGCGAAAGATCTGGGGAGCAGATTTTGCAACGGCGGAACTTGACAATGGGGATCTGCTGGGATTTGTTCAGATTGCAGATTCCGTATCTTTCAGCAAGACTATTTCGAGGCTGAGCAAGGACTTGGGAGATTCCATTTATCAGTTAGATTTTTCCAATACGTTGTATTTTGCTTTCGGAGACGCTTTTAAACAATTTCAGCGACCGTACTTTACCATTATTGATAAACGTACACTTGTCTTTGCCAATAGCCAATCCAATCTGCAGGAATATCTGCGATCATGGAATGCACAACGCTTGCTTACGGGAACGCTTGGCTTCAAAAATTTTGAAAAGCTTCAGGGAAACAAAGCTAATGTTACCTTTTTTCTGCATAGTAAGAATGCAAGCGGTATTATAGCTAATTCCCTCGCCTCTTCCTATCTAAAGAATTACAGAGAAAAAGAGAATTTTGGATTTCAGGACTTCTATTCCTGGTCCATACAACTCGGGGGCAACAACGGAAGCTTTCAATCCAGTATTTATGGTATTTATAAAAGTAAAAATGCCCTCGGAGGAACTCCGGACTGGACTTATCAGTTTGATGGAAAGCTGATCGGGCAACCCTGGGTATTTGAACAATCAGACACCAGCAAGATGATTCTGGCACAAGAACAAAACCACACCATACATGCTATTCACCCTAAAGGGACAAAATTGTGGTCAGCAGTCTTATCAGGGCGTGTAATAGGCTCTCCTATTCAGCTTCCTGACCGGTCTGTTGTCCTGGTAACTGACAACCGCAGACTTTACAGATTTGACACCTCCGGCAAAGTATACAAAGGGTTTTCACTTGGCATTCCTCAACAGGCGAATGACGGACCTTCGGTAGCAAGTTTTGACAACAATATGCTACTTATTCCTTCAGGAAACACTATTCTGGCTTATGACCTGGAAGGAAAAAGCTTACCCAACTGGAAAAATGTAGATCTGGACGGAGAGCTATTATTTGATATCAAAACTATACAATTCAAAAACACAGATTACCTCATTACATCCACTAAAACGGGTTCGGTGTACTTTATAGGAAAAAATGGAGAAACGATTAAAAAGATACAGAATCCAACCGGATCTTCTTTCCGGAATCCTATACACGTCACCCCAAGTGCTGATGGTAATGATTTGTTGGTAATGGCAACAGATGCAGGTGGTAATTTAGTGACATTCAGTCTGAACGGAGATGCTAAAAGCAGAAAAATAGGTGACTGGTCATCCGAATACTACGCAGACATAAAAAATGTCACGGCCGATAGTAAGGCTGATGTTATTATCATTGATAAGAATAAGCTGACGGTATACAGTACCACAGATACCACCATGTATTTCCAATACACATTTACCAGAGATATTGAGGAAAGGCCTTTGTTTTTCCCTCTGGAAAAGGATAGGTTTACATTGGGTATAGGCTCCCGGAATAACTATCTGATTGGCCTTTTTAATGAAAACGGGAATCTGATGGAAGGATTTCCTTTGGAGGCTTTACCAAACTTTTATTTTGGCAAAATTAACTATGCCGGCGGCAACTTTTTACTCTGTACAAAACGGGATCATAAGTTGTACGCTTTTCCTTTTTAATAATTTGATTTCCATCATTTTAAATTCATTTATTAAAAAAGGTTAAAATCAAATAAATCATTCAAAAAATAGTTCCAAATACTAATTTTTTATAGTAGGTTTGCAATCTTAAATTGGCTATGCTGACACGAAACGAGAATAAGGAAATACTATCCAAATCAGATAAAATAATTATCACGACCCATCATAAACCAGACGGAGATGCATTAGGCTCTTCATTAGGATTATACCATTGGTTAAAAAGCCAAAATCATGATGTCCATATAATTGTATCATCTGACTTCCCTACATTTTTGGACTGGTTACCCGGTCGGGATGAGGTATTAATATACCCCGATCAGACGCAATTGTGTCAATCTCTTATAGATGAAGCTTCTCTTATCTTTTGTTTGGATTACAATGCCCTTTCACGTACCAATGTTATGGAAGGCGTACTTCGTGCATCTGCAGCAAAAAAATACATGATCGATCATCATTTAGATCCTGAAGGATTTGATGATTACCGTTTATGGGATCCTCAGGCTGCTGCGACAGCCCAATTAATCTATACCTTTATTGAAGGTTGTGTTGATGAAGTTTCTGAAATTACTCCTGCGATTGCAACCTGTCTTTATGCAGGGATCATGACAGATACGGGTTCTTTCCGATTCAGATCGACTACAGAACAGGTGCATGAGATCATCTCCAAACTGATCCGCTCCGGAGCCCGCAACTGGGAGATCCACGAACAGATTTATAACAGTTCTACTGAAAACAGATTAAAATTTCTCGGACATTGCTTACTGAACCGTTTAGAAGTCATTCATGAGTATAATACAGCTCTTTTTGCGGTGTCAAAACAAGATCTTGAGCAGTTTCAGGTGACTACCGGCGATACAGAAGGATTAGTTAATTACGCGCTTTCTGTAAAAGGAATTCGTTTAGCTGCATTAATTATTGACAGAACTGAATTAATAAAATTATCTTTGCGTTCAATCGGTGATGTGCCTTGCAATGAGATCGCAAGAAAACACTTCAACGGAGGTGGCCACTTTAATGCGGCAGGCGGAAGTTCCGAAGGGGATTTGCAAAGTGTAGTCCATAAGTTTAAATCCATATTACCGGAATACAACGAAATATTAATAAAATAACTATAGTGAATAAACAGAAATGAAGAAATCAATTCTATTATTATCAGCAGTTGCATTATTATCAACTGCTTGCCAAAACTTTAAAAAAGGGGACGGCGGTCTTGAATACAAAATAGTAAAAGACAACGGTGGCGACAAAGCCAAAGCAGGTGATTTGTTATCTGTAGATATGGTCATTACTACAGACAGAGACTCTGTATTAAACAGTACGTACGAATTAGGTTTACCGCAAATCGTAAATATTGCACCAGATAGTATCCCGGGTCTTTACAAAGGAGATTACAACTCTATGTTCAAATTCTTAGGTGAAGGCGATAGCGCTGTATTCCGTCTGAATGTAGATACTATGGCAGCTAAAATGAGCCAGCCTAAAGTTGAATTCGCAGATAAATTTGTAACCTTTACAATCAAAGTCAGAAAGCATTTCAAAAAAGGTAACCTGACTGATTCTGCTCTTTACGCACAAATCAACAAATATTTCGAAGGTGAATTAGAAGGTTTGAAAAAATCTGAAGAAAGCAAAATTGCCGGATACATCAAATCTAACAAATTAGAGCCTAAGAAATCTGCTTCCGGTCTTCAGTACGTTATCAAAGATCAGGGTAAAGGTGTTAAACCTGCTATAGGTGATACTGTAGTGGTAAACTACACAGGATCTCTGACTTCAGGAAAAGTATTTGATACAAACAATGCTGAAGCGGCTAAAAAGAACAAACTTCACAATGCAATGCGTCAATACGAGCCTATCCGTTTCCGTATTGGTCATGATCCGGTAATTCAGGGCTGGACAGAAGGATTGCAGTTATTAAATAAAGGTGGTAAAGCTACTTTCATCGTTCCTTCTCAATTAGGATATGGTGAGCGTGGTGGTGGCGGTGCTATTCCTCCATATGCTCCTTTAATCTTTGAAGTAGAGCTAGTGGATGTTGTACCGGGACCTAAAACAGAGCCGGCACCTGCACAGGCTGCTCCTCTAAATGTAGCTCCGACGACACAGGCAACTCCAACAACAAAATAGAAATTTAAAATTTTATTAATAAAAACACGATTTGGTTAACCAAATCGTGTTTTTTCGTTTATAATTAGGTCGTCTGTTCACAAAATGCTAAATTTAGCCACGATTTAACAGCATCTTAACATGCCTACTCCTTATATTTTAACAGATACACATACCCATCTTTATTATCACATTGGAACTCCGCTAATGGAGGAACAAATGCAACGATGCTTTGACCGTGGTATTGAACGTATATTTTTACCGAATGTAAATACCGAATCTATTCCAAAAGTAATGGATACGGTGCGTGCTTATCCTCAAAACTGTTTTCCAATGCTGGGTCTTCATCCCTGCGATGTAAAAGAAAACTATAGAGAAGAATTGTCCTCCATTGAAGAGGCTTTATCCATACATAAAGTATATGCTATAGGCGAAATCGGACTTGACCTGTATTGGGATAAAACAACCCTGGATATTCAGAAAGAAGCATTCCGTATTCAGGTACAATGGGCTAAAGATTTGCGATTGCCTATAGATATACATTGCAGAGAAGCCTTTGATGAATTGTTTGAGTTACTCGATGAACTTAAAGATGATAAGCTCTTCGGTGTCTTACATTGTTTCACAGGTACTTTAGATCAGGCCAAAAGAGCTATTGATCTTGGATTTGCATTAGGGATAGGCGGTGTAGTCACTTATAAAAAATCGGGTCTGGATGCTGTTGTAAAAGAAATCGATCTGGAACATATCGTCCTGGAAACTGACGCTCCATATCTGGCTCCGGTTCCGTTTAGGGGCAAGCCAAATGAAAGCAGCTATTTACATTACATAGCAGAGAAAGTAGCCGATCTGCATGAAGTCGGGATCGAAAAAGTAGCAGCTGTCACCACAGCAAATTCAAAACGTATATTCGGAATATAAAATAAGACATGCATAATATCTTTATTATCTATACAGGCGGTACCATCGGAATGGTCAAAGATGAGCAGACCGGATCATTTGTACCTTTCGACTTTGAGCTTATTGCCCGGAATCTGCCGGATCTGAGCAGACTGAATTATAAACTCACAGTACATTCTTTCACACCCATCATTGACTCCTCTAATATGAATCCAACCGTTTGGATTGAGATGGCTAATATTGTGAAGCAAAACTATGAGCACTATGACGGGTTTGTGATTCTTCACGGATCAGATACAATGGCATTTTCAGCTTCTGTTTTGAGTTTTATGCTGGAGGGATTACAAAAACCGGTTATCCTTTCAGGGTCACAACTTCCTATCGGAGAAATCCGTACTGACGCCCGTGAAAATCTGATGACGGCATTGGAAATTGCATCTGCTCAGGAAAACGGAACGTCTCTTATTCAGGAGGTCTGTATCTTATTTGACAACAAATTATTCAGAGGAAACCGTTCTTTCAAATACAATTCAGCCAAATTTGAAGCTTTCCGCTCTCCAAACTACCCTGTTCTTGTAGAAGCCGGTATACACCTCAAGTATAACAATGAAGCCTTATTAGACAACAGATATAAACAATTTATCCTGCATACCAAACTGGATGACAGAGTGGCTGTATTGAAGCTCTTCCCGGGAATGAATGCCAATACGATCCGTACCATCCTGAATTCGGATGTCAGATCTATTGTCATGGAAACCTTTGGATCCGGTAATACGACTACAGATGAATGGTTTCTCGACCTGTTAAAGGAAGCGATAGATATGGGTAAAAATATTCTGAATATCTCTCAATGTAAGGTGGGATCTGTCGAGCTTGGACGCTATGAAACAAGTCAGGGACTGAAATCAATCGGAGTGCTGAATGGGTATGATATGACCTTTGAAGCAGCAGTAACCAAACTGATGTACTTACAGGGAGAATTTGAAGATCAAAAAGATGTAGCGTACTGGATAGAAAAAGATATCCGGGGTGAGTTGACTGTAAATGATTAGGAAAATTTTACGATGATAGCTTAAAAAGGAGTTGCTACTTGTGTAGTAACTCCTTTTCTTATACTTTATTTTCAAGAGCAGTCAAAACCTCTGCCACCACAAAATTACTACCTCCTATAAAAACCAAATCCCCTGCCTGATAAGCCTGTTTTGCCACAGTGAACGCCTGCATTACACTGGAGTAAGGTTTTCCCTTCAGACCATAGCTTAAGGCCGCAGCAGACAGTTCTTCTGCCGGCATCGCTCTGGGCATATCGGGACTGGAGAAATAATATATGGCTTCTTTCGGAAGTAAAGGCAAGATATGTTGCAGGTCTTTATCTTTCATCGCTCCCATTACGATATGAAGTCTTTTAAAGGGTGTAAGCAGGATATTCTTAAGAACTTCACGAATACCATCTTCATTATGTCCGGTGTCACAGATGATCAACGGATCTGTAGAGATTGTCTGCCACCTTCCCTGCAATCCTGTATATTGCTGAACATGGCTCAGGCCTTCCCGGAGCCGGTCAGAAGGAATACTAAAATTTCTCTGATTTAATTCATCAACTACCGCTAAAACACCCACTACATTTTTTAACTGATATGACCCCGTAAGATCAAGATCATATTGTTCTGTCAGAGAAGTTATTTTGTCAGTGACAGATACCTGCATACCAGAAAGATGCCGGGAAGTAATCGTTGCTTCCAATACATCCGATGCAAACCGGATCGGGGCCTGTTTTGTCTCAGCGATCTCTTCAAATACCTGTGCTGTACACGGATCTCTTTCAGAAATAACAACCGGGGTATTTGCTTTGATAATGCCAGCCTTCTCCCCTGCTATTTCCTGCAAGGTATCTCCTAACAGATTCATATGATCCATACCTATATTTGTAATAAGACATAGCTCCGGACGGATAATGTTTGTACTGTCCAGACGTCCGCCTAATCCTACTTCGATAATGGCGACATCTACCTGAGCTTTTGCAAAGTAATCAAAAGCCATGGCGACCGTCACTTCAAAAAATGAAGGCTGTACTTTTTCTATAAGAGATTGCTGTGATTCTACGAATTCAATAACATCCTGTTCGGGAATAACTTCTCCATTGACCCGGATACGCTCTCTGAAATCAACTAAATGCGGTGACGTATAGAGACCTGTTTTGTATCCGGCTGATGCCAATACCGAAGCCAGCATATGAGACGAGGATCCTTTCCCGTTCGTACCTGCAATATGTATAGATTTGAATTTGTCTTGGGGATTGCCTAATGCCTGGCACAGTGCGATGGTATTATTCAGGTCTTTCTTATAGGCAGAAACACCTTCACGGGTAAACATAGGTAATCGAGTATACAGATACCCGATTACCTCTTTATATGCTTTCATAGCAAATGAAACTTATCTAACTCTGAAGTTGAATACAATAACTCCTGTCTGCGAATCCGGTGCTTTTTCTAATTCATTCAAACGGGCACCCCGTACAGCTCTTTCACATTTTTCCCACAGGGAGCGGTCAGGCAATGTAGTTCCCTTAACGCCTGCCCGTGCATATGTAATCGTACCGTTAGGTGCTACACGAATTTCTACTGCAACTTTTCCGGACTGCTGACCTTTGTCATCAATATTTGGTCTTACTACGAAACGTCTGTTGGCAATCGATAACATCATATTGCCATCCCCTGATCCCCCTTCTCCATAATTCGGTGCCAAAGGATCTCCTAACTTGCTTCCCTGATTACCGGGAGTGGATCCGGTACCATCACCAGAGCCTGTTCCGTTATTTTTCTTTCCTTTGTACAGCGCATTCGGGTTGACAGCCGGGGTACTGTTTTTCTTCTCTGTTGTAGTCTCTGTTGCTTTTACTTTTACAGGTTTCTCTGTCTTGGTAATAGCAGGAGCATCATCTATATCCTGTGTCGCTACAGCATCATCAGAAACCTGCTGCGTAGGAGTTGGTGTAGGTGTTTCAGTCGGATCAATTTTATCCGGCTTTACATTATTAGCGTTAGGATCCATGGAAGGTTCCTCTACGCTCATATAATCATCTCCCATCCCTTCTTCCGAAGTACCGTAGTTGACTATAATACCTCCCATACCAATCTTTGGCAACTCCTTGCTGAACACAATGAAAAAACCTATAGCCACTAATATCCCCATAATTATGGAGGATATTCCTAATGCTTTAGGAAGGTTATTTTCTTCTTGAAGATGATAATGCATGATATAATAAAAATTAAAAAATCAAAATTAAACAGTCAAAAATCAGGCCCTTTGATCAGATAATATGTAATAATATTATTTATCTTTTCTCGGCTCTGTTGCTAATACTAACTTAATTTTTAACCTGTTCGCTACATCCATGACAGAAATTACATTCTGGATAGGAACACTGCTGTCTGCATAAAGCATAATAGTCAATTCTTCTCCGGATGCCATTCTTGATTGTATTAACGATTCCAGACTCTCGTATGGAACTATTTGTTTATCTACATGATACTGCAGATCACTTGTGATAGATACTGTCATGGTTTTTTTAGCCACGGACTGTTCTCCCGCACTGGATCTTGGTAAAAGTAATTTCACGACCTGAGGATTAGACACGGCAGAGGCCAACAGAAAGAATAACATCAGGAAAAACATGATATCATTCAATGCTGCAGTATGTACCTCGGCAGAAGGTCTGTTCCTTCTATTACGAATATTCATAATTAAATCCTTTTTAAAAGAGCCTTATAGCTTATGCTCCCGGTTCGTCTAATAAGTCAATAAACTCCACTGCATCCGTTTCCATTCTAAGGATCAGACGCTCTACCATCATGTTAAGCGCATGATACCCGATATATGCAAGGATACCTACAGTCAATCCGGATGCAGAAGAAATCATTTTAACATAAAGACCTCCGGATACCGAACCGATATCAATACCACCTACTGCCTCTACATCGCGGAAAATCTGGATTACCCCGAAGATCGTACCTACGAAACCAAGCATCGGTGCAATACCTGCAATAATCCCCAAAATATTGATGTTTTTCTCCAGTTTAGATACTTCGATCTTACCGATATTTTCAATTGCTCCTTCTATATCTTTGATAGGACGACCTACACGCAAGAGACCTTTCTGCAGCATTCTTGATAGTGGTGTATTACTGGAACGGCATACCGCTACAGCTGCATCCAGTTTACCGGACATCACATTACTTTTGATTTGTGACATCAATCCGTTATCAAACTTAGACGCTTTGCGAATGGTAATATAACGCTCCAAAAAGATAACCAATCCTAAGAAAAACAAAAAGGCAATAGGCCACATAATCCATCCCCCTTTCATCAAAAGCTGGATCAGATTTGTTTCTTCCTGTGTCGCCATCTGTATAGGTTGCTGTGCTGCCTGACCTAACGAGTCTAATGCTAATGCTGTGTCTTGAATCAATGACATAATGCTATTTAAATATTTAATGTTCTAGTTTTCAGTTTAATTCTTTATCCGTTCATAGAAGGCCTGAGGTTCAATCGTCTCCTGAACGTGTTTCAGTTCCTTCTGTGCCTCTTCAAGTGTAGAAAATGATTTCCATACTACTTTTTTCCATTTCTTGGATTTCTTGCTTTCATGGATATAGACTTGTGTATATCCTTTTTTATGCATGGCATCTACCTGTTCTTTTGCCATTGTCCATCCTGCATGTGATCCGATAACGATCTGGTATTCATGCCCGGTTTGTGGTTCTTTCGCTCCGGGATGAATTTCTACACTATCCTTTGCCGGTACCTCATGAACTGTTGTATCTAACGGTACTAATGACGCCACTGTATCTTTTACCGGAGTCGAAGGAATTGTATCTTTCAATGTATCCTGATTTACAACAGGAGCAGGCGTCTGCGGCTTATTATAGTAGGTATCCCAATAGTACAGTCCTCCTATCAGACCAATTGCTATTACTGCTGAAATAATATACCAGATGGTGTTACTCGATCTTCGCTCATCTTCAAAAACAAACTCTTCTCTGACCGTATTCACGGGTTCCTGTATTACAGGAGTTGGCTGCTCTTTCTCTACAGGTACTACCGGTACTGGTATTGCGGGAGGCGTTACCCCGGCTGGTATTATTTCCTGTGGTGGAATAATTTCTTTTTCTAAACTTCGGATCTTATCGTTTACTTCCTGTATTGGTTCAAAATGAAATCCGGTAAGATCTAAAGGTTTAAATACATAAGTATTTCCATAGTTGACCAAATATCCCAGATCATCCAGTTTGGCCTGACCGGACTGCAATAACTCTTCTTTGATCTTGCTAACTTCCGTTTGAACAATAGCCTCGGCCTGATGACGATCTACCTGTTGTTGCCGCTGCACATAGGTGACAAAGTCATAGCCTGTATCTCCCTGTGTATCCAGTTCCAGATAATTGATAGGCGGTAAAAAAGCATTGCGACTTTGATCAAAAGTCGCAGGAGTATGTTTTCGCTTAAAGACACCTATTCCATCCACCTTTACTTCGGTGTGTCTTTTCAGTACATGATTTATGCTTTTTCCTAAATTCATCCTTATCAATATCGTTGGGACGCAAAGTTACTATTTTAAATTAAAATGAGTAATTAAGCCCTCCCAGTATATTAAATCCTAAACGCGGATAGTACTGGTAGCGTTGGTATTCTTTATTGAATATATTATTTGCTTTCACAAAGATCCCTAAATGTTTAGTTGCGCGGTACTCTGCTCCGGCATTCAGGTCAAAGAAAGATGGTAATGTTACTTTCTTATATCCTTGAGAAATATCTACTGTACTTCCATTGACGGTGTATGTATATTCACGGGCATATGTATCTCCCTGGAACAATGCCTCTGCATCGATATAAAGTTTTTCAGAGATGTTGAAACGTGCGTTTGCTGCCAGTTTCATTTTAGGCATATGCCATGCTTCTTCTTCCTGTTGCATAGTGTACTGATCAATATTCAGACGACCACCTAAATTGACCACATCCGATAAACGAACATTGATCTCTCCCTGTAAGCCGAAATATTTAGCAGCATCTTCGCCCAATCCGTCGTAAACAAGATCAAAACGGTAAGGTGTTTCTCTGTTATTGACAAATAAAGGAAGTCCCTCGATCTGTTTATACATTACCTGTACCTTATAGCCAAATGTTGCTCCGGCATTTCCTTTAATACCCCCAAAGAAATTCAGTCTTTCTATAGTATTGATCATGCTCAGATCAGGGCTCAGGTAAGGGTTCTGATTGGTGAAGGAGCGCAAAGATGCTTTTTTGACATTTCCATTTACCCCCCCGAACAAATGAATATATTCAGGAACTAAGGAGAAGTCTACTTCTGCAGAAGGGAAGACATTGAACCGGGAAGAATCTCCGAATTCTGACACTAAATTAGCACCCAATGTAATCACATAATTATCGCCTTTGAAGCTGATGTAAGGATTGATACTGGCAACAGAGTTCTTTGTTTTTCCATCTACATTATCTGTACCGTTAATGCTATTTACATCTACACTAAGATTGGCTCCGATATTGAATGCGCGCATTCTTTTGTTCAGGTAACCGGATAATGCGATAGAGTTTTCCTTAGCGGCAAACTGATCTTTGTATGTATAAGCATCTGCTTTTGCGGAGTAGCTCAGTGCATTTTCATTATTCGCATCGTAGTTGCTGGTCAGCTCTCCGGTGAAATAGATATCATTGAAAGCCTGTTTTTCCGGATCCGGATTCAGTGATACTCCGTTTACATCCAATGGATTTCCGTAAAAGCGGGTCGCATAACGATTATACCCCACTAATCCGTCAACGGTAAACGCATCATACACACGTCTGCCAAATACACCGACTTCTTGTTTCGAAAAGCGTTGGTTTTCAATATCACCCTTTTGGCTCAGATGCTTCACAAAACCACCTATTCTTACATTTTCATATTGATCATAGGAGAAATAACCCTCCCCAAGAATAGTATTAAAATTACCAATACCTAATTTCACATAATTGCTGGTCTGATCATTAATCTGAGAAAAAGGAGTTTCCTTAACATCCAGTTTGTAAAGACCGGTATTGATGTCCAATTTTTTATCTACCACATTTCCGTATGTTAATTTTGGCATGTAGCTTCTTTTGTTGGTCATGTCAGGACTACGGCGGATTTTCACCGCATCTGCAAGAATAGGCTTATAATCTCGCACAACATCAAACGAATCAATCGTTACTGGTTTTTTGTCTGTAGGCTCTTGCTGAGCAAATCCATTAAAACCTGCGCCTAATAACAAGGTTACTACGGCACATTTCTTAAACACAGTATTTTGCAACTTCATCATTATTTCCTATTTCTTTGTTGTATTTAATTTTTGTAATTTTTCTTTAGCAGTTTTCAGGATACCATCTTCCTTATTTTCGTAGTTATCGATGATACTCTCTAAAGTTGATTTTGCCTGGAATGCATCTCCCTTACCGGTATATGCATCTGCCATCAAAATAAATCCTTTTGCTACCCAATAGTCATACGAAGAAAACGTATCTGAAATATCAAAAGCAGATTTAATTGCTTTATCGTATTCTTTCGCTTTCAGCTGCTGCTCAGCCACTAAGTATCTCGCTTCTGCTCCTGTTGCTGTCTTACTTTTCAACGCAGCAAGATTCAGCTCTTTAGTTGCTTCAGCAGGCTTGCTTGTTGCCAGGTATGCTTTTGCAGCATAAAGGTGTGCTGTACCTATTTCTTCCTCCGAAGACTTTTCATAGTTTTTGACTAATGTAGCATAGTTCAATGTCTCCTTGTAATCTCCGATATTGAAATAACTTACCAAAAGATTATTGATTGCGTACGCATAATTAGACTTGTATTCTGAAGTCAGTTCCAGTTTTTTCAATTGCTGTACAGCTTCATTGTATTGTTTTTGCTTCAGGTACAACTGAGAAACACTGACTAATGCACGTTCTGTATAAGCACTTGTCCAGTCATTCAGAATAATGTTGTAATCGTGTAGTGCTTCTTGATTTTTACCCAAAGCTGCGTTACTCTCTGCACGGATAAATCGAGCATATTTTTCCTGAATAGGTTTCGGGAATTTATCAAAATATGCATTCACTGCTTCTACCGCTCCCTGATAATTACCTCTGGAGAATAGTGTAGTTGCCGTAGAGAATGCGCGGGAATCTTGTTCTGATGTCGAAAGATCTCCGATATTTGTACCTGTTGCATAACGGATATATCCTGTTGCATCTCCTTTATCCAGGTAAATATTCTCAATCGAACGCATTGCTTGCTTAGCCTCGTCTGTAGTAGAATACTGATCTACCACACGTTGGAACGTTTTTAAAGCAGCATCATTGTTATCCTGATTATACTGTACCAGACCGATAGTCACTAAAGCACGTGGAACGTAGCTGCTTCTAGGGTATTTTTCCACCATTGCTTGCAGTCCTGAAATCGCCTGATCATACTGTCCCAATGTAAAGTAGGTGTACGGAATCTCAAAAGCCACATCATCTGCATAGTTGGACTTCGGATACTTTTGTACTACAGATTGCAGGGTAGCAATCTTACCGCTGCTATTTCCTTGTAATCCCTGAATAACACCACGCTGGAATAAAGCATAATCCTGACTTTGTGCTTTGGAATTGATCAGCTTGTCATACTCAGTCATGGCACGACCGTAATTCTTGAGTGAAAAGTACGAATCTGCCAGACGGGCAATAGCATCATTACGGGTATTAAGTTCGATCCCCTCTTTGCCGCCCATGGAAAGAAAACGTTCAAAGTAGTTTGCCGATGTATTGTAGTTTTCATTTCTGAAAGCTGCATATGCTAACGCATAATTTGCATAATTATAGACATCTGTATTTCTGGCTGCAGGAAGACTCAGAAATTTATTAAAATTAGCGGTTGCCTCTTTATATTTTCTGACCTCATACATCGCCTCTGCTTTCCAGTAAATAGCCAATGCATTGATCTCTTCATCATAACGGTTAGCTTCAGAACGCATAAACATGGATATTGCATTTTCAAATGCACGCTCATTATAGTATTCCAGACCGCGGTAATACGTTACTTTCTGATAAGCCGCATTAGCTTCTTTACCTCTTTTCTTAACCGACTCCAATACATCCACTGCAGCCCGGTAATTCTTCGTACTCAACAGAATCTCGGCATACAATGTCTGTGCTTCTTCATTACGGACATTGTTTGGATAGGTCTTCATGTATTCCTGAATAGCATCCAAAGCGACCTGGTGAAACTCCAGTTCATAAGACAACTTAGCATAATTGAAAAGTCCTTCTTCCTTCAGTTGAGGATCAAAGTCTAATTTCGATCCACGGAAAAAAGCATTACGCGCACTTTGTTTATTTCCCTTTTTCAGGAAGGCATCACCTAATGTGATCATGGCACTTTGGTAATAAGCATCCGGTTCGGTCATTTTTTCGAGCTCCGTGATTGCTTTATCATAATCACCCAGCTTGTAATTTATATAACCGATCTGGTAACTGTCCTGATTATTCTGTGTTTTGCCTTGATCCTGAGCCTGGAATTTATCGTAATATTCTTTCGATTTTTTCAGATCGCCTTTGATAAAGTACGTCGCTGCAATAACACGGAACATATCTGTTTCGTTATCTTGTTTCGTTGTCTGCAGGATTGGCAGCGCATAGTTCAGTACATCATCATATCGCTTGTCCAGAAAGTATAGCGCTGTGATATAATACGGGTAACTGCTTTCATAGGTTTTTGATCCCTGAAGGCGTTCAAATTCATTAAGTGCAGTTTTATATTCCGCATCCAGATAGCACAAATATGCGTAGTAATAGATAGATGCTTCCTGATATTCACTTTTTTGGTCTTTCAGTGATTCAAATACAGGTTTTGCAGAAGTATAATCTTCTGTCATAAACCGGGAATATGCTAATTTAAAACGGTACTCTGTATTTTCGGCACCGGCCAGATTTTTACCATCAATCTTAGTAAACCATTCGATGGCTTTTTTATAGTCTTTTTTCGCATAATACGAACGGCCTATCTGGAAATATGCCGCTTTAGAATTAGGACTTGCCGGGTAATCTTTGATATACTTCAAAAATCTCCCTTCAGCATCTGAATCTCCAAGCTCCAGCGCACAGATTGCCTGGTAGTAGCGTACATTCTCTTTCAGCAGCGTCAACTCTTCATTTTCATCTAATTGCAAAGTAGATTTGGTCCTGATCTCTTCCACTTTATCAAACTGTTTGGATGCTGAACTGAATTTTCCTCTCTCAAAAAGCTCCATACCGGACTTGAAGGCTTTATTCAGATCTTGCCAGGCCGTTTGCTGCGCAAAAACCGGCGTGGTCATTAAACTCAGAGCAATACCTACTTTGTAAATATTTTTATTCATAATAACGAAGTAATCTTTTTCTATTAAATCTTCTTTTTTGCGGGTGCAATACGGCTTTGAAAGTATACTTTTTCACAACGCGTACTTGCGGGATACACCTATTTCAAAATACTAAATTAGAACTTCATAAGCAAGTTTTCCTCAAAAGTTATTAACACCTGTTAGGAACTGATACTATAACGTACATTTAACAAAAAAAATATACCCTCTCAAAAAAAATCAGCAGGATATTTCTTTTCCTTATCGTTCCCATTATATCTTCCTATACAAAGACAATCACAGGACTAATTACCCCTTAAACACCGTATTAAATATCTTATGAACAGCGGAAAATTAAGATGATAAAATCTCTAAACATCTCTGTAAAATCAAACGCCACTGGCTTAGGGCCAGTGGCGTTTGATCATATCATTATTTTGAGTTTTATTATCCTCTTTTACCTGCTAATAAATAGAGTACAGCCATCCGTACTGCAACTCCGTTTTCGACCTGATCAAGGATAATAGAATGTTTACTGTCGGCAACATCAGAAGTGATCTCCACACCCCGATTAATAGGGCCAGGATGCATAATGATGATTTCTTTATCCAATGAATCCAGGATTTCCTTATTTAATCCGTAAAGCATGGAATATTCACGCAGAGATGGAAAGTAAGCAATATCCTGACGTTCTAGCTGTATACGCAACATATTGGCAACATCGCACCAGTTGAGTGCTTTCCTAAGATCATGCTCAACTTTTACGCCCAAAGACTGTATATATTTCGGAATCAAAGTTGTCGGTCCGCAGACCATTACCTCCGCACCTTGTTTCTGAAGACAAAGAATATTAGATAAGGCTACACGGGAATGCAGAACATCTCCTATAATCGCCACTTTACGCCCTGCAACATCTCCGTAACGTTCACGAATAGAGAACGAATCTAACAATGCCTGTGTCGGATGTTCATGTGCTCCGTCTCCGGCATTAACAATCTGTGCATCCACATGCTTGCTCAGGAATACTCCAGCTCCGGCATAGGGGTGTCTCATAACAATCATATCGACCTTCATTGCCAAAATATTATTGACCGTATCAATCAGTGTTTCCCCTTTACTCACCGATGATGATGAAGCGGCAAAATTGATAGTATCCGCAGAAAGTCTTTTTTCAGCCAACTCAAACGACAATCTTGTGCGTGTGGAGTTCTCAAAAAACACATTGGCAATAGTAATATCTCTAAGAGAAGGCACTTTCTTAATAGGACGGTTGAGGACATCTTTGAAGTTCGCAGCGGTATCGAGAATCAAATTAATATCCTTTTCATTCAGATCTTTTATTCCTAAGAGGTGACGTGTACTTAGTTGTTCTGCTGAAGATGACATTTATATCAAGTTATAGAGTTGTAATATTTATTTTTTTTCTGTCAGTAATGTAATGCTGTCCATACCGTCGACCTCTTCCCAGTTCACTGCAACTTTCTGCGAATCGATGGAGTCTACCTGTATGCCGATATAATCGGGTTCAATAGGTATCTGACGTGAAAAACGGCGGTCTACCAACACCAGTAATTCTATTCTTTTGGCTCTTCCGAATGCCTGAATAGCATCCATAGCAGAACGAATGGTACGCCCTGTCCATAGCACATCATCTATAAAAATGACATTTTTACCTTCTACAATAAAATCTATCTCTGTACTGTTGGCAAGGAGTGGGTTAGAACCTTCACGTCTGAAATCGTCACGGAAAAATGTTATATCCAGAATACCTGTAGGAACCGGATGGCCCAGCATAATTTCCAATTCTTTGGATAAACGTTTAGCTAAATACGTGCCCCTGGGCTGAATACCCACCAATGCTGCATTTGAAAAATCACCATGATTTTCAATCAATTGTTGGCAAAGTCTCTTGATTGTAATTTGAAATTTGGGACCGTCTAATAAAATCGACTGTTTCATTAAAGGAATATTTAGGCAAACCTACCATTTTTTTTGGAAAAAGAGTAATTTGCTCTTGTTTTTTCCTGTATAAAATCAATCGCTGTAAAAAGGTTACACTTATCCGACATCCACTTTTTTGCGTCTGTTAATAAAATAATACACCGGTACACCGATTAAGACCAGAATAAATCCCGGCCACGTATACTGCGGTTTGAAAACGATCAACAGTATACAGAAAGCAGTTCCTATCAGTAAGTATAAAACAGGCGTCAACGGATAAAGGAACGTTCGGTAAGGTCGTTCCAGATTTGGCTTTTTCCATCTTAACCACATGACTCCAAATACGGTCAGCATGTAGAACAGCACAATCACAAAAGATATCATATCCAACAAATCTCCATACTGTCCGCTCAGACATAATAAGGAAGCCCAAATCCCTTGAATCCAAAGTGATTTTTCAGGAACACCATGCTTATTATTGGTGATTGCCAAACGCAGAAACAAACCGTCCTTGGCCATAGTCTGGAATACCCGCGCACCGGAAAGAACGATACCATTGACACAGCCGAATGTGGAGATCATAACCAGAATAGCCATAATAATTGTTCCACTATGGCCAAGTATCTTTTCAGCTGCTGCTACTGCGACCCTGTCATTCTCCGCAAACGCAATTTCATCGCGACCTAATGCAGCCAGATAAATAAAATTACAGAACAAATAAAGCACCATCACCAATGCTGTACCCATAACCATGGCACGGACAACATTTCGCTTTGGATTATCAATCTCTCCGGCAACAAATGTCACATTTTCCCAGGCCACGCTGCTGAATACCGCACCAACCATCGCTGCTGCCACTCCTCCCATGACCAGACTCCCTGAAATCTCTTTCCAGCCTTCTCCTTTAAGATTCTGAAACGCCTGAAGACCATATGCCAGGTTTTCGGTAAAAAAGTTTTGCCTGATCATAAAGATACCGCCAACAATCAGGACGACTAAAGCCAGGATCTTGGAACTCGTAAAGATGGATTGAACAATTTTTCCGCTCTGTACTCCCTTTGTGTTGATAAAGGTAAGCAGGAGGATAATAGAGATCGCTATTATCTGAATCCAGGTAATCTTAATATCTCCGTACTGCAATATTGGAGCAGCATTATTTAACTCCGGAATCAGGTAGGCTGTAAACTTACCAAAAGCTACAGCTACAGCTGCAATGGTACCCGTCTGGATAACGGTGAACAGGCTCCAACCATATAGAAACCCTGTCATTTTTCCAAAAACCTCTGTAAGGTAGGTATACTGCCCTCCGGCTTTTGGGAATAGAGCAGATAATTCGCCATAACATATTGCTGCTGCAACGGTCATTACCGCTGTAATTAACCATACAATAATCATCCACCAACCAGACCCCAGTTGTCGCATAATATCAGAAGAGACAATAAAAATACCGCTACCGATCATTGATCCCATTACGATCATGACAGCATCCCAAAGCTTTAATTGATTTTTCATTTTGTAGGTTTATGGAACTAAACTTACAAATATTCTCCAACTAATCTCCAACTTTTAGTTTATTTTCCCATATACTGTATATTCCTGTCTCCTAAAATTACAGCTGTTAGCGGCTGTGTCTTCCAAACAATAGAAATACAACATCTGAATTTTACCTTCTTCTTAGAGATGAGATCGAACCGAATAACAAAAGACCCGGACTCTTTACGAATCCGGGTCTTTCCATTTCATTACTAAAGTGTCAACATATCATTTTGACAAGCTGACAATCTGTTATTGCTGTATATGATACTGCTGTGTCAACTGATTGATCAGGCCGTCTACTTCTTTTGCCAACGGATTATTCCCTTGCGTTGCTAATATATCTTTATATCTTGATAGCGCATAAAATCCATATTGTATATTACGTCCTTCCAGATCCGGTTTTGTTTCCGCAATAGCCTGGTAGTAAGCAATATTCTCCTTAATGAATTTCAGGTTACGTGACAGTATCTCGTCAGCTTTTTGTTTTTCACCCGTTTTGTACAATGCTTCGATAACCGTCCAGTAACTCAATGTCTCCGGCATACCATAGACACGTTTAGGCATATTTTTGTATGCATCTAATGCCAGGTTTTTGGCTTCGGTCATTTTTCCCTGTGCCTCCAGACGAGAGATTGCATCACCATAAATACTTCCTACGTACAGTGAAATGTAACGGTAAGAATCCGGATCGATATAAGATGCATTAGCAATATTACCCCACTTAAATTTATTCAGCACATTAGTATATACCGCAGCCGGATCTATAAGTGCACGGCCTCCTCCTTCTTTTATGCCCATATCCACAGGCATTAGGCGAAGTGCAAATCCTTCTGAAACCAGATAACGGTCTAATCCCATATAGTTATCATCAGGAACAGTAATAGTAAAGTAGACAGGTCTCTTCCAATTGTTATTGGCAATCACGGCCATCATAGCCAATTCTGCTCTGGAAACGATATTTTTATTATACGTCCACACGAGTGAATCTGTAATGGCGTCATTCCAGTCCTGAGGCACGACTTTATTAGCAAGTACCGCTTGTTTATCAACCGGCAGGAACATTTTCTTTGTTGGAAGGTAGTTAACCATCTCTCCACTCTGCAACTGTGCCTTATACTCAGGATCGTCTGACAACATGATGGTCAACAGGTCTTTAACATTTACATAACCCGGAATACCGGCATCCTGATAGTAAATAATATCACGGACTCCGTCTTTGATCTTTTCAGGATCAATATTCATAGGTAATGCATCCGCGTTATTTACTTTCTGCATCATCTGCTTCATGTACCAATCCGAGCTTAATAAACTCAGATTGACTACCCTTACATCCGTACGGAATCCTTCGACTTCCTGTACATACCATAATGGATACGTATCATTATCACCATAGGTAAATAAGATGGCATTAGGCGCACAAGACTCCAGATAATTGCGGGCCATGTCACGAGCCAGATATTTTTCTGATCGATTATGATCATTCCAGTTTTGTGCAATAAGAATAACCGGACCTCCGATGATACAGATTGCTGTAGCAATGTATCCGGCCAGTTTAGGATCTACTTTCTTTCTCAGAAAGTCTGCTATAGCTACGACACCCAAACCTATCCATATACTAAATGCATAGAAAGATCCGGCATAAGCATAATCACGTTCACGTGGTTGCAGCGGAGATTGATTCAGGTAAAGTACAATAGCCAATCCTGTAAAGAAAAACAAAAGTCCGACAATACCTGCATCACGCTGTCTTCTGCCGAAATGCCAGAATGCACCGATCAGACCAATGATAAGCGGTAAGAAGAAGTATTTGTTATAAGACGGATCAGTAATAACAGAAGTTGGCAATGCCTTCTGTCCACCTACGTGCATCTGATCAACCGGCTGTTTGATACCCGAGATCCAGTTGCCTTCCGTAAATGTTCCGTTGCCTTGCTGATCATTCTGTCTGCCGGCAAAATTCCAAAGGAAATAGCGGCCATACATATGACCTATCTGATAGCCAAAGAAAAATTTAAGATTGTCTCCGAATGTAGGTTGCTCATTTTCACCTAAATTAAGGTAATCCCGATAATACATAGGATGGCCACCTCGGTCACTGTATATGCGTGGAAAGATCGTTTCACGGCTATATTCATAATCCACTTTTTTCTTAGCCACTACATATTTATTCCCGTCTTTCCGGTATACATTACCAGTTTCTTTGGAACTGATTGGTTCGGCATCAAAATATTTACCTTTCATCAGCGGCTCATCACCGTATTGCTCCCTGTTAAGGTAGCTCAGGAATGTAAAAGCATTCTCCGGATCACTGTTATTCAGTGTAGGATTTGCCTTTGCACGTACCATGATCATGGCAAATGAACTATATCCGAAGATTACAAATGCAGTACACAACAACGCTATATTTAACAGCGGTTTTAATTTTTTGACAGAATACCAAATTCCGAAAATCAAGGCTCCGATCAGTAATAGCAGGAAGAAAGTAACTCCTGAACCGAAACCAAGTCCCAATGTATTCACAAAGAACAAATCAAAGTAAGCTGCGAATTTGACAGAGAATTGTATAATACCCCAAAGTATAAGCCCTAAGATCACAACGCCTAATAACAAGGCGGAGACAGCCCCTTTTGAAGTAGCTTTATTTGTTCTGCGGAAATAGATCACCAATGCAATAGCAGGAATAGCCAATAAATTCAATAAGTGAACACCAATGGAAAGTCCCATTACATAGGCAATAAATACCAGCCATTTATCTGCGCCCTGTTCATCTGCATGATGCTCCCACTTCAATATAGCCCAGAATACTACGGCAGTACATAGTGATGACATGGCATATACCTCAGATTCTACAGCAGAAAACCAAAATGTATCTGTAAATGCGTATGCTAATGCTCCTACGATACCAGCACCCATAATCTGGATCAATGCGACGGAAGATATCTCCTCACCCTGAGTGACCAGCACTTTACGGGCTAAAGCCGTTACTGTCCAGAATAAAAACAGAATAGTCAATCCACTGGAAACAGCAGAACCGATATTCATCCAGAATGCGATACGCATCGTATCCCCCATTGCAAGGTTAGAGAAGATGTTTTGAAGCATTAAGAATAAAGGAGCTCCAGGTTGGTGAACGATCTGAAGTTTGTATGCTGAGGCTATAAACTCACCACAGTCCCACCAACTCACCGTTCTTTCGGCGGTCATCACATACACTACTGTAGCAATAATAGCGCACAGCCAGCCAAGCAGGTTATTAATTTTAGTATAATTCATAAATTTATGCTGGTATTTTGATAATACGCTCCGAAAATAAGGAATACAAACGGACTTAGGAACAATATTATGCTTTTTTAACACAAAATTTCAATTTCTGAAGGCTATATTAACCTCTGCACATCCCCGAATCAGGTCTTCGCCAAAGAGCGAAATAAATTATTTTACTGAAAATCAGACCCGATATAGAAATTCGTAAAAAAAGTTTTGGAGAAATAAAAAAGCCCCGTATATTTGCATCGTCAAAATGAAACACAACGTTTCAAGACGTGATTGTCCTATAGTATAAGGGTAGTACGACAGTTTTTGGTACTGTTTGTCTTGGTTCGAATCCAGGTGGGACAACTCAAAAAAAGAGAATTGCAAAAGCAGTTCTCTTTTTTTATTTTATTCCCTTCACAGCTCCGACAGACAGTTTTTTGATCCGGTTTAGTTTTGATTATTTAAAACATTTGCCTATCTTTGACACATATTAGCAGGCTATGCTGATAAGTTTGTCCCATAGTATAATGGTAGTACGACAGTTTTTGGTACTGTTTGTCTTGGTTCGAATCCAGGTGGGACAACAAAAAAAGAGAATCGCAAAAACGGTTCTCTTTTTTTGTTATTCGTTACTCCCCTGTCCTTCACATTTTCATACACACAACCATCTCTGAAATTGATTTTTAAAGGTTTTTTCGGAATACTTTAAATTTGCATAACGTGATCTTTGCGATTATAAAACATTTACATAACTTTGCCCCAACATCAGCAAGCGCTTTTGCCACGATTGTCCTATAGTATAAGGGTAGTACGACAGTTTTTGGTACTGTTTGTCTTGGTTCGAATCCAGGTGGGACAACTTTAAGTACATTATAAAGAAATTTATTGAAGTAAATTCTATTCTAATCCTTATACAAAAACACTCACCATGCCTTTGCAATTTAACACCGTAAAATTATTTGCTGGTTCCGGCACACAGGAATTATCAGAAAAAATCGCAAAATCTTACGGAAAACCTCTTGGGGACAAAACATTATCAAAATTCAGTGACGGAGAGATCCAGCCATTCTACAATGAATCAGTGCGTGGCAGCGATGTTTTCCTGATCCAATCCACCAATCAGCCTACTGACAATCTTTTGGAGCTGTTGTTGATGATTGATGCTGCAAAAAGAGCTTCCGCTCACTACATTACTGCAGTAGTTCCTTATTTCGGATTTGCCCGCCAAGACCGCAAAGACAAACCACGTGTAGCTATCGGAGCCAAAATGATCGCAAATCTGATCACAGCATCAGGCGCTCACCGCATTATGACAATGGATTTACACGCTGCACAGATTCAGGGATTCTTTGATATTCCGGTAGATCACCTTGACGGATCTGTCATCTTCGTACCGTACATCAAATCATTGAATCTTCCTAATCTGACAATCGCATCGCCAGACATGGGAGGCTCGTATCGTGCACGTACATTTGCAAAGTTCTTCAACGCTGAGGTTATCATCTGTGACAAACGCCGTAAACGTGCTAATGAGATTGAATCTATGTCTATCATCGGAGATGTAACAGGACAGGATGTGGTATTGATCGATGATATCTGTGACACAGCAGGAACTTTATCTAAAGCAGCTGCTCTGATCATGGAAAACGGAGCGAAATCTGTCCGTGCAGTATGTACACACGCTGTACTTTCAGGAAAAGCCTACGAAACCATCGAAAACTCTGTCCTTACAGAAATGATTGTAACAGATACCATCAAACTGGATGCTGACAAGATGAGCACATGCAGTAAGATCAAAGTATTATCTACAGCCGATCTGTTTGCTAATGCAATCAAAAATGTAAATGAGCACAGCTCTATATCTGATCTTTTTCAGGTAGACTAAGATATACCGGGGCAAAGATCAGGAGGGAAAATTAAATATAATCAGATCTTCAGATTCCTGCGACACACAGTACGTCAGGCATTTTGATTTTTTAATTTTGACTTTTAATTTTTTAATTTCTATCTTTGCACCTCAAATTTTAATAAATTAAAACATGAAATCAATTGCTATTAGCGGTTCTGCAAGACAGAACGTAGGGAAAAGAGATGCAAAAGAATTGCGTTACGAAGGTCAGGTACCTGCAGTTCTTTACGGTAGTGGTACTCAGACACACCTATCTGTATCCGCAGCTGATTTGAAACCAGTGCTTTACACTCCGGAAGTTGTATTCGTAGAATTAGACATCAATGGAAAAAAATCTAAAGCAATCGTTCAAGACGCTCAATTCCACCCTTTAACAGACTTAGTTATTCACATTGACTTTTTAGAGTTAAATGATGAGAAAGAAGTTTCTGTAAATATCCCTGTAACATTGACTGGCACTTCTCCAGGTGTTAAAATGGGGGGTAAATTAGTTCAAAAACTGCGTACACTTCGCGTTAAAGCTACTCCTAACAACTTGCCTCAATCTATCGAAGTTCCTATGGAATCTTTAGAAGTAGGTAAATCAGTACGTGTTGCTCAGGTTCAGTTGAAAGATGCTAAAATCTTAAACAACTCTGACGATACTATCGTTTCAGTTGTTATGTCACGTGCATTGCGTCAGGCAGAGCAGGAAGCAGCTAAGGCAGCTAAAGGTGGTAAAAAATAATCGTTAATCACGATTATCAACCATATTGCAAAAAGGCATCGGTAAATTCCGGTGCCTTTTTCTTTACTGTCTGAATTCATCTTTATTCCACACGAATCCTATAGTTTATAGCAGAAAATCCACTTACAAAGTAGGATTTTATTATTTTTGCAGACAAAGTTTAAGAAAGAAATGAATTATCTAATTGTAGGCTTGGGCAATATAGGACGTGAATATCAGGATACACGTCACAATATTGGTTTTATGGTCGCAGATGAATTGGTCGCTCAGGCAGGGGGATCTTTTTCAACACTGAAGCATGCATATTATGCAGAATATAAGCAACGCGGACATAACGTCTATGTTATCAAACCAACGACTTACATGAACCTTAGCGGTAAGGCGGTCAATTTCTGGATGCAGCAACTAAAAGTACCGATCGCTAATCTTCTGGTTATAGTGGATGATCTGGCACTTCCGTTTGGTACCATACGTCTCAAACCAAAAGGTAGCAGTGCCGGACATAACGGACTAAAATCTATAGAAGCACTCTGTGGAGGACAGGCATACCCAAGACTTCGCTTCGGAATCAGTGACAATTTTGCTAAGGGGCGTCAGGCAGATTATGTACTTGCTCCGTTTGATAATGATGAGCAGAAAGAGTTACCTGCTCTTATAGAACGGTCCGTACAGATGGTCAACAGTTTTATCAATATTGGAATAGAACTAACGATGACCAATATGAATAAATAAAAAAGACCGGAAAATATTTCCGGTCTTTTTTATTCTCTTTATCAGATACGCTTATAACTCCTTTTATTTTTTGACCGTATCTTCTTCTATTTGTTTCTTCTTCGTCGTAATCTTAATAACTCCATTTTCACCTCTGCTACCATGCAATACGGTTGCCGCTGCGTCTTTTAAAATTTCTATAGATTCTATGGAATTAGGATCTATATCCTTTAAACTTTTACTTCCCTCCTGAATTTTATTGTCAATGATTACCATAGGATCTTTACCTTCTTTTAGTCCATGGATACGTAGTTGAGATACCCCTGCGTCTTTGCTGTTGCTATTCAAAATTCTCACACCCGTAACCTTACCGCTAACGTTCGTGTCAGTTGTATCTCTCTTAAAAGTAGTAGCCTGGTCAGTATTAACAACACTGGAAGTACCTTTCTTAAGTGTTATCATTACAACGCCGTTTTCGGCCTTTTTGCCATACAGAGATGTGGCTGAAGCATCTTTCAACACATTAATAGCTGTTATTTCCTCAGATTGAATATTCGCAACATCTTCCTTTGTTATTTCTTTACCATTCACCACATACATAGGTTCTTTACCTGACGAAGCTGAACGAATAATGATCTTGTTGCGTGTCGTATCCCTTTTATTAATGATGACTTTCTCCTGAACAGTTTTATCCACATTGGCCTCTCCAACAACTTTTACCACTTTTACAGTATCCTGCTTTAGTGTCGGAAGGCTAACGTCTAAAGCTGTCGCTTTGGTCACAGATACAATCTTTTCGATTCTGGCTTCTGCCTGATTCACAGTCAATGCTGCGCCTGCAAAAATAAACGCAGGTAATATGAACGCATACTTGCTCAATTGCAATTTTGAAGAGCGCTTTTTATTCATCATCATAATTCTTTGCTTAAGGGTTTTGAAATTAAATTGATTGCTGATACCTATAGCAGCTCCCTGCTTAGTAACATGCAACAAACTGTATTGATAGGCCTTACGGTCTACACCGCTGTTCAGCACTTGCTGATCGGTAAGAAATTCCAGATTCTGACGGATTGCTTTACGCATTAACCAGACAAAAGGATTATACCAGCATAAGATTAATGCCAGTTCGCTCAGTAAAATATCAAAACTGTGCTTTCCTTTCACATGAATCTCCTCATGATGAAATATATCAGCCAGTTCTATATCTTCATGGAGGCTTTTATTGACATAGATTTTATTCAAAAAAGAAAAAGGTACAATAGGGATCCATACATTCCGGAAGATAAATGTTCTCCACTGTGCAGGCCGGCTATACATATGTATACGTAGAAGACTTGCTAACTGCACCAGAAAACGCACGAGCAGAATGACTGCACCAGCTACTAAAACGCCAATAATAATATCATTCAGACTCAGTTCTTTTACAGCGGGTTCCGTCATCTGCGGGAGGATCGTGATGTATTCGCCTATTACTACGATTGGATTTGAAAACCAACTCTGGATATCCAAAAAAGGATAAGTAAAAGAAAAGATAATACCTGTCAGAAAGTAAATCCTGTTCAAGGCATAAAAAGTCAGATTTTTCAACAATCCGATGTAACTTACATACACAATGATCAACAAGAGATTGATCTGTATACTATAATAAAGTAGGTTTTCCATAGCTACTAGCTTTTATTGTTCTTGATCATATCCATAATCTCTTCCAGCTCGGAAGCAGATAACTTATCTTCTTTTACAAAGAAACTAACCATCTCTTTGTAGGAGTTTTTAAAATAATCACCCACAAAGCCACTCATGAATCGCTTCTTATATTCTTCTTCCGTGATCAGAGGTTCATAACGTTTTGCATTAGCATATTTTACAGCCTTTACATAACTTTTTCGCTCCAGGTTTTTGACCGTGGATGCCAGTGTGGTATATGGGACTGAAGAGCCTTTGATATTGTCCAGTATTTCTTTAATGAATCCCCCGTTCAATTGCCAAATGGATAACATTGCTTCCTCTTCCTGAATCGTTAACTTTTCCATATTTGTGATTTTATATTTAACACAACACAATATTACGAAATATTCGTAGACTAACGATAATTTTAGAAATATTTTTTGAATGCGTATGAAAATCAGCCCTATATAGTACCAAAGCCTGATTTTTACAGATGTATTATTGTAACAATATTCGAGATTTGTTCCACATACTCTACTAAGTCTATTTATTATCTTTATTGTAACAATATTATCGGTTGATTTAAGTTTAACTGATTTTTGATAGCTTTACGTTCATTTAGGGCTTAGCACTATTCATTTACACAGCTAAGTTCACTCTGCAAATATGGAATTTGATTATAGACTTAAGGTATTTTACGTGGCTGCCAATACGTTGAATTTTACAAAAGCAGCAACGGAATTGTTCATTTCACAACCTGCTGTAAGTAAAAATATTCAGGAAATAGAGAATGCTGTAGGAACACCGCTTTTTGAACGGTTGGGGAACCGACTGATGCTGACCAAAGCAGGCTCTATACTCTATCATCACACTCAGCTTATATTTGAACAGTACAATCAGGCTTCATATGAAATCAACAAAATAATCGGAAAAGAAAACGGCAGCTTGTTTATTGGTATCAGTACTACTATTTCACAATATGTCATTCCCAAAATACTGGCACAATTCGTTGCATCTTGCCCGGAGAATGATATCAAGGTATATGAATATAATTCCAAAAGAGTTGAAGAACTCTTACTACGAAAAGAAATACATCTCGGGATAACGGAAGGACTTACAGACAACCGCTCCCTAAAGTTCACGCCTTTTCTTAAAGACGAAATCGTACTGGTTACTAACGCTGAAAACCATTTATTCAACAAAGAAGAATGCAGCCTTAATGATCTTTATGAAATACCTTTAGTGATTCGCGAGACCGGCTCGGGCACCAGAGATATTATAGAAGAAAGGTTGCGCCAGAAAGGTATTGCAACTCATAAATTAAAGGTCGAGATTACGCTGTCATCTACAGAAAGTATCAAGGAATACCTTAAATACAGTAAGGCGGCTGCTTTTGTCTCTGTTCATGCCATCAGCAATGAACTAAATACGAATCAGCTCCGGATTATAGAATTGACAGATTTGAATATAGAACGTTATTTCTATATTACGCATTTGCATGGGGGATTGACAGGGCTTCCGGAAGCATTTTTAAAATACATTCAAAAGCACAAAAACCATATTTACTCATAACATTTCATTATACCATATAATAACATGATATTATAACTCCATTACTTGTTCCGGTAGATTTGTACAAAATCTAATAATTATGGAGGAAGAATTAAGAAAATCAGGAAGAATAATCCGCTATGTGATCGCTTTAAGTATAATACTGGTCTGCTTCATTGTAGTCAGTCTTTATTTCACTATTCATCCTCCCCTATCTCAGGCAATGGCTTCAGAGCAATCGGACAGTATGCTGACACATGTTGATCAGTATAAAGGAATCTCCTTTGCAGATAATACCGAAGGTAAGCTGGCTGCAGAAGGTGAAAAGCTGATTAAGGAAACCTACAATTACTTCTATAAGGATGGACAAAAGATCGGTAATCGTCTGGCTTGTACCAATTGCCATCTGAATGGAGGAACGAAAGCATTTGCAGCTCCTTATATTGGATTGAGCGGTGTATTTCCCATTTACATCGGCAGGGAAGATAAGATTGAATCGCTGGAAGAACGCATCAACGGATGCTTTGAACGCAGTATGAATGGACAAGCTATCGATGTAAACAGTACAGAAATGCGCGCTATTGTGACTTATATCAAACAAATAAGCACTAAAGCACCCATAGGCAAGCGAATTGCAGGACAAGGCTTTGTAAAGATCGTCATACCTGAACGCGCGGCTAACCCAAAGACGGGATCTGTCATATTTCAGAAACAGTGTCAAAGTTGTCACGGAAATACGGGACAAGGCATCAAATTAGCAAATAATAAAGGATATCAATATCCCCCATTATGGGGAGACGATTCATACAATGATGGGGCCGGCATGGCCAGATTGCTGACAGCAACTAAATTTATCAAAGCCAATATGCCCCTCGGAGCAACTTATGAAGCTCCGGTATTATCTGATGAAGAAGCGTATGATGTAGCCGCCTATATCAACTCCTTTCCCAGACCCGTGAAAGCAAATAAAGAAAAAGATTATCCTAATCTGGAAAAGAAGCCGAAGGATTCGCCTTATCCTCCGTTCAATGATCAAATAAGTCAATTACAACATAAATATGGACCTTATAACTTTTAAAATGATGAACAAAAAACTGATGTTGATAGTACTTATACTGATAAGTATAACTACTGTGTATGCACAAAGCAAAGATCCTTTACTACAAAACAAAGAATTTACCGGCGCTGAAGCGAAACTTAAAAGCTATAAAGCCATCTATCAACTGGACACCAATGACCCGAAAATTATTGAGAAAGCTATCCGAAACATCAATAATGCTCTGGATGACCCGCGTTTGCAAGGTAAACTACAGATTGAGCTCATCACTTTTTCGGGAGGAACAGAAGCCTACCTGAAAAGCTCATCAAAATTTGAAGAGCCGTTAAAAAAACTGATCCAACGAGGTGTTATTGTGGCGCAGTGTCTCAATTCCTTAAAAGAGCGGAACCTCAGCAAAGATCAGCTGTTTGATTTCGTTGCCTATGTTCCTAGCGGAAACGGAGAACTTATTATTCGTTCCCTGCAAGGCTGGACTATTATTAAACCTTAATCTTATGTTTATGTACAAATTAGTTATCTATATATTAGTATGTTTGAGTATCATCTCTAATGCTCAGGCGCAGGATCACCGGTTTGATCCTCCGTGGAATACGCCACCAGAATCAGCCGTTAATTTTACTATTCCGGGAATAGATAATATTCCTGACCTGTACGGTGAGATAGAGAATCCGCAATTGGTTATTTTCTTTGCCGGCAATCAATTTATGGTCATTGATGACCTGATCAAAGGATTCAAAAAGGAGCATCCGCAATATGAACGTATTTTTGTAGAAACCTTACCTCCCGGAATTCTCGCCAAACAAATACAAGGCGGTTCGCTGACTATAGGTAATCTTAAACTCACCCATACAGCAGATATCTATACTGCGGGGCAAAGACGCATTACAGAAATGGCCGATTATTTTGACCAAACCATTGAATATGCCCGCAATAAACTAATCCTGATGGTTCCTAAAGACAATCCCAAGAATATCCGGTCGTTAGAAGATCTGCAACGCAGAGATGTACGTGTAAGCATGCCTAATCCGGCATGGGAAGGTGTAGGTGAACAAATCAAGACGGCTTATAGAAAAGCAGGTGGTGATCAACTTGTCTCTGCAGTAATGGATATAAAAACCAAAGACGAAAGTACTTACCTGACACGGATTCACCACCGGGAAAGTCCTTTACGTATATTGGAAGGGAAAGCAGATGTCGCTCCGGTATGGTATTCAGAAGTGGTATTTCAGAAACTTATCAACCATCCTGTAGACGGTGTCGAAATACCTGCAGAGCATAATATTACCGCTAAATATATGGCAGGAAAGCTGAAAAAAGCAAAGAATCCGGAAGCCGCAGCAGCATTTATGAAATACCTGCAGTCTCCGGTAGCTAAAGCTATTTACAAGAAATACGGATTTGAAGTATAATGGCTCCGATTAACAATAAAATACCCTGTTAATTTTAAAATTAACAGGGTATTTTACCACTTTCTCCACTCATCCTTCTATAGCTACAAAATTCTGATATCTTTTAGTTATTGATTTTTGGATGCTTCTCAGCTCTTGCCCTAATGCAGCTTAATCTTTAAAAAAGGATGTTTTAAGATCCTGACTACCACCAAAATTTTCATACTGTCTGATATGCGTATTTATTTCTCCAAATTCTTTTATTCCGCAATTGAATGACATGCTCTTGTTATTGCTGAACGTAAAAACCAATATTTCATCTTTATAATCAAATCGTATATTTTTAATGCTTTCCATTCCTTTATAAAAGATGTTCTTACCTGAAATATTAAAATTGATCTTTTCTAAAATGAAATCAACAGATCCACATTCCTGATTATTATTTTCTACATAGCATCTAAGATGCACCTCTTCTAAGACTGCACATGAAGTTATGCTGACAGTATGGGCAAAGAAAGAATTAACCATTATATTTCAGTATTAGTAAACACCTGTTGACTCCCCATATTTTTCTACACAGACTTCATCTGCTATTCCATAAAGAATCTGATCGGTAAAATCGTTGACGCTATTTGGGATTTCACCGGGATTGTTCAGGATATGAAAATAGAACGCTTTTCCATTACTCACAATCCAGTTTGCTATATCTTCAATTCCATCTTCAGATTCTTCCATATAATCTGTAAAAGGAGCTTCCTGTAATTCTACTGAAGCATCTACAAATTCTTCCTGAAATCTAATAAGTTCATCTTTAGAAAAATTGTCCAAAAGCTCTCTCAGCGTATCTCTGTTTAAATTCGCATTGTTAATTACAGACCAAAACCATTCTGATATTTCTATGTCTTTCATTTTATATGACTTTTCTTCGTGATGTGCTATAGTATTCCTGAAATGACTTTATGGAGATTAATCCTATAACCTGTCAGGCTTTTACCTGCAACAACTCACCGAATATATGCTTTAAATAATTCATAAAATTTTCAGGTAGCAGGACATGCTCAATATCTACAGTTATTTCACTCTCTTCTATATGTAATATCATGGCCGTATTGCTGATCGAAACATGTGTACAACTATTGATGCACTGGTCTCCATTACATTCAATAAAAATGTCTCCTGATTCTTCCATATTATATGACTTCTGAAATAGAATATACTTCTCATAGTCAAACTCATCTTCAGAGAGACCAACCATAAAATATTCCTCATCTTCCTCTTTGGAAGCATAGGCAAATTTCGCCTTAAATGTTACTTTATACATATCGCGGAACAATACAATCCTTACTTATATGGTTTCAATATTTTTTAATCTTTCCCTAATCTGTAGCCGGATTCCTTTAACTCTTAATTGATTAAGACAGCATAGTTCATTATATCCTCCTAATCACTATTTTCCGACCAATGCATTTACTGCACTTTTCAATTTATCTGCTTCTTTGATGCTGAAGTTTACAACAAATTTCAGATCCGGAACGTTATTTTGAATTATTGGATTTTCTATCGTAAAGTGAATAGAACTTCCTGTAAATTCATACTTAAACTCGGTTTTCAGTGCGCTTACATAATTTGTCTGATCATTTATCTCTATTCCGATCTCATCTTCATACGCTAAGGAACTAAGGGAAAGATAATTTCCGGCATTAACGAATGTAATGCTGACCAGTTCATCCCAGTTATCTTCCAGACTGTAAGCGATCTGCTGACTTTCAAATATCATACACATTTCTAATAATCATCTATCAAAATAACATTCGGACTATAGAATTTCCTGTAATATTGCTCAATCAGGCTGACTACTCTTGTCCTTTCCTTTTTACTCATGTTTTGGCCGGAGCTATCCCATTTTTTTACAGATCTGGTAAATATTGCAGCATGCTCCGCATCAATTGTACAGATCAATCCTCTTTCATTTTCTATAAACAGTAAATTTTCACCGCGTCCTAAAACCCGGATACCATACTGGTTACCGGCTTCATCAGTTATCCGGTGTATATCTTCGCGCTGCATTAATTCTTCGAGGTAGCTATCCATTACATTCAGTTTTATTCCTTTAAATTTATTCTTTGAAAAACCAGCAATCAATCTGACACAACTATCTGTTATTATACCACTTCGTCCAAATATTCAATTTCTCTCCTCCGGACAAATTGTAATTTATCTTTGAAGTTTGTTATTTTATTATTCATTAATTCCTGCTTCTCCACCCAATTATTTTGATTGTCATAATGAAATGTATTCGTATGTATGGTTATCCAATCTCCGCCATTGTAGGATTTATTATTGCTTTTCTTTCTTGTGAGATTGCCAAATGGATCATAAGTATAGATATCCATTTTTACAAAATTATCGTTTTCCAATTCCTCTTCTGATGCAAACACTTTTTCATCCATAAGTTTACCGTCCTTATCAAATGTACTTTGTGTAATATCGAAAAGGCGGTTAAAAGAATAGTAATAGGTCGTTCTTACTTTTTTGCCCGAATGATCAATAACTTCTTTAGTATCCCATTGTTCATTATAAGGATCTTCATTTACTTCCTCTTCAACTTCTAACTCTATTTCATTTTCAAAATTCCTGATGACATTTCCATCCTTATCGTAAATCTCCTTATAGGAAATACCTTGTCCGTAATCATACTGCTTTTCCAATAATACACCGTCATCGCTATACAGATTTTGGCTGAAATATTTACCATCAGTTTGTTTCAGAACATCTTCTATCAAGATATGGTTAGCATTATATGTTTTGGTCAAGGTTTTCGTTAATCTCCCATCGCTATGGTATACTTCCCACCGAACGATATTGCCAGCATCATTAAAATGTGTTATCTCAAATCCCAACGGGACTAAATTTTCATTTTCAGGTTGAAACGTCAATTCCTTTACCCATGCAATCTTCCCGGATATATTAGCACTTTCCAAATCGTTATTTCTTATCATATTCTACCAATCCATTATATTTTTTACAAAAAAGGCACCCCTTATTTTTCACATAAAACTTCTTCGGCAAATCTCAAATCCTCAGTATTATTAGCCACACATTTTAGAATATTACTTTCATTTTGAATATATAACACCGATCTATGATCCTTTCCAAGCCATATTTTATTGGGATAGGAAAAGGGATTAAAAAACTGATTCCAATATTTTTTAACAGGCACATATATCCCGTATCCTAAGAATTGAAGCTCAAATTTATATTCTGCTTGCTCTGATAACCAATCTGTATATTCTGTAAGGAGTAAAGTAGACAGAGTAAATTCATAAGACTCCCATTCTTTCTTGCCTTTGATATAAGGAACCGGATCTTTATCACTTTCCAGCTCATTCTTTCTCAGCATAAACAGATCTGCATTTCGCCCGTATATACTAAATTCAATGCTATCGACAGTATCTTCCAGATAAGCTAAAAAAGGATAACTTTTCTCCGGCAAGGCTTTATTAAAAGAATACAGCACATCAACATATGTTTCTGCCGTATCGCGATCTTCAGTCAGCCTGATACTAAACAACATTTGGTGAATGGCTTTCAGATTATTTTCAAATTCAGAAACAGTCATTTTTATAAGATACTTTTATTTTTGCATATTTACCCCTGTCCTATTAACCGTCATGTGGCATTGGTCAATTCTAATCTTTATACTGCAAGTAAATTTTCACGTTTTTCATTGAACACTTCCGCTACATCATTTTCGATTAACAGATCAAAAAATTTGCTGTAACCATGCTGTATTTTATACTCCATTTCGTTTTTATATAAGGGAAACAGACTATAAAAATTTATTAGGTTGTCTTCACACGTGATCTGCATAAAATCTTCCCCGAAAGTAGCGGAAGGCAATAATATACAACCGGTGAAGAGTGTATGCTTATCGTACGGATCGGCTATATCATTCCATGCCTGCAAAGTATGTCCTTCTGTCAAAAAGGTATCCTGATGATGCGGAAATCTCGCCATATCTTTCATCATACCTATTATCCAATCATTTTTATCGTCGCTCGGATAGGTTTTATTAAATTCCATCTCTTTAGGGATCAATAGCATGAGCTCCGCAAATGTATAATCCGCTCTATCCTGAATGGTTTCGGGAACAGTCATTTCCAACAGACTCATACCGGATGTGACCAGCAAATTAAACTCTTTATCTTTCGGCTGAATAAAATAAACATCCAGATGAAAGTCCAGGGAAAGCATTTCGTGGAAAACAGTCATTTCCTCACTTTCGAAATACTTATCCAGATGTTTTTCCAAAGCTTCGACATGCTCATAATAATGCTTTCTGTTCTGGATTTTTTTGATTAATTCTTTGTCCATATTTTTTATTTTTATTCTATCCGAAATTCCGCCACCTGACCTTTGATCTACAGAAACAGGCTATTTAAATATAATGTTTTTCTTTTAAACTATCGATGAAAAAGAGGAATTGCAAATCACACGAGAATCTGCTAATAAGAGACTTACAAATGTTTAAACACATGAAAAAAATCTTTTTTCAGCAAGTTTTGAATGTGGAACAGCATTTTATTTTTTTATACCGCCAATCGTTTTTTTTCGAAAAAAGTTGAATTTTCTGATTATTTTGAATATTTTGGAAAGTATTGTTAACGCAACGCAAAATTAGTTTTAACCCTATATCAAATTGTCCCTATATGACTTAAATATGGCATTTTAATTCATTTTGGCATATTGATTTACATTTCAATTTATTTACATTTGCATAATACAAGATATTCAAACTATGTCTGAAACAGTTAAACTTACTTTAAACGATTCATCATATGAGCTTCCTGTAATCACAGGAACTGAAAATGAAAAAGCTATTGACATCTCCAAACTAAGAGATCAAACCGAGTATATAACATTAGATCCGGGATTTAAAAATACAGGTGCTACAAAAAGTGCCATTACTTTTTTAGATGGTGAAAAAGGTATTCTGCATTACAGAGGTTACCCTATTGAACAATTAGCTGAAAAATCTACATTTTTAGAGGTTGCTTATTTATTGATCTTTGGTGAATTGCCTTCAGACGAGACTTTGAAAAAATTCAGACATGATATCAGCAAACATACACTGATTCATGAGGACATGAAGAAATTCTTTGATGGATTTCCTTCTAAATCCCACCCAATGGGACAGCTGTCCTGTTTAGTAGGAGCACTGTCTGCTTTCTATCCTGAATCGTTGAATCCTAACGCTTCGGAAGAAGAGGATAACCTGACAATTGTTAAATTACTGGCTAAAATGCCGACAATTGTTTCCTGGATTCACAAAAAATCATTGGGTCATCCAGTGATCTATCCTAAAAACAATCTTAACTACGTACACAACTTCCTAAGCATGACTTTCGGTCAGGTAACGGAAGATGTGACTATAGATCCGATCGTTATTGATGCGATGCACAAATTGCTGATCCTTCATGCTGATCATGAACAAAACTGTTCAACTTCTACAGTCCGTATCGTAGGTTCATCTAATGCGAATCTATACGCTTCTGTTTCTGCAGGTATCTCCGCTTTATGGGGTCCTCTTCACGGAGGAGCGAATCAGGCAGTTATTGAGATGCTTGAGGCTATCAAAAATGATGGCGGTGATGCAGATAAATATCTGGCTAAAGCTAAAGATAAAAACGACCCTTTCCGTTTAATGGGATTCGGTCACCGTGTATACAAAAACTTTGATCCTCGTGCTAAGATTATCAAAAAGACATGTGATGATATCCTAGAAAAGCTGGGTATTAATGATCCTGTTCTGGAAATCGCAAAACGCCTTGAAGAAGCTGCATTAAGCGATCAATACTTCATTGACAGAAAATTATATCCAAACGTAGATTTCTATTCCGGTATTATCTACCGTGCATTAGGTTTCGATTCAGAAATGTTCACCGTATTATTCGCTTTAGGCCGTCTCCCGGGATGGATTGCACAGTGGAAAGAAATGCGCGAAAACAAAGAGCCTATCGGACGTCCGAGACAGGTCTATACAGGTTCACAAAAACGCGACTACGTAGAGCTGAAAAACAGAAAATAATTCATTTTGAATATAGAATTAAAAGGCACTCTCTACGGGTGCCTTTTTTAGTTCAAAAAAAATCTACTAAATAAGTATAACTTCATGGTTAGATGCTTAAATAATGCTGAGTTTTCCTTATGTTTGCAATCTAATTAAGAATTATTCTAAAAAACTTGACCGACCTGTTAATCGATATACTGGTACCTGTAGCAATTTTTAGTTTTATTGCTATTTTCACGCTGTTTGCGGTATATGCTGAGCGTAAAATTGCCGGTTTTGTACAGGATCGCCTCGGGCCTATGGAAACCGGAAAATTCGGAAGCCTGCAAACTATAGCAGATATCCTGAAACTACTCCAGAAAGAATTCATTACTCCCTCTGCTGCAGATAAAATATTGTTCGCTGCAGCCCCTGTTATTATCTTTATTGCTGTTTTTATTGGTTTTAGTGTAATGCCCTGGGCCCCGGGATTTATTCCTGCTGATACACACACCGGATTATTTTTTATAATGGCGGTTGTCTCCATTGATGCAATAGGTATACTTATGGCGGGCTGGGGATCAAATAATAAGTATTCCTTATTAGGATCTATCCGAGCCATTGCACAAATGGTATCGTATGAGATTCCGGTAGGATTATCCCTGATTGCAGCTGTAATGATTACACAGACGCTGAATCTCAATGAAATAGGAATAAATCAGGGAATTTTGTCTACAGAAAGTATTAAGTTTCTGGGATTCTGGGAAGTCAATACAGTCGGAGGAATATTTGCCTGGAATATCTTTCAGGCTCCGCATCTCCTGGTGGTGTTTGTTATCTTCTTTATTGCCACATTAGCAGAATGTAACAGAGCTCCGTTCGATATCCCGGAAGCGGAATCGGAACTGATCGGAGGTTTTCATACCGAATACGGAGGGATCAAATTTGCATTTGTCTTCCTTGCGGAATATGCCATGATGTTTTTAGTTGCCATGCTCGGGGTTGTTATTTTCCTCGGGGGATGGAATACACCTCTGCCTAACATCGGCTCCCTGAAATTAGCAACCTGGACCACCGGATTATGTTGGGGAATCTTCTGGACACTGGCCAAATCGCTGCTCATCGTCGGCGTACAAATGTGGATCAGATGGACACTGCCACGGCTCAGAGCAGATCAGTTGATGGCTTTATGCTGGAAAATCCTGATCCCTACAGCATTTGTCTGTATGGCCATCTCAGGAATATGGAGATTAGTTGTTATGAATTAATATGATGTTGATAAAGACGACCATAAATGCATTACTCACGGCTGTCAAAGGACTCACTTTGACTGTCAGGCACCTCTTTGGTGCACGTCGTGCACGTCATGAGCTAGACATCACAAAAGATCATTATTTTGACAAGCAGGACGGGGTCGCTACGGTACAGTTTCCAAAGCAGAAAATGCCTATTCCTGAAGTCGCCCGTTATCAGTTGGAGGTGGAGATAGACGATTGTATCGTATGTGATCTTTGCGCCAAAGCCTGCCCTGTGGATTGTATAGATATCCTGGCTATCAAATCACCTGAAGCAATCGGAAAAACTTCCGACGGAAGTGTAAAACGTCTTTATGCGGAGAAATTCGATATCGATATGGCCAAATGTATGTATTGTGGTCTTTGTACTGTGGTATGTCCTACAGAATGTATCACCATGACCAATCAGTACGACCGCAGCACATCCAAACTTACTGACCTTATCTATGGTTTCTCGGAAATGTCAGACACAGAGGTCGCACAACGTAAAGAAGAGTGGACAAAATTCCAGGCAGAGAAGGAGGCTGCAAAAAAACAATCATGACGCTTGAAGAACTTTTGTTTTATGCCTTCGCAGCACTGGCTATCGGTTCAGCACTGTTGGTTGTGAACCTGAAAAACACAGCAAGGGCGCTTTTCTTGTTTTTCATTGTTCTGTTCGCTATGGCCGGACTGTATCTCTTTGCGCTTGCTGATTTTGTAGCGATCACCCAGATCATGGTATATGTAGGTGGTGTACTGATCCTGATGATCTTTGCATTCATGTTGTCCAACAAGGAATTGCTCAAAGATCTGCAACATGCCTCCGGTAAGTTTCTGACTTTGCCTAACTGGCAGTCTTTGATTCTTAGTTCGGCTTTTTTGCTTATTATGATCACAGCCGTGGTCGAATGGCAATCTGAAGTACCGGCCTGGATCGAGCAGGCGCGGATTAATAATACTTTCATCCATCCATCGGACAATAATATTCAACAACTTGGATTCAAGTTTATGACGCAATATATTCTTCCTTTTGAGCTCATTGGTATCTTTCTGATGATGACACTGATCGGCGCAGCTCATTTATCCAGAAAGGAGGATAAATTTTGATTACTTTAACTCATTTTCTGGTCGTGAGTGCCTGTATATTCTGCATTGGTCTCTATGCAGTCTTATCGAAAAAGAATGCTATTATGATCCTGGTAGGTATTGAACTGATGATCAATGCGGCAATTCTTAATTTTGTAGCATTCGGCCGTTATGATAAAATCAATTACGGCGGCCAGGTTTTCGCACTATTTGCTATCGTACTGGCAGCAGCTGCAGTAGCAGTAGGTCTGGCGATTATTCTGAATGTCTATCGTCATTATAATACCATCAATCCGGATCAGGTACAGGAATTAAAAGATTAGTATTGAATCACTTCAACGACATATCGCCCGTTACAACCGCACTGCTTACTTTAGCTTTGCCTTTTGCGGCTTTTCTATATCAGGCACTCTTAGGAAAACGTGCACAGTCCGGTATTATTCCGGCCGTTGCAATAACCTTAAGTGCCCTTTTTGGCCTTCTTACCTTTGTTGAAATCTGGAACTACCGTACATTCCACATTCAGATCGATTGGTTTACAATAGGCAATAAGACATTTACAGTAGGTATTTTGCTCAACAACCTCACCGCACTGATGCTGCTGATTGTACCTGTTATAGCACTTCCGGTACATGTATACTCGAGGTCTTATATGAACGGAGATAAAGGTATTCATCGCTACTGGATGTATCTGAGCTTATTTTGCTTTGCTATGTTGGGTCTGGTCATGATGAACAACCTGCTGCTGATGTATATTTTCTGGGAACTGGTAGGATTTGCTTCTTACCTGCTTATCGGATTTTGGTTTACGAAAGAGTCTGCTGCGCAGGCAAACAAAAAGGCATTTATCATTAACCGGATCGGTGACCTTGGTTTTTTAACCGGTATTGCCATTGTATACAGTCAGTTTGGCACATTAAATCTCGTGGAATTATTTGGTTCCGATGGCTTGGCTTATCAGGCTATATTAAGTGATGGCCAATGGATATCTCCCATGAACACGATGCCGGCAGGTTGGCTGACAGCAGCCGGGATAGCATTCTTTATCGGTGCTATGGCTAAATCCGCCCAATTTCCCTTACATATATGGCTTCCGGATGCAATGGAAGGACCAACTTCTGTATCATCTCTTATTCATGCGGCCACTATGGTTGCAGCCGGCGTATTTTTAATGGCGACCCTGTTCCCGTTATTTAATGAAACGGTATTACTTGTTATTGCTGTAATCGGAACTTTGACAGCAGCAAGTGCAGCATATTTTGCATTGGCACAATATGATATCAAACGAATTCTGGCCTTTTCAACCATATCTCAATTGGGATATATGATGGTGGGTATAGGTATAGGCGCATGGGACGCTGCGATTTTCCATTTGGCTACACATGCATTTTTCAAATGTTTACTATTCTTATGTGCCGGAGCGGTAATCCATGAAATGGTGCATCTCAAAGAAAAAAGTCAGCAGGATTTTGATGCACAGGATCTTCGAAATATGGGAGGACTCCGCAAGTATATGCCTAAGACATTTGCACTTATGGCACTCTCCTCTCTTGCATTATCCGGATTTCCGCTGACATCGGGTTACCTGTCCAAAGACAGCATTATTATTTCGGCATTCGAATGGAGTAGCACACACGGAGCAGCCTATCATATCATTCCTGTCCTATTGATCATGGTCAGTATCCTGACTGCATTCTATATCGGCAGATTAATATTTAAAGCTTTTTTCGGACAGCTTCGCGTGCCTGTATTGGTGACTGCACCTATACATGAAGCACCAAAGATGATGCTTATCCCCATGTTTTTTCTGGCGGTATGGTGTTTATTTCCGGTTTTCTCGTTTAATCCACTGTCATACCATCATGCCTGGATCGTGGACGGTTTACTGGATCAATATCCCTATGCAATCAACCCTGCAGCCCACCTCGTTATTCCGGTTATCCTTACTTTTGGAGCTTTGGTAAGCTGGTGGATCGGTTATAAGTGGTATGTCAAAGATGGATATCCGTTTAACCCGCAACATAGACTAATACAGGCCTCTTTAAAACAAGGGTATTTAAATGAACTGTATACATTTGTTTTCGTAGATGGCACTGTGCAGTTAGCAAAAATTTGTTTTTGGATTGACCGGAATATCGTGGACGGTATCGTTCACCTGATTTCTTTTATAATATTACGTTTCTCCGCTATCATTACCTGGATAGACCGGGTGCTTGTGGATGGCTTTGTCAATTTGGTAGCTAAAACAGCCTATTGGCTTGGAAATGTGTTTCGTCATATACAGAATGGTCGCTTGCAGTATTACCTGTTTTCGGTCTTTTTCGTTGTTTTGATTGGTTTAGTTTATTTGATCATAAAATAAAATGGGATTACTTACGCTCATCATATTTCTTCCTTTAATCGCGACAGCCCTGATACTGCTGCTTCCGGCAAAATGGAACAACTCATACAAATACCTTGCTCTGGCATTTACAGCAGTACAACTACTCCTGGCAGGCTATCTGTATATTCATTTTGATCCAACAAAAACCGGAATTAATACCATAGAAGGCTATCAGTTTGTCGAACAGCTTTCCTGGATTCGTCTTGATCTTGGCACTATTGGCAAGTTAGAAATAGATTACTTCCTGGGTCTCGACGGTGTTTCGTTACCACTTGTATTGCTGAGTGCTTTTGTGATGCTCATGGCTATAGGGGCTTCCTGGAATATACAGAAGAGTCCTAAAGGGTACTTTGCGCTACTGATGGTTCTCAATATGGCAGTGATGGGTATTTTCTGTGCACTGGATTTTTTCCTTTTTTATGTATTCTATGAAGTGATGCTTCTGCCGTTATACTTTCTTATTGGAATATGGGGCGGAACACGAAGAGAGTATGCGGCAATCAAATTTTTTATCTATACGCTGTTTGGTTCCGTATTCATGCTACTGGTCATCGTGGGTCTTTATTTTTCGGTTACTAATCCGGCGACAGGTGCATATACTTTCAATATGTTGTCTATGATGAATCCGGACAATTATGTAGAAGGAGGATTCTTTTCCCCGGACAGTCTTTCGACGATCTTTGGGTGGCCTACACGGATTGTAGGATTTATCGTATTGTTTTTTGCCTTTGGAATCAAAGTACCTATTGTCCCTTTACATACCTGGTTGCCGGATGCGCACGTAGAAGCTCCGACACCTATCTCCATTATCCTTGCCGGAATATTGCTAAAGATCGGTGGATATGGAATAATCCGAATCTGCTATGGCATTTTCCCTGATATTGCAGCACAGACTAATTGGTGGATCGGACTTATAGGTGTGATATCCATTTTATACGGTGCAATGAATGCTTTGGCTCAGAAAGATCTGAAACGTATGATCGCTTATTCATCTGTATCGCACATGGGATTTGTATTATTAGGGATCGCTTCGCTGACAGCAGAAGGGATTTCTGGTGCTATGTTTCAGATGATAAGTCACGGATTCCTGTCCGCAGCTCTGTTTTTTCTGGTAGGTGTGGTGTATGACCGTGTACATGATCGTTATATCTATCACTTCAGAGGATTGGCGACTATTATGCCAAAATATACAGCTTTTGTCGCCATAGCTTTCTTTGCGTCACTTGGACTGCCTGGATTTTCAGCATTTATAGGAGAAGCCTTTGTTATTATCGGGACATTCAATGCAGCCAGTATAGGTTCAGCTCTTCCGAGATGGATGGCTATCGCGGGTTCTATAGGAATCCTGTTAAGTGCGGCCTACTTTCTCTGGACGCTGCAACGGATGTTTTTCGGACAAACCCGCCTCAAGGGCGGTGAATCCTGGGTAACAAAACTGACAGACATTAATCTCAGAGAGCAAATTATTTTGTTTCCAACTATTGCACTTGCATTGGTACTTGGAATCTTTCCGTTTTTAATTTTCGATAAGATGAATGCCTCTGTTCTTCATTTTGTCTCCATTCTTCACCAATATATCGGGTAATATGGACAGTAATAATCTGAGCAATATTCTGGATCATGTGATTGGCAGTGTCTCTGTATTAGGACCTGAAATCACACTTATTCTGACCTTTGTACTCAGTATCTGTGCCTCGTTATTTACAGACCGGATATGGAAACAATCTTCTTTTGCAATCAGTGTTGCCGGAATAGTCTGTACAATTTATGCTTTGTGTCAACAGAGCGGACAGGAATTACCATCTGCATTTTTTGAAATGATCAGCATCGATCAGTTTTCTGTCTATGCACGTCTGCTCATTGCAGTGGCTTCTCTTGTTCTTCTGTTCTTTATTCAACAATACTTCAGTTATTATTCTTATCGAAAACGATCTGCCGATATATATCCTGTACTGATTGCCAGTATAATAGGAATGAATGTACTGACAATGACCAATAACTGGCTTTTAGTCTTTATTTGTGTAGAAATACTTTCTATTGCATCTTATGTGATGGTCGGCTTTCTTTCTCAGAAGCGTAAAGAGTCTGAAGCAGCAATGAAGTATGTATTGTTCGGATCAGTATGTGCTGCTGTCATGTTATATGGATTGTCGTTACTTTATGGTTTTTCAGGAAGCCTGACCTTCAATTCTACTGATCATATCAAAGGCTTGATTGATGCACCTGAAACCATCGTTAGTATCGCTCTGCTGTTTATCTTTACAGGAATTGGCTTCAAACTCAGTTTCGTACCTTTTCATATCTGGAGTCCGGATGTGTATCAGGGAGCCCCAACACCTGTAACAGCTTTTTTGGCAACAGTTCCTAAAATTGCCGTAGTTGTATTCCTGACCCGCGTTTATACGGCATGGTCAGATACACCCTTTTATTTTTCAGATTTCTTCTATTACATCCTGATTATCGCTGCAATAGCGACGATGCTGATTGGTAATTTAGCGGCATTAAGACAGACGGATATCAAACGCATGATGGCCTATTCTTCTATCGGCCACACAGGTATCCTGCTCATGATGGTATTGGTCTATACTTCGCATCAACCTCAGGTACTGATGTACTATCTTATCGTATATACGCTGATGAATCTGGCTGCCTTTATCTTTATTGACCAGTTGGAACGCATCAACGGAAATACGGAAATTACCTCCTATGCCGGACTTGGCAAAGCACATCCTGTATTATTCGTAAGTTTTACTATCGTACTAATATCACTGATAGGGCTTCCTCCAACTGCCGGATTTATCGGGAAGCTACTGATATTCTCCAGTGTTTTTGAAGTCTATCAACAGGATAACTATGCTTTGCTGATGATCCTCTTGATTGTCGGTGCACTGACTGCTGTTATTTCCTTATTTTTCTATTTCAAAATTCCATTGCAGGGATTTTTAAGAACAGCTGAACAGGATGTGTCTAAACCATTAAAATGGTCCCTACTACTTATCATTGCAGTAATCTGTACAATACTTATCGTCATTTTTGGGATATTCCCGGATATCTTATTAGATCGTTTGCTGTAATCCGCCCCTCCAATCTATTCTTTAATATCTTATATTTGCAGTATGATAAGTGCAATTGCAAATCCGATTTTTCAACGTGCGATCGAAGATTATCACGTAAATGATGTCATAGATCATCCTATTGAGAATCCTTATGATAAAACATCTTTGGAACATTTATTATATCTCAAATGCTGGATTGATACTGTACAATGGCATATGGAAGATGTGGTAAGAAATCCTGAAATCGATCCGAAGGATGCCTTGTACTGGAAACGCCGAATAGACGAATCAAACCAGTATCGCACGGATACGGTTGAATATATAGACAGCTACTATCTTCAGAAATACACCGATATACAGCCTCTGGCTGATGCAAAGGTGAATACAGAAAGTCCGGCATGGGCCATTGACCGCCTATCTATTCTGGCCTTGAAAATATATCATATGGAGCAGGAAACCCTGCGTACAGATGCTCAGGCTGAACATATTAAATCATGTCAGCAAAAACTACATATTCTATTGGAACAACGTAAGGATCTTTCATTAAGTATTGATGAATTATTAAATGATATAGAGAAAGGCCATAAATACATGAAAGTGTATAAGCAAATGAAGATGTATAACGATCCTGCTCTTAACCCTGTGCTGTATACTGCAGGAAAGTAATATGATGCCGCTGCCCTCCAAAATAATTGTGACCCGCTTCTCAGCAATGGGTGATGTCGCTATGGTTGCTTCTGTACTGAAGGAATTCTGTATGCAACACCCAGATGTACAGTTAATTGTGGTCAGCAGACAGTTGTTCAGCGCTTTTTTTGAAGAAATTCCTCAGATTACATTTCATCCTTTTGATCCGAAAGGGAAGCATAAAGGAATTTTGGGAATACGAAAACTAAAAAAAGAACTGGATGAATACCAGGCCACGGCTGTAGCAGATCTTCATTACAATCTGAGATCCCGGATACTGGGTTTTTTATTTCGGTTATCAGGCACCCGTGTAGTCGGATTGGATAAGGGCCGAAAAGAAAAAAAACAACTTACAAGAGCGGTTGATAAGGTATTAAAGCCGCTAAGACAGACAACAGAGCGATATGCAGACGTTTTTAGAAAGTTAGGTTATACCTTACATCTTTCTCATACACGGACTGTCCGAAAAGAACGGCTTCCACAAATGGCGAAGGCCATGTTTGCTGATGAAGAAACTTTTAAAATCGGAATCGCTCCGTTTGCACAACATTCTTACAAGGTATTTCCTTTACCTAAGATGGGAAGTGTCATTCAGACGCTCTCAGAAAAGGGATACGAGACTTTTATCTTCGGAGGAGGTAATGAGGAGAAAAAGATAGCTGCACAATGGGAAAGTCAATTTAGAAATGTACATAATACCATAGGATTGTTTACTTTAAAGGAAGAATTAGCAATTATTTCGAATCTCAATCTGATGATCAGTATGGATTCGTCTGGTATGCATATGGCATCTCTGATGGGGATCAGATGTTTGTCTGTATGGGGAGCAACACACCCATTTGCTGGTTTTTTAGGCTATGGACAAGCATTGGAGGATTGTATTCAGGTCGATCACCCCAATCGTCCGAGTTCAGTATATGGCAATAAACCTTGTGACTGTGACGGCATAGAAGCGATAGATTTAGTAACACCTGAAATGGTTATTGATAAAATAGTGAATATTTGATTTAGAGTAGCAAAGTTACAAATAGAGTCGTTATCAAATATTAAATTAACAATTCCCTCAATACATATAATATGGAAAAAATAGGTTTTATTGTCTGTCAATATGGAAATGAAGTTAACGGTGGAGCGGAGATTCATTGTAAAATGTTGGCTGAACGTTTAACACCTTATTATGAGGTTGATGTATTAACGTCTACAATCATAAACTACAATACATTTGAACCTTATTATAAAGAGGGAAAGGAGTCAATAAACGGTGTAAATGTCTTACGTTTTAAATCCAACCCATTCGATAGATCCTATCACGAGACTATCCGACGTAAAAGTAAGTTAGGTAGAAAAGTTAGAAGAATGTTATTCAGAGTTGGATTGTTAGAACTCATCGCAGATGTATTCCCAAAATGGAATATTAGCGTCAAAAGTGAAGAAGAAGTTTTGAAATCGCATGGTTTTTATTCTTCAGAACTTCTAACATATCTAAGTACAAATATTAATTCGTATAAAAAATTAATTTTACTCTCATACCCTTACCCTAACACCTATTTCACTAATAAAATTTATTCCAATAAATGTATCTTAATTCCTACGGCTCATAATGAAGGGGACTTATTCAGATCTTTGCAAACTCATTTATTCACAACTGTCAATCATATAGCATTTAATACAGAAGCAGAAAAAAAACTATGCATAAAAGTTTTTGGGAAACACATGTCTGACAACAGTATTGTAGCAGTCGGTGTAGATATTGCAAAACCAGAATCAAAAGCGCATATTTACAAAAAGTTTAATCTGCCAGATGAATATATCCTGTATTTTGGAAGAATTGCTCCTGAAAAAATAGGAAATTTAATAAACTGGTTTATTGCTTTTAAAAAGAGTAGCAACAATAACATTAAATTGGTTTTAACAGGTCGGTTATTCATGAAAAAACATGAACACCCTGATATTATCTATACAGATTTTGTGCAGGAATCTGAAAAGACAGCATTAATTGAGAATGCTAGGCTAATTGTGAATCCTTCTTCAAAAGAAAGTTTATCCCTCTTATTACTGGAAACAATGCAACTGGGAAAAATTTCATTAGTAAATGGGAAAAGTGATGTAATGAAACAACATTGTATAGACAGCAATTTTGCTTGTCAATATTATCTTTCCAAATCAGATTTTTTAGATAGATTAAACAATATTTTGAAGAATACACAAGACACAGAACTAATCTCAGAAAAATCCAGAAAGTATGTAGAAGAAAACTATAGCTGGGATGTAATAATTAACAAATTGAGAATTCTTATAGATTCAAAAACAAATAAATAACTTTGGCTTATATTGAGCTGCATGACAAATAAAACAAAAATATCTCTTCTTATTTCAACATATAACTGGCCTGAAGCCTTATATCTATGTCTGGAAAGTATTCTTTTACAAACTGTACTTCCGGATGAGATTGTTATAGCAGATGATGGGTCGCGAGAGGAAACACGAGAGGAAATTGAAAAATTTCGTCTAAGAACTGATATTCCTATTCAACATATTTGGCATGAAGACAATGGTTTTCAACTCTCGCAGATACGAAATAAAGCTATTTCCCAAGTATCAAACCCATATATAATTCAAATAGATGGTGATGTAATTTTACATTCTTGCTTTGTTCAAGATCATTTAATAATTTCTGAACAAAATGCTTTTATAACAGGTAGCAGAGTGAATTTAGATGAAAATTTTTCAAAAAAAATGTTAATGCACGGAGTATTACCTGATCTCCATACATTAAGATATAGAAGTAAGAACATTCTTAACAGTTTACATATCCCTTTTTTAGCAAAGATTTTCGCAGATAAGTACAAAGTAAATGGTCGATATAGAGATTTTACCAGGGGCTGCAATATGGCTTATTGGAAAGATGATATTATTAAAGTAAATGGGTATAATGAATCTATGCATGGATGGGGTAGTGAGGATAAAGAACTTGTTGCTAGGTTGAGGAATTTGGGTCTAAAAAAGAGGTTTTTAAAATTTTCCGGTATTGTGTATCATATATGGCATCCTTTTGCTTCACGAGAAAAAGAGATAGTAAATGATGGTATTTATAAATCTACCGTTTCTCAAAATAAAACATTTACGGAGAATGGAATTAACAAGTATTTGAAATAATGTTAGCATCTGTTATCATCAGCACCTATAACTCTCCTGAATGGCTAAAGAAAGTATTAATAGGGTATTCAATTCAAACATGTAAAGATTTTGAAGTTATTATCGCAGATGATGGCTCAGATAATAGTACAAAAGTTATAATTGAGGAGTTTAAAAATATATTTACATCACTGATTCATGTATGGCATGAAGATAATGGATTTAGAAAGTGTGAAATTTTAAACAAAGCAATTGTTGCATCTTCAAGTCCGTACTTAATCTTCACTGATGGAGACTGTATTCCAAGGAAAGATTTCGTAGAAACGCATATTACCAATCGTAAAAGAAAGCACTTTTTATCCGGAGGATATTTCAAGCTTCCTCTCAGCATTTCTCAGGACATCACTCCTTATGATATCCAAACTCAAAACTGTTTTGATTTAAAGTGGTTAAGAAAGAAAAAACTACCTTATTCATTTAAGAATCAAAAGTTATCAGCTTATAAGGGTTTCTTAAAAATCTTGAATGCTTTGACTACTACCAAACCAACCTGGAATGGTCACAATGCTTCTGGATGGAAAGAAGATATATTAGCAATTAACGGGTTTGACGAAAGAATGAAGTATGGTGGCGAGGATAGGGAAATGGGTGAAAGGCTTTTAAACAATTCTATTCTACCAATTCAAATACGCTATAAGGCCATATGCATTCACTTAGATCATGCAAGGAGCTATGTAAATAAAAGAGATTGGGAACTTAACAATGCTATTAGACGCCAAACAAAGAAAAATAAAGCAGTTTGGACAATGCATGGTATTGATAAAGTATAAAAACTGCTAATTAGAAAATCCTGATCTTTGTTAAGGATCAGGACGACAAAAAACACTATTATATTTTTGCAGACAGAAAGCTATTTGAGAAAAATATTATTTAAAAGTTTTATTTCCTGAGTCTCATTATGATTTTCTTCAAAATATAATCTTGCCTGTTCACTAATTTTAGCATAAAAACTCTGATCCGATAAAAGTTGTTTTATATAATTCGCAAAACCTTCAGGATCATCAGTTATCAAACACCCATTCTGAGATTTATTCACTAATCCATCAACACCTCTTTTAGTCGTTACCACTGGTAATCCATAAGATAAGGATTCCAGGACTTTGATTTTAACACCTGTTCCCGTTATCATAGGACAAATACAGATTTTACTAAATTTGTATATCTCTTCTAAGTTTTCCACCACTCCCAACTTGATAATATTTGGGGCATCATCAATAGCCGAACAGATTTTCCCAACAACATAGAGCTTAACATTATTTAAGAGCGGAAAGACAAACTTTAGAAACCATTTAATACTTTTGATATTATGTCGATTATCACTTGCGACATATAACATATCATATTTAATATTTCTATCAGGCTCCAATCTTTTTGATGGGAATGAAACGGGTATAAGAGTGACATTACTATTTGTAAACTGTTCAAAAATATATCTTTCTTCTACTGAATAAGTCCAGATCTCATCGTACTTACTTAGCGTATCTATTTCTTCCTGAAAAATTTCACCAACCTTGATATATCCCTCTTTTTCATTTTCTGTCTTATATTGCAAAGTCATAAAATCATGAGTGTCGATTATTTTATAAGCGTCTTCAGCATAATCAATAATATTTCCCCAAGTCGAATAACTAATTAAAATAATATCATATCTATTTTTTTGAATGATTTCTTTGAATTTACTTTTCAAATAAGGAGTTGAATTATCCAACACTCCTTTATTTCGAATCCCGTTTAATTTTCTGGGTATTTTATCTTCAAGAAGATATTTCCAGATATTTTGCTTTGACATTCTGAGTTCAAAAACATGCAAGATTATATCTGGATAGATAAGTTTGAATTTATCCATACTTACATTGTCCCAGTATAATGTAGAAACAAAATGAACCTCCAATACTTGACTATTTGATTGAAAGTATTGTAACATTTGATTACATCGTGTCAAATTCCCCCCTTTACCATCCATGGGATTATCTGGCATAAAATACAAAACCTTTTTCTTTGACATATTTTTCACTGAACAAAAAGGACTTACCTTCTAACAATATCTGAAATTACATTCTTCCAGGCATCCAATACATGATGAGGACTATATCTCTTCATAGCTAGATGCGCCTGAAATCCCATTTCCTTTCTTAACTCTCTATTCTGCATAAGTTCTTCCAGATACTTTTGCATTTCACTTTCATCCTTTGCTAAAAACCCAGCTACTCCATGCTCAATAAGCTCATTCACACCAGAACAACTTTGAAATCCTAAGCAAGGTAGCCCTGCAGACATAGCTTCCCCTAATGCAAGTCCAAAACCTTCATATTTACTTGGGAATATAAAAATATCTCCTTCCTTTATCTTTTCTAATGGATTATCTGTAAAACCTTTTAAAAAAACCCGATTATTCAAGTTATACGAACTAATCATTTGCTTAAGCATATTATGATCATGACCTATGCCCCAAAATTCCAGTTCCCATTCAGGAAATACTGAAGCGATTTCATTAAAAATCTTTATAGCTATACTTTGTTGTTTACAATCATCATCTAATCTTCCTATGTGAATGATACGATATTTTCCTTTAGGTTTTAGATGGTTTACTACATCACTTTCTGCCGTCTGAGGAACCGGGTTAGGAATAACATATTGTTTACCCTTAAATGTTGATGGGAGAAAGTTACAGTAACTTTTAAATAGTACCTGAATACCAGAGAGGTTTTTGAAAGATTCTTCAAGAAGTCGCATTTCAAAGTCACTTCTTCTTCCAAATATGTTTCTATAATCATAATCCGGTCTTCCATTTACAGAATTTACAATAGGAATATTAATTTTATTATTATAGGTAACCTCTAATAAAGAACTGATGGACATGGTAACTATTACATCAGGAGATAATTCATTTATATATGCATTCCAAAGTTCAGCACGTTTAGAAAGATTAAATTTATATATTCCAGCGTCACCACCTAGATCCTTCCGAAGTACATTATTATAAATTTTAGCAGATTTCTTTTTGATTTTTGATATAAGCCATATAATCGGGTTACGCCCCTTATAATTATATAATGATTTCAACTCTTTCTGAATCACACGAGGGTTGTAGATATTTACCACCTCAATATTTCTATCGATTTCGAAGACGGGCTTTCCGATAATATCCTGATTAGTAGCTATAGTTACTTGGTGTCCCTGTTTTGCAAACCCATTTGCCAAAAAAGAACAGATTTTTTCAGTTCCACCCGATCCGTTTAAGAAGTGTAAATGTTGTATAAATAAAATTTTCATACCTCAATATTTTGCACGAATATTCTCTCTCCACCCTCTTCTCAAATTTGAAAAAGGAATTAGTTTAACCACAAAAAGTAATATCTTTCTTTTGGCTGCGCGCTGTTTTAAGTACCTTTTATAAAAATTATCAAAATCAGAATAGCTCTTGGCTCTTAAGAAATACAAGAATGGTTTACTAAGCAAATTTCTGCTTTTATTAGATAAATATGGATCAACATATTTACTCATAAATTCCTTTATTATATCAAATAAATATTTCTTTTGTTCTTCATCAAGAGTTAATCTTAAATATCTTATTTCGAAGGGTTCATGCTCTACGAATAATGCCAAATGAAAGCTGTGAGAGTAAAAAAGATCGTTCTTTTCGTAGAACTTGGATAGTATAGAAAACCAACTCGGTATTTGATGGAGTACTTTCCAACTATTCTCATTAATCTTAACGTGATTTTGACTGCTGTGTTTACGATAATGATAATTACCCTGCAAATTCACTCCTACAGATGTAGTCAATGCCAATAACTGATGAGAAAACAATCCATCTTCGCAGGGCTGAATATGTTCTGGAAATCTTATTTCCGGATGATCAACTAAAAAACTCCTTTTCAGAAATTGTGCACAGGTTGGTAAAGCTGTTACATTTGGCAACCGCTTACAATACTCTTCTCCGACTATTGTAATATCATTGGAATTCTTCTCGGCAGATTCAAAAGAACTTTTAATGAAATCTGAATCCAAAGTATCATCCGAATCCATAAAAAACACATAATTGCCTTTTGCCTGAAGCAATCCCTTATTCCGGGATATCGACACCCCTGAATTTTCCTGATCAATAAATTGGATACGCTTATCTTTCGACGCATATTCCTGACAAATCAATGCGCATTTATCTGTACTACCATCATTGACCAATATCAATTCAAATTCCTGAAAACTTTGATTCAGTACGCTTTGAATAGTTTCATGTAAAAACTGTTGGACATTATAAATCGGTATAATTATGGAAACAAGAGTGTGATTCGAAGTGTTGACCATTTACAAATGTTCAGAGATTATACCAGAAATACAAACTTTAAAGATATTTTATTTTAGCGCACTTTCCAATTTTTGCTTATTAAGTTTGAATTCGCGATATTTAAATTCTCCGGATTTATATCCTACTACAGCTCCAAAATCAATGACCTCATTATCGCTTTTCATCGGAAATATTGCTGACCGATACACATTCTTCTCAACCATCGGTTTAGCTAAAACGACAAAATTAATTCCATCTTTAGAATAAGCAAGATACAAAGCATCTGCTGTGTATTTCTTAACATTCCCCACTGCTAGACATAAAAAATAATACCCGTCTACATAAGCAGCCTGAATGTGCCACGGAGCGTAATTTTCATCTACCATTTTCCAGGGCATATTCACAAAATTCACGATTTTACTTTGCTTAAATAAGCTAAAATTAAGGCCATCGTTAGAAGTTCTTTGAACAATATAGGAAAGCTCTTTACCTTTAAAGTTCTTATTCCCGGTATTCAACTCCACTTCATAACTAACAAATCTGTTTCCGTTATGAACCATTGTTGGTGATAACAAATGATTATTCTTCGGTGAAAAAGGAGCATTACTTGTATAGGCAATTTCCAGAGGAGTCCAGCGAATGCCATCTGTAGAAGTCTGTTGCACAATTGTGCGGTGTGCGTTCGTTTTTAATTTATCTGTGTTATTTTTACTTTTTACACATTTATTTTTAAAAGTCTGAGCCGTTATAAAGCTTCCTCTGTAGTACAGGTAGAATTTATTATTGACATATACCCAGTCTACATCAGACCAGAAACCTTGTCTTGGATCCTGTTTATTCTCCAGAAAGCTTTCTCTTGAAGAAGGAGTACGCATCAGAGGGCTCATAATCCCTAGCGGACTGACCCAGTTTAATCCGTCATTGGAAACTACAACTGTTGGATTCTCATATCGCTTGGATTCCTGAGTCGTTCCGACATACCCGAAATATGGCGTAAACACCATCCAATACTTATATCCGTTAAATCCATTCGGAAAGTATTGCACATCCGGATGACAGTAACTGTTGTTTGTTCCCGATATATCTTTGAAAAATGCAGACTCAAAACTTCCTGCATAATTTCCATTTGCCGTAACCTGTATATTGATTTTTCCGATATCCAGCAGAAAGTCAGGAGTATCTACTTTTGGGACAATAGCCTTTAGAGGAGGTACATCCTCAGCATAAAATGAGTCTTCCGATTTAGTACATGCAAAAAGCAATGCACAACACAACAGGGCCAAGAAAATATTTCTCCACATGTTTTGACAATGGCTAATAAAATTTTATTATTTCAAATGATCATTTCTATATCTTTAACATAGAAATCAGGCATTCTATTTTTTTGTCGAAAATAGAATAAATCCCTGATATCTGATATTCTTTTTTATAATTTGACAAAACTGTAAAATGCAACTTAAAACTCTCTTTATCATACGTCATGCAAAGGCAGAAGAGCATTCTTTTGCCAAACAGGATTTCGATCGTAATCTTATCGAAAAGGGCGAAGAACGTGCACATCGTATAGCACAGGAATTGAAAGATCTTATAACGATAGATCCGCAAACATTATTCATATCTTCTACCGCAAATCGTGCCTGGCAGACAGCCCAGATTTTTGCAGATGTATTGGGATATCGCAGAGACAGGATCCAATTGGAAGACTCCATATATGAATCTCACCACTTCAATATATTAGAGGTCATTAATCAGGTCCCTTCAACAATACATACGGTTTTGCTTTTTGGTCACAATCCGGGTTTATCAAATGCAGTAGATTATATAACGGATAGACCTGTAATGCTAAAAACTGCAAATGTTGCGCAGATTACATTGCCGGAAGGTTTTGATTTTAACAATCTAAGTATAAATACAGGCACACTAACCCAAATTCTGGATTAATTCTTTTTTGTACCTTTAGCTTGCTATGTCGAATCAACTGCAATATGAGCACTCTCCTTATTTAAAACAGCACGCCCATAATCCGGTACACTGGATGCCATGGGGAGAAGAAGCCCTTACAAAAGCAAAAACAGAAAATAAACTTATTATTATCAGCATAGGTTATTCAGCCTGCCACTGGTGTCATGTTATGGAACGAGAAAGTTTCGAGAATGAGGCTATTGCGCAGACCATGAACAAGTTTTATGTACCCATTAAAATAGATCGGGAAGAACGTCCGGACATTGACCAGATTTATATGACTGCGGTACAGCTGATGACCAATGCCGGTGGATGGCCGCTAAATTGTATCTGCTTGCCAGACGGAAGACCCATCTATGGCGGAACCTATTTTAAGCCTCATGACTGGCAGAATATTCTACTGCAGATTGCACAGATGTGGGAAGAACAACCACAGGTTGCTATAGAATATGCGACTAAATTAACCAACGGAATTCAGCAAAGTGAGCGATTACCAATAAATCCCATTCCGGATCAGTATAGCACAGCAGATTTATCAGCTATAATTACACCATGGGTAGCATTATTTGATACAAAAGACGGAGGGTACAACCGTGCTCCAAAATTTCCTTTACCCAATAACTGGATCTTTCTTTTACGCTACGGGGTACTCGCAGGGGATGAAAAAATTATCGATCATGTTCATTTTACCTTACAGAAAATGGCTTCCGGTGGCATTTATGATCAGATTGGCGGAGGCTTTGCACGCTATTCTGTCGATCCTTACTGGCATATACCTCATTTTGAAAAGATGCTGTATGACAACGGGCAACTGCTATCCCTGTTTGCAGAAGCTTATCAACAAAGACCATTGCCCTTTTATAAACGCGTAGTACACGAAACTATACAATGGGCTAACCGCGAAATGCTGGCACCTAATAATGGTTTTTACTGTGCACTGGATGCTGACAGTGAAGGAGTGGAAGGAAAATACTATTCTTTTTCTAAAAGTGAAATAAAGGATGTATTGGGTGAAGATGCTCCATTGTTTATCTCCTACTTTAATATAACAGAGCAAGGAAACTGGGCTGAGGAATCAACCAATATTCCCATTCTTGATATCGATGCTGATCAAATGGCTTTGGATGCCGGATATTCAGCGGAAGAATGGGAGACCTATTTAGCTGCCGCCAAAGAAAAACTATACCGTTACAGAGAGACCAGAGTCAGGCCGGGACTGGACCACAAGCAACTTGCCACGTGGAACGCTTTAATGTTAAAAGGATTAACAGATGCATACCGTGTCTTTGATAATTATTCCTATCTGGATACTGCAATAAAAAATGCGCATTTTATTCTGAATGAATTAATGAAAAGTGATGGCCGGATACTCCACCAGCCAAAGGATGCCAATCGGGAAATATTTGGATTTCTGGATGATTATGCCTTTACGACGGAAGCCTTCATTGCATTATATGAAGCCACATTTAATGAAAAATGGCTCGATCTGGCCAGGCAATTAGCTGATAAAGCATTAGAGTTGTTCTATGACATCAACCAAAAAACCTTTTATTATACAGCAGATTCTTCCGGAGAACTCATCGCCCGGAAAAGTGAAATTATGGATAATGTAATCCCTGCATCCACTTCCACCATAGTCCTTCAACTCAAAAAATTAGGCTTATTATTTGATAACGAAGACTATACTGCTGTAGCGGATCAGCTTTTCGCAAATGTATTTCCACAGCTCAAAACTTATGGATCCGCGTACTCCAACTGGAGCATTTATCTGCTTGAAGAAATATACGGTAACAATGAAATTGCCCTTGTTGGTGAAAATGCAGATGTGTGGAGAAAGGAATTGGATCAGCACTATATTCCAAATAAAATTACATTAGGTGGAACAAAAAGTAAACTTCCTTTGTTATTAAATAGACAAGGTATTGGATCAAAAGCATACCTTTGTAAAAATAAAACCTGCAGTCTTCCACAGGATTCGATTGCATCAATACTGAATTTACTCAATGATAACGGGAATGATTAGTTTCCCATAATTTAATTCTAATGGCAATAGCAACAAACAACGTTGTAACATTAACTTACACACTTCACACGGTTAAAAACGGTGAAAAAACTTTCGTAGAACAAACCAGCAATGAAAACCCTTTGGATTTCTTGTATGGTGTTGGCATGATGCTTCCAAAATTTGAAGAAAATATTGCAGGTCTGAATGTTGGTGATAAAATTGATTTTGAACTTGCTCCGGAAGACGCTTATGGCGAAAAAGACGAGCGTGCGGTCGCACAATTACCAGCTGACATGTTCAAAGAAACAGGTTTGCCTCCGGTAGGTGAAGTTCTGCCTTTACAGGACAATCAGGGCAACCAATTCCGTGCTGTAGTCGTAGAAGTTACTCCGGAAGCCGTAGTAGCAGATTTGAATCACCCAATGGCAGGTCAAACTTTGCATTTTGAAATTGAAATCCTTTCTGTTCGTCCGGCAACAGAAGAAGAATTGTCTCACGGTCATTCACATGGTCCGGATGGCACACACAGCCACTAATTCTTCGGAATAAAACATAACGGGTCTGAATTGCTTCAGACCCGTTTTTTTCTTTACAGAAATTTATGACAGCGCGTCTAATACTTAATCGCTCTCAACATCTCCCTTTTCCCCGGAGCACCCGGAGCCTTTTCGATCTCAAAACCCAAAGCTTTCATACTTCGTTTCAGATTACCGGTTATAGCATAGGTCACAAACATGCCTCCTGGTTTGATATATTGAGCGATATGCCCCAGAGCTTCATCAGACCACATTTCAGGTTGATGAACAGCAGCAAAAGCATCAAAATAGACAACATCAAATTGCTTATCCGAAGTAAAATCCATCAATAAAGTATGGGCAATATGCAGATTCATATTTTCCGTTACAGACAGACTGCTGTCTAAAGATTGGGTATAGTTCTCTGTAAAAGAATTCCATATTAACGGATCAACGTAAGCATCGTATCCCGTATCTTTAATTACACTCAATGGCAATGGATATCCTTCTATTCCCACATAGTCTACAAGAATATCGGAGCCAGAAACGTACTCAGCAGTCTGCAAAAAATTTAATCCGGTGCCAAATCCGATTTCCAGAACGGATACTTTATGCAATCCTGTATGTTTTACATAAAAATCCAGTCCCATCTGTATAAATACATGCTTGCTTTCCTGCAATGCTCCATGCTTAGAGTGATAACACTCTCCTATTTCTGCATTAAATAATGTTTTCGAACCGTCACCTGTTATAACAAAATCCATTTCCCTAAAATTTTAACAAAACTAAAACAAAAAAAACCTATTTTTATTCCAAACACTAATGGAAAACGCAAATAAATCATTTATAGAAAATTATGGCAGCATTCTTTTGCTGTTGTTAGGTATTATAATAGGCTGCCTTATTGGTATCTTTGCCAAAGACATTGTCCCTTATATCAAACCCTTAGGAGACATTTTTCTGAATTTGCTGTTTGTTTCCATTATACCTTTAATTTTCTTTGCTATTTCTTCCTCAGTTGCCAATATTGAAGGCAACCAAAGACTAGGCCGTATTATGGGGGTTATGGCAGCAGTATTTCTAGTCACCATTATTATTGCTGCGATCAGTATGATTATTGTGCTGAAACTCTTCCCTATAGACCAGGTTGTAAGTTCAGATCCGACAGCCACATCCCCGCTGATGGACAACAAAGAATCCTGGGGGGATCGTATTGTACGTTTCCTGACAGTAGGAGAATTTTCGAATCTGTTATCCCGCCAGAGCATGCTTGCATTTGTGATTTTCTCCTTTTTGGTAGGAATAGCGGCAAGAAAAGCGGATGAAAAAGCCAAATCCTTTATCGTATTCCTCAATGCAGGTAATGAAGTGATGAAGAATTTATTGATTATGATTATGAAATTAGCACCTGTCGGCCTGGGGGCTTATTTTGCATTTCAGGTTTATGATCTGGGGCCTAAATTATTCGATATCTATGCCAAACCTATGGGTATATATTATGGATACGGTATTATCTATTTCTTTCTGTTTTTCACTATTTATACTTTTATTGCCAATGGCAGAAAAGGAGTAAACTCTTATTGGAAAAACAATATACTGCCGACTTTTACAGCCTTATCGACATGTAGTAGTCTGGCAACTATGCCTGTCAACCTAAGTGCTTCGCCCAAAATGGGAATTCCCCCTTCAGTCGCAAACGTAGTGATTCCATTAGGTACAACATTACATAAACATGGTTCTGCCCTGTCCTCTATTCTGAAAATATATGTAGCTTTTGTATTGATGGGGTGGAATTTTTTCGATCCTGCAACATTGATTACAGCAGTAGGCATCACCGTATTGGTAAGTATTGTTGCTGGTGGAATACCCAATGGCGGATATATAGGAGAAATGCTGATGATATCGGTATATGGATTACCGACGGAGGCTATCCCGGCTGTCATGATTATCGGAACATTAGTGGATCCGCTGGCAACAGTTCTGAATGCCACAGGAGATACCATGGCTGCGATGCTTGTTACCCGGTTTTCCGGAGAAAAATTTACAAATCAGGACCCTGTAACATAAGTTGCTTAGTCCTATTTTTCAGAATATTCCAGTGGAGTGCATGCTAAAAGCGGAGACCTAACCGTATCGTACCATACTGATGATTAGAGTACATTTTCTTTCCTTCTTTTGTATTAAACACAAATCCAGCATCTACATAGATCTTTCTATTTGACCATGCACCTCCAATATAGTGTTTCATAATATAGGGTTCTATTTCATAAAACTTTTGTTTATCCCGGGCAAACGGACCTCCCTGAATAGTTGCATTATAAAGTTGATAGGTGTAGGATGGGGTATAAAAAAAGTAATACTCATTATCCGTATTTAAAAATCCGCCAGTTCTTGTAAAATGAGAAGTATAATAATCTGCCAGCTTTCCAAAGCGCAATGTAGCCTGAACAGAGGCATGTGAAAAGGCCATCCCGGCTCGTAATGTACCTCCACCTGACAGCTCTAGCTTATTTGAAGCACTTCTCCATATTTTTTTGGAAAGTTTACTCTCTACATCTGCTCCTACAGAAGTATTCAGTTCAGATGCCCAGCTTTCCACTTCATACATAGAAAGTAATCGATGTACATATTTCTGAACCTCCTTACCTTTAGCACCTTTTCCTATAACATTTACTTCTGCTTTAGCTGTCCATACCCATTCATCTCCGTAAACGCGCTGAAACTCCCCATTCAGAAATAAGTAAGCTGTAGAGGGCCTGTCCCAGTACAAAGAGTTCCCGGCCTGTACCTCAATACCGTTGTACAACTGATGTCCCAGTTGAAAGGAGAGTATATCCGTCCGCCTGTTACGTGCCTGCTGCAAGGGAACGGTGTAAGTAATAATCAATCCATTGGTATAATACCTATCCTGCCCATTCATCAGATATACATCATTGTCACTCTGAAATTCCAGCAAATGCGGAAGACGTTCCTGCGAAAATGCAGATGACAGAAACGTGGTGAACACAACAAACCCGATAGAAAAGCGACAAATAAATCTATTAATCTTAAAAAGCATTGTAATATTTCGGATATAGGTCCACTAATATGGCAAGTTAAATATTTTATCCAAATTAGAATATCACCTAAGTGTTAAAAAAGAGCATTTTAGTTAATCTGTTTAAAATAATTCTAAATAAGGTCCAGAATTTGGTTTTTTACTTACTTCCATTCGTATTTCGTAATTTTGCAGTTGATTTAGTGCATTTAAAAATGAAAAAGAGTTCGATCATATTAATTATCATCATTGCGATTGCAATAGCCATGATCTTAGTGATTTACACAGATTCCAGTACATATTCCACGTTCACACAAGCGAAAGAGAAAAAGACTGAACTGTATGTTGTCGGCGTTTTGAATAAGGAGAAACAACTCCATTATGAGCCAACTAAAGATGCCAATCACTTTTCGTTCTATATGTATGACAATGACAGCACCGAATGTCAGGTCGTATTTAACGGTGCAAAACCGCAGGATATTGAACGTTCAGAACAAATTGTATTAACAGGAAAAATGGAAGGAAACATTTTTCATGCAAGTAAAATACTTATGAAGTGTCCTTCCAAATACAATCAGGATCAGATAGAAGTAACTGAATCTGCGGCTACTCCAAAAACAGCATCTATACAATAATTAGAAGTATCATTTATCTTAAACAATGGACGTAAATTACGTTGGTGAACACCTACTACCGGGCAAAATAGGACAATTTTTTGTTATCCTTGCTTTTGGTTCGGCACTTTTATCATTTATCAGCTACTATTTTTCTACACGGAATCCGGAAGACAGTTCCTGGAAAAGAATAGCAAGAATAGGCGTCTGGGTAAATGCTGCATCTGTTGTCGCTATCGGAGCGATGTTGTTTTATATTATTTACAATCATCTCTTTGAATACCATTATGCCTGGTCGCATTCGTCCAAAGCACTTCCAACACATTATATTATTTCCAGCTTTTGGGAAGGTCAGGAAGGAAGCTTCTGGCTATGGACATTCTGGCAAGTTGTTCTTTCCAGCATACTATTGTTTAAAGCAAAGACATGGGAAAGTCCGGTTATGACCTTTGTCATGCTTTGTCAGGCATTTCTGGCCTCTATGCTGCTAGGTATAGAATTATTTGGCTACAGAGTAGGAAGCTCGCCTTTCATCCTGTTAAGAAATGCACTTGAAGCTCCGATTTTCAGCGATCCGAACTACCTGTCAATGATAGCTGACGGAAATGGATTAAATCCGCTTTTACAAAACTATTGGATGGTTATCCACCCTCCTACCCTTTTTCTGGGCTTTGCATCCATGATTGTTCCATTCGCTTACGCTGCTGCAGGACTTTGGACTAAACGCTATAAAGAATGGATCGTACCAGGATTGCCATGGGGAATGTTTGCTGTAATGATTCTTGGAGTAGGTATTATTATGGGCTCATTCTGGGCGTATGAAGCACTTAATTTCGGAGGTTTCTGGGCCTGGGATCCGGTAGAGAATGCATCTATTATTCCATGGTTTACCCTTATTGCGGCCGTACACGTTATGGTAGCCTATAAAAACTCCGGCCATTCTTACTTTACAGCTACTTTTTTAGCTTTGGTCAGCTTTGTACTTGTAATCTACGCATCATATCTCACAAGAAGTGGTATTTTGGGCGAAACATCCGTACACTCTTTTACGAGTCTTGGGATGTCCAGTCAGCTCATCGTATTCAATGTGGCATTCTTAGCTATCATGGTCATATTACTGGTCGTGCGTAAAAAAGAAATGCCGAGTTCACAAAAAGAAGAAGATATCTATTCGCGCGAATTCTGGTTGTTTATAGGAGCCTTAGTATTAACGGTAGCCTGTGTACAGATTATCTCTACGACATCCATACCAGTATACAATGCTATATTCAAAACTGACGTAGCACCTCCGATAGATCCTATACCTCATTATAATAAGTGGCAGGGAGCTTTTGCAGTAGTGGTACTGATCCTTACTGCATTCACGCAGTTTCTTAAATACAAACGTACCGATTCCAGAAAATTTTTCGCAGCAACTGTCGCCTCCCTGATTATTGCATTATTGCTTACAGCCGGTATTGTCTATGTCACTAAAATATACAGCAATTTCATGTATATCCTGATTGCATTTGCCAGTATATTCAGTGTTCTTGCCAATCTGCGCATTCTCGGAGATGCTTTCAAAGGAAAATGGAGATTAGCCGGATCGGCAGTGGCGCATATCGGATTTGCCCTACTTGTATTAGGCGCATTGGTGGCAGCAGCTACCAATCAGGTTATTTCGGTAAACAACAGTGGGTATATAGCTGTTGCAGGATTTGATAAAGTTGAAAAACCCGGAGAAAACCTGTTCCTTACAGAAGGAGAACCCGTTCAAATGGGAGAATATCGCCTGACATATATCGGGGATAGTGTAGCCAGTCCAAATGTCTTCTACAAGATCAAATATGAAAAACTGGATGAAGAGACAGGAAAAGTAAAAGAAGATTTCGTACTGATGCCATTTGCACAGAACAACCCTAAAATGGGAGGGTTGATCGGTACACCATCGACCAAGCACTACATCACGCATGATATTTATACGCTGATCACAGCTGCACAGGCCGACACGCAATCCCAGGCAGCAGGCAAGGATAAAGATGAAAAATCCAGTTTTGATGATTACGAAGAGCCGGCAACTTATCAGGTGAATATAGGCGATACGCTACGCTACCGGAATGGCTATTTCGTCATTGAAGGTGTCAATAAGAATGCAACATTGAATAAGATTCCAAAGGCTCCTGAAGATGTACTGGTAGGTCTGAAAATAAAGGTTGTATCTAAGAATGATAAAAAATATGAAGCCGAGCCGATATTTCTGATTAAGGGCGGAAATACATTTGACTTCAATAAAGATATCGAAGAAGAAGGATTAAGATTCCGGTTCACCAATATTATTCCTCAACAGGATAAACTGGAAATCATGGTATATCAGAAACCTCTGCCTGAGAAAAAATGGATTGTATTCAAAGCGATCAAGTTCCCGTATATCAACTTTTTCTGGTGCGGAACGATTGTCATGACGATCGGTTTCATCATGTCGATTTATCGCCGAATCAAAGACGAAAAAGTAAAAAAACAACCTGCTAAAGCATGAAAATCGTAATCCTCGGAAGCGGCAATGTAGCGAATCATTTTGCACTTCGCTTTGATCAGTTAGGATATCAGATCGTACAGGTATATAGTCGTCGTAAAGCCAATGCTCAAGCATTGGCTTTACGCTTTAATGCTATTGCTACAGATGATCTCGATACGGTAGACAGACTTGCAGATCTTTACGTGATTGCTGTAAGTGACGAGGCCATTCCCGAAGTAGCAGCGCATTTGCCCGCAGATATAGACGGAATAGTTGTTCACACATCTGGAGCTACAGACTTAAGTATTTTACAGGTATTTACGCATTCGGGAGTATTGTATCCGGTACAAAGCATTTCCAAGAATATAGAAACAGATTTTGCACAGATTCCAATTGGCGTGGAAGCTAATGATACCAGTACTATGGAAAGCTTGTGGAAAATTGCGACAGCACTATCTGATCATGCATTCGAGTGTAATAGTAAACAGCGTATGGCTTTACACGTATCAGCCGTAATCGTAAACAATTTCTCCAACATCCTCTATCAGCTCTCCTACGAGATTATGCAGGATAATAATTTATCTTTCGGACTCCTTCTTCCCATTATACAGGAGACTGCTAAAAAAGTGCAAAATAAGCCGCCAATTGATGGACAAACCGGACCGGCAATACGAAATGACAATATTACGATAAATAAGCATTTAAACTTTCTCAGAGAGAATCCTCCCCTGCAAACAATCTATCAACAATTGACATTGGAAATTGCCAAAAGAAGAGACAAGTAATCGTTTCATTGCAAATCAAACAAATCTTTTCATAACCGTTCAAATATTTCTTTTTGAACAGTATACTTTCTAATTTTGTTGCTTTATTCATTGAAGGAATGGCAACTTATAACGTTGCTATTTTAGCATTCAATTTTAAAATTTATGCTTTTACCAACATTTATAATTCCACACCACAACTTGCTAGCGTAAATCTTAGCACCCTATTTGCTATAACAATAACAAACTTTATAACATCATAGATTATGCCTGTTAGAAATCTAATCATCGGAACCATTGCTTTAGTTAATTTCATTATCATTTCCTTTGGACTGATTTTCACTTCCAACTGGTTTTGGCTATTAATTATTCCATTTCCAATGCTACTGATCGCTGTGTACCACACGATCCAAACTAAACATGCGATTTTGAAAAACTATCCATTGGTTGGATATTTCAGATTTTTCTTCGAATCTATTCGTCCGGAAATGAGACAATATTTTTGGGAATCAGATACAGATGGTCGTCCTTTCAGCAGACGTCAGCGTTCTATCGTGTATCAACGAGCAAAAAATGAACGGGAAACGGTAGCTTTCGGAATGCAGAGTGATCCCAATGCTATTGGCAATGAATGGGTGGCACACTCCGTTTTCCCTTGCCATATCAACAATCACGACCTGCGCACCACAGTAGGTAACTCACAATGTAAACAGCCTTACAGCCTTAGCGTATTTAATATCTCAGCTATGAGTTACGGTGCATTGAGTAAAACAGCTATTACAGCCCTGAATAAAGGAGCCGGATTACAAAATTTTGCACATAATACAGGTGAAGGTGGTATCAGTGAATATCACGTAAATGGCGGAGATCTGATCTGGCAGGTCGGAACGGGTTATTTCGGATGTCGTAATGAGGACGGTAAATTTGACGATAAGCTTTTTGAAGAAAAATCAAATCGTCCTTATGTAAAAATGGTGGAGTTAAAACTATCTCAGGGAGCTAAACCGGGTCACGGAGGTATATTGCCCGCAGCCAAAAACACACCTGAGATCGCAGCGATTCGTCATGTCATACCAGGTACAGATGTAATGTCGCCACCAGCGCACAGCGCATTTTCTACACCGGAAGAAATGATGTTGTTCATTCAGCATATGCGCGATCTTTCAAATGGTAAACCAATTGGGTTTAAAATATGTATAGGAGATAAGCAGGAATTCATTGACATCTGTCATGCTATGCAGATTACTCAGATTGTACCCGACTTCATCTCGATCGACGGATCCGAAGGGGGTACAGGAGCTGCACCTCTTGAATTCACCGACAACCTTGGTATGCCTTTATATGATGCTTTGACATTTGTCACTAAGACATTAATTGCATTCGGATTGAAGAAACACATCAAAATTTTGGTCTCGAGCCGTATTGTAACCGGATTTGATCTACTTAAAGCGATCGCTTTGGGAGCAGATGCATGTTACAGCGCCAGAGGAATGATGTTCGCATTGGGTTGCATACAAGCACTGAAATGTAACGAAGACGTGTGTCCGGTAGGAGTTGCAACGCAAAAACCGAATCTTTACAAAGGATTGGATGTCGAAAATAAATATGTACGTGTAGCGCAGTTCCATCGCAATACATTACGCGCAACTGTAGAAATTATGGAGGCCTGTGGTTTTAAAACATTAAACGATGTTTCAGCAGACAAGTTTTTCCGTAAGGTAGATAACAGAACAACAATGAGCTTTGAAGAAATCTATTTTGGATCCGAAGGAAAGCTGATCAACAGTCATACTGATTTTGCTCCTAAAGTGTTCAACTAAATAAAAAACAAAAGCCCAGTTCTAAGAATTGGGCTTTTGTTTTATTTGAGGTTAACGTACACCTTGGAAAGTGTATCATGAGCACTGTGAATCGCTTCCGGCGATACTCCTGTCAGAGCTTCAGAAATTGTTTTCGAAGCTTGCTCCAGTCCTTTATGCTTTATTTGACGACCGGATTTAGTCAGATAGATTAAATTAGATCTGCGATCTCCCCTATCATTCACTCTGATCACTAAATTCAGCTTTTCCAGATTGTTGATCAATCTCGTTACACTAGGCTTGTCCCGAAAGGTGCGGTTAGCCAGTTCTTGCTGTGTCAGGCCCTCTTCCTGCCACAGATTGTAAAGAATGCTCCATTGTTCTGCGGTGATGTTAATCCCCGATTCCTTCAGGTTTTGCTGCAATCTTCTGGTAAGGGCGGTTGTCGCCTTACCCGTCAGAAAATTAAAAAAATCTTCTGTGTAAATAGCCTCATTGGTAATCATGGTTTTGGTTTGGTTTAAGTTGTTTATGCAAATAAAACAAATCGGTTTTACATTAGCAATTAAAAACATTACTTTTATTACATCTAATATTCTTATCTTTAAAGATATATGGAGCAATTTTTCCCCTTACTGATTGGTTTAGCAGTTTTTGCTTATAAAATTTACGAGAATTTTAATAAGCAAAAAAAAGAGGCAGAGCAACGCATGCGTCAGCAAAAAAGACCTGTGCAACAGCAGTATAGCCCAAAACCTGTTCCTGCAACACCTCCTCCTCCACCAGTTGTAAAAAAAGAAAAGTACAGCACTATGAGTCACCAAAAGGCTGCTCAGGAGAACAATGAAGTTCCATTGGAAGTATTGAAACTAAGAGAGGAAAGAGAACGTCTGAAATCGGATAAAAAGATACATGTTCCGATTCCTGTATCAGCATCAAAGGAAGAGAAAGTAGTTTTTGACCTGAGACAGGCCGTAATCCAGCAAGCTATACTGGAAAGACCTTATCAATAAGCCCTGAAACCTTTTTTATTTAAGCAAGAAATCGTCCCCGTCTTTCAGAAATGGAAATTCAGCTCTTGCTGTAATCAGATCTTTAGGATTGAGTGTAAATGTATACAAATCCTCATCTTCAGGTTTGTAATAGACTACATCTCCCATTGGTGAGATACACATAGAGCCACCGGAATAATAGATTTCATTACCATCATAACCAACCCTGTTGACACCGATTACAAACGCTTGATTTTCAATAGCTCTCGCCGGGATCAGACTTCTCCAATGTCCCGAACGCTTATCCGGCCAGCTGGCTATGTATACTAATAAATCGTATGCTTCATTCTGATTACGGGACCATACCGGGAAGCGAAGGTCATAACAGATCATCGGACAGATCTTCCAACCTTTTAATTGTAAAATAACACGCTGATTACCAGGCTCAAAATACTGATCTTCGCCTGCCATCCCGAAAAGATGTCTTTTATCATATTTGACAAAACTTCCATTCGGAGACATCCACACAAACCGGTTATAGTACTTTCCTTCTTCCTGAATAATAAGAGATCCTGCGACTACACAATCAAATTTCTTAGACATTTCATAAAGCCAGTGCATAGTAGGGCCATCCATAGTTTCTGCACATTTTTCTACATTATTTGTAAATCCTGTGTTGAACATTTCCGGCAATAAGATCAAGTCCGTCTTCTCCCGTAGTGAAGATAACCTGAGTTCGAGGTTATTAAGGTTCTTCTCTACATTCTCCCAAAATAAATATGCTTGAAAAATAGTAATCTTTATTGTCTCCATGTATGCCTTTCGATGCGCTTTATTTAACTATTTGATTGTTTTACAATATGGTAAAAATAGCCGATTTATCATAATTAAAAATTATGTTATTGAATTCGGTTCAATAGATTCTCTGCTAATGTGATCAACTCAGCCTTTCTTTCTGAAGGTACATTGATTTTTGCTAATGTATCAAAAGCAAGCGTTGTAAAATATTCTTTCTTTCTATTAGCTAACGTCGAAATATCGTATTTAGCGTAAAATTGTTTCATTAATTCTACCTTGTCCGGTTCCTGTTCAAGATCTGCAGCCAAAAGATTCTGAATATGAGGAAGATCCGGCCCGGAAGCATATTCCAGTAATTTAATCAGTAAAAATGTCTTCTTATTTGCGATGATATCTCCCCCCACTTGCTTACCAAAGGTTTCGGGATCTCCATACACATCCAGAATATCATCCTGAAGCTGAAAGGCAATACCAACATTTACTCCAAAGTCGTAAATCAACTCCTGTTGCTCAACGGATGCTTGTGCAATAATTGCTCCCATACGAAGTGCCCCTCCAAGTAATACGGAAGTTTTAAGCCTGATCATATGCAGATACTGCTCCTCTGTCACCTGATCCAGCGATTCAAAATCCATATCCAGTTGCTGTCCTTCACAGACTTCAGTGGCTACTTTATTGAATGTAGTAAGCAGATCCGGCAGATTTTCTTTGGGACATTTGGCAACTTGTTCATATGCCTTCACCAATAAGCCGTCCCCCGAAAGAATAGCAACACTGTCATTCCATTTTTCATGTACGGTCAACTGACCTCTTCTCAGCGGAGCTTTATCCATAATATCATCATGGATCAGCGAAAAATTATGAAAATACTCTATGGCCAAAGCAGCAGGTACTACTTTTCCCATATCTTCCTCCCCGAATAGCTGAGCACCCATCAATGTCAGTACTGGCCGTACCTGTTTACCTTTTAAAGTCAGGATATAACGGATAGGATCATACATATTTGCTGGTTCCAGCGGAAAAACCGCAGAGGTAAGTGCTTCTTGAACGTAACGGGAAAGAGTGATACTTGTATTCATAGTTTTTCGTTGTACCTGCGAAGATAATAATTAGTCAGCAGTATTAGGTATCCGGTATTACATAGACTACCCCTTCACTAACAGAATTATTAGGACAAACACCTGTAGTCCCGTTTTTAATTTCTAATTTTAACTTTTGATTCTATCGTTTTGCGTATTCTAATTATTCATAATCATTATCAGGATCTTGGGGGAGAAGACACCGTCTTCCATCAGGAAGCATTGGCCTTGCAGGAAACAGATGAAGTATTCACCTTGACCTTTACAAATAAAAAAGGTATAAAAGGATTATTTCAATTTCTGCTGAGCCCCTGGAATATTTTTGCTGCACAGAAAGTAAAGAGGAAAATAAAAGAAGTAAATCCGGATATTATCCACTTTCATAATACACAATACGCATGTGGTCCGCTAGCCATACGCTATGCAAAAAAAAGTGGTAAAGCGCTGGTGATGTCTTTGCATAATTTCAGATTGCTATGTCCTTCAGCGACTCTTTTCTACAGAAATAACTTATTCACAGATAGTATCAACCAAAATTTCCCCTGGACCGCAGTACGGAATAAGGTATTGGATCATTCCCTATTGAAGACGTTCTGGACAGCTTTCAGCTATTGGCTTCATCGTAAGTCAGGCACCTGGAATTTGATAGACCGGTATATGGTATTGGCCGAATTCTCAAGAAAACTATTTATCAGCAGTACCTTGCCTGTCGACCATAATAAGTTTATTGTGAAACCAAACTTCTTTGATCCAATAACACTTACACAAACGGCAAACAGAGAGGACCACTTTCTTTATATCGGTCGTCTGTCTTCTGAAAAGGGTATTATCAATCTGATTCAGGCAGTTTCGGGTACCCCGGTCAAATTAAAGATCGCAGGTACAGGACCTCAGTTACCTGAGGTGAAGGAGTATATTGCTCATAATTCTAATTTGACTTATCTGGGCCTACTCAACAAGTCCGAAATAGCAATTGAGCTGGCAACATGCAAAGCATTAATGGTTCCTTCCGTATGTTATGAAGGAGGTGTACCCATTACCATATTAGAGGCCATGAGCTATTACACACCTATATTGGCAAGTAATATTGGGGCTATTCCGGATATTATAAAACCAGGAGAAACAGGTTTTTTATTTGATCCGCAAACAGCAGAATCAGTACTGGATAGTATTGCTCAGCTTAATTTGTTATCAGAAGAACAGCATAAAGATCTGGTGCAACAGGCTTACCGGGTATATGAAGGTCATTTCACTCGTGACATTGTGATTAGAAAACTGCGCTCAGAATATCAAAACCTTATAGCAATTAAGTCGTAACTTTGCATTATGAGTATCATTTTTTTAGACAGATTAAATCTGGGTCCGGAAATTCAGAAGGTACTGGAGACCATTTATGATCCGGAATTAAAACCAGCCAACATTGTAGATCTGGGATTGATCTATGAAGTTATCACAAAAGAGGACGGCACCGCTAAGATCGTCATGACACTGACTGCTCCGGGTTGTCCTGTGGCAGGAGAAATTATGGACGAGGTTCAACGCAAAGTTGCCGGAATAGAAGGAGTAAAAGAAGCATTGGTAGAATTGACCTTTGATCCGCCATGGACTAAAGACATGATGACTGAAGAAGCAAAACTGGAACTGGGATTTTTATAGCAGTGCATAAGACAAATTGTCTTATGCCTCCTGATTCCCTTCCAGATCACTTAGTTTCTTGACTGGCTTAGCCTGTATCTGATCCTTACCAAACAGTTTGTTCCATATGTTTCTGGATTCTTTTGTAAACAAAGGAGAAACTATGGATAAGATCAGTACATAAACAACTACAAAAGACTGCAGAACGGGCAGTAATCCGCCTGCTTTACCTATATTCGCCATAATAATAGAGAACTCTCCTCTTGCAGATAAGGTAAAACCAATATCGAAAGAAACACGTGGTTTCATTCCGGAAAATTTAGAAGCAAAATATCCGGAAACCAAGTTGCCCGCTATCGTAACAACTGCTGCTATCGCAGCCCACATCACCGCTCCGCCCAGCGACATCATATCTATCGACAATCCAAAACTAAAGAAGAACATCGCCCCAAAGAAATCCTTATAAGGCAACACCATAGCTTCGATTTTCTTGATGTATTGTGAATCTGCCAGTACCAATCCGGCCATTAATGCACCGATAGCTTCTGCAACGTGGATCGTTTCTGAAAATCCCGCAACCAAAAACAGTAATGCAAAGATGAGCAGGATAAATAATTCAGAGGACTTTACCTGTAACAACTTATCAATGGCAGGCACAAGCTTACGCCCTACAATGAGGAACACCAGAATAAAACCCAGCGCCAGCAGTGAAGTGCCGGCTACAGTCCAGAATGAGCTACTTCCTGTTAGAATCAACCCCGAAAGAAACGAGATATGCATGGCTATAAACAGATCATCAAACATGATCATACCCATAATAACCTCCGTCTCCGGATTGGCGGTACGTTTCAGATCCGTCAATACTTTTGCGACAATAGCAGTAGATGAGCTAGTCATAATCCCGCAAAGAACCATTGTCTCTTTGAAAGGCATATCCATCAGCCATCCTATAAGCAATCCCGATACAAAATTCAGCAGTACATATACTGTCCCTCCTGTAACAATAGATTTGCCCGACTTGATCAATCTCCCGACAGAAAATTCCAAGCCCAGATAAAACAAGAGAAACAATACACCAAGACGTCCCATGAAATCAATAAAGGGCTTACTTTCGGTGAATGTCAGATCTACTATTCCAAACTGCGGAGCATGCTGCCCTAATACCATCCCTATCAATATAAAAAAAGGTATAACCGAGAACTTCAACTTGTTTGCAATAAAACCAACAATTGCAACAAGACCAACAGCGATACCGATTTCTAAAATAAGGGTAGTAGATAGCATAGAGTGAATTTAGTGATTAATGTAGGATTTCTTTAAGTGCTTTGATATTACTCCGTTTTCCGGCAATAACCAACGTAGTGCCCGGACTGATTTCATAATCGGGTCCCGGATTAATAACTGTATCCGTATCTCTGATACCCGCAATAATACTGGCACCTGTATTTTTACGAACAGCCAGTTCACCGATTGTTTTATTACAGCTTACATCTGTCCCTACGACCTTGTACCATTCTATTATCAAGTCATCTAATGCGACTTCGATAGTCTCTAAAGCCTTAGGTTTGTAGGATAATCCTCCTATAATACCAGCAACCTGTCTTGACTCTTCATCGGTAAGGGTCATCACACAGCGAGACTCATTCTCTTCCGCATCATAACGATAAAGTTCTCTTCGACCATCATCATGAATAACTACAACCATACTGTCTCCAGCATCCGTTTCTATTTGATACTTTTTACCAATACCAATAAGATCAGATTCTCTTACAATTGACATAATGTAAATGATTAGGGATAAAAAAAAGTAATAAAACGGCATTTACTTAAGACCCGTTTATTACAAATATAACCAAAAAATGCTTAAAATTAAAGATAAATAGTGCAGGATCACCCTGAAAAACACCAAAATGACCCTATTATGGATAAAACCGCTTATCTGGCTTCCACCAGTTTGTAGGTACCGTCTTCTTTCTGCTGACTTCTTCCTACTGCTATGCTCTTGGAGTGATAAAACAGAAATACCCAATCGTTCGGAGCACCTTCTTCCCAATATTCCTGACGCAAATCTTTTGCTTTCCTGCCATCATAATCATATTTTGCTATATAATTATGAAATATTTCTTCAGGCTCAGGAAGTACATCACCACCAAAGAAATAATGTTCACCACCCGTTTCAATATGAAAAACCTGATGATGAGGGGTATGTCCTCCATTTCGCTCATAACTGATTTCATTATTCACGATTCCGTCTCCTTCTACCAGTACCAGATTTCCGCTACGTTGAATCACATCAAAGATATCCGTCTTGTAAGATGAAGAATTCCCGCTAAAGGCATCTTCCCATTCTCCACGCTGCACAATATACTCGGCCTCAGGGAATGCAATCCGTCCGACACCATCCTTAAATTCAACCATGCCACCTGTATGATCCTTATGAAGATGGGACATCAGTACAAATTTTACGTCTGATGGTTCAAAACCAAGTCTGCGTATATTATTATGAATAATCAGATTTCCGGCATTGTCTGTCTGTCCCAATCCCGCATCACACAAAATCAAGCCTGCTGAAGACTCAATCAGAAAGGGATGAACATGTACAAACATAGATCCCGGTCTGTCTTTGGGATCGTCTTTATTTTTATCAAACGGAATAAATTTTTTAGAGGAATCAACTGAAAAAGAGCCTTCAAAAAGCGAATTTGCCTGTATCATATTTATATACTTGGAAATATGGGAGTTATGATTTTAACATTTTGAGTTACTGTCCAAAGATTAGGTAAGTAGCATTTCAAAACGTATATTTACACGTTAAATCAAGGCAAAGATATGCAAAAAAGGTGGGTACTGAAGTCTAAATCTGAACATAACAAAGTCATAAAACTGAGTGATGAATTAGGTATCAGTACTGTACTTTCCGAATTGCTTATCGCCCGTGAAATCGAAACGTTCGATCAGGCACGTACCTTTTTCAGACCATCTTTAGAAGAGCTTCATGATCCTTTCCTGATGAAAGACATGGACATCGCCATCTCCCGCATTGAAAAAGCGATCGGTAATAATGAAAAAATTCTGATTTATGGAGATTATGATGTTGACGGTACAACCGCAGTAGCCGTCGTTTATAATTTTTTCAGAGAATTTCATTCCCGTATAGAGTTTTATATTCCGGATCGATATGCCGAAGGATATGGTATATCCATGCAGGGCGTTGACTATGCGGCCGAGAACGGATTTTCTTTAATTATAGCTTTAGATTGCGGCATCAAAGCTAATGATAAAATCGATTATGCGAATGCCAGAAATGTTGATTTTATTATAGGAGACCACCATTTACCTGGAGATGTTCTTCCGAATGCAATTGCAGTGCTGGATCCCAAACGGGAGGATTGCCCTTATCCTTACAAGGAGCTTTCCGGATGTGGGATAGGATTCAAGATCATTCAGGCTTTTATCCAGAAAAACGGAATGGATATCCAGCAGTGTTATCAGTTTCTGGATTTGGTAGCCGTCAGTATTGCTTCAGATATTGTGCCTATCACAGGTGAAAACAGGATATTGACGCATTTCGGATTGCAGAAGCTCAACACCAATCCTTGCTGTGGATTACAGGCATTGATCAATCTGTCCTCTAATAAAACAGGGACTTTTACCGTCAATGATATTGTTTTTCAAATCGGGCCGCGTATCAATGCAGCCGGAAGAATAGATCACGCCAAGGATGCAGTTAAACTCCTTATATCTAAATCGCTGCAGGAGGCAAAAGATTTCTCCGAAAGCATTGACGATCAAAACAATGTCCGAAAGGATTTTGATCTCAGAATTACGGAAGAAGCATTAGCCCTGATCGATGAAAGTGAAAATCTAAAAGCCCGCAAATCGACGGTATTGTTCAAATCAGACTGGCACAAAGGTGTGATAGGTATCGTCGCTTCCCGTCTTACTGAAAAATACTACAGACCTACTATTATTCTGACACAGACCAACGGACATGTTGCCGGATCTGCGCGATCGGTCATCGGATTTGACCTGTATGAAGCTTTAAGTGAATGCAGTGAGCTGCTGGATCAGTTTGGAGGACATAAATACGCTGCCGGACTGACGATGAAGCTGGAAAATGTCAGCTCTTTTCAGCAAAAATTTGAAGACGTTGTTAATACGCTTATTAAACCTGAAATGCTGCAACAGGAGGTGCTGATCGAACTTACCATTCCATTATCGGAAATAACATCCCGATTCTTCAAAATCTTAAAGCAATTTGAACCTTTCGGGCCTCAAAATGACGCTCCTATCTTTCTGACTAAAAAAGTGGTTGTCATCGGAAATGCGTATCTTGTAGGAACCAACCATATCAAAATGACCATTCGTCAGGAAGATTCGGCAGCCTTTGATTGTATAGGCTTTGGATTAGCCGAACATATTGCGCATATCAATAGCGGAAAACCGTTTGATATCTGCTACGTCATTGAAGAGAATAACTGGAGGGGCAAGAAGAATTTGCAATTAAATATAAAAGCAATACGATATTAAATATATTTGTAAAGCATCAGTTTTGAAATACATACATTCATGATCTTAAAAGCAGAACATCTTATCAAGAAGTATAAGCAACGTGTCGTTGTTAATGATGTTTCTTTTCATGTGGAACAAGGTGAAATCGTTGGTTTATTAGGCCCGAACGGAGCCGGAAAGACCACCTCTTTTTATATGATTGTGGGGCTGATAAAACCCAATGAAGGTCATGTATTTTTGGACGATCAGGAAATCACAAGTGATGCCATGTATCAGCGTGCGCAAAAAGGAATTGGCTATCTCGCTCAGGAAGCTTCTGTATTCCGAAAGCTGTCTGTAGAAAATAATATTCTGGCTGTCCTGGAGATCCATTACCCCAATAAGGAAGAGCGTCTGGCGAAACTGGAAGAACTTCTTTCGGAGTTCAGTCTGCACCGTGTCCGCAAAAACAGAGGAGACCTGTTGTCCGGAGGAGAGCGCCGGCGAACTGAGATTGCCCGTGCTTTAGCGGCTAATCCATCATTTATCCTGCTGGATGAGCCTTTTGCAGGGGTAGATCCTATAGCCGTGGAAGAAATCCAAACGATTGTCTCCAAATTAAAAACCCGGAATATCGGAATTCTGATTACTGACCACAATGTTCAGGAGACATTGTCCATCACGGACAGAGCTTATCTACTGACGGAAGGAAAGATTATGTTAACCGGTACACCGGAAGAAATCGCAGATAACGAACTGGCCCGTAAATTCTACCTCGGCCGTCATTTCGAGCTCAGAAGAAAAAAACTATAATATTCTAAATCGCTGATATAGACTATGGCATTACTAAATTCACTCTTCACCTGGTTTTTAAAGAAAAGGATGCATCAGATAGACCTTTTCATCAAATACCCGCATGAAGTACAGGAAGAGTGGTTTCAGAGTCTGATATCAACTGCCGAAGCAACTGAATGGGGCAAGAAATATGATTATAAAAGTATTCTTACCCCTGAGGAGTTTAAGGAAAGAGTTCCTATCCAGGATTATGATTCGATTAAAGGTTATGTAGACCGGATGATTAAAGGAGAACAGAATATCCTTTGGCCATCTGATATTAAGTGGTTTGCAAAATCTTCAGGTACTACAGCCGATAAAAGTAAATTTATCCCCGTCAGTGAAGAAGCGCTGGAAGAATGTCACTATCAGGGAGGAAAAGATATGCTTTCTATCTATTGCCACAACAGACCCGAAAACAAACTTTTCACCGGCAAATCAGTAGTATTGGGAGGCAGCTCTCAGATTAACAGCTTCAACTCAGATTCCTACTACGGAGATCTGTCCTCTATTCTGATTCGAAATCTTCCATTCTGGGCAGAGTTCAAGCGAACCCCGAATACAGAGGTGACTCTTAATCCTAATTTTGAAGAAAAAATTGAAAATATCGCCAATATCACAATTAAGGAAAATGTAACCAGTCTGGCCGGAGTTCCGACCTGGAATGTAGTCATGGCAAAAAGAATACTGGAAATCACAGGAAAGAACAATTTACTGGAAGTCTGGCCTAATCTTGAATTTTACAGCCACGGCGGAGTCAGTTTCAAACCGTATCGTGAACAGTTCAAAAAACTGATACCTTCAGAGAGCATGTATTATCTTGAGAATTACAATGCTTCTGAAGGCTATTTTGCTCTTCAGGATCGTTCTGATTCGGATGATCTGCTACTGATGTTAGATTACGGGGTTTACTACGAATTTTTACCTATTGAGAATCTGCATGATGAACATCCGAAGACCCTAAGTCTGGATCAGGTCGAGATCGGAAAAAACTATGCATTGATTATTTCTACCAATGCGGGATTGTGGAGATATATGATCGGAGACACGATCAAGTTTACGGATCTTTCTCCATATCGTATACAAGTATCGGGCAGAACAAAGCAATACATTAATACATTCGGAGAAGAAGTCATCGTTGATAATGCAGAAATGGCTGTCAATAAAGCCTGCGAACGGACACATGCTATTGTAAAAGATTATACAGCCGGACCGGTGTATTTCAAAGACGGAGAAGCGGGAGCACATGAGTGGATTATTGAATTCGAACAACAACCCGACAACTTCGAGCACTTCTGTCAGATTCTGGACGATACATTAAAATCTGTCAACTCGGATTATGAGGCCAAAAGATTCAAAAACATGGCTTTAGCTTTCCCGATTATCCATAATGCCCCTGAACACACCTTTTTCGGGTGGATGAAATCAAGAGATAAACTTGGTGGACAGAATAAAGTACCCCGATTATCCAATAACAGAGAATATCTGGAGCCTATACTGAAGTTAATGGGGAAATAACCTCAGGCTCGTCTGAAAATGACAGCAACCAGATAGGTTAAAAAACCATATATAAATTTCAATATCAGAACTGTACTCCTGATAGGCGAATCTCTAAAGGAAAGCTCTATATCCCGAGCATCCCTCCGACTATTTTCCCGATTTACCATATTAGTTATCAATAGGTTACAACCAAAAATAAACATTTAATCTATTATACAAGATTAATTTCATTTTCGTTCAAAAAAGTTAGATAAGAAATGTTCAATTTCTGCTCTGTCAGTTTGGGAAACCTGACACAGCTGATTAAGGTTTTATAGCTACCCGATAGAGGTATACAAAAAATCCTAAAATAAACCTGATCATCCCGACCTGCTCTATTTTATTACCTGAATTGTTTTTCATAGATGAAATATTTGGCATTAATAATTGATGTTATAGTTCAGATCAATCAGACTGATCTTCTGCAAAACAAGCGGACTCCGAAAACTCAGCACCTGCTATGCTGAAATGTAACAACGGAGATCGGGGTTTTGTTTTTAAAAAAGTAATATTTTTAAATCTGAACATTAAATCCAGAGCCTGTAGTTCTTTTCATTCTCAAAAAATTCAGAGCCAGAACTTTCATCCTGTGTTTCTTTTCCTTACATTAGCCTAAGAAATAAATTTTAAAGATGAGCGCGACAGAAACACATTCCATTCGCGTAGAGCCAACGCAACAATCAAGACTCTCGCAGGTAGATTTTAACAATCTAAAATTTGGAAAATATTTTTCAGACCACATGTTGGTGGCTGAATATGAAAACGGAGAATGGACAGATGTGAGTGTCGTCCCATTCGGAGACCTGACTATTAGCCCTTCCATGTCTGCATTACATTACGGACAAGCTATTTTTGAAGGAATCAAAGCCTATAAATTTGAAGACGGAACGGTCAGTATTTTCCGTCCGGAAAAGAACCTGGAACGCTTCAATAAATCAGCAGCCAGACTGGAGATGCCGGAAGTACCGGAAGAAATCTTTATAGGTGGATTAAAGAAACTGTTACAAGTTGACAAAAACTGGGTGCCGAATGTAGAAGGAACTTCCCTTTACATCAGACCTTTTATGTTTGGTACTGAAGCGGCATTAGGTGTTCATCCTTCTGCGACATATAAATTCATTATTATTACTTGTCCGGTAGGAGCATACTATAATAAACCTCTAAAGTTAAAGGTAGAGACTCATTATACCCGTGCAGCACAGGGTGGTGTGGGATTTTCAAAAAATGCCGGTAACTATGCATTATCTCTTTATCCTACACGCCTGGCAAATGATGAAGGCTTTGATCAGTTAATCTGGACAGATGCCAAAGAACATAAATATATTGAAGAAGCGGGTACGGCGAATCTGGTATTCCGTATAGGTGATACCATTATCACTCCTCATGATGACACTATCTTACATGGAGTGACAAGACGTACTATCATTGAACTGGCTCAACACTGGGGATATAAAGCAGAACAACGCCATGTCTCTGTACAGGAATTGATTGACGGAATCAAAGAAGGAATCGTTACGGATGCATTCGCTGCAGGAACAGCTGCTACTTTAACACCTATATCTACTATCGGATTTAACGGTGAATTGTATGAACTGCCTGCGGTTGAGAATCGTGAGTTTTCAAACAAGGTACTGAGCTATCTGAATGATCTTCGCTATGGAAAAATTGAAGATCCGTTTGGCTGGAATCTGATTGTTTAAGCATCATACAGCAGATAAAATAAAAGGGAGAAATCAATGATTTCTCCCTTTTATTTTTAATTCAGATTCGTATCAACTTTTACCGGGACACTAAAGAATCTGTATAACTGATAATTCCTTCCTGATCATCCGGTTCAAACCATCTCGTGCCGGTATCCTTCTTAAACCATGTAATCTGACGTTTGGCATACCGTCTGGAGTTTTGCTTTATCTTATCAACAGCTTCCTCCAATGAGATCTTACAAGCCAGGTAATCGAATATCTCTGCATAGCCAACAGTTAACAAAGCGGGTTTATCTCTGTAAGGCATCAATCCTTTCACTTCTTCTACCAATCCTGCCTGCATCATCAGCTCTACACGTTTATTAATACGGTTATACAATTTTGCACGGTCGGTATTCAGAGCAACTGTAATAATGTTAAAGGGACGCTTCGCAACAGTATGCTGACGGTAGAAAGAAAATGGCTTCCCTGTACTTTCATATACCTCCAGCGCACGAATAACACGTTGTGAATTGTCAATATCTACTTCAGAAAAATATACAGGGTCTACCTCTTGAAGGTAGTCCTGCAGGACTGCGATACCTTCTCTATCCAACCGCTCATTCAGCGCCTCCCGAATCCCGGGAAGAGGTTTAGGAAGATTGTCAAGACCTTCACATACAGCCCTCACAAACAATCCCGAACCTCCGACCAGCACGACAACATCGTGATGTACAAACAGTTCTTCGAGTTTAGCAAGTGCATCTCTTTCAAAATCTCCTGCAGAGTATTCTTCACTGATGGAATGAGAATCCACAAAATGATGAGGTACACTTGCAAGCTCTTCTTTAGAAGGCTTAGCTGTACCTATACACATTTCTTTATAAAATTGCCTGGAGTCTGCGGAGAGGATCTCCGTCCTGTAATATTGTGCAATTTGTATAGCCATAGCTGTCTTCCCGACTGCGGTAGGACCGACTATGGCTATTAATGTCTTTTGTTTCACTTAGTATTCGTCTTCGACTCCTGAAGAGCCTTTTTCTTCTCCGCCTTCTTCACTTTCTTCATCGTCAAACATGTCGTAGTCGTCTTCTTCATCTACTCCATATTGTGTTTCTTCTTCATAATCTGCGGTATCATCATCCTCATCCAACGGAGTAGTAGGGGCTGCAAAAGCACCTAATGGCTTAGGGGCTGCTCCCACTGTTTTGAATACGACCGGATATTCTTTTCCGTCTTCCTCTTTCAGAATCTTGATTAACTCAACATGAAAGTCGTACGGGCGGTCAAAATTGTAGACATAATAAAATTTTTGATGAGGATCATCTATAAATTTACTCAGGCGGATATTCTCCATCAACAATACATCTGCACTAATCTTTCTTTCTGAAGGAAGAAGGGCGATTTCAGTTCCCTTTTTCCATTGATCATTACTGACATAAAATGAAGATGAAACCTCTGTCTCGTAAGTCGTGGTTTTGTGTATTGCATTATGTAAATCCAGAAAGCTCTGCTTTGAAAGCATATCAATCTCACGATAAACATCTTCGTAGTCTTCAAATGTAACTTTAAATCTGTATATGGCCATTGCTCTAACTATGTGAAATCTTTAATTTTTATTATATTGAATTGCAGTCTAAAATTACAATTTTATTTCTCTGAATAAAAATGAGATTATAGTACTAGCTTACGCTTAGCTTCCAATCCCATCTGTTTTGCCTGCTCCAGCATAAAATAATAAGCCTGCTCTTTCGAATTCGTAATATCTCCCTCTAATATCGCTTCCCGGATTGCATTCTTGATTTTCCCTACTTCTCTACCCGGTCCCAGATTGAACACGGTCATGATATCTTCCCCGGTAATTGGTGGCTGCCAGTTGCGGATCTGATCGCGTTCCTCGACATCTTTGAGTTTTTGCTTCACAAGTTCAAAGTTTTCTCTGTACTTTTTCTTCTTGTACTCATTCTTTGTTGTCACATCTGCATGACATAGGAGCATGAGCGCATCGATATCATTCCCTGCTTCGAACAACAGACGTCTTACCGCAGAATCTGTAACAATATCTTTGGCCAAAACGATAGGACGTAAATGCAGAAGCACCAGTTTTTGAACGAATTTCATCTTATCATGCAGGGGCAATTTGAGTTCTGCAAATAATTTTGGAACCATTCGGGCACCTTTATCTTCATGACCATGAAATGTCCAGCCTAGTTTTTTATCAAATCGCTTGGTGGCAGGCTTTGCAATATCGTGCATAATAGCTGCCCATCTCAGCCACAGATCATCGCTGTATTCAGCAACATTATCCAAGACTTCCAATGTATGGTAAAAATTGTCTTTATGCCCTTTACCTTCTACGATATCCACGCCATGTAACTGATACATGGCCGGAAATACAAGCTCCAGAAGTCCTGTATCAAACAGATATTTGAAACCAACAGAAGGTTTGTCTGACAGAATAATTTTATTCAACTCATCCGTAATCCGTTCTTTTGAAATAATGCTGATCCGTTCGCGGGTATTATATATAGCTTCAATTGTTTGAATATCAATCTTGAACCCTAACTGAGAGGCAAAACGAATAGCACGCATCATTCTTAACGGATCGTCAGAAAAAGTTTCATGAGGAGCGAGTGGTGTACGGATAATACGCTGTGCAATATCTTCTATACCGTTGAAGGGATCAAGTAAAGCGCCATAGTTATGAGCATTCAATGAATACGCCATAGCATTGATAGTAAAATCACGGCGATTCTGATCGTCTTCCAGCGTTCCGTTTTCTACTATTGGTTTTCGGGAATCAGAACGATAGGACTCTTTGCGCGCGCCTACAAATTCAATATTCAATCCGTCGTACACTAACATTGCTGTACCAAAACTTTTGTATACAGTCACTTTCGTTTTCAACTTCTCTCCTAGTTTATCAGCAAACTCGATTCCACTTCCTATCACAACAATATCCACATCATTCTTGAATGGTCTCCCCATTATTCGGTCGCGTACATATCCTCCAATAACATAGCATTCGGTACTAGTTTGTTGTGCTAAATCTTTGATAAGGGAGAAAATCGGATGTTGTAAATTGTCACTCATAGCTTGCCACGGTTCTCAAAAACCATTAAGTCTGCAAAAGTAAGGAATTTTATTATAAATCAGCACGCCCGGCAAACAAGACTGTTTACGAAGCGTATTGATAAAGTCAGTGTCAAAAAATATTAGTCGCGGTCTTTGCTCAGCTTACGGAAGGCCAACGGATTAGCCGTTAGTTCAGCTTGCTCGCGACGACGCTCCACAATATGGACAGCTGTAAAAATGGCTTCCATAAAGGAATCATGAGATGCGACATTCTTACCTGCAATATCATATCCTGTACCATGATCCGGAGAAGTCCGCACAATCGGTAAGCCTGCTGTAAAATTGACACCGGTTCTTGATGCAATATGTTTGAACGGAATAAGTCCCTGATCATGGTACATAGCTAGTACCGCATCAAATTTGGTATAAGTGTCACTGGCAAAAAAACCATCTGCCGGGTAAGGTCCGAAACAGAAAATCCCTTCTTCATTCGCCTTTTCTACTGCAGGTCGGATAATATCGCGATCCTCTGTACCTATTAATCCGTTATCACCGGCATGAGGATTAAGCCCTAACACCGCAATTTTGGGTTTTTGAATCCAAAAGTCTGTTTTCAGACTCTCATTCATCATCCTTAATTTATGCAGGATTGCATCTTCTTTAATAGCGGCAGAAACTTCATGAACCGGAATATGTCCCGTCACTACTCCTACCCTAAGCTCTTCACTGATCATAAACATCAATACATCATCCGCATTTGTCCTTGCCTGCAGATATTCTGTATGTCCCGGGAAGTGGAATCCTTCCTGCTGGATATTATGTTTATTAATCGGAGCAGTCACTAAAGCATCTATTTTACCCGCATTCAGATCTTCAACAGCTTTTTCTAATGATAAAAAAGCATATTTACCGCCAGTTTCATTTTCTTCTCCAAGTGTAATCTTTACATCTTCCTGCCAGCAGTTGATCATATTTGCACGTTTCGGATTTGCCTGATCAGGTTCATTGATCACATTAAAGCTAAAATCGTTTATTCCGATAGCTTTACGGTGAAATGAAGCAACTTTAGTATTGCCATAAACAATCGGAGTGAAGAATTCTAAAACCCGATTATCCATTAATGACTTGATAATTACTTCAAGGCCAACTCCATTAACATCACCAATAGAAATCCCAATCTTTAGTTTCTCACGCATAATTATTTACTTTAATGCTTCAAAAATAATGAAAAATAATGTCAAATCTTAGGGTAAAACACAGGTTATCTAACGTTTTATTTTTATAATGGTTTTATTTAAAGCAGAATTTTAACAGGAAAGAATGGCTGTCATACTGCTTTTTTGTTCTATTTACAGATCTTTCCCGTCTTTTGTTAAAATAAATTTTGAGTAGTAATAAAATTTTACAATCTTCACGCTCTCGATTGGGGGTTTAGCTCATTTGGCTAGAGCGCTTGCCTGGCAGGCAAGAGGTGACCGGTTCGAATCCGGTAATCTCCACCACTTTACTTAACAGCCTTTGGTTATCAGCCAAAGGCTGTTTCTGTATAAACCAACCCTACTATGCCTATTAATAAAAACGTTTTTTGACCTATCACATCCCTAAGATGATTATCTTTGTCACAAAGAGATTAATATGAGTACAGTAAGAGCAAAAAAACATTTAGGACAACACTTTTTAAACGACAAAAATGCAGCACAGAAGATTGTGGATGCTTTAGATCCTAAATTGGGCTTTTCACAAGTACTTGAAGTAGGTCCGGGAATGGGTGTACTATCCGATTTTCTGCTTCAGAAATCCGAATACCAGACTTATTTAATTGACGTAGATGATGAATCTATCGAATTTTTAGCAGATAAATATCCGGAATTAGGAGATCGCTTGATTCATGGTGATTTCTTAGCATTGGATTTTTCAAAATATTTCGGACCAAAAATGGCTGTAATCGGGAATTTCCCTTACAACATTTCCTCTCAGATTCTTTTTAAGATACTGGATGAACGGCAACGTGTGGTCCAAATGACTGGCATGTTTCAAAAAGAAGTAGCCGAGCGCTGTACAGCCAAAGCAGGAAGTAAAGAATATGGTATCCTGAGTGTATTTCTGCAGGCTTATTATCATGTTGAATACCTGTTTACCGTTAAGGCAGGAGCCTTTACTCCTCCACCTAAAGTGCTTTCCGGTGTCATCCGCATGACACGCAATGAGAGAGAAGAGCTGGATTGTGATGAAAAACTATTCTGGAGAGTAGTCAAAGCAGGATTCAATCAGCGACGCAAGACTCTGCGCAATTCTCTTTCGGGAGTTGTTCCAAAAGATAAAATGTCGGACAATCCATTGTATGAACTGCGGGCTGAACGCTTATCTGTTGAAGATTTTGTCCAATTGACTAACGAAATTTCCGCTGTGAATTAAAAAAAAGTACTATGAAGCACTTTACAATTATTGGTGGAGGTGTAGCCGGATTGACCGCAGCCATAGGTCTGCAGAAAATCGGCATACAAGCTACTGTTTATGAAGGTGCTCCTGTACTAAAAGGAATCGGAGCTGGATTTGGTCTTGCGGCAAATGCCATGAAGGCCTTAGAGTATCTTGGACTACGGACTGAAGTGATGGCTCTCGGGCATCTGCTGCCGGATTATAATATTCTGGATGAAAAAGGACAGATACTGGTTGCACCGGACACCTCTTCAATTTCGCAACGCTATAAACAGGACAATTTTGCAATCCATCGGGCGGATCTTCATCAATATCTCCTTTCTAAAATAGAACCTTCATCGTTGCTGCTCGGTTATCGGGCAGTCCAACTGCAACAACATCAGGAAAAGATTATCCTAACTTTTGACAATGGACATACTGTCGAGACAGACTATCTGCTGATCGCTGATGGTGTCAAATCGGCTTTAAGACAGCAGTTGATTCCTTCTTCTGCACCGCGATACTCGGGATATACCTGCTGGCGGGCCACAATAGACAATTCGACCATACAGCTTGGCAAGGGATCTGAAACCTGGGGAGCTAAAGGCAGATTCGGTATGACCCCACTGGTGGGAAACAAAATTTACTGGTATGCCTGTATCAATACAAAAGCTAATAATCCGGTTTACAGAAACTGGAATATAGAAAATCTGCGACAACATTTTGCTTCTTATCACCATCCCATATCTCAGATATTAAACGAAACAGAGAATAGCCAGCTGATATGGAACGATATTATAGATATCAAACCATTGAATCAGCTAGCTTTCGGAAACATACTGCTAATGGGTGATGCCGGACATGCAACCACTCCCAATATGGGGCAAGGTGCCTGTCAGGCTATTGAGGATGTAGCTGTACTTATAGACGAACTGAAGAAAGACAAAACTATCGCACAGGCTTTTCTGGATTTCGAAAAACGAAGATTATCAAGAACACGATATATTACCGAAACGTCCTGGACTATCGGTCAAGTTGCACAATGGCAAAACCCTGCTCTGATAGCCACGCGTAATTTTTTAATGAAAATTCTTCCGGAAAATCTTCAGCAGTACAAACTGAACAAGTTATTGAATGTTGATTTCATGGAAATAAATAATAAAAGATGAGTACGAAAGTTTTAATCGTCGATGACGTACATGAAGTTTTACTGGAAAAATTAAAAGAAGCCGGAATTGCATATGATTACCAACCGGAGATCACAAGAACTGAAGCTGAAAAGCAAATAAATGAATACTCTGGACTTGTGATCCGTTCAAAATTTCAGGTAGATCAGGCTTTTATGGATCTTGCTCCAGGACTTTCTTTTATTGCCCGCGCAGGGGCAGGTATGGACAATATTGATGAAGCATATGCTGTTTCACGCAATATTATACTGATCAATGCACCCGAAGGGAACCGCGATGCTGTAGGTGAACATATGATAGGCATGCTTCTTAGCCTTATGAACCATCTTAACCGTGGCCATCAGCAGATAAAAAACAGGCAATGGCTGCGTGAAGAAAATCGCGGTTATGAACTGAAAGGCAGAACTGTAGCATTGATCGGGTATGGTAATAACGGACAGGCAATGGCAAAAAAACTATCCGGATTTGAAGTCAATGTAATTGCTTATGACAAATATAAAACCGGATTTTCGGACGAATACGCCAGGGAAGTCTCTATGGAAGAAGTCGTTAAATATGCGGATGTGTTGAGTTTCCATATTCCATTGACACGAGAAACCAAAGGTATGGTAGATCAGGAGTATTTATTCCACTTCAGAAAGCCAATTTTCTTTTTGATGGGTGCCAGAGGGGGTATTGTTGATATTCCTGCAGTATTGAAAAATCTTGACAGCGGCCGGATCATTGCCGCAGCATTTGATGTTCTACCGGTTGAGAAATTCCCTTCCCTTGGTGAGCAGCCCTGGTTTGAGGATCTGACGAACCGGGACAATGTACTGGTTAGTCCCCATGTTGCGGGATGGACTTTTGACAGTTATTATAAACTGTCTGCAGTCGTTGCAGATAAGATAGTGGCATTCTTAAAATAAGCATTAGAGCAGGCTTACAGTTAAAAATACCAGCACAAACTGTAGTATCAGGCTAAGATCCAACAGGTAGGCGTAATGATAGTGACCTTCCTTCCGGAAAACAAAAAATTTCAAAAAAGCGGCAATCAGTATATCTGTCAGTAACAACCCCAGCACAATTGGGGAGCTATAGCCTGTAATAGCGATCAAGGTAATATGAATAAGAAGTAAGGTATAGCACAGTCTTTTTGCCTTTTTCTCCCCCAACATATTGGGCAAGGTTTTGAGATGGTAATACGAATCCTGTGCAATATCCCGGATATCGAAAGGAAGGGTGCAGATAATCAATAAAAGAAATTTTAATACGGCTAATGTTGCTAACAGTTGTATATCGATCATAATCCCACTGCTGAACAATTCAATATATGGAAGGATAACACTGCTACAGACCCACACTAAGGCAATATGAAAAATTTTTGCTCCTGGTAATTGTCTTAACCCTACTCTGCGTCCCTGATATCGAAATACCGGAAAACCATACAACACACTCAGCAGACCGATAACACCCAAGAATAGAAAGGAATTAAAGTGTATCTGAAAAAGACAGTATAACAATATTCCTCCTGCTAAAACTATATTGAGCCATAACACCCATTCATTCCCAAACACCCATCGGGTACGTGCGAATCGGGATTCTAGTGGATTTTTGGGCTTGGACCATACTAAACTAAAATTGTAAAGCATTAAGGTGGCAGCTCCCTCTACCAGAATAATGGCATAATCCATTGGTTGGCTGAAGACATAATATGTCAGTGCACACTGTGCCATCGCTGCCAATGCAATAAGCAGATTGGTATATATAGATATGTAAAACAGTTGTCTGAAAAATTTCATAAGGCTCAGCCTATTTCTTAATGCACCTATAACAATTGTGTTATATGGACACATAAATTTCGGCATTAGGGTTTTAAAAATTGATATTTCGTTGCAAAAAAAGTAAATTAGTGCTTCATTTATCCAAAATGGACAAATTGAATAAATATTTGTCCGATACCGATAAGTGGACAAATATAATTAAGTATAAACCAAAAAATAATATGAGTCTACAAATTAAATCATTTGAAGAATATCAGGATGTCTACAAAAAAAGTGTAGAAAATCCGGAAGAATTCTGGGCGGGGGTAGCCGAAAATTTCTTCTGGAAACGTAAATGGACAAATGTGCTGGACTGGAATTTTAAAGAGCCAAAGATTAAATGGTTTGAGGGAGGAAAAGTTAATATCACAGAAAACTGCCTGGATCGTCATATTTACAACCTTGGAGACAAACCTGCTATTATCTGGGAACCAAATGATCCGAATGAAGCACACCGTATCCTTTCATACAAGCAATTGCTTGCTAAAGTAGAGCAATTTGCGAATGTTCTTAAGAATAACAATGTCAGTAAGGGAGACCGTGTCTGTATTTATCTGCCGATGGTTCCGGAGCTGGTTATCGCTGTATTGGCCTGTGCCCGCATAGGAGCCATTCACTCTGTTGTATTCGGAGGATTTTCAGCTCAGTCTATTGCAGATCGTATTACAGATGCCGAGTGTAAACTGGTCGTCACATCTGATGGCAGTTTCCGGGGAAATAAAACCATTGAACTGAAAAGAATTGTAGATGATGCATTGATGCAATGTAAGTCCGTAGAAAGGGTAATCGTACTTACCAGAACCCGTACACCGGTCTCTATGATCAAAGGACGTGACGTGTGGTGGGAAGATGAAATCAAAAAAGTGGAAACACAGGGAAATCCGGCTTGTCCTGCAGAAGAAATGGATGCAGAGGATACCTTATTTATCTTATACACTTCCGGATCTACAGGAAAGCCTAAAGGTGTGGTACATACGACCGGCGGATACATGGTATATGCAGGATACACTTTTGCCAATACTTTCCAGTATCAACCGGGAGAAGTTTATTTCTGTACAGCAGATATCGGCTGGATCACAGGACATACTTACATCGTCTACGGACCGTTATCACAGGGTGCTACCTCATTAATGTTCGAAGGAATTCCTACATTCCCGGATGCAGGCAGATACTGGGATATTGTAGACAAGTTTAAAGTAAACATTTTATACACTGCTCCGACAGCAATCCGTTCACTGATGGCCTTCGGAGATCAGTTTGTGGACAATAAGGATCTTTCTTCTATTAAAAAGCTTGGATCAGTAGGTGAGCCTATCAATGAAGAGGCGTGGCACTGGTTTCACGATAAAATCGGAAAAGGTAAAGCTCCTATCGCAGATACCTGGTGGCAGACAGAGAATGGAGGGCACCTCATTACTCCTATTGCGGGTATCTCCCCGACAATACCGGGATATGCCATGTTGCCGCTACCGGGTGTACAGCCGGTGCTGGTAGACGAAAACGGAACAGAAATAGAAGGAAATGATGTTTCCGGAAATCTTTGTATCAAATTCCCTTGGCCGGGTATGCTGCGTACAACATGGGGTGATCATGAGAGATGTCGTCAAACTTATTTCTCCACTTACGAAAATATGTACTTCACTGGAGACGGATGTTACCGTAGCCCTGAAGGATATTATAAAATTACAGGTCGTGTTGATGATGTGTTAAATGTTTCGGGGCACCGAATAGGTACTGCAGAAGTAGAAAATGCCATCAATATGCACTCTGATGTGGTCGAGTCCGCGATTGTAGGATACCCGCACCCGGTCAAAGGGCAAGGTATTTATGCATTTGTTATTGCAAATCATCATATAGATGAAAACAGTACTCGTCAGGATATTCTACAGACTATTACACGTATCATCGGAGCGATTGCCAAACCGGATATCATACAGTTTGTACCTGAACTTCCAAAAACCAGATCAGGAAAGATCATGAGACGTATCCTTCGAAAAATTGCAGAAGGAGAAGTATCCAACCTTGGGGATATCTCTACATTACAGGATCCTAACATTGTCCAGACAATCGTAGAAGGAGCTGAAAAACTTAAGAAATAGTACAAAAATTAGCGAGACAACAAATATTGTCTCGCTTTTTTGTAAAAAACCCAATAAAAGCCTGATTTTTCGACAAAAATTTAGTATTTTGTTTCCCTAGTAATACTTTAAAACAAAGACTAAATGCTATTTGCCGTTTTATCAGGACTAATAACATCGAGCCTTATTGTTCCGTTTGGGAGATTTCTGAAATCCAAATGGGGTTTTATTCTCGCTTTTTTGCCTTGCATCTTATTTCTATATTTCCTCCAGTATACAGCAGCTATAGCTGATGGAAATATTATTCAGCAGCACATTTCATGGGTACCGTCTCTTGGAGTTGACTTTCAGTTTCGTCTGGATGGGTTATCCCTGCTTTTTACATTTCTGATTACAGGGATCGGTACAGCCATTTTCCTGTACGCCCGCTCCTACCTCAAAGGCTATCCTAATTTTGACCGTTTTTTTGGATTTTTATGCCTTTTTATGGCTGCCATGCTCGGGGTGGTGCTTTCTGACAATATTTTCCTGCTGTTTATCTTTTGGGAACTGACAAGTATCAGCTCTTTTTTCCTCATAGGCTTCAACAATGAGCAAAGTGATTCCCGGAAAAGTGCGCTGACGGCACTCAGCATTACCGGATTAGGCGGGTTCTTTCTACTGGCCGGACTTACTTTAATTGGAAATATTGCAGATACCTATACTATTTCTGAATTAGTGGATAAGCGATCCTTAATTATAGAGCATCCCTTATATCCGCTTATACTGGGACTTATATTTATAGGTGCTTTTACCAAATCAGCGCAATTTCCCTTTCATTTTTGGTTACCGGGAGCCATGAAGGCTCCTACTCCTGTTTCCGCTTACCTGCACTCTGCGACTATGGTAAAAGCCGGTATTTATTTACTGGCACGTTTCTTCCCAATTCTGGGGGGCACGGAATACTGGACTTATCCGCTTCTCATCATTGGTGGTATTACCATGCTATACGGCGCTATACATTCCCTCTTCAGAGTAGATATGAAAGGAGTGCTGGCCTATTCTACCATCTCCGCATTAGGCATATTGACCTTTCTGTTAGGCATGGGAACAAAAGAGGCCATTATAGCCGCTGCAGTATTTCTGCTGGTACATGCTTTGTATAAGGCAACGTTATTCCTGATTACGGGGATTATCGATCACGAAACCGGCACACGGGACCTCAGTAAGTTACAGGGATTAAGAAAAGTTTTATTTCCGGTAGCTGTTGCGGGTCTCTTAGCTTCTCTTTCCAGTGCCGGAATGCCGCTTACTCTTGGTTTTATAGGCAAAGATCTTATTTATGATGCTACGTTGAAATTCGATACCCAATTAGCTCTTTTTGTAACAATTGCCGCAGTAGTCACGAATATTGGCCTCGTTGCAGCCGGATTTATGGCCGGAATAAAACCTTTTGCAGGAAAACTTCCGGATCAATTTAAAGATCTTCATTTACCTTACAAATCGATGTGGATCCCTCCTCTGGTATTAGCCGTTTTAGGATTGCTGCTGGGTATCTATCCGGAATGGATCGGACATATACTTACCCAACAGACTGCATCCAGTATATTCGGAGGTGCCGTGGAAGTTCATCTGAAACTATGGCACGGCTTTAATACTGTTCTTATTCTAAGTCTGCTGACGTTAGCATTGGGTACTTTTCTCTACCTGATGAATAAACCCAGCAACAGTAAGTTATTAAAGGTGGAAAAACTAAATGTACTGGCACCACAGACTTTATTCACCCGTTTTGGAAATGGTTTTGTGGCCTTTTCAAATCGCTATACACAGACGCTGCATAATGGTTTTTTGCGTTCCTATCACTTAAAAATTATTCTGTTTGCAGAGGCTTTACTCGCTTATAAATTATATCTGAGCGGGCCGATTTATATTGATTACAGCAAATTGTCTGCGATAAGTATATATGAAGTCTCTATAGTACTTATTCTGATCGGAGCCCTTTATCTTGTCGTCAGCACTTCATCCCGTTTAACTGCTGTTGTGTCTATGAGTGTGATCGGGTATTGTATCTGTCTTCTGTTTGTGATTTACAGCGCTCCGGATCTCGCTATGACCCAGTTTACGATCGATACGTTATCTACCGTACTATTTGTTCTGGTCCTCTATAAGCTGCCGGTATTTATGAACTATATGGGACCAAAAGTACTTATCCGTGATGCGATAGTCGCCCTTTCCTTTGGCGCATTACTTTCCATGATTGCGCTCAAAGTATTACAGGAACCTGTAGATACTGTAGTGAGTGATTTTTATGGTGCTAATGCCTATCTGATGGCAAAGGGTAAGAATGTGGTAAATGTCATTTTGGTGGACTACAGAGGTATCGATACCATGTTTGAAACTATTGTATTGGCCATTGCAGCTTTAGGAGTATACAGTTTATTGAAATTAAGGTTAAAATCTTCAGAAAAAGAATAGATATGAAAAGTATAATTTTACAGACAGCATCCAAATATTTGCTTCCTATCTTATTGTTGTTTTCTGTTTTTCTTTTATTGAGAGGGCACTATTTTCCCGGAGGAGGCTTTGTGGGTGGCCTTGTGGCATCGATAGCTTTTGTATTACATAGCTTTGCTTACGGAACAGAGCAAACCATGAAAATACTTCGTTACAAACCTCTTTCCCTGATCCCTATCGGCCTGGGGATATCCAGTCTTAGTATGGTCGCACCGCTGCTCTTCGGTAAACCTCCAATGACAGGGCTTTGGATTGAGCAAAAGATTCCCGTCATCGGTATGATCGGTTCAGCCTTATTTTTTGACATCGGCGTTTATCTTGTTGTTATTGGCGTCGTACTGACTATTTTGTTTACCATAGCCTTAAATACAGACTGATATGGAGTTGATACTTGTTGTACTGATCGGTCTGCTGTATGCCGCAGGAGTATATATGATCCTGAGGAGAAGTATGGTCAAATTATTATTGGGGATTATGTTGCTGGGCAATGGTACGAATATTCTGATATTTCTATTAGGAAACATTACGAAGGGAAAGCCTCCTGTTATTGATCCGGATCTGAGTATATTCAATGAAATCTATGCAGATCCTATACCTCAGGCTTTGATCCTGACCGCTATTGTTATCAGTTTCGGTCTCACAGCCTTTGCCATTGTACTGCTCAAAAGAGTATATGCGCTGATAAACAGTGATGATTTAGATGATTTAAATACGCCAGAAGAAGACGATATATGATTGACAATTACATACTAGCTCCTGTTTTTATTCATTTGTTTACCGCCATAACTCAACTTATATTCTGGCGGAAAACAGTGACACAGCGTGTATTGAGTATTTTGGGGAGTACTCTGGGACTGTCCGCAGCTATCAAACTCTTTGCAAGAGTATATGATGGACCTATTTTAACAATGAGTGCCGGAAACTGGGATGCGCCATTCGGAATAGTATTCGTAGCGGATACACTGAGCACGACATTAGTACTTCTGACTTCTATAGCCTGCCTGGCAGTATCTATATTCTCTGCGACAGGTATCAGCCGTCAGCGTATACGTTATGGTTATTTCCCGATCTTTCATTTTTTGATACTGGGTCTTAACGGAGCCTTTCTGACAGGGGATATCTTCAACTTATATGTTTATTTTGAAGTGATCATTATCTCTTCTTTTGTCTTAATGACTCTGGGTGGGCGAAAAGCCCAACTGGAAGGCGCCGTAAAGTATATGGCGATGAATATTCTGGCCTCTACTTTTTTCCTGACGGGGATTGGGATTTTATATGGCATCACAGGCTCCCTTAATATGGCAGATCTGGCACTGAAAATTCCGAATGTCAAAGATCAGACGCTTGTAGGTATTACATCATCCTTTTTCATTATCGGATTTGGGATCAAATCAGCTGTATTTCCGTTGTATTTCTGGCTTCCATCATCCTACCATACTCCCCCGTCTGCCGTAGCCGCAACATTTGGCGGATTACTGACTAAAGTTGGTATATATGCCATGTTCCGCATTTACAGTCTCATATTTATTCCCAGTCCTTTTATGAAGAACCTGCTTCTAACATTGGCAATTCTGACCATTGTAACAGGAGCTTTAGGGGCGATGACAAAAACAAATATCCGAAGGTTATTTTCGTATCTGATTGTGTGTCATATCGGATTTATGGTGGGAGGACTGGCGATGTTCAGCAAACTCGCCCTGATGGGCGCTGTATTTTATCTGATACATGATATTATGGTCAAGACAAATCTGTTCCTCATTGCGGGACTGATAAGGCAATTAAGAGGATCGATGGATATGAAAAAGATCGGTGGTTTGTATGCAGAATATCCAAAGATATCGTTGCTGATTGGCATTGTACTTTTTTCACTCGTCGGTATTCCTCCTCTGTCAGGTTTCTGGCCTAAGATTTATCTTATTCAGGATGCCTTCCGGCTGCAAAACTATGCTTTTATAGGGGCAGTTATCTTAGGAAGCTTTATTACGCTATATGTTATCGCCAAAATGTGGAGCGAAGTTTTCTGGAAAAAACCTGATAATGAAACTGAGATTGAGGACAAATTTGAGCCTTTGCCATTGTATAAAAAGATATTACTGGTGGCTCCGATAGCACTTCTGGCAGGAGTATCCTTGTATATCGGCCTGAACGCTGAAGCTATTATAAAGGTTTCGGATAAGATTGCTACTGAAATGTTAGATACACGCCCATACATACAGGCCGTACTGGGCAAATAAAAGATAATTGATATGATAAAACAATTTTTAATGAACCTGCTGCTTTGCTTTATCTGGATAGCACTGACAGGTTCCATGTATTATACAAATTTTCTTTTCGGTTTTCTCCTGGGATTCTTTATCCTGTGGATTATGAATATCAATGAAACGGATCAAAGATATTTCTACCGTGTACCCAAAACGGCAGGCTTTGTCCTGTACTTTCTTTACGAGATGATTGTGGCTAATATTCAGGTTGCTTATGATGTAATTACACCAAAGTATTTTTTTAAACCGGGGATCATCCGATATCCGCTAAATGCAAGAACAGATTTTGAGATTAACTTGCTGGCTACCATTATTTCCCTTACTCCGGGAACATTGATTCTGGATATCAGCGACGATAAGTCTGCCTTATATATTCATGTGATGTACCTCAAGGATAAAGATAAATTTATCGCTCAGCTTAAGAATGGATTTGAAAGACGATTATTAGAGATTATCAGATGATGCTAAATACTTATTTCGATTATGTAATTCTTCCGATTTTAACTATTTCGGTCATCTTAACGTTTATTCGTTTATTTAAGGGTCCTGATGTCGTAGATAGGGTCATTGCCTTAGATTTGATCATCACCATTGGAATCGGGATTATTACAGTTTACAGTATACGTACACAACAGGAGGTACTCCTGGATGTCGCTATTATACTCGCTCTGATTGCCTTTTTAGGGACAGTAGCCTTTTCATATTACCTTGAAAAAAAAGATCATCATGACTGATATATTTTTAGCCATATTCAGCACTATAGGTGCATTAGCCATTTTATTTGCTTCAATTGGCATTCTGCGTATGCCGGACTTTTATTTACGTCTGTCTGTTACGGTAAAGGCCGCTACATTAGGGGTAGGTTTTTTCCTGCTCTGTGCAGCGATTATCTTTCCCGATGTATCGGTGACAACCAAGGCTATCGCTATTACTTTCTTTTTAATATTAACAGCTCCTGTTGCTGCACATATGATAGGCAGAGCAGCTTACATTACAGGGGCAAAACTTTGGAAAGGTACAATTATAGATGACCTTAAAGGAAAATATGATGAGGAGACACATCAGCTAAAGGGAGAAGAGGAAGATAAATAAGTGTCTCTTTATTGATAAGAAGCCATTTTCATAAAATACAATATAAAGATTCTTCAAAAAAGATCAGAAGCATCTTTATATGACTGCCTTAAACTTTTCTAATGATCACAGATATTTCGGAAACAGCTGTTTTTCAGATCATAAAATAATCTCCGAAAAATATTAGAGCGATACTGAAAATGTTATACAGCACATTAAAATACCAGCGATAGTAATATTGTTTTTTAAATATGATATAGTAAATCGAGATTCCCAAAAGAATGAAACATCCAAGAATTGCAGGAATTCGGACCAGCTGGTCTGCTATACTATGCAATACAATTATCCATTCCGGCAAATATAATAGTGATCCGTAAACGAAGACCGTAATTGCAAAAAAGGTCAATATAGCCACAGAGCCCCAAAAAACCAGCTTTGATTTCCGGTTATTCCTATCTTTCAGATATGTTTGATTTTCCATAATAATTGGTAAGTATTACAATCTAATAAATGTTTTAAAAAAAGCCCTCCCGGATAGTTCCGGGAAGGCCATTATTAATAAACATATAAAACTCTCCTGCCGACTCAAAACAACAGGAAAGCTTTACTCTAATTAACTTCCGGGCACTAATTTTAAAGTTTTCTCCGCATTTTCGAAGTAACCTCTGGTATAGGAACCAGTTGGCGCCACATATGTTAGCTGCTTAAATCTGACACCTTCTATCGTATAATCCTTATAGAACTCTAATCCGGTTGGAGTATATCTATATGCAAAATTTGTTGTGTTACCCGATATTCTTAGTGCACGTTTTGTGGTTGTATTTGGAAAAGTTGCGGCCAATGTTTTTCCAGCGACCTCAAATGAATATGCACCATAAGCATGAAACTTTGTTACAGCATCTTTATGCGCCTGAACAATAGTTGCTGCTTCTGAATTTCCGATTGGCAACATTACAATCTTATTATACGTTTTTCTTCCTTCCAAGATGACTGAATCGGCAGTAGCTTTTACTACTAAAAATTCAAAATCTCCTTTGTATCCACCATCTACCAGACCAATAAGAGTCGCATTGGTCATAAATTGACCTGGAAGTGAAAAGTAATGAATTGCAGAATTATAAGTATCAAAGGTTAAGATTGGTCCAGCACCTGGATATACCATATAACTACTGTTTGGATCTGTAGAGATTCTTGATGTAGGTAAGTTAACATAACTAAAATCTCCTTGCAATTCAACATTTACAGATGTAGTGAATTTGGCAAAAAGAGTATATCCCCCAAAATCCTGTGTAGCATTCGGAAAATACTTTATTAACCAGCCGCTAGGATTAGATTGAAGTACTGCATAAGCATTATCTACACTTTCATTCAAACGCACAGTTGGACTCTCATCGAATAATCGATCTCTTTTTTTATCGCAACCTGTAACTAATAATAGTAAAGCTGCTCCTATAGTAAGTATTGTAGATTTCATTATTTTTAATTTAATGTTGTTTGATCAAATGAATTCAAGTTAGCATAACGGTCCAAAATGACTTGTCTTAATTGATCCATATTAATTCCCCATTCTGAATTCATATAATTTTTCACAATAGTCAGTTTACTAGCAATCAAAGCTCTACCTGCAGCTGTAGATCCCGTAACATTTAACATAGCATCAAATTCTGCCTGAGATCTGGTAATGTAAAAAGAATATAATTCTGCAAAATCTTCTGTTGGAGCCTTTGAAGCATAAGTTGATATAAATCCTGCGGCAATAGCTGCACCAGAACTTGCCCAAACTTGGTTCCACGCATCATCTACATAAGCTGTTCCAGTTATCTCATTAAAGCCTGTTGGAAACGGCTTTCTCTGGTTAAAAATATGTTGCGTTTCGTGATGAACTGTTTTAAAGTAATATTGATTTAAGAATGCCTGATTAAGACCTGAGGTTGCATTCAGATTAATAACATTATACAATGAAATCTTTGCTCCATTTTCTGCAGTTCCTAAAATCACACTACCATTATTCTGTACAGCCACATTACCAATATAATTGAATAATCTCGCAAAATTATCTCTTACAAACTGCTTACTTCCAGTAACTTGATCATAAGGTCCCGTTCCCAGATATATCAACAGTTTTGTCAAACGAACAGAACCGTCATAAGTCGCAGGAACCAGATGATAGTTTACATCTGATTCTCTATCCACATATTTATATAAAATCTGAATATTATATGGTTTAGTTATATTCTCATAGATATAATTATCTAACGCATTCTTTGGTTTATCAGAGTCAACAAATACACTTTTTGAATCTAACTTATCACTCTTTTCACATGAATTGAAGAGAGACAAGCTTGCCAAAGAAAGTAATATTATAGTTCTAAAATTTTTCATTATTATCTAGGATTAGGGGTTAAACCTGCTTCAATTACGTCAACTGGTAATTGAAATGCTCTTCTATTGTCTCTTACTTTTAAAAGGTCTGGTGCAGAAATAATATTTAAACCATTCACTACACGTCTGTTTATTTCAATACCATAACGTTTTACATCGAACCAACGTAAACCTGTATGAAGAGTTTGAACTCTTCTCATGAATAAAACTGCATGGAGCATATTCTCCTGAGTTCCAGGATCAATAACATAATCAGGATTGTTAAACTTCTTTTTAGGAGTTGGAGCTGTTGGTGTATAATAATTAAAACTATTCGCCCACGTATTTATAGTAGCTTCAGTCATCGTGTACGTAGGAGTGATCGTATTTTTTGCCCATAGTTGCATATCTACTAAGGCCTCACTATACTTTTTCAGATGAATATTTGCTTCAGCTCTTGTTAAAAGCGCTTCCTCTGAAGTAATCGGCGTAAATACCCCTCTCCAAAATCCAGTTGCTGCAATTGGATCTGTCACTTCAAACATATAGGTAACTCTAGGAAACAAAAAGCGATACAGCGTAGCAGAAGAATATCTAAATGTACGGATTCTATATTGCGTATCGGAAAGACCTACACTATTGTAGGGAGGTCTAGCAAAAGGACCTTCTGTATTACCGATCAACCAGCCATGTGAGTATCTCGCTTGACTTGAAGGCCCTCCATATGGACCAAACTCCACGCCCATTGCAGAAACAGGCGCCGCAATTAAAAGATTTGCTTTGTCGCTACTTGCATTGAATTCGCGGGCTACGTTGCCCCATGTAGTTCCAAATGAAGCAATGTAAGCATAATTTCTTGTCAGATCTGCGGGATTAACACCCAATGCTAATGATGCATATTGCTGCGCTTTCTCCCAATTTCCCATGTACAAATAAACTCTCGCAGCAAATGTATTGGCTGCTGCTTTGTTAAAATGATACTTTGCAACATTACTATTAGCATAAGAATTGTCACTGATAAGAGGGATTCCTTCTTCTAAATCCTTAATAATAAAGTCATAAACCTCCTGTACAGTATTACGTTCATATTTAGGATTGAGTATAGTCTCACCTTTAGTCATATAGGTAACTCCCAGATCTGAAGATGAAAAATCTTTAGCATAATGCTGTGCAAACATATTGACCAATATAAAGTGGTTATATGCACGCGCAACCAGAGCCTCACCTTTCTGAGCATTTAGACTTGCTGGACTACCTGCTTCTTCAATAGCTTGTAATGCAGCATTCGCGCTGGCGATTGATGAATAAGAGGAACTCCACAACCGATCAATACCATCGTTATTACCGACTTCTGTACTTGGTTGCCAATTATAAATTTCATTTGAGAACCTGTCGGAGTAAGCACTTAAGTTTTCCTGCTCATCTGTATTATCAGATGCCCATTCAGCCGGAACAACGTAGGCTGTCTGTGGATAAGCGGAAACCAACATCTTCGAAATTTTCTCTGTACTGTTCAATTCCGCACGATTATCCGGAAGAGGATCTAAGAATTTTTCACACGATGTATTAATCGCCAAAATACCTAGAACAGTTAATATATATAATTTTCTTTTTTTCATTTCAATAAAGAATTAAAGTCCTAAATTAAGTGTCAAGGTATATTGTCTTGCAATTGGCAAAGCAACACCTCCTGCGTTAACAAACTCAGGATCCTGACCATTTAAACGTTTGTCTGCATAAATCAACCATGGGTTAATTGCATTAAATCTTATTCCTAAAGATGACAGTTTAAAGGAGTTTGCAATATTCTTAGGTAAAGAATACGATAATGAAACATTTTTCAATCGTATAAAATCTCCTGAAGCAATATTTACTGTTGAATAATTATAGGCGTTATAAGCATAAGAGTACTCACTATTATTTCTAATAAAACGGTTATCAATAATAACAGGAACATTTGTAATGTTTTCCTCTCCTGGAGCAGACCATGAATCCCAGAATTCACGAGTTGTAGCCTTTAAGTCTGTATACGCTGTTCTGTAGACAGGATCTAATCTCACAACATTCCCAAACGAGTAGGTCAGGAAGATATCCAATTTAAAGTTTTTGTAATTAAATACGTTGGAAAAACCTCCGACATCTGTTGGATCTGTAGGACCTTCATATTTTAAGAAATCCAACTCATCTCTCTTTTGGAAATAAACACCAGTAGTTGTTTCCTCCCCATTAACATAATTATAAATTGGAAGTCCGTTTGGAGAAATACGATTCAAAGGAATCGAGAACAACGAACGTACAGGATAACCTTCTACTGCAAAGCCTGTTCCGGAGATCAATTCAGAAACTGTACTTCTACTTAAGAAGTCAGTGACTTTATTGGTAGCTCTTGTATAGTTAAGCGTTGATATCCAGCTAAAATTATCATTCTTAATTAGAGTAGCTCCAATTGCAACCTCAAGACCTTGGGATTTCATTTTCGCAACGTTACCATATTTAAGGATCTCACCACCTAATCCCTGAGTAGGAATACGACCGATCAGATCATGATTGTTTCTGGTGTAATAATCCACATCTACAGATACTCTATTTTGAAATAATCCTAATGAAGCTCCTAAGTTCAACTCATATTTCTTCTCATACGTTAATTCTGAGTTTTCTAATGTTTCAATCTCTAAACCACTTTCTTTATCTGAGGTATTAGGTCTCCAAGGATTATAACTTTTTATAATAATTTTAGAGTTTGTTACGAATGCAGGCCCTCTGTCTGCGGTTAAGCTGTAAGATCCTTTGAATGCCAAATTACTGATGGGAGATTCCAAATCCTTAAAGAATTGTTCTTCATGAACATTCCATAAACCGGAAACGTTCCATGTCGGCATCCATCTTGCTGTTGTGGATCTACCCAAACGGTTTGTTCCTTCATAACGGAAGGTACCATTAATGGAATAACGATTATCGTAAGAATAATTTGCTGTAGCGTAGAATGCAGCTTGTCTGTTTCTGGTATTTCTAATAGAATAATAATCTGTATTCTGCTCCTGACCTTTTTTGAATATTCTGTAATCAACAAAAGGAATCTCCCCTAAATCATATTGAAGTCCCCAGGCTCTGAACCAGTTGTTATTTCTTTCAGTTGCTTCAGTTTCAGCTCCGGCAAAAACATACACTCTGTGTTTTTCCTGGAATGTCTGATTATATTCTGCTGTAAATCGGAATAAATTATACATCATCTTATTATCAGTACGATTATATATACCTCCCGCAGGCATGATAATTTCAGGTACTGCATAAGGGTCTGTTGGATCCGTATACAAGAATGGATTAGCATCACGTATAAAAGTAGTTGGCGCAGAACGATATGCTAAGGCTTGATTAGATTGATCTTTTATATGATGTTGCTGAGATGCTTGTTGATATCTTACGGCACCCAACACTCCCAATTCCACAGACTTAATCACTTTCCATTTAAGATCTCCCTGAAATCTTATGTCGGCAGCATCAATATCCATATAATTATTCTCTAATTCATGAAGAATATTAAACGGAGCATAGTTCCGGCGGTAAAAATCATTAGCATCTAATGTTCTTGACGTATTCAATGCATAAGCATATGGATTAATATCAAAATCACGTTTTACTTCCATCGATACCACATCTGTAGATCTACCTAATGTACCCGGAGCTCGCTGATCTCTGTATGATCCGTTTGAATTGAGGGATAATTTAAGATTATCTAATAAACTGTATGATGCATTAAGGAGAGCTGTATATCTCTTTACCTTACTTTGTTTTGCCCATCCCGGATCAACTACAGCACTCATAGAGGTATAATATTGTGCTTTTTCGGTACCAGATCTCATGCTCAAAGAATGATTTTGCATTACATTGTTATCAAACAATTGATCAAACCAATTTGTATTTCTATACTCTGCCTCTCGTAGATACGCATTACGGGCTGCCTCTGTATTCTCTAATTGACCTGAATTAATCAGATCGTACATCTTTCCATAAACACCGCTTTCAGAGCGAGAAACAACATTAGACATATTCAGCCAACCTCTTTGTTCTAAGAATTGGTAAAACGCCATTTGTTCCTGCGAATTCATAATATTGAATGTGCTATAAGAAGGCTTTTGTCTAAAAGTATATTCACCTGAATAGTTGAATGAATTTACACCTGCTTTACCTTTTTTAGTCGTTACAACGATAACCCCTCCCATGGCACGTGCACCATAGATAGAAGTTGCTGAACCATCTTTTAAGATTTGAAAAGATTCGATATCATTAGCGTTAAGACCAGCTACAGCCGAACTGATCAATGTCATAGCATCACCAGAAGACAAATCATCAGTACCCACATCTGCTACATCCTCTATAATCATTCCGTCAATAACCCATAAAGGTTTTGAATTACCATAAATAGATGTTGCACCACGTACTCTGATCTTAGGAGCCGTACCGAATGTACCTGTTGTATTCTGAACAATAACACCGGCAACCCTACCTTCCAATGCTCTGGATGGATCAGGCAAACCTCCCAATTCAATATCTTCCATATTTACCTTGGCAGTCGCTCCTGTAAATAATCTTCTATCTATCTTGGCTCCAAGACCTGTAATAACGACTTCTTCTAAAGCTTTATCTTCATTAGATAATTGTATTTCTATAGAAGAACGTCCTGATACACTGATTTCTCTTGGATTGAATCCGACAAAACGAACTACCAAAGTAGCATTAGACGCTGCATTGATAGAGAAAAATCCCTGATCATTAGTACTTGTTGAAGTCGAAGAACCTTTTACAGAAACTGTTGCTCCGGCAAGTGGTCTGCCATTCTCATCTTTGATTGTTCCGGTCACAGGTCTTTGAATATCAAGATTCCGACTTGCTACAGGTGTAATCTTATTAACAGTAATTGTTCCTGCAATTATTTTAAAAGAATAGTCAGAGCTATTCAGAACATTAGAAAGTGCGCTCTCTACAGAAGCACCTTTTAAGTCTACATTTACGGGCTTAGCATTTCTAATCACCTCATCTTCATACAAGAATCTGTATTTAGTTTGTTTAGAGATGGATGAAAACACTTCCTCCAATTTTGCGTTTTTCAATGACAGGGATACTTTCTGAGCCACACTATCAGCATGTACACAAGTCATAAAAACCAATGATAGTATAACCGTAATTTTCATGGTTAGTAATAATTGGCGCAAACGAGCTTTTTCCTGACGCGAATCAAGCTGTTTGCGAAATAATAAGTTTTTCATACATTTGAGTAATTGGGTAATTTGGGTTAGTTCACTTAATTTCAGTTCCTAATTAATTCATGGACAGGGGTGCTGCAACATCCCTGTTTTTTTTCAACTTAGAGTATCATTTTTCCATAGTTTTTCTGTTTATATGTTTGTTAATAATTGTTAGTTTCTTTCCATCTACGTCAAAGTCAAGATGACTAACGTAACGCAGCATTTCTAAGACCTGACTCAGGTTGACATTTCTTTCTATACTTCCCGAATATCCTTTATCAAATTCGATCTGACCAATAAACGAAACATCCAAATCATACCATCTGGACAATTCCGCTGCTATATAGGCTATATTATCTCCTTTAAAATAGAATTCATTATTTTTCCAGGCAAGCTCTTTTCTAAAATCTGATTTCGATTTTTTAACCGATTGATCTGTAGATAATGCTGATTCTCCAGGTAATAACAGTGTACTCATTTCACCATTAGACACTTCTACTTTTCCTTCTACCAAAGTAGTTTTTACTGCTTTTGAGTAAGAATTCACATTAAAGTGTGTACCGAGTACTTTTATGGAATTTCCACCTGCCTCTACAATAAAAGGTCTCGAAGCATCTTTGGCAACTTCAAAATAAGCTTCTCCCTCTAAGTAGACTCTACGTTCATTTCCGGAGAACTGAACAGGAAATTTCAATTTCGAAACTGCATTAACCCAAACCTTAGTACCATCTGAAAGCTCAATTCTAAAAAAACTGGCCTTGGGTACTACAAGCGTATTATAGACCATCAATTTTGCAGCTCCGGCATCTACATACCGTATCCCGTCTTTACTGCCTTCCACTTTAGCATCTTTGGAAATTGTTTTTGTATCCGACACATCCACATGACTTCCGTCTGCCAGAATAAGATGTGCGCCACTTGTACCCGGAAGAACATCATTTTTGTATTTGCCGGTGGTATCAGCAACAATAGACTTATGGGCAACATCTTCACCCTGCTGATTTAACCAGATCCATGATAAAGAAAAACAAATAGCCAGAAGTGCCGCAACAGCGGTATAGATATAATAGTTTGGTTTATACTTTTTTCTCTGCTTTGCGTTTACTTTATCCCACGCTGCATCTACATCTACATCATGTATAAAATTAAGATCCTCCTCTATTGTCTCCGAATTTTTAAATGTCTCAACAAAATCTCTGTTCTTATGATCAGAAGCCATCCATTCTCTGAAATCAATAGTTTCCTGCTCAGAAAGCTGATTTCTGAGGTACTTTTTGACTAATTGGCTAGTATAAAAATGGTTTCTTTTCATAACGTTGTATATATATAGAAACATTCATGGCATAAAAGGGTGACAAGAAGTTAAAATAATTTTAATTTTTTGTTAGGGGTATGTAAATAAGGAGAAGTTTTCCGGAAATAATTAGGAAAAAAGTGATTTAATCAAATAAAATAAAGGATTATTTAATACTGAACAAAAGAAGAAAAACAGCCAAAAGCTCCGGATCCAGTTTGGCTAATAGTGTTTTCATTCCTCTTTGCTTCTGAGTTTTTACCGTATTAACACTAATATCGAGTTTTTCGGCTATTTCCAGGTTAGAAAGACCTTCAAGATAGCCCATACGGAAAACATGCTGACAAGATTTAGGCATCTCAGCAACGACGCGATAAACATCTGCAATTACCTCCGAAAAAATAAGAGAGTGCTCCACCTGGCTTTCCTCTTCTTCTTTGATCGGGTTGAGCATCCAGTAACGTTGTTGAATTTTTTCTCTCCGATGAATATTGTAACAAGAAAACCGAACAGCGGTGTACAAAAAGTTTTTTATAGCATGCTCTTCACTTGATACATTTTCCTGTTGATTAAAGTAAGCACAGAAAGCATCCTGCACGACATCTTCGGCCTGAGATTTAACTCCAAGCTGCTTCCACGCAAAATGACAAAGGCGAGGATAATATTTTTTGAATATATATTCGTTAGGCTCTCTTTTCATAATCCCTCTTCAAAAATATCCAGGTTGTTAACAATTGTTAAAGCAAGCTACCAAATATCTCTCAAAAAACAATACAGACCGGAGAAAAAATATTTAGATCGGGTTCTACTTTCTGTAACGAACCCTTGGCGATATTACGTTTAAATAGCGTTACGTTATCTGTAGACTGGTTTCCGATCAGAATTGACTGGCCGTCAGGAGAAAAATTAAAATTACGTGGCCCCTTACCTCCGACATTATATGTATCAACAACTATTAGCTTTCCGTCTTTTAAAACTTTATAAGCAGTGATTACATTTGCATCTCCTCTATTAGTAGCATACACAAATTTTCCGTCCGGAGAAAGCTTTATATCTGCAGCACCGTTTCCTCCAGTAAATCCGGCTCTGTTTATATCGACTTCCTGTATAACTTCCCATTTATCTTTCTTCTTTGCATATGCAACAACTTTTGCTGTCATCTCTGTGACCAGATAAAATGACTTGCCATCTTTAGCAATAGCGATATGACGTGGCCCGCCCCCAGCCAGAGTATGGATGACAGAAGGTACTCCTACACCGTAGACTCCATTAGTTTGCTTTACAGGATAAATACTGATTCGATCAGTACCTAAATCCTGCACAAATACAGACTTAAAATCCGGAGCAAAGAATGCTGAATGTACATGCGGCTTGTCCTGGCGGGAAGGGTCCGCTCCTTTGCCACTATGCTGCACAAGAGTATCTCTCGAAGCAATACTTCCATCGGTATTCAACCTGAAAACTGCGAAAGACCCACCTGAATAGTTTGAAACAACGGCAATTGGATCAGTATGACTCAGGGAAACATGACAGGGATCCGCTCCTCCCACATTTACTTTGTTTAAAAATGTTAATTGTTTCCCGTCAAAATGATAAGCGGAAAGACTTTCTGTACCATCATTCTTTTCACTTACCGCATAAAGGGTCTTTCCATCTTTACTTTTTGCCAAAAAGGAGGGATTGTTACAAAAGGTTGTACTCAGCAGGTTAGCTTGCCGGCTCTTTTGATTAAAATCATATATGTATATTCCTTTGCTTTTTCCCGGCTGCGTATATGTCCCTACAAAAAGGGGAACATTTGTCTGGGCGATTCCTGCAGAAGGTATTAATAGAGCACATAAAAAGATCATTGGTATCAGACAGGTTCTTAAAGTATTCATAAGTTATGATTTGTTAAAATTGGTTAAATGTCAATGACTCATCCTAACCAAATATGTAATTTAGCCTTTTGTAAAAACTAACGTTGGATAAAGATAACTTTCCTCGATGTTATATGGCAATTATTTTTGACCAAAACACCAAAAAGTTAATTTAATCTGATATTTTTGCGTTAGTTTAGATGAGTATAAGATTTTGATAGTCAAATATCATATTCACAACGTAATTCAATTTCACTAAGAATGATCAAACAGTTATGTGTGTTACTATTTTGTGTGTTGGGAAGTGTAAACCTCACTTTCGCACAGGGCAAAATAGTAGACAGAGTGGTGGCTACAGTGGGAGCTAATATCATATTGCAATCAGATATAGATATGCAGTATTCTCAAAACTTAGCTCAGGGAATGAGTCCTAACGAAGATTTCAAATGCTATATTCTTCAACAGTTATTAACACAAAAGCTTCTTGCGCAACAGGCAGTACTGGATTCGATTGAAGTATCCGAATCTGAAGTGGATGATAATCTCAACAACCGTCTTAATGTGATGACCCGTCAGGCAGGAGGAAAAGAAAGGTTGGAAAGTTTTCTGAACAGATCTCTGTTACAGTATAAAGAAGAAATGCGTACCAGTGTGGCAGAACAATTGAAAGCTCAGAAAATGCAGCAGAATATTGTTCAGAAAATCGATGTTACTCCTTTGGAGGTCAAAAGATATTTTGAAGGTCTGGACAAAGACAGTCTGCCTTACTTTGACACCGAAGTTGAAATCGGAGAAATCGTCATGTATCCGGTACTCACTAAAGAAGAAAAAGAAACATCCCGCAAGCGAGCTGAAGATCTTCGCAAACAAATTGTGGATGGTTCGGATTTCGGAACAATAGCAAGACTGTATTCCGAGGATAAGGGATCTGCTGTTGCTGGTGGAGATCTTGGATTCTCGACCCGTGATAATTATGTAAAAGAATTTTCTGCAGTTGCCTTTAAACTGAAACCAGGAGAGATCTCTCAGGTATTCGAGACAGAATACGGTTTCCATTTCCTGCAAGTACTGGAAAGAAGAGGTGAAGAAGTTCGTGCAAGGCATATTTTGATCTCCATCAAACCGACCAATGCAAGTCTGGAGCGCACAAAAGTAAAAATGGACAGCTTGTACCAAAAGCTGATCAATAAGAAAATAGATTTTTATAATGCAGCGACGCAATATTCAGACAATAAGGAAACGAAATTTAACGGTGGTATGGTTACTGATCAGAACAGATCTACACTAATACCTGTTAATAAACTGGAGGCAAGTGTATTTACAGCCATCGATCCTTTAAAAGCCGGAGAATACTCTCAACCTACCCTTTTTCAGGAAGAAGGTCCTGCAGGTAAGAGTGGTTACCGCATCAGTTTTCTAAAGACAAGAATTCCCCCTCATAAGGCTAATCTTGATCAGGATTTTTCAAAAATAAAAGAAGCCGCTTCGGAAGACAAAACCAGAAGAAAGTTAAGCGAATGGTTTGAGAGCAGAAGAACGAATACATTTATTGCTATCAATGATGATTTTCATAAGTGCGACGATCTTAAAATCTGGATCAAACCTATAGAAAATGCTTCGGCAAATATCGCAAAATAAGTATAGTTCCTTATAAACTAGAGCGGGCTTCAACAGATGATGTTGAAGCCCGCTTTATGTTTTATACCATTTGGATATCACGTAATATGAATGTTGTTTTATTACCGCTCAAACATCATCTCAATCATCACCTTCCACTGATAGTCATCTTTCAGCTGCCAGATACGGATATAATTATATTTAACGGTTTTATCTTTAGTAATTACGTCTGCAGTACCATAGGTATACGCATATTCACCACTGTATGCACGACCTACGTTTGTCGGATTAGTATGAATCTCTACACGTTGTTTTTTCAGGAATGCCATTACATCTTTCTTTCCTTCCATCGGATCCTGCCATGGATACAGAAACTTAACATCATCTGTCAGGAATTCTCCGTATGCTGTAGGATTATTTGCTTTTAAAACGGTGGAGAACAGCTTATCACTCTGCATTACTACATCTTCACGCTGACCCAATCTTACTTTCGAACGATGCTTAAGGTACCAGTTGTCATCCGGCTCATAATAGATCAAATCTGAGGCTTTCTGCTTACCATAGTTCTCTACTTCGGCTCTGAAGTTAACCTTCCATACCCCTTTTTTATTTCTTTTCCAGACCGTCAGATATTGCCCGTAACGCTTTATTGCACCAACTTTCTGAAACTCCATAGCTCCGCTGGTCACTCCCCAATCCTGACTACGGGATACCAATACAAAATTAGGATCCCAGCTCATGACATCCGCAATATTGGGTCTGTTATTGAGATAATTGAAAGCATTTACTGCGGAAGGTGTGAAAAAGACAGATTCTTTATCTACAATAGACAAGAAAGCCTGATGAGGGCTACTGGATTGTGATAATTTAGCTGCATCCCGATCTACCGTAATCAGACTTCCAACTTTATCCGGCAATTGAGCCTGGCTGTTATAGGTTTGAAAAGTTAAAGCTGTGGCTACAGCTACTGTTGTCCAAAATTTCATTAATTATATTTTTACAACGGTCTAATATCAAATCTTATTCCAAAGTGTTCCGTCTTTACTGTCTTTCAATTGTATACCTATAGAGGACAACTCTTCACGGATACGATCTGATGTTGCGAAATCTTTATTCTGTTTGGCTGAATTACGGATATTAATAATCACATTCATCAGTTCATCCATATTATCTGTCCCTGCATTGCTATCATCATTCAACCCCAGAATATCTTCAACAAAGTCTTTCATAAAGGCTTTGAGTTCATCCAATCCCTTTTGATTAATGGTAGCTTTACCATCATAAATAGAGTTGATGACACGCACAACCTCAAAAAGTTCTGCAATCAATATAGGACTGTTGAAATCATCGTCCATAGCTGCATAGCAGTTTTTACGTATATCTTCCAGATTAAATCCGGAAGTAGCTTTAGAAGGCGTGATCTTATTCAATAGTGCGATAGCATTCATCAATCGCTTAAATCCTTTATCCGCAGCATCCAGAGCTTCATTTGAGAAGTCCAATGTACTTCTGTAATGTGCCTGCAACATGAAGAAGCGGACTGCCATCGGAGAATAACCTCTTTCCAGAAGCGGATGATTCCCTGTAAACAATTCCTGAGGCAAAAATCCGTTACCGGAAGATTTGGACATCCGTGCTCCGTTAACTGTCAGCATATTAGTATGCATCCAGTAACGCGCCGGACTGGTGTGATTACATGCTTCTGATTGAGCGATCTCATTGGTATGATGAGTAGCAGCCAGATCCATTCCTCCGCCATGTATATCAAACTGTGCTCCCAGATATTTATTGCTCATCGCCGAGCATTCAATATGCCACCCAGGAAAGCCTGTACTCCATGGTGCCGGCCAGCGCATAATATGCTCAGGTTTTGCCTTGATCCAAAGGGCAAAATCCAAACGTCCCCTTTTCTCATCCTGCCCGCCTAATTCACGCGTGTTGTTCAACATATCTTCCAGTTTACGATTGGTCAGAACAGTATAATCGTATTTTTGAACATATTTCTCCACGTCAAAATAAACGGTGCCATTCACTTCATAAGCATAACCGTTATCAATGATCTGTTTGATCATCTCAATCTGTTCTGAAATATGGCCTGTAGCTGTAGGCTCAATACTTGGGGGAAGCGTGTTAAACAAGCGAAGTACATCATGAAAACCAATAGTATACTTTTGTACGATTTCCATTGGCTCCAATTGCTCCAGCTTAGCTTTTTTCGCAAATTTATCATCCCCTTCATCTCTGTCTCCTTCCAAATGTCCGGCATCAGTAATATTACGTACATAACGTACTTTATAGCCCAGATGTAACAGGTAACGGAATATCAGATCGAATGACACAAATGTGCGGCAGTTTCCTAAATGTACATCACTGTACACGGTGGGTCCACACACATACATCCCTACCATGGAAGGGTGAATAGGATTAAATTTCTCTTTCTTTCTGCTTATTGTATTATAAAGAACTAGATTATTTTCCATAAAATTATAAGAATGGGAATCTATTTTTGTCTGAAATATAACTGAATCGGAACACCCTCAAAATCAAAATTCTCACGCAACTTATTCTCTACATATCTTTTGTAAGGATCTTTAATATACTGAGGAAGATTACAGAAGAAGGCAAACATCGGGGATCTTCCCGGAATTTGGGTTACATATTTGACTTTGATATATTTTCCCTTAATTGCAGGAGGAGGATAGTTTTCGATCACCTGCAACATCACTTCATTCAACTTAGAAGTAGGGATTTTCTTGGTTTTATTCTGATATACTTTCGCAGCCACTTCCAGTGTTTTGTGGATACGCTGTTTCTCCGTTACGGATGTAAATACAATAGGAACATCTGTAAAAGGAGCAATTTTTTCACGGATACGAGCTTCAAATTCTTTCATGGTCTTGTTATCCTTCTCGATCAAATCCCACTTATTCACCACGATCATGACACCCTTTTTATTTTTCTCCGCCAAATGAAAGATATTAATATCCTGCGCTTCAATACCATCCTGAGCATCCAGCATCAGAATAACAACATCGGAGTCTTCCAATGCCTTGATCGTACGCATAACGGAGTAAAACTCAATATCTTCATTTACTTTTGATTTTCTACGCATTCCAGCCGTATCGATCAATAAGAATTCATGACCAAACTGATTATAGTGAATACGGATGGAATCACGAGTCGTACCTGCAACAGGTGTTACGATATTACGTTCTTTCCCTAATAATGCATTCGTCAATGAGGATTTACCTACATTCGGACGACCTACAATAGTATATTTTGGAAGCGTAGATTCTTCTTCCTCTTCAACTTCAAAAGTAGAAACAACAGCATCTAACAATTCTCCGGTTCCAGAGCCTGTCGCTGAAGAAATATTGTAAATTTCTCCCAGACCAAAGGCATAGAACTCTGCAGAGTCATGGTGTAGTTTCGCATGGTCAACTTTATTGGCAGCAACGTACACAGGCTTCGTACTTCTTCTCAGAATATCAGCTATTTCATCATCCAGATCGGTAATACCGGTAGTCACATCTACCATAAAGATAATAACGGATGCTTCTTCGATGGCAATGTATACCTGATCACGAATAGCCTCTTCAAACACATCGTCAGATCCGTGTACAAAACCTCCGGTATCAATAACAGTAAATTTTTTCCCTATCCACTCAGCAGATTCGTAGTGACGATCGCGAGTCACCCCGCTAAAGTCATCCACAATAGCCTTTCTACTTTCCGTAAGACGATTAAAAAGAGTTGATTTTCCAACATTTGGACGACCTACGATTGCAACAATATTTGCCATATTTGTTATTTTGAATCGGCTCATTTATGATGAACCGCACAGTTATTCTAAATTATTAAGGGAACAAAGATACGGAATAAGGAATGATTATCCTTTATTAATATACTAAATTTGACGGAGAATCCATTATAGCTTTCGTATTTACAGGAACGGGCCTCTTAGAACTCTTTTACGCACTTCAGGTATATATATCATTTAATATCCTGCGCCAACGTTAAGAACAAAAAAGGTCACTCCATTCAGAGTGACCTTTTATAAACAAATTGAAACTTTTAATAGTTTGGATTTTGACTTAACGTTCCTTTACTGTTGTCAATTACGACCTGTGGAATAGGCCATAATTCATTTTTTCCTTTTGTGAAGATTCTGTTCTCTACGAAAAAACGATCTGTAAGGTTAGTGAACGTTACTTCTCCGGTTTGGGGATTTACACTGCCCTTTGATAAGCTGCCATAAACAGCCCCGTTCATGACAACATCTGCTATTCCCCAACGGATAATATCGAATCTACGTCTTCCTTCTCCTGCAAATTCTACACGAAATTCCCGTCGGACCAATTCTCTCAGTTTTGTCTGATTACTATAAACAGCTTCGTTTACTTTAGGCATTCCTGCACGCACGCGTACCGCATTTAAATGTTCGTACACACTGTTATCAATTTTATTCAATTCGATTTTAGCTTCAGCATTCAGCAGCAGCATTTCAGCATAACGCATTACAATAATGTTCACGCCGACATTCCATACATTGCTATATGAGGATGGATTTTGCAAATATTTCTTATAGTTATATCCTGTACTGGATGCATTATCAGCTGATGCAGGATGATCTTTTGAATTTGGATTCAAGGGATCAAAATATCTGCCACTATATGATGCTCCCGGATAAACCACAGTTGCTGAAAGTCTCGGATCACGATCTGTGTAGGGTTTTGCAGCACTGTATGTTGCAGACTCACTGGTAAGTTCTCCATCTTTTGTTTCATAAGCATCGATCAGACTTTGCGTAGGAACAATAGAACTCCAACCGCCTGACAGATTTGGCATCATAATTCCTAAATCTGTGTACCCCTGAATATTAGCAACATACTGAATGTCCATCATCACTTCACTGTTATTCTCATTTGCTTCTTCAAACAAATTTGCATAATCACCAAACAACTGATATGTGCCGGAAGTAATTATCTGTTCCGTAGTACTGATAACATCTTCATGTTTGTTCTGGAAAGCATAACAACGAGCCAGCAACCCCAGAGCTGCTCCTTTAGTCATACGTCCTACATTACTGGCGTCGTATTTTGCAGGTAATATAGCTGCTGCATCTTTTAATTCTGTCTCCACAAACTGAAGAACTTCTTTTTGCGTATTGGCTGGTGCATATGCTTCCTCAATCGAGACCGTTTTTGTCAAAATCGGCACTGCACCAAATAATGTCGCCATATCCAGATAACGATAAGCACGAATAACTCTGACTTCGGCTTTCAACCGGTTTTTCAATGTTTCAGAAACAGGAGATTTATCTATATTCTCCAAAATCCAGTTTGCTCTTCTGATCAATTCATAGCTGTATCGTGTTGTAGCATTTCCAGCATCTGTAGGAGTTGCATTCCCGTTACCCAGTGCCTGAAATCCTTCCCAGGGAAAATCACTGTTAGAGTTATCTGATGTACAATCCATGTAGAAGATCTGACTCCCATCTTCCCAGGAAGAACCGGAAACCAATTTACCGTCTGTTCCTCTTCTCCCACTATATAAACCTGTAACAGCGTACAATGTTTCTTTCTCTGTATTCCAGAAATTACTTTCACTTATTGCATCCAAAGGATCCTGATCCAGTTTTTGACAGGAAAACAAAACAGATGTAAGTCCTAATGCAACTGTTATATATGTATTAAATTTCATAACTTTTCTAATTAAAAATTCACATTCAAACCAAAAACATTTGTTTTTACCTGTGGATAGAAGTTACCTCTTGAATCTGCAGGTGTTTCCGGATCAAATCCTTTGGCAAAACCTGTAAAAGTCAATAAATTCTGTCCGCTATAGTATATTTTGGCTCCTTTGATTCCTATTTTATTCACAAAACTCTTAGGGATGGTATAACCCACTGTAATATTTTTCAGTCTTAAATAACTTGCATTTTGAATCCAGAAATCTGACGGCGTACTTGAAGGACTGTTTTGCGTCCAGCTAGTCAGAGCTCTTGGCATTGATCCGTTTGGATTCGTGCTTGCATTAAATCTGTCTGCATAGATGTCAGTTGGCTTATCTGATCCAGAAATACTTCCGATGGCTTCACCCCACAGATATCCCTGCACTTTAGCCGCTCCCTGAAAAAACACACTCAGGTCAAAATTTTTGTAGCTTAGGTTTGATGTCAGACCAAAGATATATTTAGGATCCGGTGAACCTAAGTATACACGGTCATTTCCGTCAATTTTACCATCTCCGTTTTGATCTTTATAGATCAGGTCTCCAGCACCGACATTATTGTTTACACCTTTGACACCACTGTTTTTATATTCTTCATCCGTACGGTATATACCCATAGTTTCATAGCCGTAGAATGAGCGTATAGGTGATCCCTGCTGATAGACATAAAATGTACCGTTAGGCTCAGCGGCAGTATTTTTCCATTGCTTGATCTGATTATTTATATATGAACCGTTTACTGCGAAGCTATACTTTAACTCTCCTGCTCTTCCCTGATAATTTAACTGAACTTCAATGCCGTTATTTTGAACTTTTCCTGCATTTTGTGTTGGAGCAGGAAGTCCATACAAGGACGAGACAGGCAATTGCAATAATACTCCATCCGTTATACGATCAAAATAGTCCACCACAATACCCAGATTATTTTTGAAATTCAGATCAAAACCAATATTGGTACTTTGGGTAGCTTCCCACGCCAAAACCGGATTCGCTGAATTAACAATTGCTCCTCCCGGGCTCGTAACTCCTCCTAAGGGATAATTATATCCGGGGCTTATCACAAAAATACCGGGGTAGTAAGAGTCATTGGTAGGATAGTTATTGTCTGTTGTTGCGGCAAGCTGTTGATTACCCAGTTTCCCCCATCCCCCTCTTAGTTTAAATTCAGATATTGAATTCGCTAAACTGGAATTGGTAAAAAATTCTTCCTGTGAAATTCTCCATCCTGCCGAGAAAGAAGGGAATGTGCTCCATCTGTTTGAACCTAAAAAACGGGAAGTACCATCATGCCGTACATTTGCTTCCAACAGATATTTGTCAGCAAATACATAATTCAAACGACCAAACCAGGATCTTAATATTAACTTTTTAGCCCCGCCTTCTGCCTTTTGGCCATCAACATCTCCTAAATTTATTTCAGATAGATCATTATTTAAAAAATTCTGTCTGTAGGAACTGGAATAATCTGCTTTAAATGTCTCATCCATAAAACCTCCTAAAACATTCAGCTGATGTTGTCCAATCTTTTTATCATAGGTCAGTAAGGACTGAAATGTTAAGCGCTCGGATTGAAAGTTATAGACAGTTAAATTATTTGGGCCCTGCTTACTTGTTGGAGCTCCGGTGTTATTATCATAGTATTGAATATCCTTTACAAATTTTGAAGAAAGATTATCAATCGGCTGAAATCCAACTACCTGTTTGAATTTTAACCCGTCCATGATCTTGAATTCTCCTGAGAAATTCACTTGAGTGTGTTTGTTGATCATCTTATCAACAGATCCCATATCCAACCATGCGATCGGGTTTCCATCTCCATAATAACCATAGTACCCATTTGAATATTTATAAGGAATAAAAGAAGGAATACGATTTGACTGCCTGAATATCTGCGCCATATCTCCCGTGTAAGGATTCACTGGCTCATCAATCCGTTGATAATTGTAAGCCAGACCCAAATCCAGATTCAGTCGTTCTGAAACCTTAGCCCCAATATTAGTCCGCAGATTATAGCGATCTGATGCAGCAATTTTGATCACTCCTTTCTGTCCCAGATAACCCGCGGATGCCATATACTTGACATCATCTGTTCCACCGGTAACCTGTAAGTTATGAGACTGCTGAAATCCGGAACCCTGATATAGCAAATCAAGCCAATCCGTATTAGGGTATTTATCAGGATCTGAACCGCTTTTAAATCCCTGAAGATCGGCTTCTGAAAAACGAATCGCTTTACCTTCATTGCTCAAAGCCTCATTCAAGATAACGGCATGATCATATGAATCCATATAATCAGGCAATCTGGTTGGATCCTGTATACCTGCATATCCTGTATAATTCAGTTGAGGCTTGCCATTTCCTCCTTTTTTTGTTGTGATTAAAATAACACCATTAGCAGCCTTTGAACCATAAATAGCAGCACTTGGACCATCTTTCAGCACAGATATATTTTCTATATCATTAGGATTGATATTATTCATAGAACTCTCGATTCCGTCTACGATTACCAAAGGATTCGCATTATTAATGGTTCCCAGTCCTCTGATCCGGATTGTTCCGTTGTCTTTTCCTGGTTGTCCTGAATTCTGACTAATAGTAACACCTGCAAATTTTCCCTGAATAGCTGATGAAACATTCGTTACCGGCCGATCTTCCAGATCTTTGGAAGATATAGCCTGCACTGCTCCGGTCAGATTTACTTTCTTCTGTTTTGCAAAACCTACAACTACAACCTCTTCCAATGCTTCATTTTCTGATACCAGCTGAACGGATACAGTCGTACCAACGACGTTAACTTCCTGAGGTTCATATCCCACACTTGAAAATGTCAGAACATCACCAACTTTAGCATCAATACTAAAATTTCCGGAGGCATCAGTCGATGTCGCTTTAGCACTTCCTTTGACAATTACGGTAACTCCACTTACCGGATTAGTACCATCTGTCACTTTTCCTCTGATTCCCTGTTGCAAATGTCTCGCATAGGAATAATTAATCTCACCCATACTTCCGGCCTTTACAATAAGAGCCGAAGAACCAGTTCCGGTTAGAAGTAAAGAAAGAAAAATCGGTTTGAAAGGAGCTTTAATTGAAAACTTCTTGATCATATTTTTTTAGTTTATTCTCATATCCACAAAACTTATATGTTTTAGAGTATGTGGTATGTATGTTTAGTTCCACAATAATAGGTCAATTGAAACTGTTAAGAAAGTGTTAACTAAACGAAAACGTTTGCGTAACATTTACACTAAGTATTTTTTAGCAAAAACTGCACAATATTATTTGCTAAAAAAACTCAAAACAGATTACATATCAGCGGATTATAAGATAATACACAAGAATGTTATTCTGTAACAATTAATTTTGAGAACTAATTATTACAGAATAAATTGTTAATTATATGTTTCGCAAAATATTATATGGCAATATTTTGCGAAACACCAGAACTAAACCCTTTTATTTTATATAGATCATTTGGTAAACAACGGAATAAAGAACATAAACCGTAAACATAGAAATCAATACTTCTGAAAACAAAAAAAGCCTCAGTTCGTAAACTGAAGCTTTAATGAGTAGCGGGGACCAGACTCGAACTGATGTCCGCCAGCTGGCGGATAAGAGCACGACAAGACTACCCGTTCAGTAAGCTCCGGATAAATAACCGACCCTGATAACTTTTTAACTCCTGCTCTCTCTTCAGTGCTTCGGATTTAGTGGCATATTCTTCTGTATACAGCAATTCCCAAGGCCGGTAACGGATTGTCCAACCCTTCGTCCCTAATTCATTATGCGAAAGCATACGACCTGGCAGGTCTGAAGTCACACCGATATAAATTTTGTTGTAAACAACGGAATAAAGAACATAAACCGTAAACATAGAAATCAATACTTCTGAAAACAAAAAAAGCCTCAGTTCGTAAACTGAAGCTTTAATGAGTAGCGGGGACCAGACTCGAACTGATGTCCGCCAGCTGGCGGATAAGAGCACGACAAGACTACCCGTTCAGTAAGCTCCGGATAAATAACCGACCCTGATAACTTTTCAATTCCTGCTCTCTCTTCAGCGCTTCGGATTTAGTGGCATATTCTTCTGTATACAATAATTCCCACGGCCGGTAACGGATTGTCCAACCCTTCGTCCCTAATTCATTATGCGAAAGCATACGACCTGGCAGGTCTGAAGTCACACCGATATAAATTTTGTTGTAAACAACGGAATAAAGAACATAAACCGTAAACATAGAAATCAATACTTCTGAAAACAAAAAAAGCCTCAGTTCGTAAACTGAAGCTTTAATGAGTAGCGGGGACCAGACTCGAACTGATGACCTTCGGGTTATGAGCCCGACGAGCTACCACTGCTCCACCCCGCAATATATCTTATTTCAAATTTAGTTAGCCCGAAGCTAACTCATTAAGTGAAGATCAGACTCAAACTGATGTCCGCCAGCTGGCGGATATGAGTCCTATGTTCTGAAGAACATTTCACCCCGCAATATGCGATTAATACTTTTGGGTTAGCCTTGCGCTAACCCTTTTTAGTAGCGGGAACCAGACTCGAACTGATGACCTTCGGGTTATGAGCCCGACGAGCTACCACTGCTCCATCCCGCAATATATTTTATTTCAAAATTGGGTTCTTATATTCAGAAACCAATATAACGTCCTTTTCTAATTGGAGTACAAAGATATATTTTGTTTCTTTGTATTCCTAATATAATTTAAAAAAAATGTCGCACAAAGCAGGTTTCGTAAGTATCATTGGTAAGCCCAACGCAGGTAAGTCTACGCTAATGAACGCTTTAGTAGGTGAAAAGATGTCAATCATCACACCAAAAGCTCAAACAACAAGACACCGGATAATTGGTATTGTCAACGATGAAAACCATCAAATTGTCTTTTCGGACACTCCCGGAGTCATCAAACCCAACTATTCCTTACAGGAATCTATGATGAATTTTGTTCAGGGATCATTAATTGATGCGGATATTATTCTTTTTGTTACGGACATCAACGAAAAATATGATGAAAATGATGTCATCGAAAAATTAAGAAAAACTTCTTCACCTGTTGCTGTTCTGATTAACAAAATAGATAAATCTACAGAGGAAGATGTAAAAGCAAAAATCGAGTTCTGGAAAGAAAAATTAAATCCGGACACAATATTCGCTATTTCAGCGCTGCACCAACACAATGTAGTCGCTATTATGGAATATATCAAAGAAAAACTTCCGGAACATGCTCCATACTATGAAAAGGATGAGCTGACAGACAAATCTATGCGTTTTTTCGTTTCAGAGATGATTCGTGAAAAAGTATTCAAACTATATGACAAGGAGATTCCTTACAGTACGGAGGTCATAATCACTTCCTATAAAGAAGAAGCAAAAATCACCAGAATTGCGGCCGAAATCATTGTGGAACGAGATTCTCAGAAGAATATCCTGATCGGAAAAGCCGGAGAAATGATCAAAAAAGTAGGTACATATGCTCGTCAGGACATAGAAGAATTTATCGGAGGCAAGGTCTTCCTGGAAATCTTTGTTAAAGTGATCCCGGATTGGAGAAGTAAGAAAAATTACCTGAAAAGATTCGGATATGACGACTAATTAGTTGTATCATCCTGAAAATATTCACGAAGTGCTTTTACCTGTTTCAGGTTAAGCACTTTTTTTAGTTCCTCATCACTGGACTCTTTGATTTTTTTGACCGATTTAAATGTTTTCAGCAACTTGTCCACAGAAGTCTTACCTACTCCCGGAATATTTTCCAGTTCGGAGACAAACGTTTTCCTGCTTCTCTGATTCCGGTGAAAAGTAATCCCAAAGCGATGCGCTTCGTCTCGCAAATGTTGAATAATTTTGAGTGTTTCTGATTTTTTATCCAAATAAAGCGGATACTGATCCCCTGGATAATATAACTCTTCCAGTCGTTTGGCTATACCAATAACTGTCACCTGTTTATCAATCCCCAAAAGCCTCAGGCTTTTCAATGCTGCGCCTAACTGTCCTTTACCACCATCAATAATAATCAACTGTGGCAATGGCTGATCTTCATCCAATAATCTTCTGTACCGTCTGAAAACGGCCTCCTCCATTGTTGCGAAATCATTTGGGCCTACGACAGTCTTCACATTAAAATGTCTGTAGTCTTTCTTGGAAGGCTTCGCATCCTTAAATACAACAATTGCGGACACGGGAAAATTTCCCTGTATATTGGAGTTATCAAAACATTCGATATGCTGAGGAAGAACATTCATACGAAGATCCTTTTGCATCTGAGTCAGAATACGCTCTGTTTTGAGATCCGGATTTAATCTTTCATAATGCAGTAAGCGTTCTTTTTTGAAATAAGCTACATTCTTGAGTGATAAGTCTAGCAATTTGCGTTTTTCACCTAATTTGGGCACCGTAAACTTAATATTATCATCTCCTTCGATATCCATGTCAAAAGGCACGATAATCTCTCTGGAGGCGCTCTTAAAACGATTTCTAATTTCCGGAATTGCCAGCGACAGCAGTTCGACGTCGGTTTCATCCAGACGACGCTTCATTTCTAAGGTCTGCGTCTGGATAATCACGCCGTTCATTACTTTCAGAAAGTTGACAAATGCATAATTCTGATCCGAAGCAATACTGAACACATCCACATTTGTAATAGAAGAATTGACGACCGTAGATTTACTTTGGTAATAATCCAGCTTATCCAGTTTGGACTTGAGCGCATGAGCCAGTTCAAAGTTGAGCGCACCAACCGCTGTATCGATCTGTTGTTTAAGACGATTCGTGACCACGGCAATCTTACCGTTCAGAATATCTTTGATATCATCCAGATTCTGATCATAATCCTCTTCCGACTGGTAACCTTCACATGGGCCTTTACAGTTGCCGATCTGATATTCCAGACAGACTTTGAATTTACCAGCACGAATATTATCGTTCGTGAGGGATAGGTTGCAGGTGCGTAACGGAAACAATTCTCTGATCACATCAAGGACTGTGTGCATCATCCCTACTGAGGCATACGGTCCAAAATAACGTGAACCATCTTTGATATATTTCCTTGTCCAGAAAACTCTGGGAAAACGCTCCTGTTTGATGACAATCCAGGGATAAGTCTTGTCATCCTTGAGCATCACATTATACTTAGGCTTATGCTTTTTTATCAGATTATTCTCCAATAGCCAGGCATCGATCTCTGTATCTACAATAGTAAAAGCAATACGATTAATTTTTCGTACAAGTACCCGCGTTTTACCACTCAGCTGATTATCATTGACAAAGTAAGATCCGACTCGATTACGTAGATCTTTTGCTTTACCGATATAGATAAGCTCATCCTGCTTATCAAAATATTGATAAACGCCCGGTTTATGCGGAATACGCTTTAATTCTTCTTTATAGTCAAATGAGCTCATTCAAAAAAATATGCCAACTATCAAATTTCGGAAAAATCTGACAGTTGGCATCGTATCTTATTTTAAATAATTAAAAACCTAACCGATCATCATCCAGATTTTCATCTGTAGCAGGTCCGGTACCATTAAACGGAGCATATTTACCGCAATCCAGTTCACGGGTCAGTCCTCCTGCTGGCAACGGAAAATCTTCTTTCGTATATTTCAGTTTACTGTCTCCGTAGACTTTTTGCATATAGTAAGCAAATACAGGCATAGCAGCACGCGCACCCTGACCTTCATTGGTACTGTAGAAACTGATACCTCTGTCTTCTGCTCCTGTCCATACCCCGGTCACTAATTGAGGAGTGACTCCGATAAACCAGGCATCTGAGTTATCATTCGTAGTACCTGTTTTACCTCCTATCGGATAGTTAAGTTTATAGAACCATTTGATACGGGTAGCGGTACCGCCGTCTACAACTCCTTTTAACATATCCACCATAATATATGCCGTTTCGCTGTTCAGCGCTTTAACAACTTTAGGAGCCTTTTCATATATCGTTGTCCCACTCTTATCTTCTATACGCATGATCATAGTCGGTTCTACCCATGTACCACTATTTACAAATGCGGAATATGCACCTACCATATCAAATACAGAGGCTTCATAAGCTCCCAGTGCAATAGAAGGATAGGAAGGAACTTTGGAGGTAATTCCCATTTTCTGAGTCAGATTCGCTACAGCACTTGCCCCTACTTCATTGATCAGATATGCCGTAGCATAGTTCTGCGAATAAGCCAGTGCTTTCTTAAGTGTAATGGGATTGCCACCCTGAACTGTTCCTCTTGGCGTCCAGTTGCCATACGTCTGTTGAAAATTCGGAACACTGTAGCATGGTGAATAGCCATTATCCACAGCGACTGCATAGGTAAACGGTTTTGCAGTGGAACCTACCTGACGGGTACCTAACTTAACCTGATCATATTTAAAGTGTTCAAAGTTAATTCCACCTACCCATGCTTTTATGTGACCTGTCTGGGGCTCCATAGACATCATTGCATTCCGGAGAAACAACTTGTTATACTTAATAGAATCCATAGGTGTCATAACTGTATCTACACTTCCTCTCCAGGTAAATACATTCATAGGAACCTTAGTATTGAATGCTTTTTTAATTTCTTCTTCAGAAGCACCCAGATCTTTCATCATACGATAACGATCCGAACGTTTCATACCGGATATCAGCAATTGCGCATTCTTCCCTGAGAAAGGTGTTCTTCCTTTCCATTGACGATCAAAAGCCCCTTGCAACTCTTTCATGGCTCTTTTCTGTGCCTCTTCGGCATATTGCTGCATGGTATAGTTAATCGTCGAATATATTTTCAATCCATCCCTGTCCAGGTCATAAGGTGTACCATCGGATTTGGTAATAGACAGACGGGCGAACTCTTTTTTGATCTCTTCTTTTAGTACAGCTCTGAAATATGGCGCAAGTCCCTCCCCATAATTGGAAATCTTCAACTGCAATCCAAGAGGCTTCGCTGCACTCTCCGTTTCTTCAGCCTTTGTAATAAAACTTTCATTGTACATATTATTCAGCACAACGTTACGACGTCCCAAAGCATTCTCCGGATATCTCACCGGCGAATATACTCCCGGTCCCTTTAGCATACCAACCAGTAATGCAGCCTGCTCAGCCGTCAATTTGTCCGGCGTAGTATTAAAGTAAGTACGTGCAGCTGATTTGATACCAAAAGTATTGTAAGCACCAAAATCCACGGTATTAAAATACATCGTAATGATTTCTTCTTTGGTATAATTACGCTCTAACCGAACTGCTGTAACCCATTCCTGAAACTTCTGGAAAATACGCTTGGAAAAGCTTTTTGCTCTGCCATCTGAAAACAGATTCAGAGCCAGCTGCTGCGTAATTGTACTACCGCCCTGCTTGTTTCCGGTCATCGTATGAAAGATAACCGTCATCGTACGCCAATAATCAATACCGGCATGTTTGTAGAAGCGCTTATCTTCTGTAGCGATCAAAGCCTGCACAAGAAAAGGAGACAACTCACTATACTTTACATTAGACCTGTTCTGAACATAGTATGTCCCCAATACTTTATTGTCCTCGGTCAACACCTCGGAAGCAAGATTACTTTTGGGATTCTCCAAATCCTGAAAAGAAGGCAATTTTCCAAATACACCTAACCTTACACTCAGGATAAACAAAAATCCAAAAGCTACACAAGCAATAATAATTGTCCAAAAATTGCGGGTATACTTCTTAATATCCTCTTCAGTGAGTTTACTGTTTTTTGATACTCTTCTCATACTAATATTTCAATAGCAGATCCTATTGTTCCGAATAAACTTTTTGATAATTTTTAATTTGAATACCATCAGTTAACGTGCCAATCGTCTCTTTTGTCGCTACAAAAGTATTATAAATTTCGAAAGGTATCTTCATAATATCCGGAATCAAAGGTGAAATTCTTGTTTCATAGGCTTTTACTTCCTCATAAGAATTGAACGGACCGACGAAAATCAATTGATTTTCACCATTGATATTTCTCAGAATATGTTCTATACGAGCCTGATTATATCTTGTCCTGTTAAACTGACCTATACCATATCGGCTTGGTGCCAGATTGACTGTTGCATTCTCCACGTTAATCACATAAAAGTAAACGCCTTTATCCGGCAACAATTGTTTGTCACGGTAATCATTTGGTCCCAGATCAATCTTTGCCTGTCCGGGTTTAACATCCAGTCCCTTTAATTCCACATTGGTATTAATCTCTCCGTTAACTCCAACCTTAGATTTTACCTCTCCCGAACTAAGTTCTGTGACGGCCACTTTTTCCTCCGGTTTTGGTTCCTCAGCCTTAGGTTCTTCCACAGGTTTTTTCTCTTCCACCTTTACTACAGGTTCTTCTTTCTTTTCCGGAATCTTCTTCTCCTCTACTTTGGCAACAACCTTTTCTTTAGGTTTTTCTTTCTCCGGCAATTTTTTGGTCGGTAATGCGACACCCGTACGATAATCGCCATCAATAGAAAGTGCAGGCCATTGGGTCATGGAAGGTTCATCCACAAAAGCTATGCGATCGCTTTTTATGTCCTGCAAGGCATTGACACGTGTATAGAACATATCCGGATTCTTATTCACAAACGAAATATTCTCTTTTGCCAAAGGAGTAACCAGACTGTCATTCGGAAAGTCTGTTACAATTTTTGACAAAGACTTCACAAAGTCATCCACACGTCCTACACGACCAACAGCCAGGGACTGTAAATAACGGAGTTGTGCTACAATACTTTGTTTATCTTCTGTATTCTGCAATTCCTGATCCACCTGCTGTATAACAGCTACATGGTCTCCATTCGCATACAGATCAAAGATCCGGGCGTACGCTTTATCAAGCGTTTCCTTATCACGTTTTACTTTATCCAGATAATACGGATCCTGTGCAACATGTGCATGTATGGTATTCGGGAATAAAGTAATGAGTTTATTTTTATAAGCCAAAGATTTCGTTTTGTCTATTCCTTCATACATACGGTATAAGGAGAAGTACACTTCTGCTGCCGCCGGAGTATTCGGATAGCGATCGAGGAAATTTTCATAGGCTTTGATAGCTTCTGTAGGATCTTTTGTATAATCTCTGTAAATATTACCTATTTTGATCAGATCATCATGAACAATCTGATGTATGGAATCGTAAGCTACCTGATTTTTGGGGATAGCCTTTTCATACCTGTTTTTAACATTATTCACCCAGATTTCCCGGTCAAATTCAGGTTCTTTCTTATCTTTCTTACGCTCCGACACTATTGTATCTGCTTCTGCTTTCTGCGTTCTGCTTGCCAGATCTAATGCCGAAGACTGACTATATCTCCAGTTATCTGAAAGCGGACGGCTGCCCCAGCGTCTTTTAAATTCAGAATTACCCAACAGCATGGCATCCTGATTGTTAAAATAGAACTTACCGTCTGAATAGGAATCTTTATTCACCTGATAGTCGTTCAGATTTGTCCTTCTGAATTGACTTTCTCCACCTTTCTTTCCCTTTTTAGCGTCCTTCTTTTGCAGTTCCAGTTCTAACAGTTTGTCATTTAAACTTTTCGATGCATATTCATCCAGCTTTTGTTGCAGATCAGCATCATTCAGAGCTGCCAGTCCGAGAAGCGTATCCTGCCAGGCGACTTCCTCATATACCTGAGTCAGATCTTTCATATAGATGAGTTTTCTTCTTAACTGATCTATATTGGTGTAGTCATTTGGCAGCACTGTAGCCACACTATCGTAATAGTTTTGCGCTATCCGGTATTGTTTTTTGTCAAAAGCCTGATCAGCCATGGTCAGATAGGTCTCCGTTGTCTGATACTGACTTGGGTGAAGCTGGCGTAAGGATAATTTGTAATACGCTAAAGCCTCTTCTTCTTTCCCTTCGGCATAGTACATATTACCGATCTCATAATAAATCTGATCTTTATAATCTTCGTTCTTACCATCTCTCAACATTCGTTTCAATGGTTTCACACGATCTTCAAACTTCATTCCCTTTTCACCCTGTAAGAAAGCAGCCTGTAGATCTGCCTCAAAAGCCATATCATAGGAGACATTGCTTCGTGCGATCTTAGAGAAATACTGATAAGCCTTCTCTTTTTCACCTTTCTGTTTATACAGTTGTGCTAATAGAAATTTCCATCTTAAACGGTCTACCTTACTTTTAGCAGATTCTGAAGCCAGTTCCAGATAAGGGATTGCTTCTATAGATTTGTTAGTTCTGACTAATAAATTAGCTTTGGCCGCATTGACCAGAGACCGGGTAGATTCATTGTCATCCAAAAACATAAAGGCAGAATCCACCGCAGCAACCGCTTGTTCTACTTTCCCTATCTGAAGCAGTGACCTGGATTTCCATGCGTACGCAATCGGTCTGTATTCAGGCTGTTTTGCTGAGTTCTTTTTCAGATATTCAAAATATTCAGTAGCGGTATAATACGATCCCTTCATGTAGTTTGCCCGGCCAACGATCAGATAAGCTTCATTGACATACTTACTTTCTTGTTTTGAATTGATGATTTTGTAGGCCTTCTGAACCAAAGAGTCCATTAACTGATGCGGATCACCCTCTGCTGTAGGTTCATCAAAAACAGTAAGATTAATCTGATAATTTTCCTTTTTGAGCCGTGCGATAGCTTTCTGTTCATCAGCCATCATACGTTTGGCATTATACAGAATGTTATATTTTGAGGTAAAATTCTCAACTTTATTATATTGAGGCTCTTCCACATCTTTTCCATTCCGGTTATTTCTTCTTTGTCCGGACTTACAGGCATATAAGAAAACACTGCACAGCAGCACGGCAAAAACTGGTCGAACGTAGGATTTCAAAATGAAGTTTTTTTTGTTGATTATCATTTAGCTACCTAAAAATATGGTTACTTTAAATTACAGAAAACACACGGATGCTATATTTAGCAAAAATATTAATATTTCCTCACTTTAAGCTCTTTACTTTTTGATAAATCTAAAAATTAAATTTTTAGTAGAAATATTAAGGAAACAAGGGATACAAATCTCGCTTATCCACATCCGGTAAAAGAAGTCATATCCGTTTATTATTCCTGATCTTTTATGAATAATAACTGATTATTCCGTAAGAAGATTACAAGCCTTTTCCCTTAAGGTAGAACATTAAAATTGATTTTGTTAATCTAATAAAAATACTACCTTTATTCTGATAATCATATGCAGAAACAAAAAAAATCAGGCCTTCTTTTTATATTCATTACCGTCGCCATTGACGTTATTGGTCTTGGAATTATTATTCCGGTATTACCTACACTTATCAAAGAACTGACTGGAGGAACATTGAGTGAGGCGTCAGAATATGGTGGCTGGCTCATGTTCAGTTATGCTATTACTCAATTTGTATTTGCCTCCGTACTTGGAAATTTAAGTGACCGTTTCGGGAGACGTCCTGTTCTGCTGTTATCGCTTTTGGGGTTCTGCATCAATTACCTGCTGATGGGATTTGCTACATCTATTTTATGGCTTTTTATCGGTCGTTTTGTAGCTGGGATTACCGGTGCAAGCATGACTGTAGCTGCGGCATATACAGCAGACATCAGCACCCCTGATAAAAAAGCACAGAACTTTGGATTACTGAGTGCTGCATTCGGTATCGGATTTATCATTGGTCCTGTACTAGGCGGATTATTGGGACATTACGGCCCCAGAGTTCCCTTCTTTGCTGCCGGAGCGATTAGTTTTATAAATTTTGTATACGGATACTTTATGGTGCCGGAATCTTTAAAACCCGAAAACAGAAGAGCTTTTCAATGGAAAAATGCCAATCCTGTGGGTGCATTTCGATATATCGCCAAGTATCCGCAGATCAAACCTCTTATCATCTGTATATTTCTGATCAATGTTGCTGCACATGCTGTACAGAGTACCTGGTCATACTATACAATGGAAAGATACGCCTGGAATGAGCGTATGGTAGGTATATCTATGGGTTTTATTGGTGTACTTCTCGCGATCGTACAGGCTGGTTTATTGCGGATTATTATTCCTAAACTCGGTCTTCCCAAAAGTATTGTCATCGGATTGAGTCTGTATGTCATATCCTTTCCGCTTATGGCTTTTTCATATGAACCCTGGATGTTGTTTGCGGCAAGTGTACCTTTCGTATTTGCAGGTATCGCCGGACCCGCAATGCAGAGTTTTATATCCAATCATACGCCCAATAATGAACAGGGACAGATTCAGGGCGGGATTACCAGTATTGTCAGCCTTACAGCTATCTTTGGCCCCCCATTGATGAGCAATATATTTGCATTTTTCACCAACCATAAACATAACGTTTATTTTCCCGGCGCCCCCTTCCTAATGGCTTCTGTACTCTCGTTAATAGCGGTAAGCATTACGGCTCTCTATTTTAACAGAAAAGAAGAGCCGGCAACAGAATCTTAAAACAGAAATCCATTGCCGGCTTAGTATGTGAAGATACAGATCCGTATACCTTATTTTTGAATCAGACATACAGCATAGGCTACTACACCTTCCTGCCTGCCTACAAAACCCATCGTCTCATTGGTCGTCGCTTTGATAGAAATATCTTCTTCATCTATTCCTGCAGCTTCAGCTATCTTTTGCTTCATTTCCGGAATATAAGGTTTGATTTTGGGCGCTTCCAGACACAACATTGCATCTATATTTCCCAGTGTCCACCCCTTTTCCTTAATAAGTGCAATACATTGCTGCAGTAAGACCAGACTGGATATACCTTTCCAACGGTCGTCTGTATTAGGAAAATGATATCCTATATCTTCCAGATTTGCAGCACCTAATATTGCATCACAAATTGCATGTACCAATACATCTGCATCAGAGTGTCCGAATGCTCCCGAATGATGTTCTAATGTGACACCTCCCATAACAAAAGGGTGCCCTTCTTTTAATTGGTGTACATCGAAACCAAAACCAACTTTCATTTTCATATCTTGACGAAAATACAAGAAGCTTTGTGAATTAGGAAACCTATTTAGGAATATTTATTACAAAGAACAACTGCTACGAAAACAGTATCTTAGGTGTAAAATCTCCTATGGTAGTTAAAAAGCTACGAATCAATCTATTTGTCTATAACTTTTAAAAAAAATATTTACTACTTTTGACAGACATATATATGAACACATATACCTTAATAATGAACGTTTCAAATTTTAGTCTGTCAAAACTTTTATTTATCGTGGCCGGAGTAGTTCTGATCTCTTCCTGCAGTTCAAATAAGGGTAAGAAAGACGTCTCTTCCAAGACCGGTGTTGCGTACAACGATCCATATAACGGAGGGCTTCATATCAACCGAAAGGTACAGGAATCTCCCGGCCCGGGATTAGTGGCAATTGAGGGTGGTACATTTGTTATGGGAGGCAGTCTGAATGAAGATCTTGCCTACTCACATGACAATTTAAAAAGGCGTGTTACAGTTGCATCTTTCTACATGGATGAGACTGAAGTATCTAATGCTGACTGGCTTGAATATCTGCACTGGATTGCACAGAGTTTTCCGGAAGACGGTGAAATGTATTACAATGCACTGCCGGACTCATTGGTTTGGAGAAATCCGCTTTCCTATAATGAACCATATGTCAATCTTTATCTGAGACATCCTGCATTTCAGGACTATCCTGTGGTAGGTGTATCCTGGGATCAGGCAAATGACTATTGTACCTGGAGAACAGACCGTGTGAATGAAAATATTTTACGTCAGGGCGGTATACTGGTCGATTATGAGAAAAACTCCCAAAATCAGAATGCAGGCGGAAAATTCAATACGGATATGTACCTCAACGGACAGCTGAAGGGAGAAGGTTACGACGGACAGAATATGCCTGCCGATGCCCGTCCGGGTGCTGCAGCTGGAGCAAAACGTACTGTACGTATGGAAGACGGTATCTTGAAACAACCTTATCGTCTGCCTACAGAAGCAGAATGGGAATATGCAGCATTGGGTCTGATCGGAAATACCGAAGAAGGAAATATCAATACAAGCAAAATATACCCTTGGAACGGACTTGGTGTACGCTCGGATAAACGAAAAAATCAGGGACAGATGCTTGCCAACTTCAAGATCACAGGAGGTAACAACATGGGTGTAGCCGGCAATCTGAATGATGGTGGTGATATTACCGTACCTGTTACAAGCTATGCACCAAACGATTTCGGTCTTTACAATATGGCTGGTAATGTCAATGAGTGGGTAGGTGATGTATACAGACAATTATCTTTCGAAGATTTTGAAGATTTTAATCCTTTCCGCGGAAATGTATTTACGGACAAAAAATACGATGATGCGGAACAACGTATCCTTGCAAAAGATAAATACGGACGTCCTGTAAAAGTACCGGCAAAAGCACCGAGAAAACAAACCTGGGCAGAATTACAGGCTGCTAAAAACAGCGGAGACAGCTCAGCTACCACTGGTATCTCTTCTTATAACAATGACGCACGTGGTTTTGATGATGAAATCGACCCTAAACTTTATGGAAATACAACGCTTGTCAATAATAACTCCCGTGTATACAAAGGCGGATCATGGAATGACAGAGCGTATTGGTTAAATCCGGCTACAAGACGTTTTATGCAACAGGATCAGTCGAATGCGATGACTGGATTCAGATGTGCAATGACAATGGTTGGTAATGTGTTTGGCCCTGCAGCCAATCAACGGGTTAAAGCAGGCAAAGCTCCTAAGCCTGGTAAATCCAGCCGCCCAAAAGCAAGTTCAAGACCATAAAGAATTTATAAAACTATTAAAAAAGGCTTCTATACGTTTGTATAGAAGCCTTTTTTAATTACGATATAGTGCTGATACTCACCTCCACTAAAGAAACAAGCATCAAAACCCTTCCCAAAAACAAAGGATTAAATTGGTACTAACAATTAAATTTATTCCAAGAGGTTAAATAAAATATCTTTTTCATACTTTCGTAGTGCACTTACTAAAAACAACGCCTATTATATCCTATATTAGCACGGTGTAACATTTATGTTAAACTTGAAAATAACCAGTCTTCATAACGAACATACTTTATTAGTCGCTATTAGTAATGGGGACCACAAAAGCTTTGAAACCTTATTTCTGCACTATTATAAGCCTTTTGGCAATTATGTTTATAAACTGTTAGAGGATATTTCTCTGACCGAAGATGTATTACAGGAAGTATTTTTGAGAATATGGACAGATCGTGAAAATCTGCATACTATTACAAGTTTTAAAGATTATCTCTTTATAATCACCCGCAACAGAGTCTACAATCTGCTGAATGAGAAATCCAGAAAAAGTGTACTATTTGAATCTCTGGATGAAACAGCAACCTTTAAACAGATTCCGCAAGAGGAAGAAGAACAGAAGGCTGATCTGGAACTTTACTATACGCTTCTTGAGCAGGAAATTAATAATCTTCCCCTCCAGCAACAGAAAATATTCCGCCTGAGCAAACTGAAAAAAATGAAATATGAGGAGATCGCCAGGATGCTCGATATTTCGGTAGAAACGGTGCGTAAGCATATGTATCTGGCCAATCAGACCTTAAAAACAAAATTAAAAGGTAAAGAAGGAGGAGTCCTCCTCGTCATCCTGTCTGCGGTATATCAAAGATTTTAAAAAAAATATTTTTTTTCATTACCACTTTTTTAAGGTTATATGTCTTTATAGCATATAACCAGTTTTATCTTTTATTATAAACCAATGACAGGCGATCAGATACAGGACTTATTTCGTAAGTATTACGATAAAACAGCGTCAGAAAAAGAACGTCAGCAACTATTCTACTGGATTTCACAACAGAATAACAGAGAGAAAGCTGAAGAACTGTTGTTGTTACATTACAATCAGGAATTTGAAGTTGCTGATAACAGTCTGTCTGAAATCGATCCGCATGCTCTCCTACAATATATACTTGCCACAAAGCCTGTTCCCGAACACACATCCGGAAAAATAAGATGGATCAAACCGTTGTCAATAGCAGCGAGTATACTGATTGTATTAGGGATCTATTTTTTCTATCAAAATCAAACGAAACAACCTCTTATCACAGACACGACTACCTATGATATTCCAGCTGGTGGTAACAAGGCCATACTTACCTTATCCGATGGTAACAAAGTGATATTAGATTCTTTATCTGATGGGGCTGCTATTGAAGAGGGAAATATACGAATAACAAAATCCGATGATGGTCAGGTAACATACAGTGTCCGGTCAGCTGCGACATCCAGAAATACATTTAATACCATTGAAACACCTGTAGGAGGATTTTATCAGATACAGTTGCCTGATGGTACCCGTGTCTGGCTGAATGCACTTTCATCCCTGAAATTCCCAACCTCCTTTACTGCCGGCAGCAGAAAGGTACAACTTAAAGGAGAAGCTTATTTTGAAGTAGCGAAAGATAAATCCAAGCCCTTTATCGTAGATGTGAATGATATGCAAGTCACTGTACTGGGTACGCACTTCAATATCAACTCCTATACACCTCAGTCGGCCATCTACACCACAGTATTAGAAGGTTCTGTGGCAGTAAGTAAGTCAGACCTTAAAAAAACTGTTCTTCCGGGACAACAATTGCAATATAACGGAGATAATATGATGCAACTTGAAAGCAATGTTGATCTGGATCAGATCATGGCCTGGAAAGACGGATATTTCACTAAAAAATCAATTTCATTAAATGCACTGATGGCTGAAGTGGCCAGATGGTACGGTGTCAATGTCGTTTATTCTGAACCGATCCAGGCTGAATTTGTAATGAAATTACCAAAAGATATCAGCTTAAAAGAACTTATAACAGTGCTGGAACTAACCGAGGAAGTAAAATTTGATTTAAACACTAAAACACTAAAAGTTATGAAGACAAAAAAATAAACACACACATAGCTATAAAAAAAACCGGTTTGTCCGCCAACAAACCGGCAAAATAATTAGCTTTTCCATCGAGCGTAAACAAGATTTTAAACCTAATTCATCTAATTTATGATTTTTTTCAATATTGAAAAAAGTAATATTTATTTATTTCAAAATAGTATTAAAACTAAGGCCTTCCTGATTATGAAGTTATCCTTATTGTTATTATTGTCATTTATGACATTGAGTTTTAGTCGGGGCTATTCTCAAAACATCTCTTTGAACCTGAAGAATGTGAGGCTTGAAGATGCGTTTGAACGCATAGAAAAGCAGTCAGAATACACATTTGTCTATGAGAAAAATGCACTCAGGGATGCAAAAAAACTTAATATATTTTTAAACGGAAAGCCTGTGAAGGAAGCCCTTCAGATCCTTCTTAAAAACCAGCCTCTGGATTACAAGATTCATCAGAAATATATTATCATCAGTCAGAAGAAAGACAAAACTCCGGAAGCTGAGGCGATAAAACCAAGTGTAACGATTCAGGCAAGACTATCAGGCGTTATCGTGGATTCACTAGGGCAGGCTATTTCCGGTGTTTCCATTCTTAATAATACAAATCAGAAACGTACATCTACAGATCAAAGCGGAGCATTTAATCTGGAAGGGAAACCAGGAGATGTATTGACGATCACCTACATCGGCTATCACACCCAACGTCATGAAGCGAAATCCGCTTCGGCTATACGAATAGTACTTATGGCTCAGGAACAGGAGATCGAAACGGTCGTTATTACTGCCTTAGGAATTAAGCGTTCCGAAAAGACATTGAGTTACCAGGTTCAGAAAGTCGGTAATGAAGACCTGACCACTGTAAAAAACTCAAACTTTGTCAATTCTCTTGTCGGTAAGGTTGCAGGAGCACAGATCAACAGCAGCTCTGCAGGTCCCGGGGGAGCAGTAAAAGTAGTCATGAGAGGTAACAAATCTATTTCACTCAACAATAATGTGCTGTATGTAATAGACGGAGTTCCCATGAATAATTTTATTTCTAGTGGCGGAGACGGACAAATGACAGCCCAACCGGGAACAGAAAGTATTGCGGATATAAATCCGGACGATATCGAAAACATTTCTGTCATGACCGGCCCCTCTGCCGCTGCATTATATGGATTTGAAGGTGCTAACGGGGTTATACTGATTACGACTAAAAAAGGGTCCGCAGACAAAACCACACTTTCCCTGAGTCACAGTACCACTTTCTCAGATCCGTTGTTATTGCCCAAATTCCAAAATACCTATGGTAATGTAGCCGGATCCGTTATGAGCTGGGGAGAAGAAACACAGATGCGCTATGACCCATCAAATTTTTTCAATACCGGATCAAATGTCAACAATGTAGTAGCACTATCTACCGGTAACGAAAAAAGCCAGAATTACTTTTCCGCAGGTGCAAATAATGCACATGGTATCATGCCTAATAACAAATATAACAGATACAATTTTCTTTACCGGAATACCACCACTTTTCTTGATAATAAGCTGGTATTGGATGCAAGTGTCAACTATATCATCCAAAACAACAGCAATATGGTAGCGCAGGGACAATATTTCAACCCTTTACCGGCACTATATCTGTTTCCAAGAAATGAAGACTTTTCAAATGTTCAGCTATTCGAACGCTTTGACCCCGTAACAGAGGTAAACAAACAATACTGGATCTATGGAGATCAGGGATTATCTATCCAGAATCCTTATTGGACGATGTACCGCATGAACAGAAATGCGGACCGCAAAAGATATATGCTGACCTCTTCCCTGAAGTACAACTTTTCCAACGACCTGAATATCACCGGTCGTGTCAATGTGGATAATATGAATCTGCAAAGTACAGATAACCGGTATGCCAGCACTTTGGGAGCACTTGCAGGTCCTAAAGGCAGACATAATCTGACCACGCGCGAAGAGAGACAGCTATATGCAGATCTGATTGCTACCTATACAAAGAATTTTGATCCTTTTAATATTAATATTAACGCCGGAGCATCCATTAAAGATAAACGAATGAATGCTTATACCATTGAAGGCGATCTGCAGCAGATCATAAACTATTTCAGCATAGAAAATATGAACAGAGCTGTAGGTACATTCAAGACGGATCAGGACGGACTCAAAAGACAGACACAGTCTGTTTTTGCAAATGCAGAGATCGGATATAAAAACTTCCTATTCCTGACACTGACCGGAAGAAACGATTGGGATTCGGCATTAGCCTGGTCACAATCTCCTGAACGTTCGTTTTTCTATCCGTCCGTGGGCCTTTCTACAGTCTTAAGTGAAGCATTCACTCTTCCGAACTGGTTTTCTTATCTTAAAGCCAGAGGTTCTTATACCAAAGTTGGTAATTCATACGACCCATATCTGACTACAGAGCAGTATATCTATGATGCGCAGACCAATACATATGCTCTTGCTAAGATCCGTCCCAATTTCTTCCTGAAACCCGAACTGACGACATCTTACGAATTTGGTCTGGACATGAAGTTTCTAAAAAACAGTCTATCCCTCAGTGCTACATATTACAGTTCTGACACGGAAAACCAGACGCATACTATCCTCGAAAGCGGAACGGAATATACAGGCAGAATCATACAAACAGGAAATGTTCGTAATAGCGGTATTGAGTTATTACTGGGTTATCAGAATACCTGGGACAAATTTGCATGGAGCAGCAATCTGACCTTTTCCTTCAATAAAAATAAGATTGTAAGTCTCTACGGAGCAGATATATTAAGAGATAATCCTACACTGGAGAATTATGTAGACAAAGCGACATTAGGAAGTATCGGTTCGCCTGTAGTGCGTCTGCGTGAAGGCGGATCTATGGGAGATATCTATTCTACATCCGATTTCAAACGGGATAACAACGGTTACATTTACTTAAATCCTTCGACGCTTCTACCGTCCATGGAAACGTTGAATACCAACGATTACAGAAAATTAGGGTCCCTGTTACCGAAGTCCCATATGGGCTGGAAAAACTCCTTTACCTATAAGGATTTACGTTTGAATGTCGTACTCAGCGGTCGCTTCGGTGGATTAGTAGTCTCCAATACACAAGCTATTCTGGACAGATATGGTGTATCGGAATATAGCGCCAACTTACGCCGTCAGGGCAATATTAATATACTTGGACATGAGGTGTCGGCACAAGATTACATGAATGTGGTAGCTGAAGGAACAGGTAAGTCTGATCTGTATGTTTATAAAGCCGACAATGTGAGATTACAGGAATTAAGCATAGAATATACCATCAATAAAAGGTTCCTGGGAAATATAGCAAATGCGACTATCGGAATCGTTGGTAATAATCTGGCATTGCTCTATAATAGAGCTCCGTTTGATCCGGAATCCGTGCCATCAGCATCGAGCACCTATTATACCGGAGTTGATTTCTTTATGCAACCCAGCCTAAGAAATATAGGCTTTAACCTTAAGCTACAATTCTAATTCAAAAAATTATGAAAAAACTAACATTTCAATATATATATAGTATAGGTATAGTAGCGGTTATAATCTTTGCTTCCTCCTGTACGAAAAATTTTGAGAGTCTCAATACGCATCCTACAAATCCGACGGAACAGGATCTGACGAATTCAGAAAAACTGGGAACGTTATTTCCTTCACTTATTGCCACCATGCACTATGCGCAGGAAAATAAGAGTCAGCATATAGAGCAGATGGTCGGAGGTCAGTACGGAGGGTACTTTGCCACGACAAATAACTGGCAGGGAACAAATTTCGGAACCTTTAATCCGGCACTGGATTGGGTTGAAGTCCCGTTTAAAGACATTATGGTTGACTTCAATTCCAACTATATCAAGATTAAAAAAGTAACAGAAAGTAAAGGCTATATCTATGCCTGGGCAAGTATCATCCGTGTGGCAGCCATGTTGCGTGTAGTAGATATGTATGGCCCTATCCCCTATTCCAAAATCGGAGAATCCAACGATGATAATGTGGCTTTTGACGATGTAAAAACTATTTATCATCTGATGTTTGATGAGTTGAACAGCAGCATCACTACGTTAAACAATTTTGTTCAGGAGACGAATAATTCGAAGGATAATCCTATGGCCACTTACGATGTCATTTACAGGGGAGATTTCTCAAAATGGATCAGATTTGCCAATTCCTTAAAAATGCGCATGGCTATGCGGATATCTTCTGTGGATACAGATTACGCAAAAGGTATGTTCCTGCAGGCTATGCAAGCCGGAGCTATAGAAGCAAATGCGGATAATGCCTGGATTCCGACAGATGATAATCCCTATTTCAAAGCATCTGCAAACTGGGGTGATCTCGCCATCAATGCCGTATTATCTTCCTATATGAATGGTTTTGAAGATCCCAGAAGGCCAAAATATATGACAACAATATCCAATGGTCAATACAGAGGCGTCAGAACAGGTATCCAGAATATCAATAAGACAACCTATAGCAATGCTTCTAATTTCTCAAAGCCTGCCTTTGCTGCAAATACACCTATTTTAGTTTTTTGTGCGTCGGAGATTGCTTTTCTGAAATCTGAAGCGGCACTCAAAGGATGGATCGCTGGCGGAGATGCGCAGGCTAAAAGTTTTTATGAGAGCGGCATCCAGACTTCTATGAGCCAGCATGCTGTCGTAATTGGCACTTATCTGGCAGGCAAAACTGTGCCTCAGGCCTATACAAATCCTTTTCTGAGTGCTTCCAACATTTCTGTTCCTAATCGTATCACTGTAAACTGGGATGATGTCACAGGTACACAGAATTCCAAACTGGAAAAAATTATTACGCAAAAGTGGCTGGCTAATTTTCCATATGGTATGGAAGCCTGGGCAGATCACAGACGCACCGGATTTCCACAGTTTTTCCCGGCAGTAAACAACCTCAGCTCCAGCAGTTTTATAGGCAACGTTGTTAATACATCCGGACGTCTGGCAAGACGTCTGCCTTATCCACAGGCACAATACAGAAGCAACGGGGCAAATGTTACGCAGGCCATATCGCTGTTAGGCGGCGATGATGTAGCTTCTACAGATTTATGGTGGGCAAAGAAAAACTAAACTCTATTCTTTATGAACAACATTATGAAAAATATACACATTATACTGATAACGACACTATATGTCCTGACCTTCCAATCCTGTAAAGAATGGACGGAGGTCGAATCAATTAATAATAATTCAACAGATCTGAATGCGACAGTCAAGACGGACGAATATTATGCTGCGCTTCGGGAATGGAAAAAAACTCCAGGATTGCCGCAAACTTTTGTCTGGTTTGATAACTGGACAGGTGTAGCACCTACAGGAGAAAATAGTCTGCGGGGATTACCAGACTCCATTACAATTGCATCCAACTGGGGAGGACATCCCAAGTTTGATCTGAGTCCGGAGCGAAAAGCTGACATGGAGTATGTACAAAAAGTGAAAGGTACAAAAGTAGTTGTTACTCTGTTTTCTGCAAAAATTGGTGATGATATGCCTGCTGAGGAGGTGTACAATATCGGCAACAGTTCGGATGAAGCAGTTGTAAGACCTGCCATACGAAAATATGGTGAAGCTATTTATGATGCCGTAATAAGAGCGGGGTATGATGGATTTGACTGGGATTATGAACCTCAGGGCGGAGGTATAGGGGGAAGTTATCTGTGGACTAACCGGGTACAGCGACGTATTTTTGTAGAAGAACTCGGATATTGGTTTGGACCAGGATCTCAGCGCACTGAACGTGATGGCAGAAAACCTGCTAAACCCGGACTGCTACTTATAATTGATGGAGAAGTAGGCATAAGAGGAAGAATGGATAAAGACTGGGAATCTCAATATTTTGATTATTATGTATTGCAGGCATATGGATCGACTACTGCAGCGAATCAGACATCCAGAGTAAAAGGGGTGATCGACGATATGAGTGCACATATAGCTGCCGGAAGAATAACTGCGGATGAAGTAGTGAGAAGGACACTTCTTACTGAAAATTTTGAGTCCTACGCCAATACCGGAGGAGGTTTTCTGTCGATGTCTCAATTTATATATACAGCTGACGGTCTTAATCAACAAATTGGTGGCTGTGGTTTATACCGTTCAGGTTTTGATTATATGCCAAAAGGTAAGGGAGATTATGACGGATCTCCGGAGTATTACTTCCTGAGACAGGGTATTACCAATCTGTACAGGGTATTCAATGAGCGAAAAGCCGCAAAATAAAATCTAACCTAAATACATAAAAATGAAAACCTTAAAATATATCATATTAAGCTTTAGCTGTCTGATTCTGTCCTGTAAAAATGCAGAATATCAGATTATAGATAACAGTATCTATATCAGCAGTGCTGCTAACAGTTCCGAAAAAGCAGAGACTATTACCATGAATAATGGTGCAGATATTAACATACTTGTGCGTCTTGCAAAAAAAGTTGCTGAAGATGTCGAAGTAGAATTAAAACTTACTCCTTCTATGTTAGACAATTACAACAAAGAGACCAGCTCTGAATATTTGCCTGTGCCTAACTTTTCCTTACCGGCAAATGCAAAAGTGGTAATTCCTGCGGGAGAAATAAGTGCTATTTACACTATACGGGTGGAAGACTTTGAAACAAATGGCAACAGATATGCATTGGGAGTGGAATTAGGAAATGTATTGAAAGGCAATATTGCAAACTCTAATTCACAATCGCGCTTTATATACCTGCTGGCGAAACCATTACGCGTATCTGTACCCGAAATGTCCGGAGGAGCCACTCAGGTCAATGCATTGCCGGCAGACAAATGGAACATCAGTACCAGCCAGTGGAGTCTGGAATGCTGGACTAAAATGTCTGCCTACAGCATTAATAACCAGGCCATATTCAATACCGGAAGTAGTGATCATGAGATTTACATCCGATTCGGAGACGCCAACAGACCATACAATTATCTGCAGATCAAAACACTGGGCGGACAGATTCAGACCGCATCAAATCTGGAAGCGAATAAATGGTACCACTGGGCATTTGTATACGATGGCAACACCTTGACTATATACCGTGATGGCGAGCTTGATGTCAAGTTTCAGCCCCCCGCACCTAATGGCGGAAGTGTAAGATTTGATGCCTTACAAATGATTGCGAGTGGCAGTACCTACTTCAGGGACAGATGCCAGATGGGTCAGGTCCGGTTATGGAAAAAAGCGATTACGCAGACTCAGATCAAAAACAACATGTATTTTGCTATTAATGCCAAAAATCCGGACTTAATTGGTTATTGGCCTATGGATGAAGGAACGGGTAATACTTTTAAAGACATTACAGGAAACGGTCATGATGCTGTGGCAGGAGCAGGAATACTAAGAAGCTGGATATCGAATGTAGATTTTAAAAATTAAATACTGTTTTGGATTCATGAGTAGTATATAGTATCAAAATGCAGAGAATCTACTAAAAGATTCACCTGCATTCTGATAATCCGGGCGCTTTTAATAAAGCGCCCTTTTATTTTCAGGGATAATTCCATAAAAAAATCTCTGTCAGTTTGACTGACAGAGATTTATATTATACGTTTAAAAGTGATTAAACCGGATATTAATCCTGATTTAAACCGTTGTTTCCTCTTCTACGGGAGCAAACTGATCGAACAGATCATTGAAAGCTTCATAATCTTCATCTCCGTTAGGTTCGAAGATCTGAATATCTCTGCTCTTTGCAAAATCAATAATCTCTTGCGAAACACCCTGATCAGCGATAACCGCTACATCTGTAAAAGCCAACGCACCTTTGTAGACATCCACATAGCTTCCGCTACCGTAATTTGCAGCATCTTCGGCTGTCATACTTCCTTCCGGAGCTATTTCCGCATACTTTGCATGCAAAGAAGAACTTCCAAAATCATCTTCATTGTATAAAGAATACATGACTTTAGCACCTTTGAATGCCGGATCATCTTTGTAAGTTGTTTTCAGATACGCCGGAACCAGTGCGGAGAACCATCCGTGGCAATGTACCACATCAGGAGACCATCCTAATTTTTTAACCGTTTCCAAAACCCCTTTACAGAAGAAGACAGAGCGTTCATTATTATCATCGAAAAATTCTCCGCTTTCATTTTTGAAAACCTTTTTACGCTGAAAATAATCTTCGTTGTCCAAAAAGTACACCTGCATTCGTGCTGCAGGCAAGGATGCCACCTTGATAATCAATGGATTGTCGTTATTATCCACCACAATATTCATTCCTGACAATCGAATCACTTCATGAAGACGATTTCTACGCTCATTGATATTACCAAAGCGAGGCATTAGGATTCTGATTTCAAAACCCTTTTCTTGCATTGCTTGAGGTAGTTGGCGTGTAATTTCAGAAATTTTACTTAATTCGAGGAAAGGCGACATCTCGTGGGTTACAAACAATATCTTCGTTTTAGCCATCTCCAGTTATTTAGTTATTTTTAATAGAACAGTAAAATCGGTCTACAAAGATACAGATAATTTATGACTTTCGCAATTCACTACAGATCATCGCTTTAGAATCACAAAATAATTCCCCATTTTTGCCCCTCAAAAAAGTTTTAAAAAAGTGAAGATATTTAAAACCAAAAAAGAGCTGCAGGACTATTTGTCTGCTGTTCGCGAGGCTAAACAAAAAATAGCACTTATACCGACAATGGGCGCACTTCATGCAGGACATATTTCCTTGATCGAATACGCCAAACCCATTTCAGATATACGGATATGCAGCATCTTTGTCAATCCGACTCAATTTAACGATCCGAAAGATCTGGAGAAATACCCCCGCCCTATTGAACATGATATCCAGATGCTGGAGTCTGTAAACTGTGACATCTTATTTATGCCTTCTACAGAAGAGATGTACGGTACAAATGAAGAGTGGCATATTGATCTGGGTGACTTAGACAGCATATGGGAAGGAGAACACCGTCCCGGACACTTTCAGGGGGTGACACAGATTGTGTATAAGCTTTTTACACTGGTACAGCCAGATATTGCCTGCTTTGGCCAGAAGGATTTTCAGCAAGTCATGGTCATCAATAAGATGATAAAGGATAAAAATCTTCCTATAGAACTCGCTATCTGTCCGATTGTAAGAGATAAAGACGGTCTGGCCTTGAGTTCCAGAAATGCACGGCTCTCAGATGCAGGTAAGAAAACTGCGCTGGCACTCTCAAAAGCACTACGTCATGTACGTGATCAATTCACACAGACGTCCCCTGATCAGCTAAAGCAAGAAGCTGTTACACTTCTTGAACAGACACCAGGGGTAAAAGTAGAGTATTTTGCTATATGTGAGACTACGACTCTGCATGAAGCCCATACGATAGAAGCGGATAAAAAATACGTAGCTCTGGTAACAGCATGGGTAGAAGGAGTGCGACTTATCGATAATATGATTTTGAATTAATTGTCATAAAAATAACCCCGTACCTGTTTTTTTTATTTAAAAATCTAACTTTGCATTATGATAATTGAGGTAATGAAATCCAAAATTCATCGCGTACGTGTGACTCAGGCCGAATTAAACTATGTCGGTAGTATCACGATAGATGAAGACTTAATGGATGCGGCAAATATTATTGCCAACGAGAAAGTACAGATCGTTAACAACAATAACGGAGCAAGACTGGAAACATATGTCATTCCCGGTCAAAGAGGTTCCGGAACAATCTGTCTGAATGGAGCAGCAGCACGATTGGTGCAGGTAGGAGATATCGTCATTATCATCTCATACGCTCAAATGGAAATGGAAGAAGCCAAAAAACATATTCCTACCCTGGTATTCCCGGATGATAATAATAAATTGATAAAATAATAACGTAACCCATTCTGTTACATTAAAAACTTTTTATATTTTTGCAACGTTATTGCATTTGCAATAACGTTTTTTATGTTATAACTTTATCACCGTGCATTTTACCTGTTCATATCGTCGTATAATCGCCTCCCTGCTAGCTGTATGGATGTGCATGATTATCATCAGCGGTGTGATTTTCATGCACAAAGAAGTCACCTCCACAGGCGAGATCGTTACACACATCCACCCTTACGACTTCACGAAAAAAAAATCCAAACAAAAGCAACACGAATCTGACGATGAAATCCAGTTTTTAAATGTAGTCTATCAAGGCACATTTATCGATTCGGAGATGATCGTATTTACCTCTGCGATTCTGTGCAGTGTGACGATCGGCGGATATAAACCTCTGATCGTAAATGAAGTTTCGACTGTCACAGACCATAATTTTCTGCGAGGCCCTCCTTATCTGGTGTAATCCTTTTTACTTCCTATTTTAATTTATTTTTCCCGCATCAAATGCAGGAAAAAGCTTTGATGCAGATGTTTCTTTATTGCAAACATTACGCATTGATGCTATTACACCATTTAACATTATTGATCTATATGTATTTACGTTACATTACTGCTTGTATATTACTATTAGCCTCCATTGATATTACTTATGCCCAAAAGGCACTGAAAGGAGTTATTCAGGATGCACAGGGTGCACCTGTTTCTCATGCGACCATCCAGATAGACAAATCCAAACACGGTACAGCATCTGACGATAACGGACAGTTTACACTACCAAATCCTCCGAACCAGGCCTTTACTCTTCAGATCAGGGCAGTTGGATACCAGCCACTTAAAAAGAACATTCTTCCCTCTTCCACAGACTCTGTGCTCATTCTGACCTTACAGGAAGATCATCTGAATCTGAATGAAGTGGTGGTGAGCGCCTCCCGTTATGGCATGAACAGAAAAGAAGCTCCGGTGATTGTCAGTGTATTGAGTCCAAAACTCTTTAACGCCACGCAGTCCGTAGCGATGTCTGAAACCCTGAATTATCAACCGGGCGTACGTGTGGAAAACAACTGCCAAAACTGTGGTTTTTCTCAGGTCAGACTAAATGGTATGGAAGGTGCCTATTCGCAAATTCTTATTAACAGCCGTGCAGTATTCAGTGCATTAAACAGTGTCTACGGACTGGATCAGATTCCGACCAGTATGATAGACCGTATTGAAGTAGTGAGAAGTGGCGGATCGGCCTTATTCGGATCCAATGCGATTGCCGGAACTATCAATATCATCACTAAAGATCCTGTGGAAAATGACTGGCAGATTAAAAGTATAAACTCCCTTATTGATGGCAAAAAATGGGACAATACCATAGATTTTAATACCTCATTTGTAGATAATGAACTGATGTCGGGAGTAACTTTTTACGGAATGAACCGCAACAGACAGGCTTTTGATGCCAATGGGGACGGTTTCTCGGAAATGACCAAACTCAGAAATACCACATTTGGTGCAAAAGCTTTTCTGAAACCTTCTGAATTCAACAAAATAACCCTGGATTTCAGCACACTACATGAATTCCGCAGAGGAGGAGATCAGCTTGACATCGCTCCTCACTTTACTGATATCACAGAACAGCTGCAGACAAATTCTTTTATCGGAGGTCTTACCTATGACCATTATTCAAAAGATTTTAAACGTAAATGGTCGGCCTATTTTTCAGCCCAAAAAAGCAACCGGGATAGTTTCTATGGCGGACTGGGAGGCAACAGGACTGCTGCAGACAGTCTCATTGCAGCCAATGCTTACGGAAAAACAACAGATCTTTCAATGGTCGGTGGTACGCAATATGTGCATAATTTTGAACGGGATGTCTTCACTGTGGGTGCCGAGTATCAAAGTAATGAAACCAAAGATGATATTCCCGGCTACAACAGGCGTATCGATCAGAAAACACAAAATATAGGTTCTTATGTTCAGTACGAATGGAAACCTACTGACCGTTTCAAAACATTGGCTGGTGTCCGGTACGATTACAGTATCGTAGACGGAACTTATCAGCTCAAAAATATTAACCGCAAATCTGATGTAAGCTTTGGTACATTCAGCCCCAGACTTACTATATTATATGATCTGATGGACAATCTTCAATTCAGAGGAGGCTATGCACGTGGATTCCGCGCTCCTCAGGCTTTTAATGAAGATATGCACGTGACTTCTATTGGCGGACAACAGGTATTTGTATTGCTATCGGAAAATCTCAAAAATGAATACTCCAATGCTTATACCGCTTCCCTGAATTATTCACCGGTTCTGGGTAGCGTTCAGGCGAATCTACTGGTGGAGGGTTTCTATACAGATTTACAAAATCCCTTTACCAATGTGCTTTCCAGTGAGACAGATGGTGTACTGATCGAAGAGATGATCAATGGTGAAGGAGCGAAAGTATATGGCAGCAATATTGAAATTAACGTTGCTCCTTCCCCTTTTCTGACCATCCAGACAGGTGGTACCATTCAACGATCACGCTACAAGAAGTCTCAGCTTTTATTTCAGAATGACCAATCTGAAATCTACATCACTGATTTTGTGCGTGCTCCGAGAGTATACGGCTACCTCAATACCAATATTAAAGCTTCAAAAGCATTTGCTGTCGACCTGACCGGAGTGTATACCGGAAAAATGGATATTCCACATCTGATAGACGGAGAATATATGATCATGACCAAGAGCCCGGACTTTATGGAAATTAATCTCAGACTAGGCTATACCTTCACCTTGAAAAAAGATCTGAATCTGGAATTGAGTGGTGGTGTACAAAATATATTTAATGCTTATCAAAAAGATTTTGATCGCGGAGCGCTACGGGATTCTGAATATATTTATGGTCCTTCAAGACCCCGTACCTTTACCATAGGTGTCAAAATAGGCCATTTTCATTAAGCCTGTAAATTTCAAAACTACCCTTACAAAGAAAATGAAAGCATTGCTCTTAAATATCTTATTTCTTCCCTGTTTGGTCAGCGTGCATGCGCAGACCAAACAGGAAATTAACTGGCTTACTTTTGAGCAGCTTTCTGATTCTTTAGATGCCCAACCTAAAGAAACTTTGTTATTTTTCTACACGGACTGGTGCTCTTATTGTCATAAAATGATGAAAGAAGGATTTCAGGATCCTGATATTGTCCGTTACATTAATACACATTACTATGCTGTCAGATTTGACGCAGAAAGCATTAGCTCTGTAACCTTCGACGGTCAATTGCTTAAAAATGCTTCTAAACATAAAGCTCCCGGACATTTTCATGAGGTGGCTTTACTCTTCAATTCTCCCCGTAAAAAACTCATCTTCCCCCAGCTGATTCTGTTAAAAAATGATTTTTCCATTAAAAAAAACACAAACAAATACCTAAGCAGCAAAGAGTTATTAAAATATGTTAAATAATTTTAACATTTAATGTAGCAATAATTCGGTATCTTACGTCTAATTAATCGATAAGGCTTCGACTGACTTATTATACTTAAAAAAATGACTGCGAAAAGTTTAGGAAAATTACTGATTATGGGACTGGCTACAATAAGCCTGTTTGCGTCCTGTATCAAAGATGATGATGTCTTTAATGACTACGAACAATACCAAAAAGAATCCGTTGATATCCAGAGTTACATAAGAACCAATTTCCCTACCGCTAAGAAAGATACAACCGGAATCTGGTTTGAACTTATTGAAGAAGGAGAAGGAGAGAACTTCCAGTATAAGACGGAAACAGTGTCGGATCCGAATACAGGTCAATCTGTTGTACGGGCACTTGCACCGACTGTTACCGTGAAGTTTACCGGAAAACTATTGACCGGATCTGTCGTTCAGAATAATCAGACAGAGACAGGTATTGCCGTTTCTCTCGCACAACAGCCAGCATCATGGCAATTGGCGTTCCTCCCTTATGAAATAAGCGGTGTGACTACGCAGATCAGAGGATTAACCCGCAACGGACTCAAAACCGGAAGTATTATCCGGTTTGTAACACCATCTTATTATGCCTATGGCAATATGACTGTAGGTCAGGTTCCGGCCAATTCGCCACTGGACTACACTATAGAAGTTATAAAAATGGAATATAAAGACAGTAAATAAGTAGAACACACATTTAGTACAACATATACACAACACAACACAAACAATGAAAAATGTATTTAGAATTATCGCTATTGGATTAGTGGGAACCTTTATTTTTGCGTCTTGTAACAAGAGTGATGATACAGATTGGAACAAATTAATTGAAGAGCAGAGAATCAAAGATTCTATTGAGAATGCAAGAATTAAAGGAATAATTGCAAATCAGGCTCCTCAGTTAAAATCATATGCTGAAACAAATTTCACAAATGCTAAATTAGATACAGCAACAGGAATCTGGTATCAAGTCATTACAGAAGGAGAAGCAAGTTCTTATACGTATAGATTTAATTCTATGGGGAATGGAATTGTAGCGCCTGAGGTAACTGTTAAATTTAAAGAGAAATTGATCAATGGTACTGTAACAGATCAGACTGAAACTGATAAAACGACTACATATCTGTTATCTAATCGTCCGTACGCTTGGCATACAGCATTCTTACCAAAAACACTTTCCTACAACAATCAGGATGTAAAAATCGGAGGATTAACAGCTAATGGATTAAAGAAAAATTCTCAAATCCGCTTTATCTCCCCTTCACCTTGGGTGTATGATACTAAAGAAGTGAAAGATAAAGATGGTAATGTAAAAATTGCCGCAAACTCTCCGATTGTATATGAAATAGAAGTCGTAGATATCAAATAAGCTCATCCATGAAAAGAATAGGATACGGTATACTATTAATGGTAATTTCCATTATCGGATTTACTTCCTGTATGGATGACGGTGATTTCTTTGATCCTAAAAAACGTTTTGAAGAGGAAAAACCTATTATCAAAGCATATGTGACTGAAAAGTTTCCGGAAGCTGTGTATGACAGTGTAACCGGCATCTGGTATAAGGTACTGGAAAGCGGAACCGCAGGAAGTTACACGTATAAAGTCAAAGACACCGCAAATTCAAAACTTATACAGGCAAATGTGAAGGTGAAATATTCCGCACGTCTTACAAACGGTGTAGAGATCGATAAATCTGTAGCTGATACAGGTACGAATATGCTCGTAGGAGCCAATCTGAATACAGGTGCCAAGTCCGTTATCAATGCCTGGTTATATGCTTTCTTTCCTAAAAAAATAGGAGAATATAACCTGAATGGTCTTACTGTAAACGGATTGCAAAAGGGTGCTAAAATTCGTCTTGTAACACCGTCCTTATGGGCTTACGGACATCAGACTGTCGGAAAAGTCCCTGAAGATGCTCCGCTTGATTTTACAATAGAACTATTGGATATAAAAGATTAAGATCTTTTATCCGCTTTGAAATAAACAAGGAAGCCACATTAAAATGTGGCTTCCTTGTTTTATTTACTCCCCTTGTACTTCGACTCATCCAGAATCAATTGAGCATCCTTTATAGCAAACAGTTTTTTGAGGTCTGATTCGGGATGTTTGTTCATATATTTACGGACAATTTGCCATCCGATGTAGCTTCCGAGTTTTGGTGCAGATTCATTATTTTCACCTAACTCAGGGGTAAAAGGCGCTTCCGCAAAATATTTCTGAATACGCAGATAATCTGTATTATACAACAGTTCTTCCTGTATAAACCAGGCCCAGATTTCTTTTTCATAAGCCTCTGCCCATTTCATCTGTTGTGCACTATACCCGATTTTGAGGCTGTCTGCGACATCCGGCATTACCTGATCCATTGCATACAGAATTTTGCCCTGATAGATCATATGCTGCAATGTATTTACATCGCCCTCCTGTTGCGGATACAGTTCTTCCCGAATAAAACTCTCTGTCACGCGCGGAACAATATTTTCAGGAGTAAACCTTTTCGAAATATAGAGTGGAATAGTTGATACCAGAGCCGGATAGAACTCAGAGTTACTTCCCAGAAACATATCCAGACCTATCCCGATGTAATCTTCACCGATGGGTGTCTGTACTTCAAATCCGGAATAGAAAGAGATAAAGCGTGGCGTATGTAATTCAGGAAAGAAGTATTTCATTCTTTTAAAAGCCTCCGTCAATCCTTCTTCCTGTTTTTTCAGGTCCGGAAATACTTTTGCAACGGAAGTGCTCAGTGCTTTAAAATCAGGTTGACGGGAAATCGTTCGCAAATTGCGCTGCACAGATAAAGAATCCGCAGGGTTTCCGGCATGCAACATCAACTGAATATAATCTGTGTAAAACTGACCGTATTTTTTCTGCCATATGGCATTTTGCTGCAATACCTGAGTAGAATCCAGCTGACTAAAATCCTGATCAAACCGTTCAATTTTAATATTTATGTCAATTTTAGACGTATCAATATCATTACCGGCCCGTTCTTTACAGGAAAGAAAAGTAAGTATGAAAAAAAAGAGATAGATTTGTGTAGAATGAGGGAATTTCAGCATTATTCTCTAATTTTTAGTTTTTTTCAAAATAAAGCATAAATAATTACAAAACCGACTCCGTATTGAATATGACACTTACATTCCGTTACTTACTGATCAGTTTATTCGTTCTATGTAGCTCCGGAGCATTTGCTCAGGGGTATGGAGATAGAAATATCTCATTAGGTCTTACTGTAAATCCAAATATGGGCCTGTTCCGGTTTGATGAAGACAGCAATGTAGACGGAAAATCCAAAGCCGGATTTTCCTATGGACTTATTGCCGACATCGGCTTCGCCCACAATTACTATTTTTCAACCGGTTTGCAGATTAATACCATCAAAGGCAGGTTGGAATACCCGCAAAATTCTTCTTTCCCAAACAAGGACGTCCGTTTACAATATGCAGAGATTCCTCTGACTTTGAAGATGAAGACTTCTGATATAAACAGTCGTCGGTTTTACGGGCAGTTTGGTTTTACAACTGGTATAAAAGTCTCCAGTAAAGAGTCTCTTGATGGCACAGACAAGTCTACCGGAGTGGATGGTTCCAGCTTACTGAGACTGGGTTTACTGATCGGAGGAGGTTTGGAATGGAGGTTTGATAATAATCTTTCCATTATTACCGGTCTGTCTTATAACAATGGCTTTACTAAAGCTTTTAATGAGGGAAAACCAAAAGCTTCATATTTAGGTTTAAATCTCGGTTTACTTTTTTAGATCTTTCAATTTTATGAAAATAGCGTTAGCTCAACTGAATTATCACATCGGGAATTTCGAAAAAAACAATTCTGCGATTATACATACGATTACCCAGGCAAAAGAACAACAGGCAGATCTGATTATTTTTGCGGAGCTGGCTATCGGAGGATATCCGGCCAAGGATTTACTCCGCAATGCCGTATTTATCCAAAACTGTGCTGATGCAATCGACCTGATCGCTGCACATTGTCATGATATTGCCTGCATTATTGGTGCGCCGGTACGCAATACGGACCCTGAGGGAAAATCACTTTATAACGGTGCTGTATTTATAGCAGATGGTAAAGTATCACATATCAGTAAAAAGGGTTTATTGCCAGACTACGATGTATTTGATGAATATCGCTATTTTGAACCTTCCCGTCATTTTAACTGCTTCCAATTTAAGGGAGAAACTATAGCCCTTACGGTATGCGAAGACCTCTGGGATGATGACAGTTCTAATTCTTACGTCGGTGATCCTATGGAAGAATTGCTCCGTGAAAACCCCACCCTGATCGTGAATATAGCTGCATCTCCGTTTTCGTATACACACTTTGAAAATAGGTTAACGGTATTGCGCAAGCAGGTAGCACGGGCTAATTGCCCGTTACTCTATGTCAATCAGGTCGGAGCTCATATGGATATTATCTTTGACGGACGCTCGCTGGCACTGAATAAGAGTGGTGAGATTGTACAGGAACTTGGAAAGTTTGAAGAAGATTTGCAGGTTGTAACATTAGAAAAAGGCGATTTAATATCTGCAAACAGCTCAATAACAAGCGAGCATGCTGAGATTGCGTTGATCCATGAAGCACTGATCCTTGGATTGCGTGATTACTTTCAGAAATCCGGATTTAAAAAAGCAACCCTGGGTCTTTCGGGCGGGCTGGATTCTGCAGTTGTAGCTGCTCTGGCGTGCGAAGCTATCGGAGCAGAAAACGTTCTGGCTATATTGATGCCATCCGTTTACTCTTCAGATCATTCGCTCAAAGATGCTTTGGATCTTGTGAAAAACACGGGTTGTAAACATCATATTATTCCGATCAAGGATGTCGCTCAGGCCTTTGAAGGTACGCTTAGTATAGCTTTTGAAGGATTACAGCCGGATACAACAGAAGAAAATATACAGGCCCGTACCAGAGGAACTCTCTTGATGGCCATCTCAAACAAACTGGGCCATATTGTACTCAACACATCCAATAAGAGTGAAGCAGCCGTTGGCTATGGAACATTATACGGAGATATGGCAGGCTCTATCAGTGTAATCGGGGATGTCTACAAGACTCAGGCTTACGATCTGGCAAAATATATCAATAGAGAACGGGAGATTATTCCACAGCATACTATTGTCAAACCACCATCAGCAGAATTGCGTCCTGATCAGAAAGATTCGGATTCATTACCACCCTATGATATACTGGATGCTGTTTTATATCAGCTGATCGAACTGGAAAAATCAGGCTCAGAAGTAGTGAAAACAGGGTTTGATGAGGCATTGGTTCTTCGGATAAGCAAACTGGTTAACAATGCTGAATTCAAAAGATTTCAGGCACCTCCTATTTTAAGAGTGAGTCCGAAAGCATTCGGAAGCGGAAGATCTATGCCTCTTGTCGCAAAATATTCTTTTTAATCGTTTATAATTAAACCTTTTAAGACTAAGATTGTCTTACAGATACTTGAGTGTTATTATTATGAAAAAGCTATTATATTTCCTCGCTTTAGGATTCATTATTGTGTTTGCATCCTGTTCTTCGTATAAGTACAATACGACGCGAGTACAAGACTTAGATTTCAGTCAATACAAAACTTACGGATGGTTACCTCCGATCGATTCTCTTTCAAAAAACTACTATAATAATGATATTGCGAAGAGCAATATTATGAGTACGGCAAATAAAGAGATCGAAGCAAGAGGCCTTACCTACAGCAAAGAAAATCCGGACATTTTGTTTCGTTATGTCACTATCGTCAACAATAAAAGCCGTCTGGTATACGGAAGCTCTTATTGGGGAATGGGCTGGGGATGGGGCTGGGGTGGTCCCTGGGGATTCTACAGACCATGGGGATTATATGGTGGATATTCTTATCCTGTCGGAAAAGAACGTTACCGTTACAGCCACCTGATTATCGAAGCGATAGACAGAAAAACAAATACTGTGGTGTGGCAGGCGAGAGGTTCTAATGAAATCGATAATCCGGAAACAGCAATCAATAAACTTCCAAAAGTTGTATCAGGTATTATGAAACAATATCCTCTTCAACTTAAAAAATAAGGTCTATATAAAGTATTGACTGAAAGAGGGGTGATTATCAATGATAATCACCCCTCTTTTTTTATTTATTCAAGGCTACGCAGCCCATGATAAAAGGCCCGTTGGCTTTAGCATCATTATCCCGGATACGCTCATTAATATAGTAAGAATAACTACCATCCCGATAAGGATTTCCGCCCAAACCGGCCACGGCACAGCATTTGGTCAATGTAAGATTACCATTGGGCTCTGTAACGATTAATTGTTCCATTAAGCCTTTATAGGCCTTTTCAGCAATTCCTTTATAACGCAAATTGATATATCCTTTATTGACTCCTTTAGCATAAGCATACATCAACATAGCGGAGACTGACGATTCCTGATAATTTCCCTCCTGCTTACTCTTGTCAATGATCTGAGACCAAAGTCCCTGCGTATCCTGATATTTTATCAGCGTGGCGGACAATTGATCTGTTATTTTCAATAATTCCGCTCTTTTAGGATGATCAGCTGGCACATAATCCAATACATCTACCAATGCCATAAACCACCAGCCTATGCTTCTGCCCCAGAAACTTGGCGACTGACCTGTTTCTTTATTTGCCCATCGTTGCTGTTTGCTCTCATCCCAACCATGATAGTACAATCCTGTAGCCGGATCATAGGTATGTTTTGCACAGATCAGGAATTGGTTAATGGCATCATCGATCAGTTCAGGTCTGTTAAATTCCTTTCCATACTGCGCTAAAAAAGGGGAAGCCATGTACAAACCGTCTAACCAGATCTGATGCTGGTAAGTCAGCTTGTGCCAGAATGCTCCTTCTAATGTGCGGGGATGTACTTCCAGCTGATGAATCAACCGGTCCATAGCTAACTTGTATTTCTCTTTATGTGTTTGTTTATAGAGTTCAAAAAGGATTTTTCCCGGATTGATGTAGTCCAGATTATAGGTTTCGACTTTATACAAGTGAATCTCTCCTTTTTCATTGATAATCGTATCCGCCCATTTTTCTACATAATCGAGATACTTTTTATCCTTAGTCGCATTCCATACCTCTAACATCGCCAGACAGGCAAGCCCCTGACCATATCCAAAGTAAAGGCGTTTGCCATGATCCAGCTGCCAGGCCTGGGGAAATCTTTTTATCTCTGAATCCGCAAATTTCTGATACGTTTTCTGTGCCGAAACAAAAGAACCTGTCAGCAATAATACGATCAGCAAATACATTCCTATTCTACTCATAAGCTTGTTTTTTAATTATCTGTACGAAATGGACTTGCAGGCAAGCCTTCTGCATTGTAAAGATTTCCGGGCTTATATTTCCCCCAGGCGTATCGGACATACAGGGGTTGTTTAACCTGTTCGCTGCTTACCTGCACCTGAGTTCCCTGAACTGAAGCGGTAGCGGGATAATAATGCTGATCTGCACCGGCAATTTCAAAACCTTTAATTTCTTTGCTGTCTGATAAGAATCCCTTGCTGGCATAATCAAAAGTAAGAATGATCTTATCTTTCTGTATTTTCTTTTTCCTGTACAGTGGTCCTGCATACGCTACCGGAATCTTATATTCTTTAGCTAAAGCCCAGTTTGCCAATCTTTCTCCGGGCACCTGCTTATTGCGGGGGTGTATATCCGTAGAATCTCCTACATCGGTAATGACGACCATCCCTGTGTTTTGCACCGCCTGCCAGGTTTTCAGTTGTGCTTCTCTGATCTCCGGTGGCTGCTTGTAGTGCGGAGCGATCTGCACAAAATAGAAAGGCATATCTTTTTGTTTCCATGCCTTCCGCCAGCTTTGAATCATATTGCTGAAAACCTGCTGATAGTCCTGATATCTGACTGAATTGGATTCTCCCTGATACCAGATTACTCCCTTTATAGTATACGGGACAAGGGGATTGACCATTCCATTCCATAGTGTAGCCAGTGCCTTATTATGGTATATTCCTAGAGGTTCTTTTGGTTTTTTGGGTAGCTGCTGGCCTTTATTTTTTGCCTCTTCATAATGCTTAAGTGCTTTCTGATAGACCAGGCTGTCCTGTGGATAACTTTGCTCGGCTTTATTTTGTTCTTCAATCAATGTACTGTACACGGGGTTATGCTGCATGGATGACATTGGCGTCCAGGACTCTGCATGTGTACCTCCCCAGGTTGTCTGTATCAATCCTACAGGCAATTTGGTCTGTCTGTATATTTTACGACCGAAGAAAAAAGCTACGGCTGAAAACTCTTTTAAATTATCCGGATTACAAATCATCCACTCTCCTTCACAGTCTTCTAAAGGCACTTTAGGGGATAAGGTCTGCCGGACATGAAATAAACGGATTTCCGGAAAATCTGCTTCTTTCATATGTTGCTCTTCATCCAGAATTCCAGTTCTCCAGCCTGTTGATTTTGCTACCGGAAAATCCATATTGGACTGTCCCGAACAGAGCCAGACCTCACCGATCAGTATATTACGAATACTGACCTCGTTGTTTCCCTTAAACAGTAATTCATATGTTTTGTCAGAGGCTTTGGGTGTTTTTATCGTGAGCGTCCATTTCCCGGCATGATCTGCAGTTGTTCTAACAGTTTCTTTCGTCCAGGATGGCTTTACCGTTATCTGCTCACCAGGGTCCGCACTTCCCCATAGTCTGACCTTCGTACTTTGCTGTAAAAGCATATTGTCAGACAGAAGTGCAGGCAGCCTGATATCTGCCTTGCAAATATCCAACAGGACAAATGCAAGGCAGATCAGCACATATTTTAAAACAGCAATTTTCATGTTCAGCATTAGTAAAGCGGGTGTTGCTGTCCGCGTAATCCCGGATTATCATCAATAGTCTTGGTACTCAACGGGAAAAGTTCTACTTTATTTTTTTCCAATCCTCTGTAAAGGTTACCTACCCATGTCGCTGTTGGTGTAAGCGCATTGGCAAAGAACGCCGCAACATTGCTGTGCATTTCCAGGATTGTATATCCTTCATTTTGCAACTGGGTTCTTTCTGTGGCGGTAGGTGCTGCTTTGAAAGAAATATAGGTACATGCAACCAAAGGATCGTTGAACGTGGTTGCAGAGGTTTTTTTGTAGGCTCTGTACAGATCTACATTTGCAAAACGGCCCTTTTTACCGGCAAGATCCAGAACTTGTTGTTTGGTTTCTGTAAGTTTTTCAAATAAAATACCCCATCTGATCAGATCTGTTCTTCTCCATCCTTCAAATCCGAGCTCGAGTTTTCTTTCTTCAATAATAGCGTTTTTGAATTCCTGATAAGAGGCTGGTGTCGTTCCGATTTTACCGGCATCACCTTTAAAAGCTCTTAATCTGACTTTTTCCAACATTTGCTTCGCTGTAGCTGTAGGTGCCTGATTCAGTTCATTTTCAGCTTCAGCATACATCAGTAATATATCCGAATAACGCAGTTCTATCCAGTTGATATCTCTTTTATTAACCGCAGGACCTTTTTCAGATTTCCAGTTTACTCTGAATTTGCCAATGGTATTGCTGGAATATGTATTCATCTGATGCAGATTGTCTGCTGTAATAGCATAATTACTGATCGCGACATCCCTGCGGCTATCTCCCTCTTTGAAATCAAAATAGTAGGTCGGAAGAACGGCCATTGCAGGTTGAGCCTTGCCATAGAATGAATTTTGGTGCGCAAAGATTCCATTGGTGTATCCTACCTGTGCCTCATTACGGTCTAAACCTAACTGACCATATTCCAACATGGATTCTCTGTTGTAACGACCATTGATCAGATCCCGGAAAACCGTTTCATAATCTATAAGATCATTTTCGCCTCTTTTCACTACTTCTTCACAGGCATCCCGTGCGATCTGATACAACTGTTGAATACGTTGTGTATCTGCTCTTCTGGCCAGCTGTACACTTCCCGGTGAATAGGAATTCAGATCCCATCTTAACGAATAACCGGCTGCATACAAGGCTGTACGTGCCAGAAGTCCATAAGCTACATTTTTCGTGATACGTTCAGAGGTTACCCCTGATTCACTTTTCCAGGGCAGTAGTGTTATTGCCTTTTGCAGATCTTCAATACATCCGTCCATAATAGTGTCTCTGCTCACACGTGAAGAGGCATAACTATCGGCTTCTATCACCGGAATCTTGGGATAAGGTACATCTCCAAAATAACGCACTACATTCAGCATATTTTTTGCACGGATAGCATAAGCTTCTCCAAGCAGCATATTCAGCCTGGTTTTTTCAGATTCTGCAACATTTGTCATCAACGGGATATTACGAATGATCACATTGACCTGCTCTACTCCCGAAAACATAGCTGTATATGTAGAAGAGGGACTTGTCGCCGGATTATATACATAATTGGAGACTTGATTTTTAGAGTTTGTTTCCCCCTCCGTAGAGAAACATTCATCCGTACCCATTCCAAACTGATAATACAATTCGTTATTAAATGTACTGGTGTATGCTCCTAATACCGCCATCTCGACACGGGGTACATTTTCAAAGATATTGGAACTATCAAAATCACTTTGTGAAGGCAGATCTAACCAATCTTTGCATGAAGTGGAGAATAATGCCGCAGAGATACTGATTATATAGACTAATTTTTTCATGACGCTAAATCTTAAAATGTTAAATTAACTCCTGCTACCACACTTTTTGCTCTAGGATAAGCTGAGTTATCCACTCCTCTTGTCAGGATAGAAGAACTTGCTGATACTTCTGGATCATATCCGGAATATTTGGTAAACGTATGGATGTTATTCAATGTCAGGTAAACACGTAATTTATTGATAAATGCTTTTTTGGAAACCGTAGCCGGTAAAGTGTAACCAAACGTAATATTGTTGATCCGTAGGAATGAGGCATCTTCCAGATAGTAATCCAGGGCATCACTAATGGCTATATTATTCCCTGAATTGAGACTCCAGACCTGATCTTTACTGTGCTGATCCGGATTTAATGCTGCCAGACGGCTCAGATCTTTGGTTTCTAATCCTGTTGCCGGATCTATAAGTGTAAACCGGGAAGCCATTACAGACAATGAATTCTGATTCGGCAGGTATGGCCCCATAAAGCGCTGCGTATTCATATTGAACGCCTGATTACCATAGGCAAAGTTCACAAATACACTTAAATCAAAATTCTTATAAGAGAAAGCATTGTTCATACCTCCGAAATATTTAGGCTCAGGATTACCAATAACTGTTCTGTCATTAGTAGACCAGACTGGGTTGCCGTTGGCATCTGTTTCTCCTGCTGTTGGCAAATACTTGACATCTCCCGGTTTGATAGTTGCCCGGTTCTTGCCTTTCAGAGAAGCGACTCCATTTTTTAAACTGTATGATCCGTCCGGATTCTGATTAAAATCATCTGTTGTATATACGCCATCATATTTATAACCGTAGAATTTACCGACAGACTCCCCTACCTGCGTCATAAAGTCAACTCTTGAACTCAGATTTGTAATGAGATAATCATTGCCACTGGTTCCGAATAAAGCTTTTGTCCTGGACTTGTTGAATGTAATATTAAAACTGGTCTGCCATTGGAAATCTGCCTTCTTGATATTAACCGTGTTCAATGTTACTTCCACTCCTCTGTTTCTCAATGCAGCTATGTTCTGAAACTGATACGAGTAACCTGTTGATGTAGGAATATTGGCCCGAACCAACAGATTTTTGGACTCGTTATTATAGAAGTCTGTTGTCAGATTGACTCTGTTATCTAAGAATGACATATCCAATGCGATATTACTGGTCTGTGTTTTCTCCCATACCAGATCCGGATTTCCTAATGTTGTACCTGGCTTGAGACCAATAACCTGCGTATTATTTACAGCAACGACTGTGGATCCGTAAAGTGTCGCATAACTGGTATTACTGATCTTATCATTTCCGGTAGTCCCATAACCTGCACGGAGTTTTAATTGGTTAAAGAAACTGCCGTCTTTCATAAAACTTTCGTTATGAATATTCCAGGCTGCAGACACGGAAGGGAAAGTACCCCACTGATTTCCTTTTCTGAATCTGGATACACCATCTGCGCGGATCGTTCCGGTTACTAAATAACGATCGTCATAATTATACATAGCACGTGCAAAACCTGAAACCAGACCGTATCGTCCTTCATCTGTATCTGCTCTTTCGATACGGGATGCTAAAGAGACATCATTCAAACCAAAATTACTGGAAGGGAATCCATAATAAGTGTGTCCTACACTCAGATCCTTGGAATACAGAATCTCATGTCCTGCCAATAGATTAAGATTGTGCTTACCAAATGTTTTAATCCAGGACAAAGTGTTGGTCAATTGCCACTGATAGCCTTCTGCATTGGAACGGCTTCCGTACGGCCCTCCATTGTTGCGTGCGGTGACGGTACGTCCGTCATCCCAATAATCTTTACGGGTTTGATTCCACTGATATGCGCCTGAACTTCTAAAAGTGAAATTTTCCAGAAAATTTACTGTAAGCCCTAAATTCAGATTGGCTAAACGGGCTACTTTGTTACGGGTAATAGCGTCATTCGTAATAATCGGGTTATAAATATCGTATTGCGAATCCAATGCCTGAAGATCTTCGGCTATATCCGAATTAATTAATTGCTCATTTGTGAAACGAATTCCACCGGTTGCAGGCTGAAGAATAGACATTTTTAACATGCCTCCTAAAGAGCCGTCACCGTCGGTATTGGCATCCTGAAACAGGGAGTTAAAGTCCAGATTCACACCTTTTAAAAGCTCGTGATTTACTTTTGCACGAACACTGTTTCTGCGAAACCCGGATTTTGCCAGAATACCATCCTGACTGGTATTATTAAAGGTCAGCATGAGTTTTGTCTTTTCATTACCTCCGTTGATATTCAGATTATGATTCTGTAAAATCGCCTGTCCTCCAAACACCTCATCCTGCCAGTCGATGCCCGGTCTGCTGCCATAATCACGCTGGATTCTTGCATACGCTCCTGAAGCAAAATCCGCAGCATTGACATCTCCTCCAAACATATTGGCAAATTGTTGCTGTTTGCCTCCTAATGTTTGAAATTCATACTGGTATTTCACATAATCTTCAATATTCAGTAAGTCCAGTTTTTTGCTGAGCTTTTCAAAACTTGCATATCCGTTATAATCAATATTGGTACGTCCGGCTTTTCCTGATTTGGTGGAGATCAGGATAACCCCATTAGCTCCGCGGGAACCGTAGATTGCTGAGGCTGATGCATCTTTGAGGATGTCAATACTTTCGATATCATTTACATCGATCTTCATCAGTGCATCTTCCATCACAAAACCATCGACAATGTAGAGTGGCGTGGTCGATCCGGTAATAGAAGTTCCTCCTCTTACAGTAATATTAATTGCAGCTCCGGGAGCGCCACTTTGTGTCACCACATTGACCCCTGCCACTTTACCGGTAATAGCCTGTGCAGCTGTAGTAACAGGTACATTGCGGATATCACTGTTTTTTACTGTACCGACAGCTCCTGTGAGATCCCGTTTACGGGCTGTACCGTAACCGATGACTACAATCTCATCGAGTTCATTATTGGCAGATTGCAATACAATTTCCATAGGACTCTGTGTATTGGCTACAGCATCTTTTGTTTCAAATCCTACGTATGTAAATCGGAGATTGGTATTTTGTTTTACCTGAATGGAAAACTTGCCGTCCCTGCCGGTCGTAACAGCTACATTGGTGCCTACTACGGCAACAGTAGCTCCTCCGATGGGTTGATTATTCTCATCGACAATCCTTCCGGTAACAATATCTGAAGTTTGTGCAACACTTATTCCTGTCATTACAAACGCAAGAAAGGCACATAAGATCGCTCTTAAAAAAAGCATATTTTTCATAAGCTGGTATACGGTTTCTATTTTTCTGTAGGAGCTAAAATATAGCTCTTTTATTTTACGCTATTCTATTTTATTACATATATCCTGATAAGGCATTAGCTGTCAGCACAATGAAAAATCAACATGAGCTGCTGTTTCATCGTTATATTTTAATAATAAGAAAAGGGGAAAGGGTACTGACGGTTATAATTATCAGCATACACGACCTCACTCCGGTTTATACTTGTTGGTTCCATTACGAAATTATAGATTGGTTAATCCAAACTTAGTAAAACCAAAAAGCACAACTATCCTGACCTATCCTGAAACGTATTTCAAACAGGCAGAAACCGGAAGGGCTAAACAGAAGAAATATAGATAAGAATATCTACAGACCGGCATTTACATATACCGGTAATGATTGATTTTAAATGTTTTAACAACAAAAAGAGAGACCCCATGAACACTTATTGTGTTCTTTCTTTCCTGGCAGGTCTCTCTTTGGTTGTATTGTTTTTAGGTTAAAGAATTAGAATAAATATTGTTTATATGCTGCTTAATGTGTGTTTCTGTTGTTACAATGGGTAGTTGACATACCAGTTGACAGGATTCATCAGATGCTGTTTAAAGGTTTGCTGATATGCGCCGGTGTATTTTTCGCTGACTCTGTTGGCGAGCATAGCCGGATCATTCCAACGGGAGGCGATCCGTATCATCGCAAAATAAGCTTTTGCTTCTCCGGCACTTTCCATTAATGTTTCTTCAATAATCAGATCATCTACAGCTTTCTTATAGGCTTCTATCTTCTCAGGAGTATTCAGATTATCCTTCGAAAGTCCTGCAGGGTATACGGGAGAGAGATTAACCCGGCGGCGGATACCCCAGTTTTTTGCTAAAGCCACATTCCATACGGTATTGTTCAGCGGATACTGCAGGTTGTTTGCATTACGGGACAGGTATAATTCTATTCCATCATTTAGAAAAGCTTCTGCTTCTTTGAATTTCCCCAGATTATTGAGAGCTTCCACCATAAAAAAGTGAACATCTGCATCTCTGTAAAGGACGATATGCACATTATTTTTATAGATTTCTGAAGCACTTTCCCTGTCTCTTGAAAACTTACGGATTACCCATTCACCATTTTGAAAATAATAGGTGTAATTTTCTCCACGGTACAGGTCTCCAAGTGTATTACCGTCATAGCGTAATTGTTTTTTATAACGGTTCATCGCCACCTCTGTTGGCTTCAGATAATATACAGAGGGCTGTGTATTAGAAAAGTAAGAAATTAATTTATTCGTCTGATTACGTTCAAAATCATAGGGCACCACATTGATCAGCCCTCTGGTTTTTGTAACCGGACTACGGCTGAAAAACTGAATCCATTCTCCGTTGTAATCATCGTTACCTATTTTGTAGCGACCACCTCCATTATCGTATATAAACGGCATGCCCACCTCTACCACTTTACTGTAATTTTTATTCCACAGATACAGCTCCATTAACAATGGTTCGGGGGATGGACAAATCATGTTCCACACCAGATCCTGTTCGGACGCATTGACCCCGGGAAAGAGTACATCTCCCCACACGAGTACATTTTTACCATTCACTCCTTCGACACCAGACTCCATCAGGTCAATCAGTTTGGGAATCAGCTGGTCTAATGTCAGTACCGGAATTTCTCCCACCTTGTTAATATCCAGATTTTTATCATCAAAGTAAGCTGCCTTTCCATAGAGTTTTCCGATCATAAGATACGACCAGACCTTGAATCGTATCGCTCCGGATATAATAGAATTATAGTGTGCTTCTTCTATTGCTTTTGGATTTTTCTTACGGTATTCTATAACTTTTGCCAGGTAATTATTTGCATTGATGATAATATCATAGAATCCTTTCGGATTGGCAAATTCATTACCTTGTTTTTCCCTATAGTAATAGAGATCCCACAGATCCTGAGGAGCATTTTTTGTAGGTTCCAGCAGATCGGTACGCAGGTCAGCCAGAAAAACAGCCTGATCAGCAACTTTCTGAACTTTTGCAGCTATTCCCATGTAACCGGAATAGAGTTCATTCGCATTACCCACATAATCTTCGTCTTTCAGGATATCATTGGTATCTACTTCAAAGTATTTTGAACAACCTGTAAAAAATAAGACTGCACAGATTGCTGTTATTTTCAAATAATTTTTCTTCATCTCTTCAACGATTAGAGTTTCAGGTTAACACCTAATTTAAATGTACGTGGTAAAGGAATTTTACCATAATCGGCTCCTAACAGACTGATATCATAGCTATAGGCTGTCACAGGATCGAGCCCCAGATATTTGGTCCAGGTATAGATATTTTCCCCGGAAATATAGATTTCGGTATTGTTAAGTAATTTGAATTTCTGAGCTCCAAAATTATATTTCAGAACTACATTACTCAGGCGCAGATAGGAAGCGTCTTCAATCCAGCGATCTGAAAAACGACTGTTACCCATCGGATCTCCATAAGTTGCTTTGGGAATTGTCGTCATCTGACCTTCTTCCTGCCATCTGTTGAGGATAGCGGTAGACTGATTCTTATAGCTACTCATGTCTTCCAGGCTGCGGCGAACTGCATTATACATCTTATTCCCTTTAGAGAAAGTGACATATCCGCGTAAGGTTAGTTTTTTGAATCTTATATCTACAAATCCGGATCCATAAAATTTAGGTAATGCATTCCCCAAACTCTTACGATCATCCTTATCAATGATTCCATCCTTGTTGATATCTTCAAAGATAGCGTCTCCGGCTTCGAAAGGAAGATTTTTGAAGTCTGTCAGATTAAGACGTGAAGCCTCTGCCGAATTACTGATGACACCATTGAACTGATAACCGTAAAAATCATATGGAGAGCCTCCGACCTGTGTGATCAGGGTCATGCCATACGGGGCTGTAGTGATCTTTTGATCTATGTTATTGAGGCTTTTCACTTCATTTCTTAAGGTACTCAGATTTCCACCTATCGTAAATCCGAAATCTTTTTTCTCAATAAGTGTGAGGTTGGCATCAAACTCGAATCCGGTATTGAGCAGAGTTGCTCCGTTGACATACATATTTTCGATACCAGCAATGGGTGTGACCGGAACGGCCTGTACAACATCTTTGGCTGTAGTATGGTAGTAAGAGGCACTTAAGTTCAATCTTTTTTTCCATAAACTTGCAATCAGACTGACATCCCAGTTTCGGACATCTTCTCTGTTTAAGGATGTATTGGGAATATTCCCGACTACGATACCTGACAGCTGACGATAAATCTGGCTGCTGTAGTAGGCCTGACTGAGTTTGGATGAATATCTGCTGTTAGCTGTTTTGGAATATCCCGCATTCAGTGTCAGCAGATCCAGATTGGCGATATCTTTAAATGCACTTGTATTTGATAACAAAAATGAAAGATCAACTCCGGGATAAAATCCGAAACGGTTCACATCTACTCCTGTAGAGGATGCACCATCAGTTGACAGATACGTCGACGCTTTCACTAAATTCCGCCAGTCATACTGCACAAAACCATAAAAACTCATCCAGTTCCAGGACTCATTATAGCCATCAAAAGCACGTCCTGCAGCATTTACATAATTGAGCGTGCGATAGAAATCAGAGCTGGTATTACGACCGAATCCCGCATCATATTCTCTATCTGTGATCATTCCCTGAAAGCCTACACCTGCCTGAATATTGGATTCATCCAGTTGTTTTGTGTAATCTGCATTTATCTTGTAATAGATATTGGAATTCTTACCCGATCCGGAACGAGCAGAGTTCAGTGCTACGCCATTTTCCAGGGGCAGAATGGTACGGCTGGACAATCCGGGTATAAAGGTAGATTGTCTGTTATAACTGGAGAACAATCCGAATGTACCGTATACATTTATGTTTTGGGTAGCTTTGTATTTAACACCCGCATTGACAAATACATCATAGATATCCGAATTGATGGTTGTTGTATTAAGCAGAGCCAATGGATTTGACACATTGAATTGTCTGACTATATCATAATCCGGCAATATGTTGTTACGGTCATCTTTTCTGTAAGGACTGAGTATCGGTGCCTGATAAAGCGACGCCAGCATAGGGTTAGTCGCCTGAAGCATTCCCTGCTCATGCAGTTTATTCGTCGCATATGTCAATGCTACACTCGCCGACAGGTCAAATTTCTTGCCTAAGGTAAGCGTTGAATTGAGGCGGGTACTGTAGCGTGTAGATTTACTGTTGTCCAATGTTCCATTCTGATCCATCACCCCCAGAGAGAGATCATATTTGGCAATAGCATCCCCCCCTTTGATACGAAGGTGATTATCCGTAACGAATGCGGGAGTATAGATCTCATTTTGCCAGTCTGTATGATTATTGTACAGAAAATTGTAATAGTAGTTCGGGTCATCTCTTAAAAACGGAAAGTAGCTAATCATATCATTCATATCCGCAAACTGAGACATTCCTACATCTCCGATAAAGTTTTTAAAATCACTTCCCTGCAGTACCGGGATACGTTTGTTATTATATCCTATACCATAGTTTCCTTTGAATTCAATAACTGTTTCGAGATCATCTGCAGATGAGGTCTCAATAAGGAGAACGCCATTGGATGCTAATGATCCATATACGGCAGCCTCCGAACCTTTAAGCAATCTGATACTCTTGACATCCTGCGGATTGATGGCATTAAATACACTTCTGGAATACCCTCCGATAATAGTAGATGTTTCATTATCCGGAAAATATGGCATCCCGTTCAGAATAATGAGGGGTGAATTATCTGCAGTTAAAGTTCTTATCCCACGAAAGTTCAGCACGCTTCCCTCTGTAGGCATTCCACTTTTATTAATTACATTCAATCCCGAAAATTCACCGGCTATTACATCTTCAATATTATAGACGCCATCCTTGAAATCCTGATTATATAAAATGGATGTTCCTTTATTGGCAAAAATACCTTCTTTGACTTCATCAAATTTGAAACGTGTATCAGGGACCAATGTCACCACAATAGAATCCCGCTTCAGTGTACTGACCTGCAGTTCGTGAAATCCGGGACTCCATACTGTAATAAGGGCGGAAGTACCGACATCGTCGACCTTCAATGAAAAATCTCCGTTTTTATTGGTTTGTGCAGAGGTGGCACTGTTTTTTATAGAAACAATTGCATTCGCTACTGCAGCATTATTATAGGAGCTCAGTACCTTTCCTTTTATTACCCGCTGTGCAAAAGCCTGCTCTACACTACACAAACCTATAACCGAGCTTACAAGCAAAATTTTATATAATATATTCACCCTTTTTATCATAACTATTCAATAAGCATTCTTTAAAAACATTATAAAACTGCTTTACTCTTTTAATAATTGTTTTGTGTGGGAATCAACGCCCAATGATATAAATCCATTTGTTCAGCCGTTCCTTTACCCAGTCCGGCAAATTCTACTTTTATTCTAAACCGTCTCACCTGAGTACCATCTATAATGACAGGCCCTACCAATCCTCCCCATCCGTTATACTTGGTACTACCTACGGTATTGGTTGAGCGATCATAGTTCCATGGTGTGGAAGGTTCTACGTTGAGTGCACTTTTAATCAGTTTACCATCGATATAGATATTTACAAACGGATGTGTGGTGGAGCGGAATCCCATATACAGATTATATTCTCCGGGAGGAACTTCAACCACTTTATAACCGGTAGATCCGTCGCTGTTGCGTACAGTCATTACTGGTGTAAAGTCTATAGAAAGCGGTGCTCCTGCAATTTTCTCCCCTTTCAGAACCAGTGTACGGTATTTGTATTCCAGTCCCAGTGTCGGGAAACTTGCATTATCGCGGTCTGTCGGGACAACACTGGTCGCATTGCGTACTGTAAACAGGTTTGCTTTTTCATTATCCGGCACATATTCCCAATAATGAAAAAACTGTTTGATCATGTCGATATGTACATTGTTAGGTACTTTCAGTTTCGAGATTTCAAATATTCTGCCGTTACTCATTCTTTTATAAGCCGGATTTACTTGCTGAACACTTGTTTTCCACAGTTTGTTGAAAGCCGAATATATATTTTCTTCACTGCCATAATCATCAACCAGTTTATTATAAAAGATAGCTTCTTTGATCCAGGACATAGCTTTGAGATAATCATCCTCTTCAAATGTTTTCCCAAACTGAGCATAGAGACTTCTCAAATCATTAAAACAATTGTTCAGCACCTGATTGCTTGGCAGAAACATACTGACCTGTACAAATTCTGAACGGATATTTGCTTTTTCAAAAATCGGATTCTTGATCACATAGGCTGAATCATAAACGGTATTTCCGGTAGGATCCACACCTATAGGAATACTGTTGGCCAGATCAAAAATGGTATCATTAAGTCGCAGAATAGTATCCCGGATAATGGAATAATCAGATCCCAGTCCTTCCAGATATTCATAGATACTTACATCCGGTTTCATGAGTTCATTAATCTCATGCACAACTCCGTTTTTACATAGTTGATTACCATTGACAAGAACTGCATCTCCTATCTGATATTTACCTGAAGCATCCTGATTAATAGACAGGTATTTTCCATTCAATGTCTTCAGTCGTAATCCTTTTTTAAGTTTAGAGACATCATAGGTAAGATTGTTCATATGGTAACCCATCACATACTTTTCATCCAGATTTAATTGTGCCAGGCGGTCCATCTGTTCATTATTTACCACCCATACCGTCAGATACTGATCTCTTTGCAGCTCCTGTGCCAACCCGGCTTCTTCTAATTTTGCTACAAATTTGCTATACTCCGGTTTTGATTTCAGGTAGTCCAAAAGATTTAAAGGAGATACGGTAGTCGTTCCTTCTGATGTTCCATAATGGCTGTCCCAGGCTTTTTTACAGCTCGAAAAGCAGAGCACTGCTGCTATAAGAGCAAAAATTAATCTTTTCATAATCGTAATATTTAGTCTATAGGATCAAATCGTATATAATCCAGCGTAATCAGCTTTCCATCTAAAGAAAGTATACGCAGTTTGTGAGATGTTGTCTCTTCAAAAGTGACATTGCCGAGAGACTGTTCCAGCTGTCTGTCTGTACGTGTGTTACTAATAGTATGTTTTTCTCTCATCAACGCCCCATCCAGAATAAATGAACAGATTCCTGTGGACGTTGCCTGAATAGGGCTTGGCCAGAAGAAGGTCACTTTGTACTTACCTTTTACGATTACAGGGCTGTTCATTTCTATCCAGCCTGACTCTCCCAGGGTAACGCGCAAATGATCGTAATTCAGCACTTCACTGTAATAAATACCATCTGCCGGTCGGCTGTTACGGTAAATCAACACATTGCTTCGTGTCTCCGGGCGTGCACTCCAGATAATACTCTTGAGGTCTCCGGTAATAAATGTTTTGTTATACTGTGCACTCAGATTTGGTTTCTTAAACTGGGTTACATTGGCTTCTATATCCGGATAGTCGGACAATTCCCAGATGACGGATACCCTTTCCGGTGTAAACACCGGCATCCAGTTATTCACTTCATGCAATACTCCGTTTTTACACAGCACATTGAACTCTAAAAATTTAATTCCTGTAGTATTAGCCGCATTACTGTTCAACAGTAATTCTCCCTGTCCTTCCGACATCTTGATGAGTTGTTTGTCTGCTAATGTGTTGATATTCATCTTACGCTGTCCTGAAGGGAACTGACCAAGACTGGCATAATCTCTCAACTGACCAAGAAGATGATAAGCGACATATTGATTCAGGGGATTCTTCACATCTGTATAAGGCAGTCCATTACTGGCGGATAACTTAGTAATAAGATCAGCGATACTTCTCACATTGTCCGCAGCAAAAGTCTGATTGGAGACTGCAAATGCGGTATAGCGGTACCGGATTTCTATAGGGTTACCCTGTTCATCTGTGGAAGGTGTATATACTGTTTTCAAACGTTCTTCATAACCGGCCATTTTCACTGCTTCATAGAAGATACTGAATTTGTCCTGTTGAAGACGGTCAATGATCGTTTCTGTCAACGGCGTCAATACATCTTCGATAACATGTATAATTCCGTTGGTTGCTTTTACATCAAATTTTTTAAACCGGGAAAGTCCGTTAAGATATACGGCTTCAAGCCCTCCTCCTCTGAATTCTATACTCAGGTTATCATCCGTTTCATTAAGTTCGTCAATAGCTCCACTCTGAAACTGTCCCAGATCAATAACAGTTCCTGCAATCAGATGATAGCGGACCAGATAAGCAGCATCTTCTTTGGACATATCCTGCACACTTGCATAACCTTTGGCTTTTAAATAGCGGTCAACACCTTCATTAGAGGGTACAAAATGGGTATAATTTGCATTCAGATTAAGTGTATTGTACAGATCCGCCTGATTCAAGACTTCTACCCAACGGGAGAATTGATCTGGATGCTGCTTGAGATATACTGAAATCGGGAATTCATCATAAGCTGTGAAGGTTTTATCTTCAAAGCTATCTTTACAGCTATTGACCAGTAACAGCGGAAACAACAGCAAGAATGCCTGTATGGTCCGGTGTAAGTTATAAATTCGTTTCATAGTTGGTTAGTTTAAGCTATCGTAATAGGGATTCTGCACCAGTAAGCGATTCGATTTCAACTCGTCAATATGAATCGGCAGGTAGTGTGAATTGTTATTTAATAATTTGGACCGTATTATCGGAGATGAGCCTCCTGCTGTACCCAAGAGCACTTGTTCGATAAGGTAATCCTTATACTCATAATTATTTCTCTTGCCGACACGCAGTAGATCATACCATCTCTTTCCTTCACCTATAAATTCGAGTGCTTTTTCATTCAATACGATATTCAGCATCTCCAACTGATTAGAGGCAATAGAGAGGGGTTGAGTGATTCCCGCACGGGCACGTACTGCTGAAACCAGGTCCAGTGCTTCCTGATAATGGCTGGCTCCTTTCATCACATATGCCTCTGCTTTCATCAGATAGATATCGGCCATACGATAGAGTATCCAGTTTTGGTCGTTATTCTGACGTGGAATAGCAGTTCCACCTTCTGAACCCAAATATTTCCACACCTTGAAATCGACACCGGAATAAGATGCAGCAAGGCCACGTATATCATCCGGATTCTGCTGAAATCTGGCCACCATAAGCGGAGAAATAATCCAGTTGTAAGAAGAACCGAACCAACTGATAAGGCCATTGGTTTGATTTTTTGTAAAGTCAAACTGAATTTCAAAAATCCCTTCATTTGAATTGCCCGGACTGAATATGGTAAACCAGTTATTTTTTGTATTTACTTTCCCCTGAATAAGACCTACACGTCCGGAGTTTAATACTTTATCGCAGGCTTCGATGGCCAGATCATACTGCTCTGTCCAAAGGTATACATCGGCTAATGTGGCATAAACAGTCCATTTAGTTACCCGTCCTTTGGTTTCCCATACTGTTGGCCAAAATTCTTTGCTGCTACCAATAGATTGCTGTAAATCGGAAATAATCTGTGTGAAAATCTGAGCAGAAGTAGAAGTCGCAACTTCAAAAGAAGCCTGATCATCCATATAAGGTTCCAGAATCAATGGAGCATCTTTAAAATTACGCACAATGTAGAAATAGGCTAAAGCCCTGAGATAATAAGCTTCTGACAGGTAAGACCGCATAGTTGCTTCATTAAAGGAGGGATCTTTTGCCACGACTTCCGGAGCATAACGGATAACCATATTGGCATAATTGATAATGCTATAGAAGTTTGACCATTTCACAAATGAATTGGAAGGAATAACGTCGAACGATTTGAAACGCTGAAGATCGTTATTAATAAAACCGCCTAATGACAAGCCATTTCCACGGGCTTCTCCCCAGACCAGCATTAACTGTACAGACTGTTGCATTTTTACATACGCTGCTCCGAGTACCGCTTCTACTTCTTCTTTATTGGACCAGTAGGAATCGCTGATCTGTTCGTTTTCCGGTTTTACATCTAACCATTTATTACACGAACTGCTGAACGTTATTATAAAGGCAAAAAGAATAAAAATGATCCTTTTCATATGATTTATACATTAAAAGTTTAATAATATACCCATCGCAAATCTGCGCGGACGTGGTGTACTCGCATTGTCCTGACTCAACATATAGATGTTACTGGACAAGGAGACTTCAGGGTCCTGTCCTGAATATTTGGTCCACGTGAACAAATCCTGTACAGTAGCAAAGACATCAAATCTGCTCAGACCATATCGTTTGACCAACGTTTTGGGCAGCGAATATCGTAGTGAAACGGTTTTAAGACGTACATAAGATGCATCTTCCACAAACCGGTCTGATCCCAGATAATTGTATCCTTCACCATAGAGTGCGCGAGGTATATCCGTGTTATCTCCTTCATGTCTCCAGCGTCTCAGCACAGCGGTACTTTGATTGCCTGTACCTCTCATATTTTCGGTGTCCATACGGGTGCTGTTGACGACTTTCTGACCAAAACGACCATGGAAAAAGGTGGTCAGCAAGAAATTCTTATATCCCACATTGAATCCTGCTCCTGAGGTAAAGAGTGGCATTGCGTTGCCCAGATATACAATATCATACTGATTGATAACTCCGTTTCCGTCTATATCCTGATATTTTGCATCTCCGGCATATACTTTACGAGGTCCGTTCTGTATGACGACTGGTTCTCCATTCAGGTTATACATAATATTACCACTCAAATCACGGGCAAAGGTTTCATCCTGATTTTGATACACTCCGAGATAGCGGTATCCGTAAAATGAGCCAATCGGATTGCCTTCAATGATCTTATGTGCATATTTTCCATTTCCAAATTCATAATTTTCGAACTGCATATTTTCAGGAAGTTCGACCACTTCATTTCTGTTTTTTGAAAAATTGATATTAAAGGAAAGTTGGAAGTCTTCTTTCCGGATAGCGTCATAATTAAACATAATCTCCCACCCTTTGTTGGTCAATTCTCCGGAATTGAAATAACTGATCTGTGAAAATCCTGTCGATGAAGGTAACTCCACATCTTTTTGCAACAGGTCCGTCGTACGGCGGTGATACCATTCCGCTGTGATATTCAATTTGTTTTTGAACAGGGAGAAATCGACCCCGACATCTGTACTAGTGATAGTTTCCCATTTCAGATTTTCCAGTTGTATGGAAGAAGGTGAAATCGCAGTCATATCCATATATCCCGGAGTGATCGGTTTGAATACGCCTAAATATGGCCATGCCCCTGAAGGTGCATTTCCGCTTTGTCCCCAGCTAACTCTGAATTTGGCCGTTTGAAAAATATTCAGATCCTGAATAAATTTTTCATCTCCGGCCTGCCAGGCCACTCCGACCGAAGGGAATCCGGCCCAACGCTGATTCTTACCTAAGCTGGAATTAGATTCCCAACGGTATCCTCCGCTGATGATATATTTTCCTTTATAGGTGTAGTGTCCGTTAGAAATTACCCCAAGATTACGCGTAAGGGTATTGCCCGAACCCATCGATAATACGGATGCTCCTGCGGTCGGATCACTCAGAGAAGAGGATGCATTACCGGAAGTCTCACTTGCATAGCTGAAACGACGGGCTTCATTAGTCTGGAGGAGTCCACTCAGAATGACCTGATGATCTTTTGCAAATGTACGGTTGTAGATAAATTTGTTTTCTGTATTGAGGTACAGATCATCAGAGATCATATCCGAACCTCTGTTAAAGTATGGGTCTGTCCAGATCACACCGGTGACAGACTGCGGCAGAAATTTTTTGTTTTTGGTAGAACGGGTATCAAAACCGACTGTACCGGTATACTGAAGTCCGTTTAATACATCATATGTCAATCTGAAAACCACACGTGCTTGTTCACCCTTAGTATTGTTGACGGATTCGTTGACCATAGCTACAGGATTGTAGCTTTTATCTGTTGTATAGCTCCCCTGAAAATTTTGTCTGGGTGTAAAGTACTGATCCGTTGGCAATCCGTTTTCACCGATAACCCAGGGACTCATATTAGGCATTTTGGTCATTGCCATTCCTCTTGGTGTTGCCAACTTGTTTTCTGTCCAGAAACTATTACGGTCGCTCAGGGAATAAGACATATCTGCATTTACATTCAGCTTGTTGGAGAATTTATAGTTTACACTCACAAGGGAATTGTAACGATTGAATTTTGTTCCTTTTGTAGTACCGATATCATTGAGATAGCCTAAGGATACCCGATAAGTCGCCTTATCTCCTCCTCCGCTGACAGAAAGTGAATTGTCTTCAAAATGGCCAACCTGCGAGACTTCTTTTACCCAATCCGTATTCTGATTATACTCATCAAAATACACCCATGAAGGATCAAATTTGATCTCATTGGTATTGAATAACAGATTGAGATAGGCTGTTGAATTCTGATATCCCAGATCATTGACAGTATTCCAGACCCCATCCTGTATCAGACTGACATACTGTGAACCGTTGAGCATCGGAATAGTAGAAGCCTCTTTCTTAACATCTATTTTACTGGAAAAAGCAAACTGCGTTTTTCCTGATCTTCCTTTTTTAGTTTTAAAGAGAAGTACACCATTTGCTCCTTTAGAACCCCAGATAGCAGTAGCTGCTGCATCTTTGAGCACTTCTATGGATTCGATATCGTTAGGAGAGATATTGACTAAAGCTCCGAAATCCTCATCATTAGCTGTAGAGAAATTGAAATCATCCGATATCTGAGTAGGATAAGGCACTCCGTCTACAACGATCAGAGGCTCAGAGTTGCCATTCAGGGAAGATGTACCGCGGATACGAATGGAACTTTTTGCACCAGGATCCGCACTTGCTATGATATCGACATTCGCTAACCGCCCCTGCAGACCGGATTCTATAGAAGCAAATGGCATCATTTCCAATTCTTTCATATCAAAGCGTTCTGTAGCGGAGACCTGATTACGGTAGCTGATTCCCATTGCATTTTTGTCTGCCGGTTTTTCTTTACTGATGATAACTTCATCGAGCGAGTTTTCATCATCTGATAAGCTCATATTGAGAACTTTCTGCTTACGGTAAGCGACACGCTGGGTTTTATATCCTATACTCGAAAATACAATAGTCAGATTGTCCTGATCCGGTATTTCCAGACGGTAGAAACCGTTGACATCTGATGAGGATCCCTTTAGATTTCGTTTTTCCTGATTCTCGACAAATATGGTTGCTCCTAAAACAGCTTTTCCAAACTGATCTTTTACATTTCCCGTCAATACCAGACTTTTTTGGGCAAATGAATGCAGATAGCAGCTTATCAAACAGAGGAAAAGTAAATATTTAATTTTCATAAAATTTGTTCTTAATCGGTAGGTTTAATTGATATTGTTGAGTCCCGTCTGCTATTATTTAGTAAACACCTTGTTGATCTTGTACACAGCTCCATCACTGAAAATCTTTGGAAATTCACTTGTGACAGTTGCAGTCTCGCCATTATAAGCAGTCAGATTGAGGGCAGTCCCGCTATCCTTAACGCCAAGCATGCGGAAGGTCTGTCCATTACGTTTGGCTGTTATCCAGGATCCTTCAACTTGAAATCCCGGAAACGGATAATCACTGAGCGAATTATCTGGAACAGAAACAAAGTAATATTTCAGGTACTCGGCCAGATCAGCTTTTACCGTTGGTATTTTACCGCTGCTGATCCCTGCAAGTACCGCCGCATTATCAGGCGCAAACAGTAAAAAATTGTTTCCAAACATAAAGGATAACTGGCTTCCGGTTTCCATCAAACCTGCCTGTACCAGCAGCTTGGAAAATTCTGAAAATTCATTTAATGTATTGCCTGCTGCTGTTGCTCCCGATAAGGTAAATTTGATCGTTCCTGTTTCTCTCAATAAAGCTGTTTCAACTTCATAAGCAGATCCGTTAAACCATGACCCCGCGATTTTGGAGGCCTTGATATTGGTATTCATATTATAGGCATTGGAAGAAGAGACTCCTTCATTCTTTACATATATATAGCTGAATGGATTACGTGTACGGAACACTTGTTTACCTCCGATCTGGGTTACATTGTTACTCACGATATGATTAGAAATAAACAACTCCTGAGCTTGTCTGCTCATAGCAACTTTTACACCATCCGTATTTTCCACCTCGACGACTTCATCTCCAAATACCAGCGGGTTTCCTTCATTCCAGAAAATATAACTATCTCCATAAAGGGTATTGAGAATCACTTCATCAGACGGTATAAACAGGGTATAATTCAGATCACGGCTCATCAATGTGCTGATCAGACCCGTATTGACCAGCATCTGAAGGAATATTTTGTATTTGGGATTCTGCAGTACCGGTCCGGTAACACTGTAAAACATATCCGGAACGATAACTTTATTCAATCCGTAATAGACTCCGTTAGAAGCAATTCCTTTAGAAACTACATCCAGATTAGGATCAAATTTGATGACCGAGCCGAATGTACTTTTCAACTGCTTACTACCGGTGATTTCCTGAGGGAAAACAATATTCTCCTGATAGACGTGGTTTGCCATCAATAAGGCTAAAGGCATGAAGTTTACAGATTTAAGATCTGTATAGTAATTGCGCCAATAGCTATTGAAAAAGCTCTGTAAAGCATCATTTTTGGGTGCAAATACATTAAATGCGGTGTAAGCCAGCTCTCCAAGATTGGCATAATCTGCTATTCCTCCCTCACCGTTATAGGACCATTCTGAAGAAATATGCGGCAGCGATCCATGCTTTACAATAAAAAGGGAATCGCCCGCAGCCGCATAATTTTTAGTGGCCTCCACATCATACCACAGCGTTTTGAAACGGTCATAGGTATGCAGGAAATCAGCATAATCTGTTTGTTTTTCAAGGACAGTATGTAGGTTTTCTAAGGGTTCGATGACATCATCAAGAATATAAACATATCCGTTATCTGTAGGTATAGCATATTCCTGTACACGTGCATTAGACATATTGAATCCCCCGTCATTCCATGTACTTCCCGGATAGAAATATTCATAGTTTGATTTAGCATCTATACCTTTTGTACTGAAGTGCATATTGGAAAACACAGGTAAAAAGCGGTCTTTATGAAATATTTTGCGGGTTGCTCCCGTAACCGGATCAGGCAGTGTAGAGATTTCATCTTTACTTCTTGTGCGGTGTTTGTAATACAGTCCTGCACGCAAGGGCTCTACTTTGTCTACTCCCTGCGGCTGATAATTTGTAAATTTCTGCTTATCAAAGGCATAGTAAACAATATGATAGTTAACCACTTTTTTGAGTTCGTTCAAAGGTACCTGATCAATTCCTGTATAACCTTTTTTATTCAGGTAGTTGCGGAATGCTTCATCAGTTGGAGCCAAAACGGTTGAAATTCCATTGCCGATGAGCACACCCTTCATATCTGTTTTTTCTACAGCAGACAGAAAGAGCTGCTGATCAGGGCGTGAGGAAAGCAATTCCCAGGCATTTCCTTTTAACCAGTCAGGGCGTTCATAGTGCGACACCAGTTCACTTTTTCTACAGCCGTAAAAGAACATGATCAGAAACATGCTGCATACAAAAGGGTATACTTTTTTCATAGCGGATTGCATAGGTTTAATATTAGTTTGTCTGGTCGACAACACTTCATCATGAGATAAAATTCCGCTAAGCAATCGGTTGCACTAAGTGTCCGAATAGTTTGCTTCTATACAAGAATATCTCCTGATTAATTTGTTTGTCTAATTGGTTATTATTTAAGTTTAATGTTCTGGTTCTGTAAAAATAGTTAGCCCATATAATACAACCATCCTGCCCTATCCTGACTGCATTTCGTATATAAAAAAACAGGTAATTCCTATTAGCAATGCTTTAAACGCAGCTATTCAGATTTACACTCTGATTACGGCAGAAATTGCAAAAAGCAGAAAAAGAAAAAAAATGTGGAGGATTTAGTGTTCAATAAGCTGTATTACAGGCAAAAAACAGGTTATAAGGAATTTCTCATCTTCAGATAAAAAGGAACTTCGATCTTAGCGGTGGATTTGTTAAGAATTACTTTTGCAGCCAGTTTACCCATTTCCTTAAAGTCGGTAGAAATGGTTGTAATACCGCTCAGGATAAATTTTTTGAGTGGTGTCTCATTGTAGGATATCAGCCCCACATCTTTTCCTATCTCCAGATCCAGCGAAATCACTTTGTCAAGAAGACGAACGAGATCTTCTTCGATGAGATTTATATATACTTCTCCCGCACTAATCTGTTCCTTTTGAATATTGCTGACCAGAAGGTGTTCAAATTTAAATTCCTGGCAGAATTTATAGAACCCTTTTATAATGCCTTTGGGAAAATAACTATTATCCGGAAATATTAGTTTGAGCGTTTTATATTTGGACAGACTTTTATTAGCCTGTTTAAGTGCACTGTAGATATCCTTTTCAAAGTTTTCATATACACATGCATACTCTCCCTGTAGTTCGGGTAATTCTTTTCCCAGCACGATCAGCTTATCCTTCGGAATCTCGCGGATAATATCTATTTCCTGATCCTTTCCCTTTATAAAATGAGGAATGACGACTATATGCTGATAATCTTTGTTAAGGTTTTTGAGAAGGGATTTGAAGTAATTTACATCATTATTATATACGAAAAGATCTATACCGTAGTCTTCGCCCATTGTCTTTACAAATGAATCGTATACGATCTTTTTATGCGCACTCAACTTATTGAAAAACAAAGCTATATAGCCTTTTTTATCCAAATCCGTATGTGCAATAAAATAACCTTTTCCGGGTACAGAGAGAATAATCCCGTTTTTCTTGAGATAGCGATATCCTTTCTCTATCGTATCACGTGACAAATCCAATATAGCACTCAACTCGTTGATAGAAGGGAGAAGATCATTTTTGGATAAATCCCCCACACGGATAGCTTTCATAATCGCATTCGCCAGCTGAAGATACTTCGGCGCAGCAGACGTCTTATCAAGTTGTAATACGGCATGTAGGTGATTAGATCGCATATATAGTGTAGATAAAAGGTCTAACAAATATATTGATTCAAAATCAAATATTGGGTTTACATTCCTGTTTTTTTAGTCATATATTTTGATAACGACACGTCCCGCAAGCCCTGAAGGCATCACTGACCATGTATCAGCACGGAAAGGTTCATAGTCAATATTGACAAATTTAGTGTCATAATAGTCCTGTCTCTTCTGCCCGTTACGATCCATTTGACGAATACGGTTTGCCATTAAATTAGCAACTTCTATCTCGATCGTATTTGTCCCGTTTTTTAATAAATTACCTAATGGCAAGGTATACGGTAAACTCCAGATCTGTCCTGCATCCTGACCGTTGATCCTGATTTTTGCAGATTCGTACAGCGTATCTAACTGTAATACATAATGCTTATCAGGAAGTACTTCCCGGATTTCAAACTGGGTACTGTATACTGCTTTTCCTGAAAAGTTATCCGCAATAGAATCCGAAAGAGAGGTCCATGTCTGTAATTTATCGAGTTGCTTTGGTTGCGGAATAACCGGACCTCCTTCTACAAATTTCAGTGACCAGCTCGTATTCAGTCGTACTTCATCTTTTTGATGATCCATATAGTTCCAATCCGGAAGAGCAGGCTCAGCTGTCTTTTCCGCTACAAAGAACAGCGCTTCACCGGATCTGACTTTCACTCTGACCTGATTTGGTTTTGCCTTATCAGACTGCGCTTTGCCCGTCTGACCGGTCAGCGGATCCATTATTTTCCATGATGAACCTTTTGTCTGAAAGATGATTTGCTCATCGATGGTATGATCCGAATGATTGACTACATAATAGTAGGTCTGATCTCCTTTTTTACGTTTTATAAATTTTAACCCTTTTTGAATAATAGATTCGCCCATGATATTCATCCCGGACAGACTGTTTACGATATCATTTCCAATCACAATCTCTCCTTTGCCGACTACTATCCGGCGCTTATTTTTCAAGGGATTTACTATTTTCTGAAAGATCAGACGCCGTTTATCCAGATCTTTAAACCCGGGAATATCTGCCGGCAGCTGATGGAATATTACTTTTCCTCCCTGTCTGGCTATTTCCATTATTTTTTCCAATGTTTCTACCGGCATATAGGCAACCTTGGGTACAATCAGTACTTTATACGATAAATCTGTATTGCTATTCTTTAACTTCCACTTATCTCCATCTATTATCATTCCTTTCAGAAGCTCATCCGAAACAAAATCGAGGGAATAGCCGCTCGTTTGCAGATGTACTGCTTCCTTATAAAAATCAGATGGATGTAACCATTTATCTATATTATGTATAGTCAACGATTTAAGGGTTCCCTTATCATCGTTCCAGATATCATGGGCAGGCCAGTACAGCAACACTTCATTATCATTAACTGTGGATTGCAGTATGGACTGTGTTCGGGTTACATATGAATTCAATCCGTCCAGATGTGACCAGAGACTATTCGCAGGAACAAAATTGACTGATGCATAGAAAAGCCATCCCGGCCACTGCTGATCAGCCGGAGAATACGTCGTACCATGATAGAATACATGATTGATCCCCGACAAAAAAAGTTGTTCAACTTCAGGTTTACATTGTGCCCATGATGTTTTGAAATGCTCGGTCAGCCAGGTGAATGTTTCTGCCGAGACAAGCGTTTTCCCCAATACATGTGCCCCTGAAGAGGCAAATTTCAGCATCATGGGATCCGGGTCTACTTTACGTACATCTGCACTGTCTCTTCTTAATCCCTGAATCGGAAAATAACTGGATCCGAATGTTTCTGTTTCGGGTATATCTACAGCTGCGTACAGATCAAGCAAATTACCCGGTGATCCGTGCGCCTGATTTTTCGTAACAGACCCCATTGTATGAGACCATGAGGTCCAGCTTTTAGTAAAGTTCTCCAATAACAGCTGTGATACTACATCCCGATAATCCGCTTTGAGTCTGTCCCGATTCGGATGCTTCACATCTCCGAATACTTCTCCGATGTACTGACGAAGGTCATATCCTTTTATCCTTTGGAAATAATCAAAAAGCTCTGCTGTCCAGTTCGCCCCGTACACTTCGTAGCTATCGTTGTAATACGCTCTGGGATGACGAGGTTGTGTCTTTAGTGCTTCCTGATAGGGTTTTAAATAGGCTTCCAGTGCTTTCCCTGAAAAATGATCCAGGGTATAGCCTTCTCCACCCGGAGCTGCGCGTTTGACTTTTTGGCGGGTCTTACCTAAAAATCCGGCATAGACTGTCCATCCGGCTGAAGGAGCTGTCCAGTTCAATTGTTTTCCTTCTTTGACCTGTTTCAGAAGATCGGTTTTTTGATTTTTAGGACCGTAAGCGAGTAACGAAATTAATGGCGGATCTTTTTGTTTCGGATCTTTACAGGTAATCTCCAGATTATTCCTGCCTTTGCTTAGGCTAAAAGTGTTGACTATGATATTACTGGCCGCGTATTCTTCCGTGACCTGAGGACCTCCGAATGGCCAGCCGGTACCATTTGTCAGGTCTACGCCCATACCGATTTCATCAGCGGTAACTAAGGTATGCTGAAGACGATCTACCCATGTCGGTGAAAGATGTGGAATAAATGCAGATTCGGCTCCTTTGGGACCATAGATAGGTGCGATCTCCACCCCTCCTAATCCTGCATGATGATACTGTCGGAGTAATGCCGATATTTCTGTATCAGAGACTGCACTTCCCATCCACCACCATCTTACCCAGGGCTTCATACTGCTTTTCAATACAGGCCAGTCTGATACCTGTGCCTGCGTCAGAGAAAATGTGCCCAGCATGATTGCTGCAGTAATTATCTTCTTAAAAATCATATCTCAGCTACTGATAAAATCATCTAATTCCCTGGTCGGGAACTCATAAACAGTCTATTTATTAACTAACTTATATATTTCGGTTCCGGCCAATAAGAAACATCCTAATCCATAGTCTTCAAAGTCCGGCACACTGGTATAAGTGACAGGCTGACCATCTTTTGGTTCCTTTCCGGTTGCCTGCAGATAGCCTAAAAATCCGTTTTTATGTAAAGATTCTTTACGCAATGCTGTCCAGGCCTTCTCTACTACCGGCAGATATATTTTCTTATCCAGAATACCATTATTAATTCCCCAGGCCATACCATAGACAAATAAAGCTGTACCTGAAGCTTCTTTCCCTCCGAAATGATTAGGATCGTGCAAACTTACATTCCAGAATCCATCTTTTCGTTGTAAAGGAACAAGAGCTGCCAAAAGATTTTTCAGATCCGATTCATATTCCTGATAGTGTGGGTCTGATTTAGGAAGTTCTTCCAGTACACGTACCAGAGCGGCTGCGATCCAGCCATTACCTCTGGACCAATAACAATCTTCTCCGTTTGGTTCTTTATATGGAGGTACAAAATCCTTATCTCTCCACCACAACTGATCTTTCGGATTATAAAGTCCGTGTTGTGCTTCTTTGTATTTAATATGATGATAAAATTTGTACATGGCATCAAAGTAAGAGGGATCATTATAGGTCACTCCCAATTTGACAAAAATGGGCATTGCCATTTGTATAGCATCGATCCATGTCCAGTCATTGACACGACCACTCCGTATCACAGAATCGATATTCTCTTTAATACCAGCTATACGTACAGGCTGAGGGTCAATTCTGTACAGATCAATATAAGATTGTCCGCAATTCTGATTGTCTGCATGACGTGTGTATCGTTCTCCTCTTACCGGAAGCCATTTATGAAAGTCCGCCCACTCTACAGCATAGTCATAATAACGCTTTTGCTGATCAATACCATAGAATGCCAGTAATCCTTCATAGTATACTCCCCTTGTCCAGATATTAGAAGTACGTTCTTTATTGGTAATAATATTTTTGGTTGGATCAGGCCATTTTTTCATAAAATAATCATTGGCCAGTCGCAGATCTTTAACAACTTGTTTTTTGCTCGTGAAATTTTGCCCGCTAACCTGAACCGTCAGAAAAAAAACGGATAAAATAGTAAATAGGCTCTTCAATGAATTCGTCTTCATATGTTTAGTTCTTCTGTTTTATTTTTTGTGTATTAAGGCAGGAGGTAATTCTTCAATTCTGTTTGTGTTAATTCTTTTATTGCCTGAACAACAATCTGTGCATTTTTTTGAGCACCTTCATAACTGGTATGGGTATGATCTGCCGCAGTGAAATAAGCAACAACTTTTTCTTTACCAATTTTATCAAATTCATCCGCTATGAGATGATGAAGATCAATAAAAGGAACCTTATTATTTTGTGCCACCTGCTCAGCCCAGGAAGGATAACTTCCTTCAGCCCGCTCTACTTTATGATCTTTCCATCTGTCTCGTGGTACAGGTGAACAGATGATGACGTGTACACCTTTCTGCTTTGCCTCCTGTATCATCTTTGTCAGATACCAGCCATAGGTATGGACAATTTCTTCCTGTCTGCTTATAGGGTTATAAATGGTCTTTACTTCATCTCCGATTCCCTTGATCGTACCTCTTGCTCTTGCTGTATCATCCAAAGGACTGCCGTCGTTGTGGCCAAACTGTACCATTAAATAATCACCTTTACTAAGCTGGTCGAGCACATTTTTCCATAATCCCTTACTGATAAATGTACGTGTACTTGTGCCTCCTAATGCCCGGTTTTGAATATCTATCCTCGTCGTATCAAAATATTGTTCCAAAACGCTTCCCCAACCCCATTGTCCTCCATCTCCTTTTCCTTTACCATTTTTTACAGTAGAGTCTCCGATCAAAAAGATAACCGGTTTGCGCTGCGGAGCTGTAAAAGATACAGCCATGAGGAAGACTGCTAAAAAGCAGATATTAAGGCCTGATCGTTTCATCTTTCGGGTATACAGGTTTTACAATTGTAATATTTGGCTGTCGGATAGGTGCCATATCTTTACCAACAAAATAACTGGTATGAGGTGGCTGATTATATCCTACATTTTGCCAGGCAATACTGAGTCTGTACTGCGGATCATGCATCAACGTATACAACCTGTGATGGGTTAGATGTGGTGTTGCATATATGCGCAGTTCGGTTTGATCTTCGCTGGCAAAAATAACTTCTTCTCTCCAGTCCCCGAACAGGTCTGCGCTTAAAACCGGAGTTGATTTAGTTCCGTTGTTCGATACACATCCCTGCGCTCTGAAAATCTCTCCTTTCCCATATTTGGAAACTGAGATACCATTTAACAATTCTCTTTCCAGATCGCCATCCCACCAGATCAGAAAGTTGGCAGAATTAGGTGCCCGGCCGATCCGCTTGCCGGCACTGTTATATAAATTTTTGTCTCCTGAAAACCACATTTCTGCTCCCGGATTCGAATCGTCGATATTATCCGCTGCTCCACGTCCTATATCTACACCATAAGCTTTTGCCCACAACACTTTTCCATCAGAAGCTCTTCTTAGTACTGCACCGGGTTTATCTTCTTTCGGATGTTCGTGAATCGTAAAGATCTCCAGCCCCGGACTGTCCGGATCCAAGTCTCCGACGTGATTCGCATCACCATGTCCAAACCCACTGCTGTATAAAGCTTTGCCATCATCATCAATAGTCATTGAGCCATATACAATCTCGTCCCGACCATCATTATCTACATCAGCAATACTCAGATTATGAAATCCTTGTCCGGAATAGGGGCTGTCCCCATTCTGAGAATCAAATTTCCAGCGTGGGCGGAGTTTTCCATCTACAAAATCCCAGGCCACAATCGCAGCACGGCCATAATATCCTCTGCACATCAATACGCTTGGATGTTCGCCATCCAGATAAGCTACCGCAGCCAAAAAACGATCCGCACGATTTCCCTTACTATCATTATGGCTACCGATTCCCCATCCGTCTACCGGATAACGATCCGGGATATAACCGACAGTATGCCGCTCTGCACCGGTGAGACCATCGAATACGGTAAGGTACTCAGGTCCGTCCAATATTCTGCCTACTTCATTGCGCCAGTCTTTTTTTTCATCTCCTATTATCTTGCCCTTTCCGTCTTTCGTTCCGTCAGCTGTCTTGCAAACAAGTTCCGCCCGCCCGTCTCCGTCAAGATCATACACCATAAATTGGGTATAATGTGCTCCTTCCCGGATATTGATACCCAGATCGATCCGCCATAGAAAAGTGCCATTCAGTTTATACGCTTCCAAGACAGGACGATCTGTCAATCCTTCCTGCGAGTTATCCTTACTTCTTCCGGTACGATGAAGAACCAATTCGTAAATTCCGTCACCATCCAGATCTGCAGCACTGGCATCATTCACCCGATAGCCATCCAGAGGCTGCAGTGCTATACTCGTATAATTCTTTCGGTCATCGGGATGGAAGGTAATCGTTCCGGAGTATTGATTAGGTTTATTGTCACCTAGGGTCTCGACATAGAATGTAGCAGAATCTGCTGCCACTGTAACTAACAGATTAGTGCTGTTTGTGATCGGTGTCGGATTGAGTAGTATATCTTTCCCGTTTGTTTGTTTTTGAAACACATTGAATCCGGTGTTGGGATGATCTGTTCCCAGCAATCTCCAACTCAGCAATACATGCTGGGGATCGACATTTGTCAGAGACAATCCTCGATCCAGATACTCCATAGCACGTTGTGCCATTACATGCCCGCTATTAACAAATAGTAATAACAGTAATGCAACTTTATAACCTTTCATAACACTTTTTCTGATCGTTGGTTACTGATTAAGGCATCTTATGAAAACCTTCTTTCTTAATTTTCCATGTCCCGTCTTTCGGAAATCCGGGTAATTCACCGGTACTAGCATCCCATCCTTCGGCCATCATCGCCACAGTAGTCAGTACCCCACCATTTCCAGGCAGATAAATACGCAGTCTGCCATCCTGAAAGTTATGCCCGTTACGTAAATAGGTATTGGTACGTATTGGCATAAATAAAGCTTCCAGAGCCTTTTCAGGCAGATTTAACCGAGCAGCATTCATAGCTGTCATCGGAAAATCCCAACCCCAGGTATCTGACCATGACCAGACTTTCCACACTGTATCCAAGGTATTTTTCATAATAACCTTATTCAACTTTGCCGATTCGGGAACCATTCCCAGTCCGCCCAGGACTGCAGGATGATCGGTCAGCCAACGTGGATTTGTATAGGAGTCAGTAGCGCTCTCATTTGCGAGATATACATCTCCCTGTACCGGCAGAGGTGCCAGTTTTTGAATGACTGTATCCCATTTCGGATTTCTGGGCTGTCCAAGTCTTACTTTCCATTCCTGTGCTATCCGCAGCGCCCAGTCCCAATAGGCTAATTCATAGGTAGGATTCTGTGTATCTGCTGCCCGGAATACTTCCTGCGCCGGAATCACTCCTTTTCCAAGATTATATTGATCCTTCTGCTTATCGTAGGTCGGATAAGAAGCCATAAACTCTGCTGTTTCAAAAACCAGATTTTTATATTTTTCAAGGATTTCCGGATTCTTTTTATCCCGGTAAGCCAGCTCAGCCATGTAGATAATATGGGGCTGCTGCCAGATAAGGAAAGCGGCTACGGATGAAGGGCTTTCATTACCTTCGTTATCAGACATTTTTTGCCATCTTACACCTTCATACCCTTGTCTTTTGGCTATTTCACGTGCCTTTTCTAATGTATTCTGGTAATATCCAAAACTCTTTTCCATAAGATCCACACGTCCCCACAGGGCAAAGTGAACGGCATGCCACCAATGCATCTCTGTATGCGGTTTACCATACCAGCTGTTGAATGTCAGTCCGGTTTCCTGAGGCGGATAGTTGCCGGCACACTGCACTTTAGTCAGATACTGGGACAGTATTACTCTTCTTTCTAATTCAAAGGCCCGCGTGTCCGTACTACCTTCAAAATCTATAGCCGCACCGCTTTTCCAGAAAGCATTCCAGCCTTTTACACTGCTTTCTTCTGTAGCCTTATAGAGCGGGACATGTTTAATCGTCTGTGGGGCAAATGCTGCACTGAACTCAAAAGTGTTGCTCGTATTTACGGGTTCATACACAAAGTAATGTGCCTGCTTACCCTTTTTAACCGTTCCTTTAGAATAGGCTAATACGGTCTGGTATACAGTTCCCTGAAGTTGATGGCGAATTTCTCCGCTGGTATTATTGCTATGGGTAATGCTGGTCTGGTGCTGGTCTTCCTGTCCGTAATATGCGCCCTCGTCCAGAAATTTAGCGGTTGGATACGGATAGCGGATAAATACTTTCAACCGGCCTTGTTTAACGAGGTCAGAAGTGACTTTTACAGCGATCTGATCCAGATCCTGATGTGCTGCAGTGGATACTTTCACAGGCTCCCCTTCTACCTCAAACGAACTGGAAACAATACCTGTCCACATATCCAGCTCCTGCCGGATCGCTGTGATATCGGAGGATTGCACAGGTTGTCCGTTTTTCTTTGTGATCTCTAATCCGATATTCCCCAGTTGCAGACGATGCTGATTTTCCCGGAAATAACTAGTGGCTTCACTGTTTCTTCCGCCATCTTTCCATTGGATACTATAGAGCGCCTGTCTGCCTTCATTATTAAAGTCATAGGCTTTTAGCGTTTCCTCAAATTTATAATTCCCCTTATTCGGAAAAGTATCCCATCCCCATTCTGACTGCGTCCCTAATGACACACCCCCTTTATACAATTCCGGAAAGGTCTGTAATCCTGTAGCATCCACAGTAAAGGCAAATTTACCGTTACCGATAGTAAGAGAAGATAACGTATCTAACTGTGTATTCTGAACATTGTGGCGCATAACCACTTTCTTACGATCAATTTTGGTATCCTTTTGCTGCGCATCGGTATGTTGTACAGCAAAAGGTACCGTCATCAAAACGACTGCTGTAGTCAGTCTTGACAGCATTGTCCCCAAATTGATTTTCATAGCTTTTATCTTTAACATTTTTAGTTTTATTTTTATCTCCTGCTGCGTAATTATTGGTTTACAATACCTTATCGCAACAGACTTAAGCCCATCAATCCCACAACAACATCATTGGCAACCGACTTCAGTTTCAAGCTTTTAAGTTCTTTCTTAGCATCTAATGGCAGATCCAGTACTGTTGCAGCTCCTCCGTCAATACCACGTTTTGTAAATCCCTTTATTTCTACATATTTCGCTTCGCCACCTTTTACTACTTTTCCCGTTTTCAGATGTACCCGGAGCGGACGATCCTGCTTCAATACGAACGCATATGGATCTTCTGAAAAATCCTGTTCTATTGGCCACCAGTTTTCGGGATTACGTAAGGTCAGTTCTGCTGTCGTTCCATCTGTATACTGTATCTGTATGACGGCATTGATCAGCTGACTTTGCATAGGATTGGTTGAGCCTGCCATCAGGAAATAGGCATGTCTGGCTTTGCCTGATAGCGGAATATCCTTTTCTGTCGGAAAATTATCCCATTGAGAAGTAAAGACGATATTATTTCCTTTAGCAGCTGAGATGCCGAAAGACAATCCATTTGGCAGGTTAAATACTCCGTTGACAGATGCAGCTCGTAATCCGGTATCATCAATAGTCGCTGTTGTATTCGGATAGCACCAGTTTCCAATCCCCTGAACAGGCAATTGCAATGTCGGTGATGCCGGACGCGGACTCCAGTATTTATTCTGGAAAATCTGTGTAACAGCATCATTAAAATAAGGTTTCAGATTAACTATCTCGACTTTAGCCGCTAAGGGTAATGTCCAATTGCTATACTGAACGGTTCCGAGTGTACCTGTTTTTTCCACTATCTGAAGGGTATTTGTCCCTGATTGAAATAAGGTCATCGGCAATACTAGATCTCGTGTTTCCTGCTGTGCCAGCTGAACAGACTGTACTTGTTTTTGATCGATAAACAAACTTCCCTGAATCAGTTTTCCGGACTGATTTTTCATCGTCAGCGTTACAGATGTTTGATCCGGACTTTCTTTTACAGACAGCTCCAGAGGTTCTGCAATACGTAAATCTACAGGTTGCCACCAGCTGAAATCCTGTTGTCTGACTTTGACAAAGAAAGTTCCCCGGTTGCGCTTGTCTTTAAGCTGGAATGTGCCTTTACTTATATCCTGACTTTCGAGCAGTCCCTGCGGATCATTTACAGCCTGAATCTGTGCTTTACCGGATTGTATAGAAAGGTGTGTATCTGCAGGAGTGGTCTGCACATAACTGATCTTTTCTAATTCCTGGTCTGCCCATCGGATCTGAACATCATAATGATCCGCTTTTGCCGCATAGATTTCTATTTTAGCTGCTCCCACAGCATTTTCAACAATTTTCCATGATGCCGGAGTTCCGTTAACAGATAGCGACTGGACACCTGCCTTTCTGGCTTTGAGAACCAGTTTTAAGTTCATCTTCTGCTGAAACTTAGGTTTGATCGTATAGTGCTCTATATTGTTATGGAGCTTAAAGTCAAAATCAATATTCGGACTTTCTAATGTACTGTACTCCCAGCTTACAGGTAATCCGGGCTGAATGGTCAGTGTATCTGCTAAGGCATCTGGTAGAATTCCGTATAAACCTTCAAAAAGAGTTCTGGAAGCTACTCCGATTGGATCTGCAAAGTCACGGTATAATTCACCCCGCTCTGCATCATAGAACGAAAGCTGTTGAAAATTACCCGGACTGGCTCCGTAAAACATGCTTTCAATAAGGTTACTTTTCCAGAGTTCAAAAGCTTTCATCTCTCTTCCCGCCTGCCAGTACGCCAGTGCTGTCTGCAGATTCTCTGCCAGAGCCACATTGTTGACTGACCAGGTATAGGGTTGCCAGTTTGTTGTGGATAAGGTATACAAGCCCTGATCTTTCGCATCAGCCACGCGGACAGGAATATGCGGGATATAATCGTCTATATAACGTAATGCCTGATAAGCCTGAAATGAATCCATAAAACGTCCATCCAATGCATGATAGATCGTCCATACTCCGGGCTGATCGTGTAGCAATTGTTCACCTAATAAATCCTTAAATTCCGCAAAATAACCTTTGTCTTTGATCCAAAGTTTTGCCAGCAAAGCCTGTCTGATTTTCTCCGCTTCCCGTTCATATGGAGTTGGATCTTCTTCCATTACTTTTGCCAGTCGGGCAGCCATCATATTTCCCCGGTAATTGTAAGCAGAAGTATGGGTAACGCCTCCTCCAGAATATTGTAAACCGTCACTGGCCCAGATAGCACAGTAGGCATCATACAGTCCATCTCCATCCATATCAAAATTCCGCTTTTCCCAGGCGAGATGTCTCTTGATAGCCGGCCAGACTTCTTTCAGAAAGGTCCGGTCTCCGGTATACTGAAAATGTGTAAACAGCTGATCGAAAAAGACCAGATTCATATCATAATGATGCGGTACTGTATTGTTGTTCGGATTCCGGGAGATATAACCACTTGAGAACATGGCTGTACCCATTTTTTCCAGATGCCTGGCAATATTAAGTGCGGTGTCTGCTATGACTTTTCCCTCGGGAGGATCTGTAACCTGTGAATGGACATAACTTCTGAAATGGGCTTCTGCCCGGTCATTCCACCCCAACGGATTGGCCACATATGCACCTCTCCAGGCATTCAGCCGCATACGCCAGGCGACAGCACCATGCAAATAGGTAGGCGATTCCCATATTCCGTCTGCAGCAAGCGCAAGCGCACTTCCGACCGTATTGATATGTTCATCCGGTGTATGTATACGTATACGTCCGGCTAAGGTCTGTACTTTATTTTTACTTTGATCAAACAGTTTCTGGAGAGAGAGCTGAGGTGCTTTTGCTCCTTTGCCTTGTCCTCGTTGAATAGCAACATAGGCAGTTGCAGTTTGATTCAGTTTATATTTTGCGGCTATTGCCGGAGTTGTTGTGGCAGTACTGGTCCACAACTGATCTACATCTTTCAACGCAGAGGCATTGATCAGTCTGACCTCCGGTTTTCCGGAAAATGATCCCGCCAGATATTGCAGTTCTCCCTTTTTATTGGGGTAGGATACCTGAAAATTACTTTTATTGATCTGGTAGGTATTATGTTCACAGTACTCCGGCAACAGATAAAAACTGGATTCCGGATCTGCTCCTATATCTCCGGCACGACTGAATGTTTTTCCACTTGCACCTCCGTATACAGCGATCAAGGCTATTCCGTCCGGAACATTTTTTGATTTAACTTCTACGATCATCCCCTCTTCATCCGCCTGAGCCAACACGGTAATCTGCAATTCCCCTCCGCCCAATACTTTGTCATTGATTGTATAGACCATACTTCCGGAAGTATAGCGAACATCTGCCAGTGTAAGGTCATCAAACCGGATCATTTTCTTACCCGATTGAAGTACAAACTGCAGATTGCCCCCCATTCCGGGCATATATAATGCAAATTCAGGACGGTCCCCGGCTTCAACACGAAAGGCTGTATTCGTACCATACAGGGCACGATTAAATTTACGCACACCTTTTACCAGTACGATATCCTGGCCGTCAGGACGGTAATGTAAGGTCCGCTCTTTTCCATGCCAGTAATCTGCTGTTTGACTAAAGGCAACAGGAGCCCACAAGGAAGCCCCCGTCACCAATAATCCAACAATATGTATCTTTCTGAATCTCATCTCTACTTTCCTGCAGGAGCCTCTGTTTTTACACCGTTAATAATTACATTTTCAAATATGATATTGTCCAGATAATCCACCATATAAGGTTCTTTCACACCATTGATTTCACAATTGACCATGCGGAAATTTTTAATGGGTGAACTTTCATAAGCGGCTGACATCAGCGCGTATTTTCCGCCTTTTTTAACATGCATATTCTCTACCCATACATTGCGGATAGTAGGAATATGATCGCCTGGTTTTTCGTAGAACATATTGAATTTGACAGCTGCTTCCTTGTATGTGCCGACTTCTACATCTTTCATAAAGACATTTTCAATAATACCTCCACGGCTCGAGCTTGTTTTTAACCGAAGGATACGGTCCAGATTAGGACTATCCATCTTATTATTCAGCGCATAAATATTACGTGCTCCGCCAGCGATTTCGCTACCGATAACGACACCGCCGTGTCCGTCTTTCATAATACAATTTTCAATGATATGATTCTCAGCAGGACGGCCGATGTTGCGTCCGTCCTCATCTCTGCCCGATTTGATCGCAATACAATCATCTCCGGTGTCGAAATAACAATCTTTTATAAGTACATTTTTACAGGCTTCCGGATCACAACCGTCATTGTTTGGTCCGTGACTAATCACTTTAACCCGCTCTATAGTTACGTTTTCACACAATACAGGATTCAGATTCCACATGGGCGAATTGATCATCCTGATATCTTCAATAAGGATATTTTTACAGTTGTAAGGCTGTACAAAGTTGGGTCTCAGGTACTGTCCGTCTCCGAATACCCGTTGTTTAGCATCGACTTCCTGATGCATCATCGTATGCAGTCTGGCTCTGGCAGGCTTTTGTTCTCCGCTCCTGGATTCGTTCCATCCATATTTGCGGGCTCCGCACCACCACCACCAATTATCATTATCTGAATTCCCATCTAATGTTCCTTTACCAGTGATGGCGATATTTTCTTCTCCATAAGCATAGATAAAGGAAGAATAGTTCATACATTCCATACCTTCCCAACGCGTAAATACAATAGGATAATCCGAACTGTCACGACTAAACAAAATAGTAGTACCATCGGTAAGATGCAGGTTGACATTGCTTTTGAGGTAAATAGCACCCGTCAGAAAAACTCCGTGAGGAACCACAACCCGGCCACCACCTTCAGCATGGCATTTTTCTATAGCCAGGCGGAAAGCTTCTGTATTCTTGGTGACGCCATCTCCTTTCGCTCCGAAGTCGGCAATATTGTAATCCTTATTTTTGAATGTAGGTCTGACAATAACTTTTCGCAAGGCTTCGATTTCCTGTAAAGGCTGCGAAACATCGGTCCACACTTTTTCCTGCGCAGATGCTGAGCACATGATCAGCATGCAGACTGCAACTGCTATAGTATTGAGATTAAAGATCTTCTTCATGTTAGTTTACGGGCTTATAGGTTAATATTTTCAGTATCTTCAAGTACGACTTCTGTTCCATCCTGAGACGTTACTTTTACATTGTTCAACTGCCAGTTTTTAGCATGACGGATTACGCCTGCCGTCTTTGCCGTGATAGCAACATTTTCAAGGCTGAATTTTTGTAAGGGGTTTTCCTGCAAACCATCCACATGGATAGCACGTTGTGCAAATTTCACAAAGACATTTTTGATCTGTATATTCTGAAATGTTGGGATTCCTTTACTTGCAGGTTCTACAGGTGTCACCATTTTCTTCCAATGGTCAGGCACTTTATCTATATCATATCCTGACGGCAGTTTAGAATAACTGTAAGCCGGATTCCAGTTTGGCGTTATCTCAAATGCTGTCCTGACGCTGTCCATCTGTATATTTTCAAGAAGAATATCTTCTACAACTCCACCCCGGTTACGTGCTGATTTGAGACGAATTCCAACTTTAGTACCATGTGCTTTGAGATTACGCGCGATAATGTGGCGCATCCCTCCGGAAGTTTCACTTCCAAAGGTAATCAGACCATCTCCCTTACGGGATATACAGTCGGTGATAAGGACATACTCTGTCGGTCTGTTGACACGCAGACCATCCCAGTCGCGACCGGATTTAATACAGAAATTATCATCATTACAATCTATATCTGCATTTTGTATACGGATCCACTTAGATGAATCAATATCAATACCGTCTGTACTCGGACCGATGCCATTAATATTATTCTTAATAATAATCCCATCTACAGTAACATAGGAAGAATAAAGTAAATGAACCGTCCAGAAACCTGCCTGCTTCAGAGTCACGTCTCTGATAATAATATCCTCACTTCCGTCTACGATCACAGTGCGTGGACGTTGTGCATCGTAATCCACAATCCATCTCAATCCTTTCTTATCATATTCAGATCTTAACTTCCAGTACGCATCCCAAAAAGGCTTGCCTTGTCCGTTAATGATTCCCTTTCCGGAAATTCCGGCTTTTTGCTGGCCGTTAATATTCACAAGAGCTGCAGGCCAGACCATTTCTATGCCTGCCACACGGGTATTGATTTGTGGATAATCTTCCAAAGACTGGCTACCTAAGAGCTCTACTCCTTCATCCACATGCAGAAATACACCAGATTTGATAAAAATAGAACCCGTTAGGTATTTGCCCGGCCGGAATTGCACCTTACCTCCGCCTTTTTTTGCACAGGCATCTATTGCCTGCTGAATAGCTTTTGTGCTTATGGTCTTTCCATCTTCCCTGGCCCCAAAATCGTTGGCATATACGACTGCCTTACCGATCTTAAAATTTCTTGCGCCTACCTTGCCTACCCAGCTTGGGTCTGACGCAGCAAAAGCTGTGAATGAAACAAATACCAAAAGGATGCCCATCAACATGGCTTTGGGGGCGAAGGCTCTTGGATTACATTTGAATACGTTCATGATATAGTTGTTTTAATAGGTTACAATTTAAAAAAATTACCAAATCTGGTTTGGATTACAACGGAAAACCATTGCTGAAGAAGTATTATATTTTCCTCCCTGAGAAGCTCCGAACAGCCATTCAGGCTGATTTTTTTTATTTAAAAGCAACATAGGACGTTCCAGCCGGCCAATACGTTTGAGAGATGTCGGGTAAGGCCCTTCTTTGGTGTATGCAGATATAGCCTGGAAAGCCAGCTCAGGTTCAGACCACTTCTTACCATCAGCAGACCGCATCAATAACCCGTCTTCGTGACTCTGAACACCCATATCCCGGGCAATCATATAAAACATACCCTTTTCGATCCACACAAAGGCATCTTCAAACTGCGCATTCCCTCCTTTTGCAGAAAAATCAATAACAGGATTCTGCACATATTTTTTAAAAGGCCCCTCTGGAGAAGATGAAACGGCTAATCCATATTTACGATTACCACGTATGGCACCTTTCTCTGCCAGATAGTCGGCTGTATTCCAGGATTTGTAAAAAAGGTAATATGCCTTATCCGCTGTTTGTATTACTGTAGGGTTCGTTGTACAATGGTCATCCCAGCTCCCTTCTTCACCTGCTTCCAGGATAGGCTGATCTGTCCGCTTCCAGGGTCCGTCCAATGATTCAGCGGTTGCCAGACCAATTCTTTTGGTATTGGTCTTACCGTTAGAATTGCCCATATAATAGAGGTAATACGTATTATTGAACCGGGTTATTGACGGATTATGACAAGTGGTGGCATCCCAGTAACCGGCTCCACGCGGAGCAAGTACCGTTTCTTTAACCACAAAAGGCTGATCCGGTGAAGGTGCAACAGCATGTACTATCTCTGATCCTTTGAGCCAGCCCCCCATACCCAATTCCTGCTTCCATCTGGAGAAGAATACATGTACCTGGCCCTGGCTGTCATAGATTGGTGAACTGCACCACACAAAATAACCTTCCAGTTCTAATGCACGGCCAATATATTTCAATCCTTTTGAAAACGCTGATTCCCGCAATTTTAAAACAGAGATCTGCCCAAGCACTGTCGAATGACAAGCGATCAACCCAAGTGTCTGTGCAAAAAGTGTTAAAAATTTCTTTCTGTTGTAAATCATTAGAAAATCCGGTTTACCAGTTGTTAGCAAAAAAAAATGTTTCCATTTTTCATTTGCTGTATCAATTTTTTGATTGGTTATTTACCGCAAGATAACCCACCTTCCATAAAACAGCATCCTGCACCATCCTGAATTTCGATCTACGTCACATTACTTTTACAGAAGAAAGATATTCCACTAAAAAAGGCTGATTCAAATGATGAATCAGCCTTCTTATACTTTATAGTAGCTATAAAACTATTTAATGAGGGCGTTCGGAAAATCTACAATTTTTTCACAAGAGACTTGCTCCATTACTTGCTTAAGCTGCGCTTTAAACATCGCAATAGTATGATCACCTCCTTTGGTTCCTAAAGCTCCCACACCATACATAAATGGTCTGCCCATAAAAGCAAATTCGGCACCGCTTGCCAAAGCACGACCGATATCCGGTCCTGAGCGAAGCCCTCCATCCATCATGATAGTGATCTTATTTGTAAATTCAGGATCTTTAGCTAACCGCTGTAATGATGCAATCGATGATTCACCTGCATCAACCTGACGTCCGCCATGATTCGAAACAATAACTCCGTCTACTCCTATCTCTATACAGGCTCTCATATCTTCTTCCGTCACAACTCCCTTCAACACGAGCTTACCTTTCCACATATCCCGTATCGCTTTGATCTTTTCAATATCTACACGTCCTGTGAATGTACGATTCATAAACTGACCCAGCTGACTCATGTTAAGCCCTTTTTCCATATAAGGCTGTAAGGTTGCAAAACTCGGAATACCATGTCTCAGGGTTTCTATACCCCACACCGGACGGATAGACGCCTGAAATATATTACTGATATTCATTTTAGGCGGCATCGAAAGACCACTTTTGATCTCTCTGTAACGCAAACCAAAAGAAGGCACATCGATAAGGACAACCAACACAGGACATTCTACATCCTGTAATCTTTTAATAATATCATCCCGTAATCTGTTCTCCGTCGGATGGTACAATTGGAACCAGGCTTTACCACCCGATACTTCCGCAATACGCTCTATACTGCTTGTTGAAACGGTACTGAGGATGTAAGGGACATTGTGTTTAGCCGCAGCTTTCGCCAGAATTTCCGGGGCATTGGGCCACATCAATCCCTGCAGACCGATTGGCGAAATACCAAAAGGAGCATCGTATTTATGTCCGAAAATAGTGGTAGACATATCGATTCCGTTGTACTTCTGCAGATAACTTGGTTTTAAGAGGATATCCTCAAAATCACGTTCGTTTCTTCTCAGATTGACTTCTTCATTACATCCTCCCTCCAGATAATCAAAGGCGAATTTAGGAATACGTTGTTTTGCTCTTTTCTTTAAATCGGCAACTGAAGGATATCTAGGATCGTATTTTAGTAAATTAGGACTTTCCATGGATTAGCTGACAGTTTTAAAGTTATTTTTTGCGTAAAATTTCAGTTCTATCAGATCATTAGGAATAGGGTTGCTATTCCAGTGGCGATGAATGGACAATGCCGTACCGATAGCTGTGGCTTGTGCCATAGAAGCTGCAAACACCTCCTGGTGTTCAAACTTTTCAGATAAAAGGCTCATATATATGGGGTTTTTACTGAAACCACCATCTACAAATATCCGATGAATATTTGTCTCATCCATTACTCTTTTTGTGGCAATATACTGAACCTCGACAATATCCATGATCAACTGATGATAAGCAGTTTCATAGTCCTCAAAGATACTCAAATCTCGTTCAGAAAAAGTCTTAATTGAAAATTTTTTAACAGAATCTACAGACTTCAAGTGCTTTATGGTTTTCCAGTTGGTCGTCACTGTTCTGAATTTGGCTGTAGATACCTGAAAATGGGCGGCAATTCTTTTGCTTTGCAACTCATGCTCATATCCGGCAAACAGGCGGGAAGCTTTCACCGGCGTTCCCTTATAACTCAGATAGAAGAGACAATCTGCCCGCAACTCTTCTAAAGTAAGCTCACTGTGATTAAACGGATTGAATGAAATACTCCAGGTTCCGGTAGAAATCAGAATAAAGGGATCCTGAAAATTGAACAGATAAGGGATCAGAGCAGCAGAACTATCATGTAAGCCTGTTCCGATCACATAGGGGCTACCCGGAAATGCAGACTTGAATACTTCATCAGAGTTACAAATAGGTGCCATCTTATCGATGACACCATCTCTACTAACCCATCTATGATAACCGTTATCTTTAAAGTTCCACAACGTGGTATGGCAACCTATACTTGTCTTGTCTGCGTAATATTGTCCTGACAACAGAAAACTCAGATACTGTGGTAAATGCAGGGCATGCTTGATTTTCTTAAAAATCTCAGGCTTCTCTTCCTTCATACGGTAGAGTTGTAACCCCGAATTTAAACTTCCTAATGCAGGAGAAGCGGTCTCTTTGGAAAAAGTCTCTTCACCTCCATATTGGTCATATATCTTTTGTGCTAATGCATCCGGATAATTCTTTAAATAATTATACAAAGGCGTCAACGGCCGGCCATCTTCATCCAGGTAGACAAAGCTTGCTCCATAGGATGAAAAATTAATGGCCTTTACCTCAAACTGAGGTTTACGGAATACTTCGTGCAACGAATCAAAAACAGCGAGTCTGAGGCTTTCCAGATTTTCACAGGGGTCGCCATCTTCATCTTCAGTTTCTAAAAACCGGGCAGACCGCTCAAATACTATTCTGTAATTCTCATCGAATAGAAATAGTTTTTTGTTCGTCTTACCCACATCAAATACGGCTATAACGGGTATGGGTTTCATACGGTTGAGTTTATGAAATTACTGTTCTTACAATCCTGTAGCGACACTACCGGTACCACGCTCTTGTGTCAGTATATCACGAACACCCAATTGACGATATAACTCGACCGGATTCAATGCGCCGCCTTCACGGAGTCTGGATTCGGCAACAATACTTCTCACATCCGTACGGAATGCATCCTGCAAAATCTCCTGAGCCTTCACAACGTCATTCTGCTGCTGTGCTTCCTTTAACGCTGCACGATCTACTAACAATGCCTGTGCATATGCAATCTTAATCGCCTCCACAGACTGCAGCAGATCCACCAGCGGATCTTTTTGATTATGGGATGCATCAATCATCCAGCCTAAACCAGTAGCATGATCCATTCCTCTTGCATCCATACCTTCGACCAGTTCATTGAAAATCAAAAACAACTGATAAGGTTTTATACTTCCGGCTGTCAGATCATCATCCGCATATTTGGAATCGTTGAAATGGAACCCACCCAGCTTACCTTCCATTAACAGCAGGGATACGATCTGTTCGATATTAGCATTTGGAAGATGATGTCCCAGATCTACTAATGTATAGGCCTGGTCCCCCAGTTTATTGGCCAATAGCAGTGACTGTCCCCAATCTGCAATAGTTGTCGAATAAAAAAACGGTTCAAAACCTTTGTACTCAACAAACAGTTTCCAGTCTGCCGGAAGATGCTTATAGATTTCTTTCAACGAAGAAAGTGTATTTTGAAATGCTTCTCTAAAGTTCAACTGTCCCGGAAATGATGATCCGTCTGCCAGCCATACAGTCAGTGCTTTCGATCCTAAAGCAATACCATGACGGATCACTTCCACATTATGATCGATAGCCTGCTGCCGTACATGGGGATCTACATGATGAAGAGAACCAAATTTATAACTGTATTTCTGATCTTTCTGATCCTGGAAAGTATTGGAATTGACCGCATCAAATACCAGTCCGTGATAGCTAGCCAGCTGCTTGATAGCTTCTGCATCCTGAGGAATATCCCAGAGGATATGTAATGAGATTGCTCCGCTTGAACGGTTCAGTTTATGCAGTAATCCCACATCCTCTATTTTCTGTTCCAGTGTCCCGGGCTCTCCCTGTCCGGAGAAACGGCCAAAACGTGTCCCCCCGGTACCTAAAGCCCAGCTTGGAATAGCGATCTGAAAGACGCCTAATTTTTGTATTATTTCTTCCGTATTGGAAAGCGTTTCGGCTAAAAATGTAAACCTGCGTTTATGTGCATCCAAATGCAGGTTATTATACTCCTCAATTAAACTATCTTTAATTAACATGGTTCGGTTTGTTTGTTTATAATCAGTAATTCTTGCAAAATCAAATATATTAAAGGATTCTCATACCTCTCCCCCAAATCCTTTAATGTCATACTTATCTTACAAATGCCATGGCGACTCCCCCGTCAACATTGAGCACATTACCGGTAGATTTATTCAGTAATCCTCCTGCAAAAGCAAAACAGGCATTAGCAATATCTTCCGGAAGAATAATTTCTTTTAGCAGGGTACGATTTGCATAGTATGCCGGCAATTCATCCACAGTTATCCCGTATGCTTTAGCGCGGCCTTCTGCCCAGCCATTCGCCCAGATATTGCTATCTGAAATAACAGCATCAGGATTGACTACATTGACACGGATACCAGCGGATCCAAGTTCAGCAGCATTTAAGCGGCTCAGATGAAGCTGTGCTGATTTTGCACTTCCATATCCGGCATTATTTGGCCCGCTTACCAATGCATTTTTGCTTACAATATTAATAATATCACCACCAATGGCCTGTTTTTTCATTGTTTTGACAGCCTCCCGGGTTACAAAAAATTGTCCTTTGACCAATACATTATACAACAGATCCCAATCTTTCTCTGTATGGTCTTCTATGGTTTTGGAAATAGATAAACCTGCATTGTTAACCACTATATCTACACCTCCGAATGCCAGTGCACACTGACTCAAGGCCTGCTCAATCTGATCTTCACGGGTTACATCCAGTACCACTGTCGAAAAAGCATCTTTTCCATAGGTGGATTGGAATTCTTCTGCAACAGCTGCCAAACGCTCTGCATTCATATCATTAAGGACGACAACAGCGCCTTCATTGACAAATTTCTTAGCTATAGCTTTGCCTATTCCACCGGCACTGCCAGTCACCAAAGCGATCTTACCCGATAGTGCTTTAGGCTTCGGCATACGTTGCAATTTAGCTTCTTCCAGCAACCAGTATTCGATATTAAATGCTTCCTGACGGGGCAGAGAAGTATACGATGAAATTGCTTCCGCTCCTTTCATCACATTGATTGCATTGATGTAAAACTCAGCGGCCACCCGTGCAGTCTGCTTATCCTTTGAGAATGAAAACATACCTACGCCCGGATAAAGTATAATTACAGGATTCTCATCCCGTATGGCAGGACTGTTTGGATGTTTACAGGACTCATAATACGCAGTATACATTGCTCTGTAAGCTTCAAAAGTCGGAGCAAGCCGTGCTTTGAGAGCCTCTGTATCGGACAGATCTTCATCTTTTCCCAGATCCAGTACCAGAGGCGAAATTTTAGTGCGTAAAAAATGATCTGGACAACTTGTACCCAAGGGCGCGAGGCGTTTCAGATCACTGGAATTTATAAATTCGAGTACGCGTTCATCATCCGTAAAATGACCGATCATATGGCGCTTACTCGAGCAGAATCCCCTTAATACCGGAGCCAGTTTTGCAGCTTGTTTCACACGTTCATCAGCAGCCAGACTTTCTATTTGCTGACCTCCGAATACAGGTCCCTTTTTACCATAATTATCTTCTAAATAGGCCGCACAGCGCTCAATAACATCTAAGGTATTGACATAACTTTCATAAGCTGTATCTCCCCAGATAAATAAACCGTGAGAACCCAGCATAATACCGCGTATAGAAGGATTCTTATCCAGACATTCTTTCAACTGAAGCCCCAGATCAAATCCTGGCTTTTGCCAGTCTACCCAGCCAATCGTGCCGTCAAACAATTCCTGCGTGATCTTTTCACCATCTTTAGCCGCTGCTATCGCTATAGCCGCATCGGGATGTAAGTGATCGATATGTTTGAAGGGAAGAAATCCATGCAAAGGTGTATCTATAGAGGGTGCTTTAGAAGCCAGATCATAAATGCAGTGATTGAAAAGCTCTACCATCTCATCCTCATGCTCGATCCCCCGGTATACACTCTTCAGTCCTCTCAGTCGCTCTACATATAAGGCAGCAAGACCACTTTTAGTCAATGTGCCAATGTCACCTCCCGAACCTTTGATCCACATGACCTCTGTCGCAGATCCTGTCAACGGATCATTCACAACGACTTTACATGAGGTATTCCCGCCCCCATAGTTGGTAATTCTAAGATCGGATCCTAATAAATTGGAACGATACAGTAATAATCCAACTTCATCTCCTTCCAGAGATTTAGCCTTTTCATCATCCCACAAGTAATTAACGTGCTTATATGTTTTCACTTTTTATATATTTTTTATAGTTATTATTCTAAAGTTTTAGCAAATCCAACGATACAGATCGATAGGATTATAGTCACAATACCTGCAATAATAGCACGGTAAGTAGGTTTGCTGACACCTTTCCATTCTTTCAGAATAACGCCCCATGCGTTAGAAATAAGAATGATAAATGCCATATGCAGTATCCAGGAGCTGGCTCCGTTACCCAATCTGCTTTCTCCCATTCCATAGAAGAAAAACTGCAGGTACCAGGTTGTACCGGCAAGCGCGCACAACAGCAGATTCTTGCCAAGTGGTGCTGAAGATTTCGTATAATCAGAAAATGTTTTATTCTTAGCCAACAGGTACAGACACCATATAAAATTGGTAGTAAATCCTCCCCAAAGAATAACGATATACGTCACATTATTCTGGTACAGAAATTCTCCCTGACCGGGATTTGCAGCTTTCCAAAGTTGATTGGCCACATCAGCCATTGGTTTACCCGCTTCGATTCCAAAATTGAAACAAGCACTCAGAATTCCGGAAACAATAGCGACAGTAATTCCTAATCCGAATTTATATTCAGACTGTGCAGCACCTGACAGATTCATCAGCCCTTTTTCTTTCAATACTCCTGCCCTGCCACATAGATAAATACCCACGACACAGATCAAAAGTCCGATCATTACACAAATCCCTGAATTGGTAGTAAAAAAGAAATCGATACCGTGTTTACCCGGAACAGAATTAAAAAAATAATAGATCGAAGGCATCAGTGCTCCAAATACCATACTCAAGCCCAATATAATACTGCTCCCCAGAGATACACCCAGATAGCGTACGCCAAGACCATACGTCAGTCCGCCAATTCCCCACAGCAAACCAAACAAATAGGTATATCCGATAATCGAAGAAGACGTGTCTGTAATAATCTGAAAAAAATCAGGAATCGTCAGATAAGCGGCTACAGGTGGCACAAGTACCCAGGAGAATATTCCTCCCAGAATCCACATCGCCTCCCAGGACCATCCTTTGACCCGCTTATAGGGTACATAAAAACTCCCGGACGCAAATCCGCCAATAAAATGAAAAAAAACACCGGCAATCCAGCTCATACAATTTATAGGGTTATATTGATACTATTAGATACCGCAAATTATAACTTTTTACTTCGCGAACTGTTATGCGCTGTCATGTATGCGCTACAGATATAAATACACAATACTGCTGAGAAAAAGGTATATCGGAAAAAGCAAAATAATGCTTCTCTTGATTTTAAATTAAGGTTTATTGTTTTATTTGTATATTAGTGGCACTCGCAACTAAATATAGGCGTCATCTTTACCAAATATGAATATGAAACTTATCTATAACACAACAGATTGTATGAATTTCAAAAAACTATTTTGTTATATTTCGGCAACTCTACTATTTGCCATTCTATCTTTCCCGTCGGGGAGTACTGCTCAGACTTCTACTTTTAAATACAGTAATGACGGATTAAAAAAAGGAACGATAGAAAGTCAGTTTCAACACCTCAATTATATTTCCCGTACCCAAGACCCTTACAAACTGATAAGGAAGGAAAATCTGGATATCATCAAGAAAAATGTACAGGATAGTATTGCCCGCCTGTCGCAGGAGATCAACACCCTAAAGTCTTCTTCTACCAATTTTGCTTCCAATACCAAAGCTCTCCAGGACTCTGTAAAAAATGTATCACTGGAACTGGAAAAAGAAAGATCTAAAACAGATAGCATATCTTTTATCGGAATCCCTTTTTCAAAAGCCACATATCATACTATGGTGTGGGCAATTATAATTGTATTGGCTTTGTTATTCCTGATCACGCTGGCTTCATTCAGAAAAGCAAAAGTAGATACGGTAGACCACAAAAAGACCACAGATCAATTGCAGGATGAATTGCAGACACTGCGTAAAAAATCAATGGAAAATGAACAGAAATTACGTCGTCAGTTACAGGACGAAATAAATAAAAGAGTATAAAAAAAGCGGGTAATCCCGCTTTTTTTATACTCTTTTTATCCTTTATATTATCGGTTAATAGCCGGGATTTTGTGTAAGTCCTGTTCCCAAAGCGATCTGAGCGGAAGGAATCGGATACAGAAGATACCTTTCATCAGTCAGCGTATCATACTTTTTAAGAGCCAGCTTGGTCCGGCTAAAATCAAACCAGGTTTCACCTTCAAACATAAGCTCTTTCTCCTTTTCTTCTTGTACAGCTGTAATAAATGTTTCCAGATTGCTATACGTGCTAATGGGTACAGTGACACCTGCACGATCCTGTACAGCTTTCAGCGAATTATACGCAGCGGTACTGACACTATTATCTACCCTTGCCTGCGCTTCTGCATGTATTAAATAAATTTCAGCAAGACGGATAACCGTCAGATTCTGACTTGCCGGAGAGAAATTTGGAAACTTTCCCATAAAATAATTATTCTTGCTCCCCTTTTTTACTGTGAAAGCTCTCCGCTTATCTTGCTCTGTGTACAGATCCTGAATGGTCGAATCTTTGGCAAAAAACAGCACACTGGCATTATCGTTGGCCACAGCAGCAAGAGGGTTTGTAGCCTGATCATCAAATTGAATCTCGAAAATAGCCTCATTCGTATTTTGTGTTGTCCAGATCGTACTGAAATCCGTTACTAAACCAAATCCGGCAGTTGTCAGAATTTCATTAGCGAGATCTGCAGATTTCTTATAGTCATTGGTAATAGCGGCCTGATATAAATATACCTTTGCCAGTAAAGCTTTCGCTCCCCAGTAGGAGGCTCTTCCTTTGGCAGCATCACCCGTGTTGGGATTAACTTGGGGAAGTACTGCTACAGCTTCTGTTAAATCTTTAACAATCTGAGTGTACAGCTCCTCTTTTCCGGATTCAGGGATATCAAAATTATCACCTTCTTTGGTATAAGTCAGCTTTAAGGGAACTTTATTAAAAGCCCGAACCAGAAAAAAGTAATTCAATGCCCTGATAAATTTAGCTTCACCAACAAATATATTTTTCTTCTCCTCGGTGATCATCGCAGTAGTCATGTTCGGAACTTCTTCAATAATTTGGTTAGCCGCATTTATAGTCGCATAGATCGCCTGCCACATATTGGCCGTCCAGGGATTTATAGCCTGTATCTTATGTTCTGCGAAGTTCTGATATTCAGGAAAACTCGCAGAATGTCTGACATGTCCGGCCGAAAATTCCGGTACGATCACAATCGACTGACCAAATGAAAAGGAATTCATCATTGTGCGGTAGGTCCCTAACACGGCAGCATTTGCATTGGTCTCTGAATTAAAGAATTGATCCTGTGCGATCTGCCCCATCGGATCCCGATCTAAAAACTTATTACACGATGTATTCAAAGTGACTATCACCGCAACCAAACAGATTAATATTATTTTATTTTTCATCATTATACTTTTTAGTCAAAATCTATCGCAGTTATCTCTTCTTCACGCTGTCCGGCTTATTACCGATACTGGCATTACGATCTGCAATAATTTCAGATTTATAGCTTTGGGAAATTAAAAAGTCATGTTAATACCAGTAGTGAATATACGCGGCTGCGGGTAACTTCCGTAGTCATATCCATAGATTAATCCTGTATTTGCTCCTCCATGACTTGAACTTACCTCCGGATCATAACCTCTGTATTTGGTAAATACATATGCATTTTGTACAGTGACATACCATCTAAGCTTTTTCATCTTGATCTTCTCTGCTACTGCAGGCGGCAATGTGTAACCAAATGTGATATTACGAAGTCTGAAAAAGGAACCATCTTCAACAAATCTGGAAGATACTGCTCCGTTACTCAGATCACCCGGAGCTGGTCTCGGAACATCCGTAATATCGCCGGGAGCACGCCATCTGTCTACAAAGTCAACAAACTGATTTGAACTGGGATTAAAGCCTTCCAATCCGGAAGCCAGATTATAATTGAAAATATCATTACCGTAAGTAAACTGCCCCTGAATACTTAAGTCAAAGTTTTTGTAGGCGAAATTATTGGTAATACCTCCGAAAAATGAAGGATTGGGGTCACCAATCATCCAGTGATCCTTATAATCTGTAGGAGATACAGCAGAACCATCCTGTCCCAGATAATCAATCATACCCGTTTGCGGATTTACACCGTTTGCCTGCCAGCCATAAAATACACCTAGAGGCTGTCCTACTATTGCACGATTTAAATCACCAACACCACCTCTCATTTCTTTCAGTCCCTCTGGTAATGCCAAAACTTTATTTCGGTTAAAAGTCATATTCAGAGAGGTAGTCCACTTAAATTCACCAACCAGATTTTTAGTTGTCAACTCAAACTCAAAACCCTTATTTTCTATATCTCCCGAATTCGTAAATCTATTGATGTAACCGGAACTGGTCAGGATGGGTAATCCAATTAACAAGTCGGAAGTTTTCTTGTAATAATAGTCAGCTAACAGCGATATCCTGTTATTCAGGAAGCCTGCATCAATACCCACATTCCATTGGCGTGTAGTTTCCCATTTCAGATCCCGGTCTCCCAGTACATTGGGTATAAAACCAGCCATACCCAGGTAATTGCTGTTTCCGGAGTATAAGGAGCGACTGGCATAGTTACCAATATTTTGATTACCTGTAATTCCCCAACTCGCCCGAAGTTTCAGGTCATTCAATATTTTGGAATCTTTCAAGAACTCCTCTTCAGAAAGTCTCCAGGCTCCCGCAAAGGATGGAAATATTGCCCAACGATTGTCAGCCCCGAAACGGGATGATCCATCCGAACGAACATTTGCATTCAGGATATATTTGTCCTTATAAATATAAGTTGCACGGGCAAACCCGGATGCGATAGCCCATTCTTCAGGATAAGAATTTGCACCTGTCACAACACCTCCTGCTGTAATATAAGGAATATCATTATTCGGGAAGTTAGAACGCTGTCCGTGCACAAACTCCAGTCTCGATTCCTGAACCGAGAATCCAGCCAATGCATTAATGGCATGATCACCAAACACTTTATCATAGGTCAGAGTAGTCTCATTGATCCAAAGCTGATCCCGCGTATTGCGGCGGGCACCTATACCACCCTGGCTGGCATAAGAACGAAGTCCTACCGGTGGCATAAAGAATGTCTCATCAATAAAGCTAATATCTGTACCAAAACTGGTTTTCAGTAATAATTCTGGGATGATATTATATTCTGCTCCCACGTTAGCCAATACACGAAAAGTTTGAGCTTCATTGGTAGGAAGGGTTAACATAGCTACAGGATTCTCACGGGTTAAGCGCACCTGATCATATGCAAAATTACCGGAAGCATCATACACCGTTAAGTTTGGCGGAGAAAAGATTCCGCTTTTGGTTGCCCCTTCCTTTGAATTTTCTTCCTGAACACGTTTGTTAACCGCTCTTGTAAGATTGATTGCGGTAGAAAACCTAAGTTTGTCACTGTGCTGATGATTCAGATTTATACGACCACTTAAGCGATTGAAATCTGAGCCCAGCAGTACACCCCCCTGTTTCATATAACCAACTGAAGTATAATATTGTGTCTTCTCGCTTCCTCCTCTTGCAGAAAGTTCGTAGCTACGGGTACCTGCATTTCTAAAAATAGCATCCTGCCAATCCGTGTTCACATTGGAATTGGAAAATATTTGATCAGGGATAACTGCTTTCGGATCCTTCTCCTGCAGGATTTTGTAATAGTCTTTCATATAATCCTGATACTGTTCTGTATTCATGAAATCATAATACCTTTCACGTGGTACCTGGGAAAAACCTTCATACATGTTGAAGTTAAATTCACTTTGTCCGGCTACACCTTTTTTGGTCGTAATGAGGACAACACCATTCGCTGCTCTTGAACCATAGATAGAGGAAGATGCAGCATCTTTCAAAATTTCAATAGACTGAACGTCGGAAGGATTGATAGATGAAAGCACATTTATGCCCTGAGTTCCTCCTCCAAAATCAAAGGTAGAACCACCTGTAAAATTTGTTGTACTGTTAACCGGAATCCCGTCAACCACATACAACGGATCCGAACTGGCATTAATGGATGTCGTTCCCCTTACCCGTATACTGATTCCGCCTCCGGGTGAACCCGACTTCTGCGTCACCTGAACACCTCCGGCCTTACCTTGTATAGCCTGTGTAATACTAGGAAGCACCTCATCTTTAATTTCATTGGCTCCGATACTCGATACCGCACTGGGTAATGTAGCACGATTCATTGTACCATATCCTACTGCTACCACTTGTACAGAGTCAAGCACATTCGTTTCACTGCTCATTACGACCTGTATGTCTTTTCTGTTGCCAACTGTTTGCGTCAGGGCTTTATAACCAATCGATGAGAACTTTATTTTATTCTTAGGGCCGGCAGCGATCTGGAATTTACCACTTTCGTCTGTATTCGTAGCCTGATTAGTTCCGACTATAGTAACCGTCACGCCCGGCAAAGGTCCTTTCGGGCCATTCACAATTCCGGATACCGAAGCCTGTTTGCCAGATACAACCTGGCTACTGCTATCCTGTTTAACAGCACTGCTGTCTGTTACATTTGGTTTTACTGTTCCGGTAGAATCAGGGGTGACAACGACCTTAGCAGAGTCCTGCTGTGGCGGTACCGAATCCGTTGCAGCCTCCGTTTCGGCCTCAGCCTTACCACTGGATAAAGAGACTTCTAGAAGCCTCTGATTGTTTACGTGGACCTCTTGATTTTTAAAGCCGGATTTTATAACAACCAGAATCCCGTTAGGATCAGCTGAAATTTTAAATTCGCCGTTAGGATCTGTTAATCCCGTGTTTGATGTGCCTTTTTCAGTAATGACCACCCCTTCAATTGCCATTCCGGCGGAGTCAGTAACCTTGCCTCGAATCTCAATAGAGTCAGCAGCAAAGGAGGAATACGGGAGAGAATAATGGCTGTGATACTTGTTTTCAATAAGGTCTGCGCGTCCTGTTTGACAAAAAAAAAGAAAACCACATGTCAAAAAGAGCGCATGATAGAAATAGTGAATCATTACGTTAAATATTTTTATAAGAATCTGAAATGAAATAATACGTTAAAACAAATGGAAACACCTTTATAAAGGTAACGTCACAGAAACAGATCGCTTGGAGGCTTGGAACTCATTACGATACCTAATCTTAACAGGTGTCTACCTGTACGGGCAATAGTTACAAAATCAGAAGTCATGATCGTTGGAGAGTGGGAATACCTCCTTTTCGGATTGTTTTTCTTAGAAATCATAAATAGCATAGTATAAATACAAAAAGTGTAAATCAGCATCAGGTTTAGAGGCTCCTTCCGGAACCAGACCAACCCTTATATAACAGATTTATTACACGTTTTAGTATAAATTGTAACAAAATAATAGACAAAGGGGATCGAAACCAGCTTTATGATAGTCTATTCGCACTTTTTATATTAGCACATGCATGTAAAGATTCGTGCTACCTACTATGCTTTATAAGTCTGACAGGCAGAGAACGAATAACAGGAAAACGGCTTTTGTATAACCTATTCAGTCATAATCATATTCAAATCTACCAACTGTGAAAAAAAAGTGAATTTTATTAGCGTAACGTTTTGCTTTTAAGCAGATATAGTTTATTTTTGCAGTCCAAAATAGGACTCATTTAGAGTTTTGTAATTGATTATTAAATATTTAGTCCCTATAATATGCCCCAAATTGGTAAAATAGCGCAGATTATCGGCCCAGTTGTTGACGTCAACTTCGCCGGCAATGAAAATCTTCCTAAAATCTATGATGCATTGTACATCGAGAAAGAGAATGGACAACGTATCGTTTTAGAGGTACAACAACACTTAGGTGAGGATTGTGTTCGTACTATTGCCATGGACGCTACCGAAGGATTGGTGCGTGGAATGAAAGTTGTAGACACAGGAGCTCCTATCAAAATGCCGATTGGTGAAGAAATCAAAGGACGTGTATTTAACGTTGTTGGTGACGCCATTGACGGGATCAAAAATCTAGACAAAACAAATGGTCGTCCTATTCACAATGTACCTCCTAAATTTGAAGACCTGTCAACAGAATCAGAAGTTCTTTTCACAGGTATCAAAGTAATCGATTTATTAGAGCCTTATGCTAAAGGTGGTAAAATCGGATTATTCGGTGGTGCCGGTGTAGGTAAAACAGTATTGATCCAGGAACTTATCAACAACATCGCTAAAGGTCACGGTGGTCTTTCCGTATTTGCTGGTGTAGGTGAGCGTACCCGTGAAGGGAATGACTTGCTTCGCGAGATGTTGGAGTCTGGTATTATCAAATATGGTGATCATTTCATGGAAGGCATGGAAAAAGGTGAATGGCCTTTGGAAACTGTTGATCAGGAATTGATGAAAGAATCAAAATGTACGTTTGTATTCGGTCAGATGAATGAGCCTCCGGGTGCTCGTGCTCGTGTAGCATTATCAGGACTGACTGTTGCGGAATACTTCCGTGATGGTGAAGGTGACGGACAAGGAAAAGACGTTCTTTTCTTTATCGATAACATCTTCCGTTTTACACAGGCAGGATCTGAGGTATCAGCATTATTAGGCCGTATGCCTTCAGCGGTAGGTTACCAGCCAACTCTGGCAACAGAGATGGGTCTGATGCAAGAGCGTATCACTTCTACTAAAAACGGATCAATCACTTCTGTACAGGCAGTATACGTACCTGCCGATGACTTAACTGACCCTGCTCCGGCGACAACATTTGCCCACCTGGATGCAACAACAGTATTATCCCGAAAAATTGCAGAGTTAGGTATCTATCCGGCAGTGGATCCATTGGATTCTACTTCACGTATCCTTTCTCCGGCAGTATTAGGAGATGAGCACTACAATACAGCTCAGCGCGTAAAAGAAATTTTGCAACGTTATAAAGAACTTCAGGATATCATCGCTATCTTAGGTATGGATGAATTATCTGAAGAAGATAAGCAGACAGTTCACCGTGCACGTCGTGTACAACGTTTCTTGTCTCAGCCATTCCACGTAGCAGAGCAGTTTACAGGCTTAAAAGGTGTATTAGTAGACATCAAAGATACCATCAAAGGATTTAACATGATCATTGACGGTGAAGTCGATGAATACCCTGAAGCAGCTTTCAACTTAGTAGGTAGCATAGAAGAAGCTATTGAAAAAGGTAAAAAATTATTAGCAGAAGCAGTATAAATAAGTAGTTAGTATTTAGTAATTAGTAGTCAGACGACCGACAAACAGTCAATTGCTGCTAATTACTATGTAAAAAAGTCTAAATACGTAATACTTACTACTAAATACTATTAAAATAAATGAAACTCACAATTATTACTCCAGACAAGTTGGCTTATGAAGGCGACGTTACAGCAGTAACTGTCCCTGGCTCTGCCGGCTCATTTCAAATATTAAAAAACCACGCACCTATTGTCTCTACTTTAGAGGATGGTCCGGTTATTATTAAGGCTGGAAACAATGAAGAGGTCCTTAACATTAAAGGTGGAGTAATTGAAGTAAAAAATAATGTCATTATTGTCCTGGCAGAGGGCATTATACAAGAATAGTAATTAAGATTTTTTAATCACTTTATAAGCCCTTAAAACAAGTCGTTTTAAGGGCTTATTTTTTTGAAGTTTATTCAGCAAAATGACGATTTCAGGAAGAAAATTGACCAAAATCAAAATTTTGCAAAAAACCATAAAGTATACCGATTTTAATTTTGGTCTACTTTGAATATTAAATAATATCGAAAAATTAAATTTTAATAAAATTATATTTTGTAAAAACATATATTACAAAATAAAAAACTATTTCAAAATAATGAGTTACCCTATTGGTTAGTATTTTTATTCGTCCTATCTTACAATTATCAAATTGAGGGGATCTTCTGTACCTTCCTTTGACAGATAAAAATGAGGAATAAATCCATAGGTATTTTAATTCAACACAACAGCAAATCATAAGGTATGCAATATTATAATAACAATACACTTATCTACTTAGATGGGGACTTTGTAAAAGCGTCCCAGGCAGGTGTTGATTTCTATGGTCAGGCATTACATTATGGATATGGTGCATTCGAAGGTTTACGCGCATACAACACCCATAACGGAACCCGGATCTTCAAAGCTGAGCAGCACTTTGAAAGACTACAGCAGTCCTGTGAAGCCATCAATATCCCGTACACCTGGAATAATCGGGAACTGGTTGACAAGACCTACGAACTGCTTGCCCTGAATAATCTGCGGGAAGCCTATATCCGTCCGTTGGTTCTTTCGGGGGCCAATATGCACCTTACCTCAGCTACAGATTCAAAAATACTTATTGCAGCATGGGAATGGGGACCTTATCTGGGACAAAACCTGTTGAAAGTGTGTATTTCCAATATCCAACGCCCAAATCCGAAAGCTTTCCCTGTGAATTCAAAGATCAGCGGTCAGTATATCAACTCGATCATGGCCAGCAGTGAAGCCATCAAAAAAGGATTTGATGAAGCGCTATTATTGGATCAGAATGGTTTCGTAGTACAGGCATCAAGTGAGAATCTGTTTATTGAAAAAGATTTCAGGATCTATACAGCTCCTCAACAGGATGCCTTCCCGGGAATAACCCGTCAGACAGTAATTAATATCTGTAAAAATCTGAATTTCGAAATCATTGAAAAATCACTTACTGTAGAAGAAGTATATGCTGCAGACAGCGCCTTCCTCTGCGGTACTGCTGCCGAGATCATAGGCATCAGACAAGTTGATCACATAGAATATAAAGAAGATTGGGAGCATACAATCGGTGCTTCCATACAAAGAAGATATAAAAACCTAGTATTAGAGAACGAAAACTATGAAGTCATCATCTAACGGCGAGAATCAAATGAATAAATACAGCCGTACGTTTACACAAGACGAAACACAACCAGCAGCCAAAGCTATGCTATACGGAATCGGTCTTACCGATGCAGATATGGATAAAGCTCAGGTCGGCATTGCAAGCATGGGATATGATGGAAATACTTGTAATATGCACCTGAATGATCTGGCACAAGTGGTCAAAAAAGGAGTCTGGGAAAGCGAACTGGTAGGATTGACTTTTGGAACAATAGGTGTGAGTGACGGTATGAGTAATGGTACAGAAGGTATGCGCTACTCGTTAGTAAGCCGTGATGTCATAGCCGACAGTATAGAAACAATCTGTGGCGGACAGTACTATGACGGATTGATTGCTATCCCGGGTTGTGACAAGAACATGCCGGGTGCTGTTATCGCTATGGGTCGCCTGAACCGTCCTTCTATAATGGTATACGGAGGAACAATAGCTCCGGGACATTATAAAGGGGAAGAACTGAATATTGTGTCGGCATTTGAGGCATTAGGACAAAAAATCTGTGGAAATCTGTCTGATGAGGACTATGAAGGAATCATCAAGCATACCTGTCCGGGCGCAGGAGCCTGCGGAGGAATGTACACCGCAAATACAATGGCATCTGCCATTGAAGCCTTAGGGATGAGTTTACCCTATTCATCTTCTAATCCGGCAGTTTCATCAGATAAAAAAGAGGAATGCCTTCAGGCAGGGAAATACATTCGTACACTGTTGGAAAAAGATATCAAGCCTTCAGATATCATGACGCGTAAAGCTTTTGAAAATGCGCTTAGAGCAATTGTAATCTTAGGCGGCAGTACCAATGCCGTATTACACTTTATCGCGATCGGAAAAGCCGTAGGAGTCGATATCACACAGGATGATTTTCAACGCATGAGTGATGAAACTCCTGTACTGGCGGATTTCAAACCATCAGGAAAATATCTGATGCAGGATCTCCATCAATATGGAGGTACGCCTGCAGTATTGAAATATTTACTGGATGAGGGATTATTACACGGAGATTGTCTGACTGTTACTGGGAAAACATTAGCAGAGAATCTTGCGGACGTAAAATCCATCATGGACTATGATCAAAAGATCATTCAGCCATTGAGCAATCCGATCAAACCAAGCGGTCACCTTCAGATTCTATACGGTAATCTGGCAGAAAAAGGTTCTGTAGCCAAGATCTCAGGTAAAGAAGGTGAGAAATTCACCGGTCCTGCCCGTGTTTTTGACGGAGAGCAGAATCTGATCCGCGGAATTCAGGATGGTACTGTAAAAAAAGGTGACGTAGTCGTTATCATCAACGAAGGTCCTGTAGGAGCTCCTGGTATGCCGGAAATGTTAAAGCCTACATCTGCTATTATCGGAGCAGGACTCGGAAAATCTGTAGCCCTCATCACAGACGGACGCTTCTCCGGAGGTACACACGGATTTGTAGTGGGACACATTACACCGGAATCTTATCAGGGAGGTCTGATCGGATTAGTAGAAAATGATGATATCATCGAAATAGATGCTGTCAATAATACCATCAATCTGAAAGTAGACGATGCCACAATAGCTAAGCGTAGAGAAAAATGGGTACAGCCTGTATTGAAAGTAACCAAAGGTGTTCTGTACAAATACGCAAAAACTGTTTCGGACGCGTCCGAAGGTTGTGTTACAGATCAGTAATACAACAGGAAGATCGAATAATCAACAACTAAAAACTTTTAAACTAATCGAATAAGTAATGAGTACACTTGAAAAAACAGAGAATAAAGCTCCTGCTGCAACACCAAAAGAATCGGTACAGATGTCAGGTTCTCAGGCGGTGCTGGAAGCTTTATTATGTGAAGGTGTTGACACCGTATTCGGATATCCGGGAGGGGCAATTATGCCAATTTATGATGCACTATACGATTATAATGATCGTTTGAAGCACATTTTGGTACGCCACGAACAAGGAGGTATTCACGCCGCTCAAGGTTTTGCACGTACTTCAGGTCGTACAGGTGTGGTATTTGCTACAAGCGGACCGGGTGCAACCAATCTAGTAACAGGTTTGGCTGATGCCATGATTGACAGTAATCCTGTCGTCTGTATTACAGGCCAGGTATTTGCGTCATTACTGGGAACTGACGCATTCCAGGAAACAGATGTCATTAACATTACTGCACCCGTCACTAAGTGGAACTATCAGGTAACAGATGCGACTGAGATTCCTCACGCACTGGCTAAAGCTTTCTATATTGCCAGTACAGGCCGTCCAGGTCCCGTATTGATTGATATTACCAAAAATGCTCAGTTACAATTATTCGATTATGAAGGATATGAAAAATGTAATCATGTCCGCAGCTATCGTCCTGCACCGGAAGTCAGAAACGAATACATCGAAAAAGCAGCTGAATTAATAAACAGTGCAGAGAAACCTTTCGTATTATTCGGACAGGGAGTGATTCTTGGAAAAGCAGAACAGGAATTCAAAACCTTTATCGAAAAAGCAGGTATTCCTTCCGCGGCTACTGTAATGGGATTAAGTGCGTTGGAAACAGACCACCCTTTGCATGTAGGCATGTTGGGAATGCACGGTAACTATGCGCCTAACGTGATGACAAATGAGTGTGATGTCCTGATTGCCATAGGCATGCGCTTTGATGACCGCGTAACCGGACGTCTGGACAAATATGCAAAACAGGCCAAAGTAGTCCATCTGGATATTGATCCTGCCGAAATCGACAAAAATGTACAAACCACGGTGCCGGTATGGGGAGACTGTAAAGTCAGCCTGCCTTTATTAACCGCAAAGATTCAGGAAACAAAACGTCATGATGAATGGTTGCAAAAATTCAGACAACTGGAGCAGGAAGAAATAAAAGAAGTCATTCAAAATGAATTACATCCGACAACAGATGTAATGACAATGGGTGAAGTGATAAATATCCTTAACGAATTGACAGGAGGTGATGCCATTATCACAACAGATGTAGGCCAGCACCAGATGGTAGCCTGCCGATATGCCAAATTCAACAATTCAAAGTCGAGTGTGACATCAGGCGGATTAGGAACAATGGGATTCGGACTGCCTGCAGCAATAGGCGCATGGTATGGTGCCCCTGAAAAGACTGTGGTCGCTATTATAGGAGACGGAGGTTTCCAGATGACTCTACAGGAATTGGGTACCATCATGCAATTCGGAGCCAAAGTGAAGATTATGATCTTGAATAATGAGTTCCTGGGAATGGTAAGACAATGGCAACAGCTGTTCCACGATAAACGCTACTCTTTTGTCAATATCACCAGCCCTGATTTTGTGGCAGTAGCAAAAGGATATTATATCGACGGGCAAAAGATTTCCGAACGAAAAGATCTGCGTCAGGCTCTTGAAACAATGCTTAATCATGATGGAGCATACCTATTAGAAGTAATGGTGGGAAAAGAAAACAACGTATTCCCAATGGTTGCACAAGGAACATCAGTTTCCGAAATTCGATTGAAATAAAATGGAAAAACAAGAATTTACCATCACCTTATACACAGAAAATTCTATCGGTCTTATCGGTAGAATTTCGACCATCTTTTCGAGAAGAAAAATCAATATCGAAAGCCTTAACACTTCTCCTTCAGAAGTAGAAGGTATTCACCGGTTTACAATCGTCATTACAGAAACAGAAGAAGTATTACGCAAATTATGCCGTCAACTGGAAAAACAGGTAGATGTCTTAAAGGCATACTATAATACTAATGATGAAGTGATCTGGCAGGAACAGGCTCTTTATAAAGTACCGACAGATATCGTTGCTGAAAAAGCACCAGTCGAGAGGCTGCTCAGACAGTACGGTGCTTCTGCTGTGGTTATCCGAAATGATTATACAGTATTCGAGACAGCAGGTCACCGTGAAGAAATTGACAAATTAACGGAAGAGCTTACCAAATACGGTTTGATCGAGTTTGTACGGGGAGCCCGCATTGCAATTATTAAAGATAGTGCAGGATTCCACTCCAAACTATTACAATTCGAAAAGAAACAGCCTTCTGAAGAAATCGTGGAGAACGAATATCTGGATCAGAGAGACAACGTATTTACTATGTAATCATGATAGCACATACTTTTCACTATATCATTCAGACCCGTAAGCTATTTTTAGCCCTTATTGATTCCCTGACAACCGAAGAACTAAACTTTATTCCTCAGGGATTCAATAATAATATCATCTGGAACTTTGGTCACATCGTAGTCAGCACACAATCCCTATGCTATGTCAGAACCGGGATACTGCCTGACGCTTCTTCTATAGCATACAATGAGGATTACAAAAAAGATACAAAACCTACGCATCCTGTATCCAAAGAAGAAATCGAAGCGTTAAAACTGTATGCCTTGGAAACCATTTCCAAACTGGAAAAAGATTACCATGATGGTGTATTTTCCAGTATACAACCTTTCTCGACAAGTACATATGGCACCGAAATGAGTACAATAGAAGAAGTACTGACGGTGACACTTGCACATGACAATCTTCATTGGGGATATGCAATGGCTCAACGCCGAATGATCAAAAATAAGTAAACAACCTAATAACAAAATATTAAAGAATTAAAACAATGGCAAATTATTTCAACACATTACCACTTAGAGAACAATTGAACCAATTGGGCGTAGCCGAATTCATGGACAGCACAGAATTCGCTGATGGTGTAGAGGCTTTAAAAGGTAAAAAATTGGTAATTGTGGGATGTGGTGCTCAAGGTTTAAACCAAGGACTGAATCTGAGAGACAGCGGTTTAGATGTTTCTTACACATTACGTAAAGAAGCAATTGAGCAAAAAAGAGACTCCTGGAAAAATGCAACGGACAATAACTTCACTGTAGGAACTTATGAAGAACTGATCCCTACAGCTGATGTTGTCATTAACCTTACACCAGACAAGCAACATACTTCTGTTATCAAAGCAGTAATGCCATTGATGAAACAAGGAGCAACATTATCTTATTCTCACGGCTTTAACATCGTAGAAGAAGGAACTCAGATCCGTAAAGACATCACTGTTATTATGGTCGCTCCTAAATGCCCGGGATCAGAAGTACGTGCAGAATACCTGAGAGGATTTGGTGTTCCTACATTAATCGCCGTTCACCCGGAAAATGATCCGCAGGGAAAAGGTCTTGCTGAAGCAAAAGCATACTGTGTAGGTACAGGAGGTCACCGTGCCGGAGTATTACGTTCTTCATTTGTTGCAGAAGTAAAATCTGACCTTATGGGTGAGCAAACGATTCTTTGTGGTTTGCTACAGACAGGTTCTATCCTTTCATTCGACAAAATGATCGAAAAAGGCATTGATGCAGGATACGCATCCAAACTGGTACAATATGGAGTAGAAGTCATCACAGAAGCCTTAAAACAAGGTGGTGTTACAGCGATGATGGACAGATTGAGTAACGTGGCTAAGATCAAAGCATTTGATATTGCTGAAGAGTTGAAAACAATCATGCGCCCGTTGTTCCAGAAACATCAGGATGATATTATGTCCGGAGAATTCAGCCGTGTCATGATGGAAGACTGGGCTAACAATGACAAAAATCTATTAGGATGGAGAGCAGCCACAGGTGAAACTGCATTCGAAAAAACACCTGCAGGAGATGTCAAAATCGGAGAGCAGGAGTACTTTGATAATGCTGTATTTATGGTAGCATACATCAAAGCCGGTGTTGAACTGGCCTTTGAAACAATGGTAGAAGCCGGAATCAAACCTGAATCTGCATACTACGAGTCTTTACACGAAACTCCTTTGATCGCTAATACAATTGCACGTAAAAAATTATTCGAAATGAACAGAGTAATCTCTGATACAGCAGAATATGGTTGTTATTTATTCGATCATGCTTGTAAACCATTATTAGCTGATTTCATGAAAACAGTTAATACAGACATTATTGGAAAGAATTACAATGAAGGTAAAGATGGTGCAGTAGACAACAGAGAGCTGATCGCAGTGAACGAAGCGATCCGTACGCACCCTGTAGAAATCGTCGGTGCAGTGCTAAGAAAAGCAATGACGGCGATGAAAACAATTAAAACTGTTTAAATTTTTGTAATTTAGACTATTAAATAAGGGGTGAAATTACAAAATTCGAATTTCACCCCTTATTAAATTGATAAAATTAAAGAGAGAACGAGAAATGTCAAAAACATTAGTAGAAAAGATTTGGGACGCACATGTCGTCAAGCGTGAAGAAGGATTTCCGGATATTCTATACATAGATACCCATTTGATCCACGAGGTTACCTCTCCTCAGGCTTTTGACGGCTTGCGCAAAAGAGGTATTCCTGTCTTTAGGCCACAACAAACGGTAGCTACTGCCGACCACAATGTCCCAACACTCAATCAGCATCTGCCTATACAAGAAGAATTATCCCGCTATCAGGTGGATATGCTATCCAAAAATTGTGCAGAATTTGGAATTCAGCTTTACGGACTGGGACATCCTTTTCAGGGAATCGTCCATGTGATCGGACCGGAACTGGGTATTACCCTTCCGGGCAAGACAATGGTTTGTGGAGATAGTCACACCTCTACGCACGGAGCTTTCGGAGCAATTGCATTTGGTATCGGAACTTCTCAGGTGGAGCAGGTATTTGCAACACAATGTCTGTTACAGCAAAAACCAAAAACGATGAAAATCGAGGTGAACGGAACCTTGCAAAACGGTGTTGGTGCAAAAGATATCATCCTCTACATCATTTCTAAAATCTCTGCTGCAGGTGGAACAGGTTACTTTATCGAGTATGCTGGTTCTGCAATCCGTGAATTAAGCATGGAAGCACGGATGACCATCTGTAACATGAGTATAGAAATGGGAGCACGTGGCGGACTTATAGCCCCGGACCAGACTACTTTTGATTATATAAAAGGTCGTGAATTTGCGCCTAAAGGTGAAGAATGGGACAAATCATTAGCCTACTGGCAGACCTTATACAGCGATGAAGATGCCCAATTCGACAGCGTATTGACCTTCAAAGCAGAAGATATTGCCCCTATGATTACCTACGGTACAAATCCGGGCATGGGTATGGGTATCCGTGAAAGCATTCCTCCTACTACAGCACAGCCGGAAACAGAACAACCTTCATACAAAAAAGCGCTGGAATATATGGGATTTGCAGATGATGCTCCGGTATTAGGCAAACCTGTAGATTATGTATTTATCGGAAGCTGTACCAATTCCCGTATAGAAGACCTGCGTGAAGTAGCGTCATTTGTAAAAGGAAAACAAAAAGCGCAAGGTGTGGAAGTATGGATTGTACCGGGCTCAAAACAAGTAGAAAAACAAGCCATCGAAGAAGGTTTGGATAAAATTTTTGAAGCTGCAGGTTTCCAGTTACGTGAACCGGGATGCAGTGCCTGTCTGGGAATGAATGAAGATAAAATTCCTGCCGGAAAATACTGTGTATCTACCTCCAACCGTAATTTCGAAGGTCGTCAGGGACCGAATGCCCGCACTATGCTCGTATCCCCTCTTACAGCAGCAGCAGCAGCAGTAACAGGAAAAATAAGTGATGTCCGGGAATTAATTTAAGGCTGGAAAATAAAAAACAGATGAAAAAATTTGAAAAACTAAATTCAACGGTAGTTCCTCTGCCTATTGAAAATATCGATACAGACCAGATCATCCCTGCCCGCTTTTTGAAAGCAACGACCAGAGAAGGTTTTGGAAATAACTTATTCCGCGACTGGAGATTCGACAGCGATAATCAGCCAAAAGCAGATTTTGTGATGAATAATCCGACTTATAAAGGAAAAATTCTGGTTGCAGGTAAGAACTTCGGTTGCGGTTCCAGCCGTGAACACGCAGCATGGGCTATACAAGATTATGGATTTGATGTTGTCATCAGTTCATTCTTTGCCGACATTTTCAAAGGAAATGCGCTGAACAATGGGGTACTGCCGATTCAGGTATCCGATGAGTTTCTGGAAACGATTTTTGAAACAGTAACCAAAAATCCGGATACAGAAGTCATTGTAGATCTTGAAAATCAGACCGTCACATTAGTAGAAAACGGAGCACAGACTTCTTTTGAAATTAATCCTTACAAAAAGTCCTGCCTGATCAACGGTTACGATGATATTGACTTTATCCTTAACCAAAAAGAATTGATCGAAAAATACGAATTATCAAAATAATGATGTCAAATCCTGTCGTCCATATTGCCAATTTAACTGTCCAATACCCTAATCAATCGGTATTGCAGCGTTTGAATTGGCAAATTGAACAGGGCGAAAATTGGTTAATAGGAGGAAAAAGCGGATCCGGTAAGACAACCTTAGCATTAGCTATTGCTGATCAGGTACAATTCAGCGGAAATGTCAACATTCATTTTGACAGCGCCAGCCTCCTTCCTGCAAAAACACTATACGTCTCTAACTGGTACCAGTTTACCAATCTAGAAGGAGACCGTAATTTTTACTATCAGCAACGATACAACAAACATCAGGGCAACGATACACTGACCGTATATGCCGAATTTATGCATTACGGAAAACAGGAAAATCTGAATCCTGAAGATCTGGAAGTTTACCTCCGTAAATTTGGTTTTCAAAACCAGAAAAACACACAATTAATCGAATTATCGAGCGGAGAACACAAAAAACTCCAATTGATAAAAGCTCTGTGGCTGCAACCGCAGATATTGATTATAGATCAGCCTTATACTGGTCTGGACAAACAGTCCCGCCATGAACTGAATAATGTATTCAATCAGCTGGCTTCTAAGGGAGTCACGCTGATCCTGATCTCCAACGATGAAGAACATCCGGACTGTATCAATCGTTTCGCCGAAATACAAGAAGGAAAGTTAGAAAGTCGAAGCAGCGCTTCAGAAATCTCCAGAGAGGCTGAACGTATCAGCAAACCTCTACCAGGATTTTTGCAACAACCTCCTAAAGTCACATCAGACATCATGGTAAGCATGCGCAATGTGACCATCCGGTACGACGAAAAAGAAGTTCTCAAAAATATAGATTGGGAAGTCCGCACAGGAGAAAAATGGCTGTTGCAGGGACATAACGGTTCCGGAAAATCAACACTGCTCAGTCTGATCAATGGTGACCACCCGCAGGCCTATGCCAATGATATCACCCTCTTTGGTAAAAAAAGAGGCTCAGGTGAAAGCATCTGGGAAATTAAAGAACACTTAGGGATTATTTCTCCTGAGGTGCATTGGTACTTTGACGCAACCGCAAAAGTATGGCAAAGCATAGCATCCGGATTTTTTGATAGTGTAGGATTATTTCGGGATCTGAGCTTCGAAAAACAAAGAAAAGTAGATGAGATTTTAGCTTTTTTTGATTTAAAAGAATACAAAAATCAGCTGCTGTCTACGCTCCCGTTAGGCAAACAACGGTTAGTATTGCTGGCACGAACCATCATCAAGAATCCCGAACTGCTGATTCTGGATGAACCTTGTCAGGGTCTGGATTATGAACAGACCAAACAATTCAATGCAATTGTAGATGAACTCTGTTCGCATGGCAATACACTGATCTATGTCGGGCATTTTGAGACACAACTGCCTTCCTGTATTGACAACAGAATAATTTTAGAAAACGGAAAAGTAAAAGCTGTAGAAACAGCATTAGAAAACGCATAACATGAAAAAAAATATATTGATTATCCCTGGAGACGGGATTGGTCAGGAAGTCACGACCTGGGGTAAGAAAGCATTAGAGAAAGTTGCACAAAAGTATGGACACGATTTCGTCTTCGATGAAGCCATTATGGGTCATACAGCAATTGAAGCAACTGGCGATCCACTGCCGGCAGAAACTCTGGAAAAAGCAAAATCCAGTGATGCTATTCTTTTCGGAGCTATCGGTCATGCTAAATACGATAATGACCCTTCAGCAAAAGTGCGTCCTGAACAAGGGCTGTTAAAGATCAGAAAAGAATTGGGTCTGTATGCCAATTTACGACCTATCCTTCTGTTCGACGAACTGTTAGATGCTTCCAGTCTGAAACCTGAAGTGTTACGCGGAACAGACATTCTGTTTTTCAGAGAATTGACGGGAGATGTGTATTTCGGAGAGAAAAAAAGAAACGAAGACAACACATTTGCATCAGATCTGATGAATTACCATCGCTACGAAGTAGAACGTATAGCACGTAAAGCGTACGAAGCAGCGCGTACCCGTAGCAAAAAGTTGTGCTCCGTAGACAAAGCCAACGTATTGGAAACCTCCCGTCTGTGGAGAGAAGTCGTACAGGAGCTGGCAAAAGAATATTCGGACGTAGAGACTGAACATATGTTTATCGATAATGCAGCGATGCAGCTTGTCAAAAATCCGAAAAAATTTGATGTTGTACTTACAGCTAATCTTTTCGGAGATATTCTGACAGACGAAGCTTCTCAGATCGCAGGATCAATGGGCATGCTGGCATCTGCATCTGTAGGAGACGGCACTGGCTTCTTCGAACCTATACATGGCTCGGCACATGACATCGCCGGACAAAACAAAGCGAATCCCCTGGCTTCTATTCTCTCTGCAGCGCTCATGCTAGACATCAGTTTTGGTCTTCAGACAGAAGCGAAAGAGCTGACACAGGCTGTAGCTGACACCCTCAAAGCGGGATGGAGAACAGGAGATATTGCAAATGCTTCCACGCCTGCAGACAAACTATTGGGCACGAAAGAAATGGGTGCAAAGGTATTAGAGTTTATTAAATAGAATTAATCAAGGTCAAACATAAAAACTTAAAAGTATGTTACACGATCCAAATCATTTATACATTTTCGATACGACTCTTCGCGATGGCGAACAGGTACCGGGATGTCAGTTAACGACACCTGAAAAGATTGAAATTGCCAAAGATTTGGAAAAACTAGGCGTCGATGTTATCGAAGCCGGTTTTCCAGTATCCAGTCCCGGTGATTTTCAATCCGTAGTCGAGTTGTCAAAAGCAGTAAACGATGTCATTATATGTGCACTGACCCGTGCCAATAAAAACGATATCGATGTGGCTGCTGAGGCGCTGAAATTTGCAAAAAGACCACGTATTCATACAGGTATCGGCTCATCAGATCTGCATATCCAATATAAATTCAACAGCACACGTGAAGAAATTCTGGAACGCGCGGTATCTGCAGTCAAACATGCCAAATCCTATGTGGAAGATGTAGAATTCTATGCGGAAGATGCAGGACGTGCAGACCTGGAATACTTAGCAAAAATGGTAGAAGCCGTGATTGCTGCAGGTGCTACTGTCGTCAATATACCGGATACAAACGGATATTGTCTGCCTGATCAGTATGGCGCGAAGATCAAATTCTTAAAAGAAAATGTAAAGAATATTGATCAGGCCATTATTTCTGCACATTGTCACAACGATTTAGGCCTCGCTACCGCCAATTCTATCGCTGCTGTACAAAACGGTGCCCGTCAGGTAGAATGTACCATCAACGGTATAGGTGAACGTGCCGGAAACACTTCTCTGGAAGAGGTAGCCATGATACTGAAAGTGCACAACCAGGTGTTTGGAGGGCTGACTTCCAACATTAATAGCCAGATGTTTACCTACATCAGCAGAAAGGTAAGTGAAATGATGAACATGCCTGTACAGCCGAATAAAGCTATCGTAGGACGTAATGCATTTGCACACAGTTCAGGTATTCACCAGGACGGTTTCCTTAAACACAGAGAAACATATGAGATTATCCGTCCGGAAGATGTAGGACTTTTAGAGGCCGACATTATCCTGACAGCTCGCTCAGGTCGTCACGCCTTGAAACACCACCTGGAACGCCTTGGCTATCAACTGGAAAAAGAAGAATTAGCACTTACTTACCAACGTTTTTTAGTGCTGGCTGATGCAAAAAAAGACATTTGTGATGAAGATTTAGTCACACTGGTCACTTCCAAGCAAGGTTAAAAACAGATGAAACTATAATCGTCATTGTGTAACATATACGACAACCTCCTTAAAGAACTTACTTTAAACAGTTGCCGGAGTACATGCACAATGACGGTAATCTTTACAATCCGTCAACCTTGACTTTTTATTTTTTACTTTTCACCTATACAATGAGTTTCGATCTATCAACCCTAAACATAAACTCAGAACAGACGTTAGAACAGATAAAAGATGTGGTTAACAGAACCCCATTACAATACAATCAACATCTTTCTGAAAAATACCAAGCCGAAGTCTATTTAAAACGTGAAGATCTGCAGATCGTCCGTTCCTACAAATTACGTGGTGCTTACAATAAGATCGTCAGCCTTTCGGAAGACGAAAGAAACCGTGGTGTCGTATGTGCAAGCGCCGGCAATCATGCGCAGGGCGTTGCCTTCTCCTGTCGGAAACTCAATATTAAAGGCGTAATATTCATGCCCGGACCTACTCCGAAGCAGAAAATATCACAAACTGAAATGTGGGGAAATGGCAATGTAGAGATTGTATTAACTGGAGATACCTTTGATGATTGTCAAAAATCAGCATTGACCTATGCAGAAGAGCATGGCATGACCTTTATTCCGCCTTTTGATGATCTCAAAGTAATAGAGGGGCAAGGTACCGTAGCCGTAGAAGTACTTCAGGAGCTTCCTGATCTGGATGTTGTTTTTATTCCTATAGGTGGCGGAGGACTTGCAGCAGGTGTGAGTCACTACCTCAAAGGAAAGAACAATGCGATCAAATGCTTTGGGGTTGAGCCCGAAGGAGCTCCTTCTATGCAAGCCGCATTAAGCGCCGGAGAGCCGGTGGAACTAGGTCAGATCAACAAATTCGTTGATGGAGCCGCAGTCAAAAAAATTGGGGCGACAACATTCGAAATAGCCCGTCAGCTACTTGATGATACGCGTTCTATACCGGAAGGAAAAATCTGCACCTGTATACTTGAACTTTACAACAAAGACGCCATTGTAGTAGAGCCTGCAGGAGCCCTTTCCGTAGCAGCATTAGAATTTCATAAAGAAGAAATAAAAGGCAAAAAAGTAGTTTGCATTATCTCAGGAGGGAATAATGATATTGACAGGATGAGTGAAATTAAAGAACTTTCTCTGCTTTATGAAGGATATAAACACTACTTTATTGTCAGATTCCCGCAACGTCCGGGAGCACTGAAACTCTTTGTTTCCGAGGTTTTAGGTCCGAAAGATGACATTACACGTTTCGAATTTATTAAGAAAACAGAACGTGAAAGAGGGCCTGCTCTTGTAGGTATAGAACTCAACAAACCTGAAGATTATCAATCGCTTATTGACAGGATGAAAGAATATAAGTTTGATGTTATAGAAGTCAATAAAGACCAGACATTGTTCGAATATCTCGTTTGATCCACAATAGACATTTTGTTAATAAATAATGGGGCTGTCCAAAATTGGATAGCCCCATTTTATGCGATTCTCAAAAAGTTTGACTTGACTTTTTATACACGCTCTTTTTATTATTTCATAAACCAATTCCCTCTCATTTTTAAGGAGAACCTGTTCCGACATGTCGGAAGGGTTAGGGTTAGGTTTTGCAGTTTTATAATTAACCTCTCTGCCCTTCAGGCATCTCTCCTTTAAAAGGAGAGAAAAGTTATAACAAGGCCAATACAATAGAATTGAGGCTGTCCAGTTGGATAGCTCCATTTCATACAATTCTCTTTTTATTATTGGATAAACCAATTCCCTCTCCTTTTTAAGGAGAGGGTTAGGGTGAGGTTTTTGCAGTTTTATAATTAACCTCTCTGCCCTTCAGGCATCTCTCCTTCTAAAGGAGAAAAAAGTTATAACAAAGTAACACAGCCATATGTTTCTTTCGTGTACAAAAATTTAATGATCTGATCTTAAAAATATTTTCTTAACTTCAACCTATCAAACTGTATATTAGAACACTATGAAAACACAAGCAATCTTATTATTCTTCGTATTACTGGGTGCTACAGCATTCGGGCAGACAGACAAGAGCAAACGTCCAAGTCCTCCGGACAGTGTCAGAATCACGACAGACGACGGCGTTACAATAGCTGTAAATTACAGTCGGCCTTCACTGAAAGGTCGTCAGATCGGTGTCGATGTGGCACCAATAGGCAAAGTATGGCGCACAGGAGCGAATGAAGCCACCACTTTTGAAGTCAATAAAGATGTATCCATAGAAGGTCAGGAACTCCCTGCCGGAAAATACAGCCTTTACAGCATTCCCGGAGAACAGCAGATCACATTGATCTTTAACAAAACCTGGAATCAGTGGGGTACTAAATATGAGCAGAGTGAAGATGCGCTCCGTGTAGATGTTACGCCTACCGCGGCAGATGCGGCACAGGAACAGTTTAAGATCAGCGCAGATAAATCCGGAAAAGTACAGTTAATCTGGGGCGAGCACGCCGTTCCGTTTACAGTAAAAGCCGTCAAATAATCTGACTCACATGAATAAAAGCAGCAGGCAAAAAAATCTTGATATCTTTTTGCCTGCTGTTCATTTTCTTCTCTTCTGTACTTTTTCTCAACCTCTTCGGGAAACTTTTCAGATCGCCTGAAAAAATCATCAAAAAAGTACTTTTCTAAATAAAAGTATTGCAAATCTCATCTTAAATTTAGTATTCAAAAAAAACAGCAAAAAACCGAATTTTAACTGCGTTTTTTTGTCTATATTTTGTCATCAATTTTTACAAGTTTTACCTGTAGAAATTACTCCACAAAATTAATTTTAAAGTTATCCACATTCTATATATATACTGAAAAACAAACGGTTACTACAAAAAACAAACACAGGAACGCAGTTTATACAGTTTGTTTTGATCTAGTGTGGAAAAGTATCATTACCCCTCCTATTTAAAATAGTTGATATTTGTTCAGGTCAAGAGGAAATACCCTCCTGACTATACGTTTTCATCATCTTCAGACACTAACTTATCACCTGAAGTGAAGGTCTGGCTTTTAACTTTAATATCATGGCAAGAATCATCAAATTTGAAAAAAATGACTGTGCACCATGTGCACAAGTATCGGCATACCTCGATCAGAAAGGTATTCAGTACGAGACTATCAATCCTTTTGATCAGCCAGAGTTAGCTGTCAAGTTTAAAGTTCGTACTGTTCCTACCGTCATCGTATTGGAAGACGAAGAGATTAAAAGCCGTATCATTGGATTTAAGCCGGAAGAATTAGCGTCTATTGCACAATAAATAGCAGGTATAATCTAAACCACATACTGCTATGGTACACATCTACTACGACTCTAAAACCGGCAACGTACAACGTTTTATGGACAAGCTGACCCAGATCACCGGTTGGCAGGGACATAAGATCTCAGAAGATCTGGAAGTAAAAGAACCCGGACATCTGGTCACGTTTACCACCAATTTCGGACAAGTCCCGGAGCAGACGCTGTTATTTATGAAAAGAGCATCTGCAATGATCAACTCCGTTACATCTAGCGGAAACCGCAATTGGGGTAGAAATTTCGGTCTTGCAGCAGACAAAATAGCTGCAGACTTTGACATCCCACTGGCATTCAAATTTGAATTGTCAGGAACGATGGAAGATATTAATCAATTTATTGACATCATAAAGAATCATAACTATGATAGCGAACGAGGTAGCAAAAAGCTGGATATTGCTTAATAATGAAATCATGATCAAACATGATGACGAGTATAGCTTAGATAAAGACAAAGAAGCTGTACGCGCCTATTTCTTGGAATATGTAAACAAGAATACGGTATTCTTCTATACATTGAAAGAGAAGATTGATTATCTGATTGAACAGAATTACTACATCAATTTTTACGAATGGTTCACATTCGAACAAATGGAAGAGGTGTTTAATTTTGTATACGCTAAGAAATTCCGCTTTCAATCCTTCATGAGTGCATTCAAATTCTTTCAGAGTTATGCACTGCGTGATGATTCAGGTGAAAAATTCCTGGAGCGTTACGAAGACCGCGTAGTGGCGGTAGCGCTATTCTTAGCACGTGAAGAAGGTGTCGCTAAAGCGATCGAATATGCCGAGATATTTATCAATCAGGAATATCAACCTGCTACCCCGACTTTCCTGAATGCCGGTAAAAAACGTTCCGGAGAGCTGGTATCCTGTTTCCTTGATGAAATCGGTGACAACCTTAACGGTATCGGTTATGCTGTAGATTCTGCAATGAAATTATCATCAATCGGTGGTGGTGTCTCTTTCAATATTTCCAAAATCCGTGCTCGTGGTGAAGCGATCAAAGGTGTGGAAGGAAGAGCAGGAGGTGTACTTCCGATCATGAAGATCATGGAAGACACGTTCTCATACGCTAACCAGTTAGGACAACGTCCTGGTGCCGGAGCCGTATACCTGAATATCTTCCACTCGGATATTGAAGAGTTTCTGGATTGTAAAAAGATCAACGTTGACGAAAAAGTACGTATCAAATCGCTGTCTATCGGTATCATCGTTCCTGATAAATTCATGGAACTGGCTGAAAAAGACGAAGCAGCTTACCTGATCTATCCGCATACCGTAATGCAGGAGTATGGTCAGTATCTGGACGAATTAGATATGGATCTGATGTACGAGGAACTGATTACCAATCCAAACATCAAGAAGAAAAAAATCAATGCACGTCACTTACTGGTGAAAATTGCACAAACGCAAAAAGAATCCGGATATCCTTATATCTTCTTCAAGGAAAATGCAAATCGTGAGCATGCCCTGAACGGATTGGGTAAAGTGAAATTCTCTAACCTGTGTACAGAGATCATGCAGGTATCAGAAGTTTCAGATATCAACATCTATGGTAAAGAAGATACCATCCGTTATGGCATTTCCTGTAACCTGGGCTCGTTGAACGTAGCAACAGTAATGGACAACAAACGCATCAAAGAAACTGTTAAAACAGCAATGCGCGCCCTGACAGTTGTATCTGATGTAACAGATATCGAAATGGTTCCGTCCATTGCCAAAGCAAACCGCGAATTACATTCGGTAGGTCTGGGAGCAATGAATCTGCACGGATTCCTGGCAAAAAGCTTTATCATGTACGAATCTGATGAAGCATTAGATTTTGCGAATACGTTCTTTATGATGATGAACTACTATTCTTTGGAAGCCTCTATGGAAATTGCCAAAGAACGTCAGAGAACATTTGTAGGATGTGAAAAATCAGCATATGCAGACGGTACTTATTTCGACAAATACCTGAACAGAGACTATATGCCTAAATCGGACAAAGTCAAAGAACTATTCGAAGGTATGCATATCCCTACTATTGAAGATTGGGCACAACTGAAAGAACAGGTAAAAGAACATGGTGTATACCACGCTTACCGTCTGGCAATCGCACCTAACCAGTCTACATCATATATCATGAATGCGACTGCATCAGTAATGCCGATTGTAGATATTATTGAAGTACGTGAATACGGAGACAGTACAACCTACTATCCGATGCCATACCTGACAAACGACAACTACTTCTACTTCAAATCGGCATACGATATGGACCAGATGAAAGTATTGCGTCTGATCTCGGTTATCCAGCGTCATATTGATCAGGGAGTATCTACTATCCTTCACACGAACTCGAAAGATTCGACACGTGATCTGGCAAAATATTATATCTATGCACATAAATTAGGATTGAAATCCCTTTATTATACACGTACACGTAAATCTACTATTGATGAGTGTGTATCATGTTCAGCATAAAAGTTTAAAAAGTACTTAACTCATACAGAAGCTGAATATCAACGACAACAGTCGTTAGTATTCGGCTTCTTTTAACGAATACCACCATGAACAGAAAAATTAGAGCGGTAAACTGGAATACCCCGGACAATGATTATGCATTAATGTTCTGGGAGCAGAATATAAAACAGTTCTGGATCGATACCGAATACATTCCTTCAAAAGATATTGACAGCTGGAAAGGTCTGAGCTGGGATATGAAAGAATGTTACAAAAAAGCATTAGGCGGACTGACATTATTAGATACATTACAAAGTCACACCGGAATGCCGAAAATCATTGATCATATCGATTCTTTGCAGAATAAAGCTGTATTGTCTTATATGTGTATGATGGAAGCAATCCATGCCAAATCATATTCTACTATTTTCACGACCGTATCTACGACAAATGAAATCAATGATGTGTTCGGATGGGTAGAGCAGAATAAGCATCTTCAGTTTAAAGCGCAGACTATCGACAAATATTACCGTTCTATTGATAAAGAAGATCCTACTGACGAAGAATTGTTCATGGCTCTGGGAGCTTCCGTACTATTAGAATCATTCCTGTTCTACTCCGGTTTCTTCCTGCCACTTTGGTTATGTGGACAAGGTCAGATGGTAGCTTCAGCAGATATCATCAAGAAGATCATTGCAGACGAATCTATCCACGGTGTATTCGTAGGATTAATTGCACAGGATATTTTCAGACGTATTCCGAATAAAGAAGAAGTTAAAGCCCGTTTCCTTACCCTATTAAACGAGCTCTATGAAAATGAATTAAAATACACAGAAGAAATCTATACAGTTGTAGGATTAACAGCAGAAGTAAAAGAATATGTACGTTACAATGGTAACAAAGCGTTGATGAACTTAGGTTTCGATCCGATTTTTGAAGTAAAACAAGTCAACCCAATCGTTCTGAATGGTTTGAATACAGAAACAACACAACATGACTTCTTCTCTAAAAAATCAACGAATTACGAGAAAGCAACTGAAATCGTACACTTGATGAATGAAGACTTCCAGATGGATGCAACAGTAAATGTATAACCATTTACATAAATTTATAACAGAAAAAGCCACTAGATGTAGTGGCTTTTTCTGTTATAATAAAGTCTTCCTTATCCCGATACTGATTTAAAGATCAGGTCAGCGGCCAGTTTCGCCGTCCTGTTATCCACATCAAATACAGGATTAAGTTCAGCAATATCATAGGATCTTAACTTGCCACTGTTCAGAATAGTATTAAACAGCTTAAAAAAATGCTGATCCGGTAAAATCCCACAAAAAGCAGTAGCACTTACTCCCGGAGCATACGCTGCAGCAAACACATCCAGATCGATCGTCATATAAATACAATCTACTTTTGCTATAAACTGTTCCAACTGAAGAAGTATATGTTCCTGTTGAAAAGAATTCCCCATCTCATCAGCAGTGATATAAGTGGCACCAAACTCATTTGCTGTCTCAAACAAAACCTTTGTATTGCTGATTTTCTGAATGCCAAGTGCCAGATAATGTAATTGTTTACCCTGCTTGTGCAAATCCTCAGCTATCTGAAAGAAACCTGTGCCCGAAGTTGCAATCCCGTCTACAGGTTCACGTAAATCAAAATGTGCATCAAAATTAATAATACCGATTTCCTTCAATTTTCCGACAGATTGAGATACACCCTGAAAATGTGCGTAGGTGACTTCATGTCCACCTCCAAGTACAATCGCAAAACAACCAAGCTCCAAAACCTGTCGAATCACTAAACTGAGCTGTTGCTGCGCCCGCTCCAGATTACCTGCTGTACACAAGATATCCCCTCCATCATATACAGTTACTTCTGCATCATGATGTACAGGAAGATTACGCAGTACCTCGCGGATAGATTTTGGTCCCTGTGCAGCACCCACCCGGCCTGAATTACGTCTTACACCCTCATCACTACAGAATCCAAGCAAGACATAGCTTCCTGGTGACAGCTTCACTTCACCCGAAAGATCAATACATTGAACAACCTGATGCCAACGCAGATAAGCATCATCAGAGCCATCAGTCCTTCCCTGCCACAAAAGGGCATTCCCGGGCTGGTAATCTTCGTTCTGTAAATATCCCATACTACCTGACCTTTAGAATAAATGATCAATAACAGCATCATCCACCAGGGAAGCGCGTGTAATCTGCAACTGCTTGGAACGTTGCAATTCACGTTCTATCGCAGATAAGGCTTCCGGATTGCGAGCCCAGGCACGTCTGGCGATACCGTTATTTACATCAAAAAATAACATCTGTACTAATTTTTCATCAGCCTCAGAAGTTCCGTCAAGAACCATTCCGAATCCGCCATTGATCACTTCTCCCCAACCGACACCTCCGCCATTGTGAATAGAAACCCAGCTTGCGCCACGGAAACTATCACCAATCACATTATGTATCGCCATATCTGCAGTAAATTTACTGCCATCATAGATATTGCTCGTCTCTCTGTAAGGAGAATCCGTACCGCTCACATCGTGATGGTCCCGTCCAAGAACTACCGGAGCAGACAACCGCCCGATTCTCACTGCCTCATTAAATTTCTGCGCAATTTTTATCCTTCCTTCCGCATCCGCATACAATATACGAGCCTGAGAACCTACCACAAGTTTATTCGCCTGTGCAGCCTTAATCCATTGTATATTATCTTCCAGCTGCTGTACGATATCCTGAGGAGCATCGGCCTGCAACTCCTGCATAACCTCAAGTGCCAGTTGATCCGTCAATTGAAGATCAGCTTCAAGCCCTGAGGTACACACCCATCTGAATGGCCCGAAACCATAATCAAAACACATAGGCCCCAAAATATCCTGTACATATGAAGAGTACCTGAAATCTGTACCATTTGCTGCAAATACATCTGCACCTGCCCGACCGGATTCCAGAAGAAACGCATTTCCATAGTCGAAGAAATATGTTCCTCTTCCGGTATGCTTATTGATCGCTTCCACATGTCTTACCAGTGTTTCTTTTACCTTCTGCCTAAACAGCTCCGGTTCCTCTGCAAGCATACGGTTTGCATCTTCAAAACTAATTTCCACCGGATAATAACCACCCGACCAGGGATTATGCAGAGAAGTCTGATCACTGCCAACTGTCACAAAGATTTCTTCTTCATAAAATCGTTCCCACAGATCCACCACATTACCAATATAGGCTAATGAAACGACCTCCTGCTGCGCTATTGCCGATTTTAATCGCACAACCAGTGTATCGATATCCTCATATAATTCATCCACCCAACCCTGTTTATGTCGCTTGTGAGCAGCATCCGGATTTACCTCTGCACACACCGTAATACAGCGGGCAATATTTCCGGCCTTTGGCTGTGCGCCGCTCATTCCTCCCAGACCAGATGTCAGAAAAACTTTTCCTTTCGTGTCTTCGCCTGCTTTCAGCTTTTTACGCAATGCATTCATTACCGTGATCGTCGTGCCGTGCACAATACCCTGCGGACCGATATACATATAAGATCCTGCAGTCATCTGTCCGTATTGCGTGACTCCTAAGGCATTATAACGTTCCCAATCATCCGGTTTAGAATAATTAGGTATCATCATACCATTTGTCACGATGACACGTGGAGCAAAAGTAGAGGAAGGAAACAAACCCATCGGATGTCCGCTATACATATGCAGAGTCTGATTATCTTCCATATTAGCCAGATATTGCATTGTAAGTCTGTATTGTGCCCAGTTCTGAAACACAGCCCCGTTACCCCCGTATGTAATCAGTTCCTCCGGATGCTGCGCCACGGCAGGATCCAGATTATTCTGAATCATCAGCATAATAGCAGCCGCATGACGGCTTTTAGCAGGATATTCCGTTACAGGTCTTGCATAGAGATCATAAGAAGGCATAAAACGATACATATAAATACGCCCGTAGTGTTCAAGTTCTTCTAAAAATTCTTTACCCAATACAGCATGCCATTCTTTTGGAAAATAGCGCAATGCATTCCGCAAAGCAAGTTTCTTCTCTTCTTTATTCAGTATATCCTTACGCTTTGGCGCATGGCTCACTTTACTATTTCTGCTTCTTTCTACCGGCAATTCCGCTGGAATACCTTGTAAGATCTCTTCCTGAAATGTCATCTCTCTGGTTTTTATTTATGATCAAAAACAACTGCTCCATCTATCCACACCTGTACAGGTTCCAAACGACCCTGATGGTATGTAATTTCTTTAATGCTATCTGTAGGGAACAACACAAAATCCGCCTTAGCACCTTTGGACAACATGCCCCGATCGGACAATCCCAAAGCTGCTGCAGCTCTGTATGTTACGCCTGCAAACACCTCTGCATTGCTAAGTTTCTCAAAACAAGCCAGTACAGATGCCTGAGTCAGCAAATGTCCCATTGGAGCTGAACCGGGATTCCAGTCTGTGGCGATAGCCAGACTTGCACCTGCATCCAGCAATCTTCTTGCCGGTGTAAAGGCACAGCCTATACCCATAGATGCCCCCGGTAAAGCAACAGGAATAACATCTGAAGCAGCCAGCAACTCAATTTCGGGAGTTCCCGAACTCTCCAGATGATCGGCACTCCTAGCTGCAAATGCAACAGCGACTTCACTTCCTGAAGTACTGAACTGATCCGCATGTACCGTGATATCAAAACCTAAAGCCTTGGCAGTCTCAAAATACGGCTTGATCTGCTCCTTAGAGAAAGCACTTTTCTCAACAAATGCATCAATTCGATTGCTCAGCTGCTCCTCCTGGAGAACAGGGAATAACTCATTGACAAGTATTTCTAAATAAGCTTCATGACTCCCTTCAAAGTCCTTTGGTAAAGTATGTGCAGCCAGACAGGTAGGAATCAGCTTTGCTTTGCAGGTTTTAGCAGCCTGCTTGATGGCACGTAAAATCTTAAGCTCTTCTTCCACATTCAGCCCATATCCGCTCTTCACTTCAATAGTTGTGACACCCTGACGGATCAAGACCGCTGCCCGTTCCAGAATAAGATCTACCAAATCAGCTGCAGAAGCTGCACGCGTATCCTTGACTGTACTCCAGATACCACCTCCGCTCTCTGCAATTTCCAGGTAAGAACTTCCCGCATTGCGAAGGGCAAAATCGTTCGCACGGGTACCGGCAAATGCAATATGTGTATGCACGTCAATCATTCCGGGGATCACGACCGTATCCTCTTCTATAAGCGTTAGCTCCAGATCCGGATATTGCGATTCGGACCGCAGCAATTCAAAATCAGCAATACGTGCTATCCTGTCTCCTTGGATAAGAATACCGGCATTTTTTTCAATATGAAGTTGCTGATCTTGCAAGGCACCTTTTAACGGCAGACCGGTCATAGTCAGCACTTCTCTGAATGGCCCTACAAGACGATATTGATTTTCGTAGTTCATATCCTTAAAATTCATCAAATAAATTACTTCCCTTACCCGGATAAGGTTTATTTTCCTGTTTTGCTGCTGCTCTTGCTACAGCTACCAGTTCGCCGGAGTATGTCAGTGCCTGTGCTGTTTCCATAATTTCTGACATAGCCTGATCTTCTTCCAGATGAGGAATTACTGACCGCACATGTGCGTGTACAGCTTCCACAACAGGTGTAGGTTTCAGCGGATGATGGAAATCCAGCGCCTGTGCAGCACACAATAGTTCTATACTCTGTATCTTTTGCACATTATCCAGCACTTGCAGCAATTTCCTGCCTCCTATAGACCCCATACTCACATGATCCTCCTGGCCCAGAGATGTCGGAATACTATCTGCGCTTGACGGGAAACAAAGTCCTTTATTTTCGCTTGCAAGAGCAGCTGTAGTATATTGCAAAATCATAAAACCAGAGTTCAGTCCCGTAGAACGCAACAGAAGCTTAGGAACATTAGGCGTATCGCCTTCCAATGATAAATATACTCTTCTATCCGCAATATTTCCGATTTCGGAAGCTGCCAGACAGGCATAGTCTATGACCATTGCCAAAGGCTGCCCGTGAAAATTTCCACCGCTGATGGTCAGATCTTCATTAATCAGCACAGGATTGTCCGTTACAGAATTGATTTCCGTTTCCACCAGTTCTTTCAGATGTAGCCAGGCGGTACGTGAAGCACCATGAACCTGAGGAATGCAGCGAAGGGAATAAGGATCCTGTACGCGCGAACAATTGGCATGAGAGGTGACAATCTCAGACCCTTCCAGTAAATGATAAATGGTATCTGCGACAAACTGATTACCCGCATAAGCTCTTAGCTCGTGTAATTCACTGAAAAATGGTTTTATAGATGCATTCAATCCTTCCAGCATCAAAGCTGCTATCAAATCCGCCTGCATCAGTACCTGATGAAATTTTTCTACCCCTTTGACCGCATGAGCCGCAATAAATTGCGTTCCGTTGATCAGTGCAAGACCTTCTTTTGCAGCCAGGTGCAAAGGTTCTGCGCCAAATGTAGCAAGCACCTCTCCTGTTGCACGTATCTCACCTTTGTAATGCACCTTCCCTAAACCGATCAGAGGCAGGAACAAATGTGACAAAGGAGCCAGATCTCCTGAAGCACCTACAGATCCCTGCTTAGGTACAACCGGAATTACGTCATGTTCAATATGCCAGATAATACGATCTATGGTACTTTCCTGAATTCCTGAGAATCCCTTGGCCAAAGCATGCGCTTTCAGAATCAGCATGAGTTTAGATAATTCAACATCAATAGGCTCCCCCACTCCAACAGCATGACTCTTTAGAATATTTTCCTGCAGCAATCGGGTATCATCACGACTGATCAACGTAGTACAAAGCGGTCCGAAACCGGTGTTAATACCGTAAACAATACGATCTGAAGACACGATCTTTTCTACTAATCCCGCACTCTTCCTGATACGCTCACGACTTTCCTCAGTAAGTATACCTGTATATTGTCCATTGCTTATCGCCAAGGCTGTAGAAACCTTTAGATGATCTTCTCCGTAATGAAATAGTGGCTTAATCATATCGTTATGTAGTTTTTATAATAGATTATATGCATACAGTATAATAAATATGCATAACTATAAATTGTCCTTTATCAAATTTACCTGCTATATTTGATAATTAGAAATACCAATATTATCAACAATTGATAACCATGAGTAATCAAATAGAACTAAGACACCTTATCTATTTCCGTACACTTGCGGAAGAATTGCATTTCAGGAAAGCTGCCGAACGCTTATTTATTTCCCAGCCGGGGCTGACCCGGCAGATCAAACAGATGGAAGAAATATATGGCGCCGTTTTATTTGAAAGAGGAAAACGATCCGTGCAACTCACAAATGCAGGTCAATATCTCAAATCAGAGGTTGACATTCTGCTTAATCAACTGGATAATATCAAAACCCAAATTAAAAAGAGAGCAGAAGGCAAGATCACAGAACTATCCATTGGTTTTATCGGTTCAGCAGCTCAAAGCATCATGCCTGACCTGCTTTATCAGCTGGATCAGGAACATCCTTTGATTGAAGTTGCCATGAATGAGCTTCCCAATAATACACAGGTTGAATACCTGCTGCATAATAAACTTGATTTTGGTTTTGTTCGGATGGATACCCCCAGCAGCGGATTAGTTCTGAAAAAAATCACAGAGGAACCTTTTTCACTGGTTATTCCCAAAGATTATCCTATTCAACAAGACAACTTCCATTCCCTGCAGCAGTTCAGAGATGAAGCTTTTATTTTATTTTCGAGAGATTACAGCAATGCTTATTACGAATTGGTTATGAGCATATTCGGGGATCATGGATTTGTGCCCAATGTACATCACAAAACAGTTAACGCACTTAGTATATTCAAATTAGTAGAAAAAGGTCTGGGTGTAGCTATAGTCCCCAGCTCTCTCCGGATTGGCTATGATGTCCCCGTCAATTTTATTGATCTGCAGGATATTCCGCAACGTAGTCAACTGTCGTTAATATGGAATCCAAAAAACAGAAATCCGGGTATTCCGGCACTACTATCTGTACTGGAACACTACTTTTTATAGAAGACCAGCGCCTTCAGATGCTTTTCTCTGCGGGAGTAAAATAGTGCAATCGATTGATCAGCAACGGACTGCACAAAATTGAAAACAGATTAGATATATTTGATTTTCAAAGTTCCAAAACCTATTATGAGAAGACTACTTATTACTTGCCTCTCCCTGATCAGTATCGCTTATGCACAGAACAGACCAGCTGATATTTTCAAAGATGCTTCTTTGACCACGCTAAAAAAGAATATCGGCGAAAAACAGATCGATCTGCTGCAGAATCCTGCGCTTAAAAACGTAGCCACTCAATTGTATACTAAAACCTATCCTCTGGATAAACGCTACCGTGAATATAACAATTACGAATCTCCCCAGACATTAGCAAAGAAACTTAAGACAAGCCCTTACTCTCAATATGAAAATCCAACAGGCATCTACTTTTCAGCAGGAGATTCAGCCATTTTATGGGTCGAAAAAACAAATGCTACCCAACTTTCATTACGTGTAACCAACTGGGATGATGAGGAATTTAAACAAAAAGATTATCCCCTAACACAAGGCTATAATGCCTTTAAAATAGAAAATAAAGGAAATTCCTACATTCAATATTTTACTCCGGACAAGGCTGGTAACAACAAAGTGAAAATACATATCCTTTCCGGAAAAGTGAATGGCATCTTTGATATCAGTAAACACAGCAATGAAGACTGGGACAGCTTACTGGCGAATGCGACAGCGCCTGTACTGGATATTGTCGGGAAACAAGTGCAACTGGCTTATGCCGTTGAATCCCTTCAAGCCAATGCTGCTCATCAGGGTGTTGAACTGGTTAAACTTTACGACTCCATTATCGGTATACAACATGAGCTGATGGGGCTTAAGCAAACAAATCGTATTCCGAAAAACAGAATGTTTGGACGTGTTATATGGAAAGGATTTATGCATGCAGATGGTATTGGAGCAGCTTTTCATAACAATACAATGAAAGATGTTGCCAGTGTTGCAGGGCTCAGAAAAAATTCCTGGGGTGTAGCACATGAATTTGGACATGTAAATCAGGTTCGGCCAAATATGAAATGGGTAGGAACTACCGAGGTTACAAATAACATTTATTCTGTCTGGACACAATATATCTATAATCAAAATCAACCTAAGCTGGAACGGGAAAAGTTAAAAGATTATGATGAGTCTAAGATCGGAGGTCGTATTACTTCTTATATGGAGTCGGCCTTTATACACCGCCAACCCTGGCTGACACAGGCTGGCCCGGACCGCTGGGACAGAGAGCGTCCGCGTGATTGGGGGGGAGATCATTTTGTTAAATTAGTACCTCTTTGGCAGTTACAATTATACTTCAATGTTGCAGGAGAAGGAAATGCATGGAAAAACAAAAACTTCTACGGTGACATTTTCACAAAAGCCATTAATGCGCCCACAACAAAAGATAAACCAGACGCTTATTATCAGCTTGAATTTATAAAGAATGCGTGTGATGCGGCAAAACTTGATCTGACAGACTTCTTTGAACAATCAGGACTTTTGATCCCGATAGATCTGTGGGTAGATGATTATACCTGTGCGCAAATGACCATTACTCCAGATGATATTCAACAAGTGAAGAGTTACGCAGCCAAATATCCGAAACCAAACACACCCGTGCTTCATTACATTACAGCCAATAGTGTACTGAGCTACAAAAATAAGTTAGCCCTATCCGGCACAAAAGGTTCCGGGTATACAAAAGAAAATAAAAAGATAATCGTTGATAACAGCAAATGGAAGAATGCTGTTGCCTTTGAAACTTTCGCAGGAGACAAATTAGTTAAAATTGCTTTTGTAGGAGCCGGATCAGCAGACGCTACGCAGACTATTGTACATATACCAGAGGGAGCAACTGCAGTCAAAGCTGTCAGCTGGGATGGCAAACGTACAGATGTTTTGTAAAAACAGCTGAATAATCAGGTCAAAGTAGGTTTAACCTGGATTTTTGTTATGTCTTCCTGATAGAACAGGAAGACATAACTAACTTTAACGGAGCTTACTGTCTATCGTTGACAAATAAGAATAATCCTCAAAAGCAAAACTCGAAGTCTGTGACATCACATAATTCAATATTTGCTTCGCTTTAGTCAGCAGATTCTTTTGTTGTTCTATATCTGCAGTGTGAAGACCATCGTTCATCAGAATAAGAGCCAGTGGACGAAGTTGTTCTACTTCCAGCTCCTGCTGAAAATAAGCCTGTAAGGATTCAGCAGTCTGATTCAGAAAAAAAACTCTGTCTTTTCCGAAAAACGTACTGTATCCATTATCAAAAAAATCCGGATCTTCCGGTTCGTCAAAGGCTGTAAACTTATCTTTGATCAATCGAAGGTACTTACCAATCTCGTTCATCCAATTCATCAACGAGTCTTTCTCAAATCTAATTCCCATTTATCTTTTAAACTTATCTGATCTGTCCGTCTCCGGTCACAAACCATTTTTCCGTAACCAATTTTTCCAAAGCAAAAGGACCTCTGGCATGAAGTTTCTGAGTAGAGATACCGATCTCTGCTCCAAGTCCGAATTCTCCACCGTCAGTAAATCGTGTAGAGGCGTTGGCATACACAGCCGCAGCATCGACACTATTCATAAACCGTTCAATTTTCTCCGCATCATTCGAGATAATACATTCTGAATGCCGGGAAGAATACAAAGCAATATGATCCAATGCCTCTTCCGTGTTATCCAATACTTTAATTGAACATTTCAAATCTAAAAATTCCCGACCGAAATCCGACTCTTCTGCATGCTTTAAAAATGGATAATTTTCCTTTTTTAACACTTCGTAAGCAGTATTGTCACCAAAAACTTCTACTTCCGCTTTTGAAAAAGCATCTACCAGCTTAGGTAAGAACGTATTTGCAATCTCCCGATCCACCAATACCGTATCCAGAGCATTACAGACAGAAGGACGACTAATCTTCGCATTTGCAACGATAGCTGCAGCTTTATCCAGATCTGCTGTAGTCTCCACATACGTATGGCACACTCCCGCACCGGTTTCTATAACGGGTACTTTAGCATGATTACGCACAAAATCAATAAGTGACTGCGAGCCTCTCGGAATAATAATATCCACATATTTTGTAGCTTCCAGCAGTTCGGTTACAAATTTACGGTCGGTCGGCAGAAGTTGTACTACCGCCGGATCAACAGACATATCAGTCAGCACCTTGCGGATAAGTTTGACCAGCACCGTATTGGTATGCCAGGCATCACTACCGCCACGCAACAGACACACATTACCTGAGTGGATACAAAGTGCTGCCACATCTATAGATACATTAGGTCTGGACTCATAGATTACTGCGACTACACCTAAAGCGACTGTCTTCTTTTCAACTAACAGTCCGTTTTCCAGTCTTTTAGAAGAAAGTAACTTGCCTGTAGGATCTTCCAATAAGGCTATTTCACGTAAAGAGGAGCATAATCCGTTTATACGTTCTGCCGTCAGGAGCAATCTATCATATTTAGGATCTTCTTTATCCATGGCATTCAGATCCGTTTGATTGGCCTCTAAAATTTCGGAAACATGCTGTTCCAGCACTTCTGCCAGTTGAATAAGTACCTGCGCTCTTTTCTCAGCAGGAATATGTTGAATAGCCTGGGTTGCCGCACGGGCAGCCAATAGCTGTGAGGTAATATTTTCCACGTTATAAGAGTACGATATCATTGGCATGCGCCAGTTCTACATTCTTTTTCTGATCCAGTTTTGTAAGAGCGGATGCATCTATCCGGGCTTTTGCCACAGCGATTTTCAATCCCGTTTCATCCGAGATATGAAATACTTCTCCTGCTTCAAACCCCTGAATAATATTTTTAACACCTACTGCCAGTAAACTTTTACGTTTTTGAAGGGCTTCCACCGCTCCGCCGTCAACACGTACCTCGCCTTTGATCAGACTGCCGCTGGCAATCCACTTATTACGAGAAGACACCCGCTTAGACTGCGGAAGACAGACCGTCCCTGTCTCTCCTTTTACAGCTTTCAGCAGTCCATTTTCTGTCTGCATGCTGAAAATAACGGCACGGATTCCCATCTGACTCGCTAAGCGCGCAAAATTGAGCTTAGAAGTCATTCCTCCAAGCCCTACAGAAGATTTATCTTTTCTGGCAAGAGACAAGGCTTCTTTATCAACGACTTTAATCTCCGCTATTACTCTTCCATCGGCATCCAGTACTCCGGGCACTGAAGTACTGAATAAAATCTGTTCTGCCCCAAATCCGACTGCAATCAATGTGGCCAATTCATCATTGTCGGAAAACTTCAGCTCCTTATTACTGACGACATCATTTTCATTGGCGATGGGAATAATATTATTTTTCCAGAGTTCTTCATACGTACTTTTCAACTGTAAAAACTGATCCCGGTTCGCAAAATGCTGCCTTTCACAAAGGCTTTGAGCCAATGCAATTTTGTATGGGCGGAAATAAGTACTGTATGTACGGATCAGCAATGGATTTCCTATAGCTGCAGCAGCTTTACGCTCAGAAAGTGTACCGGAATATTTAGGCAAGAATCGTTTACCGGCAGCTACAGCACCCGAAGATACCAGTACAATATTATATTTCTGTTGCAAATCAGCACACTGCCGTGCAATCTCCAACACAATTCGTTCATCTATTTCACCGTCTTTTGATGTGATTGCCGCTGAACCAAACTTGACAACCAGTATAGGTTTTTTCATTTTATTACTCCGCTCTTTTATCTCTGCCTTACATTAATCCCTAAAATTAAAAAGTTAAAGACACAAAACAAGCAAAATATGTAAAAGAATGGATAAAATAAATCACAGCCCTGCTGTTGGTAAGAATACCAGCAGCAGGGCTGTGAGGTTCAGTTAATATAAAATTTTCTGAAGAATTACAGCTTAAAGGAATAAATCTCCGTACCATCCGAAAAACGGATTTCAGTATCAAAATCAGTTCCATGAGTTGTTTTATAGCTTTTAACCAAAGTCTTTAATGTCTCGACATCACCCTGGTAAGTCAACGCAAATGGTTTTGCTAAATTATATCCGCTGAGATCCATAATCACTTTGCCTGTATTATCCACTTCAAACATGGTATACTTTCCGGAAGGTAATTGCACAGCAACAGCACCTTTGTTTTGCAAGTCAGCTAAAAACTGATCAACAATCGCAGCTTTCTCTTTTGTAGCTCTGACAAAACCAAAAATAACATTAGCAGGAAGACGATTCAGTTTCGGAGAAAGCACTTTTACCATTTGCTGCTCAGGAAGGGTCAATGTATAATCAGAAGCTGTCACCTCCAGTTTTCCCTTGATCTGTTGTCCGCCTATGTTTACCTCTACAGGGTAACTTTTATTTTCCAGATTCACCAAATCAAACTGAGAAACTGCAGGTCCCAGACTTGTCAGGCAGACATCCGGAGACTTGACATCATAATAATTTAGAACAATTGTTGCGTTCTGCAGTTTAAAATCGCTGTGCAGGTAATAATTACCACAATTAAAGATCTTTACCGTTTTATTAATTAAATGGAGAGTTTTAGCAGATCCATCAGCTCGTTCTATAAGCGAAACAGTAACAGGTTCAGCAGATGACTGTTTTTCTTCACTTTTTTCACAGGAGAATAACAGCAAGGACAGAAAAGCAAAAAATAGGTTTTGGATCACTTTCATATTAGTAGGTTTTTTTACATAAAACGTACAACATCTGCCAAATGCTACATAACTCCTATGTATTTATCCGGAAACCAGTCTCAAAATTTTTGTTCCACATCTTTTCCCCATTCCTCATTAAGCTGAATTGCAAAGTTAGCATTAGATGAAAAGCCTTCCAGTAACATTCCCTTGAACGTCAATCTCATATTATGCTTTAATGTAGAGGAAACAGAAAATTCCCGTATAATTTTATTATCCTTATTATATACTTTCAGGGCATATCCTATGTCCCTGGCAACTGGAAGATAACCAAGAAACTGATTGAATTGCAGCTCAGGTTGTGTTTTTCCAAATTCAGGATAAAATATAATAACTGATCCATCGGACAAATCCGGAAATCTGGCTTCACTAAAAGGCACATAATAGGGCAGTTCGTGTTCCTGTACAATCTCTATTTTTCCGATTCCGGAAAGATCAGCTTTATCTGTAAATTCAAATTTCACCTGAGAATAATAACGCTGTAATACCAGAGGAACTTTCAGATCTTCCCCCACTTCCAGGCTCATGATCCTTTCACCGAAAACCTCATTATCAGAATTATCAAAAGTATTATACAGATAATAATCATCCGCGGTTTTGATCGTGCGCGGTAGAGTCAGCGTTTTAACTGCCTGACTCAAAATAAATGAGACATCATAACTTCCGGATGCCAGCGTCAGAGGCAAGTTCATTTCCAATGCATTTCTTTCAAGCTCTATCTTTCCTTCAGCTACAAGTTTGCGATCCTGTCTGTTGAAAATATGGTAATATAAGTTTCGTAAAAGAGGGTTTACGGTTACAATCTTTCCATCATAAGATCCTGAAAGCCGCATATTATCAATTCGGATAGTTCCCGTTTTTTCATTGAATTGACTGTTGTTACCCCGTTTCAAAACAAGCCTGAAGATGATTTTCTGGATTTCTTCAGTTCGCTGCAATTTGGTCAGGTCTGCAGTAATATCTCCCCAGGCCGTTCCCTTTATACTGCTAATATCATAGTCCGAAAGCAGCGCAACAAACGTAAGTCCATTATCCACAGAATATAAGATATCCAATGCTTTAGGGCCAGTATCTGACCCCGAGGCATTAAAAGCTAACTGATTTAAAGATTTTACGTCTTTCAAGGGTATAGCGATCTCTATCTGTGTTACACCTCTAAAAGACGCAGCACGTCCGGCATTATATTCCCCATAAGCCTTTCCCGTTACAAAATCAACATTATTGGGTGTTACAGTCCATTGGACTCCATCTTCATTTAATGCTAGATCAGGTCTCAAAGTACCGTTATTAAAGGACCAGAAATATAAAGCTTGCTCTGATAGCACGTTGCTTCCGGAGTTTGCCAGAAGTTTCAGTCCATTATCCAGAGAAGAAACAGAGGCTGTAAAACCGGACAGTACAAAATCTACACGATGGGTTTCTCTTACTTCCGGAACAGGACCCGATTTGCGGCATGAATAGCATACATGCAATATGATAAATAGTCCAAAATAAAGTTTTGCTTTTCTTTTCATAATTCAAAACAGACTTAAAGTAAAATAATAGGGTGTGCAGATATGCTGTTATCTGATGTCTATCAGATAACAGCATATTTTTGATTAAAAAGTCCTGGCTTAAAAGGGAATTACCCTGAAAGAATAACGACAGTTATTCAAGAATACAACAGCAATAATAATTTAAATGTATTAAAAATTTATCTTAATTTCAAATTATTTCGCTATTAAAAATTAAATATCAACAAACAACTATTAGGAAGTAAAGCGGTCATCATATGCCTTTTCCAGCGAGAACATCTCGTCTCTTAGCTTGGCGGCTTCAAGGAAATCCATTTCTTTTGCTGCTTTCTCCATACGTTTCTTAGTTGTTTCGATAGCTTTCTTAAGATCTTTCTCACTCAGATACTGCATCACCGGATCAGCCGCCACAGCTACTGTAGGATCAGGTTCCACATATATTTTAGGTTCCATACCGTTGAAATCCGCAACAGAAGTCTGTTCCATTATTTCTTCCCTTGTCTTACCTACTGTGCGTGGAGTAATATGATGCTCTTCATTATATTTCATCTGCTTTTCACGACGTCGGTTTGTCTCCTCTATAGTGATGCGCATACTGTCCGTCATCTTATCTGCATACATAATAACACGTCCCTTATCGTTACGGGCAGCACGCCCTATTGTTTGTATCAGAGAACGCTCCGAACGTAAAAAACCTTCCTTATCTGCATCCAGAATAGCTACCAGAGTCACTTCCGGAAGATCCAGTCCCTCACGAAGCAAATTGACGCCGACTAATACATCAAACTCGCCAAGCCGGAGACCACGCAGGATTTCCACACGTTCTAAGGTTTTCACCTCGGAGTGGATATAGCGTACCTTAATATTCAGGCGAGTCATATATTTGGTCAGTTCTTCCGCCATACGTTTCGTTAAAGTAGTAGCCAGTATACGTCCGCCTTCTTGAATTGTTTTATCGACCTGCTCCAGAAAATCATCCACCTGGTTAATAGCCGGACGTACTTCAATAACGGGATCTAACAATCCAGTAGGTCTGATCACTTGCTCCACAACCACACCTTCGGTTTGCTGTAACTCATAATCACCAGGAGTAGCAGAAACATATATGGTCTGATTGGTCAACGACTCAAATTCCGGAAAATTAAGCGGTCTGTTATCCAACGCGGCCGGCAGACGGAATCCATATTCTACTAATGATACTTTCCGGGAACGGTCACCTCCATACATAGCACGAAGTTGAGGAATAGTAACATGACTTTCATCAATAACTAATAAGTAGTCATCCGGGAAATAATCCAGTAATGTAAAGGGGCGCATTCCCGGCTGGCGGCCGTCAAAGAAACGGGAATAATTTTCAATCCCCGAGCAATACCCCAGTTCACGCATCATTTCCAGATCATAGTTGACACGCTCTTCCAGGCGCTTTGCTTCCAGCATCTTTCCTTCATCTTCCAGTTGAGTTTTACGCTGCATCAATTCATCCTGAATAGCCCAGATTGATTGGGTAAATTTTTCCTTAGGGGTGACAAACAGATTGGCCGGAAACAAGGCCAGATCTTCCATTTTATTAATTGTCTTGGCAGAGACCGGATCGATTGCACTCAATTCATCAATCTCATCTCCAAAAAAGGACACCCGAATCGCATAATCCAGATAGGCAGGATATACGTCTACAGTATCTCCTTTTACACGGAAAGTACCTCTTTTAAATTCGGCAGTTGTACGCGAATATAATATCTCCACCAATTTGTGAAGAAATGCATTTCTGCTGATAGTTGTTCCTACTGCAAAGCGGAAAATAGAACGGGAAAAATCCTCTGGATTCCCCATACCATAAATACAGGATACAGAAGATACAACAACAATATCTCTGCGGCCCGACATTAAAGAAGAGGTCGTGGCTAACCGCAACTTTTCTATTTCTTCATTAATGGCAAGATCTTTTTCAATGTACGTATTGGAAGAAGCAATAAAAGCTTCGGGCTGGTAATAATCATAGTACGACACAAAGTAATTCACGGAGTTTTCCGGAAAAAACTGTTTAAATTCTCCATACAATTGTGCCGCCAGTGTTTTATTATGGCTGAGAATCAGTGCCGGCTTTTGTGTCTCCTGAATTACATTTGCAATGGTAAACGTCTTTCCCGAACCTGTAACACCGAGAAGAGTCTGATATGTTTCACCATCATTCACACCTGCTACTAACTCTTTAATAGCCTGGGGCTGATCCCCGGTTGGTTGGTACTCGGAAGTTAATTTGAATTTCATTTGCCGTACATCTATAAAACATAAAAATACGCAATTTTCTCAACTTATCGAAGTACCAAATCCCAGCAGTAGCAAACAATAATTCATTTTTTTGTGTATATTGAGTAACAAACAACACAACTATTATGGTGACTATTCTTACAAAGCAAAACAGCATTGCCAACCAATATATTGCAGAGCTCAGAGATGTAAAAATCCAACAGGACAGAATGCGCTTCCGACGCAATCTCGAACGTATAGGTGAAGTTATGGCTTACGAGATCAGCAAGACATTAGAATACCGTCAGCATTTTGTAGATACTCCCTTAGGTGTTGCTGACACACATGTTCCTTCAGATTATCCTGTATTGGGAACGATTATACGTGCAGGACTTCCTTTTCATCAGGGATTTCTGAATGTATTTGATCAGGCCGATAATGCATTTATTGCAGCATACAGACACACCAAGAAAAGCGGAGAGTTCGAAATCCATAAAAAATACACCAATACGCCGAATCTGGATGATCGTGTGGTAATTATTGCAGACCCCATGCTGGCCACCGGCCGTAGTCTGGTCCTGTGTTGCAAAGACCTTCTTGCTGATTATAATATCAAAGAGTTGCATATAGCCGTGGTGATTGCATCTGAAGAAGGAGTACAACACGTCAGAGCCTTTCTTCCGGAAGCACAACTATGGATCGGAGCAGTGGATAATGAACTGACGAGCAAAGCATATATAGTACCGGGACTGGGAGACGCAGGAGACCTGGCGTATGGAAACAAAGAGTAAAACACAGCAACTACTGATCCTAACAAGAGCGTGAAGTTTACGTTAAGCACGAAATTAATTAACAATTATTTAGCAGTTAAAATGTTAAAAATCAACACACAACACTTACATTTATATTATTATATCATTCGTTCTTTTTCACCACTAAAATTTATATTTTATGAATTGGCAAAAATACAATGGCGAATATATTCGCATTCCTATTACAGATGCCGTTGAAGAAATCATAGCCCGGGAAACGAGGCTTGGCAACAAACTCAAGGTTTACATCGGCACCGACTCTCAGGTCAAACGAGGAACCATCGACTTCGCTACCGTCATCGTCTTCCTCCGAGAGCACAAAGGCGGATTCATGTTCATTCATAAAGACAAGCGAACCCACCTCATGAGCATTAAAGAGCGGATGCTTCTTGAAGTTCAGAAATCCATAGAAATCGCCTACCACCTCTGCCCCCTCCTCGATCAATACCATGTGGATCTCGAAGTCCACGCCGACATCAACACCAATCCAAATTTCCAATCCAACGTTGCACTCAAAGAAGCCATGGGCTATATTATGGGAATGGGATTTGTGTTTAAGGCAAAACCGGAGTCCTTCGCCAGTACAAATTGTGCCAATAAACTGGTACAGTAACGTATAAAGTAGGATTTCTAACTTTACTTTGTATCTTTATCTGCGATAAGCAATAGAGGTATGCAAGACTTTTTTCAACAAATTGCCCGGCAGTTTGTCCAGACTTCTTTACTCGAATGGATAGGCACAATTACCGGATTCCTCTGCGTCTATCTTGCTGCCAGACAACATATCCTCAACTGGCCTGTCAGCATTATCAGTGTAACTATCTACGCCTACCTTTTTTACCATAGCAAACTCTACGGAGATGCGGTATTACAGATTTATTTTCTAGGAACGGCTGTATACGGCTGGTATTACTGGATCAAAAGAAAAAGAGAAGCTGACAAACCTATTGTAAGTTTTACGAACCGTCAGATGGTACAGACAATGGCTATCATTATTCTTCTGACAGCAGCTCTCGGAACCTTCCTTGATTATCAGACCAATTCCGATGTACCTTATATAGATGGCTTTTGTACGGCCGTAAGTTTTGTAGCTCAATTCCTGATGACCAGGAAAGTACTCCAAAACTGGTTATTGTGGGTATTTGTAGACATCTGTTATATCCCGCTTTATTATCATAAGGATTTATTATTGACAGCAGTGCTGTATCTTGCTTTCGCGTTCATTGCCTGGAAAGGCTATAAAGACTGGAAAAAGACGTATTTAACTACCTGAACTGGATAATATGACCGTTTTCACTTCCTGCGCTTCCGCTAAAGAAAGAGGATGAACAGTATGTATCTTCTGTTGATCCTTATGAAAAAGCAAGGTTATCTTCTCATCCTCAGCTACAGGTACAAATTCAATATTTAAATCACGTAAAGAAATAGCTGGCTGTGTATCCTTAAAGTAACGATAATCTGCAATGTAAATCAGTCGATGCTTATCAGAGATATCAAGTATTTCTTTACCGTAACGTATCCATAATAACATACGAATCATATAGATACTACATCCCAGCAATACACATATAACAATTACAGAAATAATATCAAATCCAGTTACAAGGCCTGAAATAATCAGAATCAGTACAATTATACCAGAAATTACACTCAGGAGGAGAAGTATACTAAATCCGAAAACAGAATACTCCGGATCTGAAACAGCGATAATATTTTTGTCGGTTGAATAATTAACAGGCATATTAGTCTGAGATTTTTCATCAAATATATATGCATTCCGTCAAAGGGTCAATAAAGAACAGTTATTCTTATATATTTGTCTCTATTAAGAGGAATATAAAGAATGGCGAATCAGATTTTAAAGAAAATAGCAGTGGTAGGCCCCGAATCTACAGGAAAATCGACCATTGCACAAGCCATAGCCCGACATTTCAATACAGTATGCGTACCGGAGTATGCCCGCGAATATTGTAAAAATCTAAAAAATGAATATACGCTGCAGGATGAAGTCAATATGTATTATGGACAGATTGCTCTTGAAGACAGCCTTATTCCACTTTCTCAACATCATATCCTGATCTGCGACACTACGATCCTGACCGTCAAAGTATGGTGCGATTACCTGTTTGGAGAGACACCGGATGAAGTTAAAAATGAGATCACATGCAGAGAGTACGACCTGTACCTGCTTATGGATATAGATCTGCCCTGGGAGGATGATCCTCTGCGTGATTTTCCAAATGAACGGGAACATTTCTTGGAGGTCTGGAAAAAAGAGCTCAACAGCTTAGGAGCCAGATACAAACTTATTTCAGGATTAGGAGAAGACCGGTTGCAAAATGCATTGAAAGCGATAGAAGAATACGTAATCCTATCACATACTTAACAAAAAAAGAGCTTCATCTTAATTTTCGGAGGAAGCTCTTTTTTATATTAGGATAATCTCTTAGTATCGATAAGCGTCCGCTTTATAAGGGCCGTCAACCGTAACCCCGATATAGGCAGCCTGATCTTCCGTTAACGTATCTAATTCCACACCGATTTTTGCCAGGTGAAGACGTGCAACCTTCTCATCCAGGTGTTTTGGTAACGTATACACCTTATTTTCATAAGCAGCCGTGTTAGTCCACAATTCTAATTGGGCCAGCGTCTGATTCGTAAACGAGTTCGACATCACGAAGGAAGGGTGTCCTGTAGCACATCCCAGATTTACTAAACGACCTTCTGCCAGTAAAATAATGTCAGTACCATCAATAGTGTATTTATCAACCTGAGGTTTGATCTCAATCTTGGTATTACCGTAGTTCGTATTTAACCAGGCTACATCAATTTCATTATCAAAGTGTCCGATATTACATACTACAGTTTTATCCTTCATTGTTTTGAAATGCTCAGCACGAACGATATCTTTATTTCCGGTAGTAGTCACCACGATATTAGCTTCTTTTACTGCATCTGCGAATTTCTTAACCTCAAATCCTTCCATTGCAGCCTGAAGTGCACAGATCGGATCAATTTCCGTTACGATAACGCGTACTCCCGCTGAACGCAGAGATTCTGCAGATCCTTTACCCACATCTCCATAACCAGCTACTACGGCAACTTTACCAGCCAGCATCAGATCTGTTGCACGACGAATAGCATCTACCAATGATTCACGACAACCGTATTTATTATCAAATTTGGATTTCGTAACCGAATCATTCACATTGATTGCAGGCAGGTGCAATGTTCCGTTTTTCATACGCTCATACAGACGGTGAACACCTGTAGTCGTTTCTTCTGATAATCCCTTTATTTCGCTGATAAGTTCAGGATATTTATCAAAAACCATATTTGTCAGGTCACCACCATCATCCAGGATCATATTCAAGGGCTGACGATCTTCTCCGAAATATAAGGTTTGTTCGATACACCAGTCAAATTCTTCCGTATTCATGCCTTTCCATGCATACACAGGGATACCCGCTGCTGCAATAGCAGCCGCAGCATGATCCTGGGTAGAAAAGATGTTACAGGATGACCAGGTCACATCTGCTCCCAACTCGACCAAAGTCTCTATTAATACCGCTGTCTGAATAGTCATATGCAGACATCCTGCAATACGAGCTCCTTTAAGTGGTTTGGCAGCCCCAAACTCCTCACGCAAGCTCATCAAACCCGGCATTTCAGCTTCTGCCAGTTCAATCTCTTTACGACCCCATTCTGCAAGGCTGATATCTTTAACTTTGTACGGTACGTACGTGCTTTCTATTGATGACATAATAATTTTCTCTTTTAAAATTTAGAATACAAAAATACCATTAACGACAGTCAATTCAAAACATTAGCTTTTTGGCATTTACAAATCTGACATTCATTTGAGAGTATAAACTTGACGGGGGAGTATAAGTGCCTTATATTTGTAGATATTTAATTTAAAAAGAGAAGAAATGTATCCAGAATATTTAGTTGAACCCATGCGTAAGGAGCTTACGGATGCTGGTTTCCAGGAGTTAAAGACCATTGCAGAAGTAGATTCAGCAATTCCTTCTGAAGGAACTGTTTTTGTAGTTGTAAACTCCGTATGTGGTTGTGCTGCTGCAAATGCAAGACCTGCTGCTAAAGCTGCTGTAAAAAATGAAAAACATCCTGACAAACTGGTCACTGTATTTGCAGGTATGGAAAAAGATGCTGTAGATAAAGCACGTGAATACATGTTGCCTTACCCGCCGTCTTCACCGGCAATGGCTCTTTTCAAAGACGGTAAATTGGTGCACATGATTGAAAGACATATGATCGAAGGTCGCCCGGCACAAATGATTGCAGACAATCTGGTTGCTGCATTTGACGAGTACTGCTAGATCATCTATTTTGATTTTTGAAACAAAAAAGCTGTTCCGCAATTGTGGAACAGCTTTTTTTGTTTCTTTTTAGTTTCTCTTAGAATAGGTAAGGGCTCATGCTGCCCGTATAATATTTTGCCGGCACCATCAATTTATTTTTTGGTAATACCGCACCATTGAAATCAAAATAGGCTGTTACCTTTCCTCCATCTTTATAGTAACGGATAGAAAGCAACGGGGAATTGTTCTGATAGGCCCAGTTAAACTGAGCCTCATCCTGAGAGATCAGTTCAGTAAAGGTATTATCCTTATTTATATGTCCGAAGTAGTGGATTTCACGATATGCCCCGCCTGATACTTCCTTTGTAAGCTGTCTGATTGCAAATTCATCATTGAGCTCTTCACCCTGATTGCCTCCGATTCCGGCCTTTATTATACCTGAGCCCGCAGATATATCTCCGGGAATATTGCGGGACAATCTTACTTTTGCTCCAAAAAGAGCAGTTAATGCCGAATCAGTCGTTAAGCTTTCTCCTTTACGGACTAATTGATTATCATAGATAACGGCTTTCCAGTTTTCATCCTGCCCATCCATATTTATCGGCTTGTACATTTCCGGTGGTTTAATTGCTTCAGGAGGTTCCAGCCTGTCTGACTTCTTAGCTTTACCCTTTGCGGCAGTTTTCACGGGTGTAACAGGAGCTTTTTTTGGAACAATTTCGTCTACAGCAAAGCCTACCGGAAAGGTATAACGTGAATAACCTTCATCAAGGGTAGCACTGATAAGTTCTAATTTTTCAAATGGAGGGATTGTTGCAACTTTTCGAAACTGATCTGCCACTGAAATAATTCTCCCTTTTCTATCTGTATCATATACAGCAAGGTATTGTGTCTTATTTTTTCTAGCCGAATCATAAATGCTAAACGCTTCTATTCTGGAATAAATCTTATCCAGTGTAAAACTTTGATGATTCACCGGAGAAGCGATTACAGTCTTATTATCCTTTTCAAAATGGTAATAGGCAATGTCACCGACAATTATTAACGGACTGCTATCCTTGAGGGTTCCCATATTAACAGGCTTGCCAGTCTGCGTATCCATAAGCCAATAGAAATAGTTGTCTTTGGCGTCTTTATCTACAATGACATAGTAAGAAAAATCTCTGTACACTTTAACAGATACACAAAAACCCGGTGCTTTAACTTCATTACCCAGGGTGTCCATTAACCCATATTCTCCATTTACCTGAAAAGGGACAAGCAAAGGCCGCTTTACAGGTAATGTCTGTTGGGCAGATACCTGTAAGGTGAAACTCATCATCAAAAGAATCGAAGAAAAAATAAATCTGATCATAATTTAATATTATTTCTCATGACCAAGCAAACATTATGCCTTCATTAGACCGATAGATTGTCCATTCCAATCGGGAAATAATATTTTATCATCATTTAACTTCAGATGCCTGTCGGCAACCTCTGAAAAGACAGCCCGGAAATCCGTTGTCACTTTAAGGTCTCTTCCATCTTCCAGATTTTCTTTTGCCAGCTCATCCATATTTCCGTGCACTTTTCCACCATTCACCTGATTCCCCAGAATAAAATTGCAGGATCCGCGTCCATGATCGGTTCCTCCTGTTCCATTCTGATGTACGGTCCGGCCAAACTCAGTCATTGTCATGACGGTGACATCATCCTGATATGCTTCGATATCTTTCCAGAAAGCCATTATAGAATTGGAAAGATCAGCAACATTACGGGCAAAAATACCGGTATCTTTTCCCTGATTGAAATGCGTATCCCAACCATTACTTTCCGTAAAGGCGACTTCAAGCCCTACATCCATTTTGATCAATTGTGCAATTTGCTTCAAAGACTTACCCAGGTTACTTCCAGGATAAGTTACATTATTGGCAGGCTGATAATTTTTAACCGCGTTACTTTGCAGCATCTTCATTGCTTCAAAGCTTTCCTTCCCGGTATCACGTAACACCTCATTTACCGTATTATCATACAGATCTTCAAAACTCTTTGCATTCTGATTAAAGGTCACACCTTTACCCTGTATCTTAAAATTTTTAATGTCGCTGATGGCTAATGCTTCATGCTCACCATATAATGAACGGGGTAGCGCTGCTGTGATACTGACGGCTGAAAAAGGAGTCAGACTATCGTGTCCCAATAATCCAACCGCACGATTCAACCATCCACTGCTGGTATTTTTCTCAAAAGGAGTACCGGACTCCATATAATCCTGCGCATCAAAATGAGAACGTGTGGTATTAGGTGATCCCATTCCGTGAACGATTGCCAGCCGGTTTTCACGGAAGACTTCCTCAAATGCTTTCATCCCGGGGTGCAGCCCGTATCTTCCGTCCAGATCAATCAGAGCTGATGCTCCTTCTGATTTTGCAGCCGATAAAAATAAATCAGGACGTGCAGCCTGCAAATGTGTATCCAGAAATGGTGTTACAGCCATCAAGCCGTCCATAGCTCCACGTTGAAAAATACAGACCATCACCTTACGCTTGCTGTAGGGGTTCAATAATTTTTCTCTGGCAACTGCTTCCGCTAAAAAAGCCGGAATACCCCCCATCAGACCTATTCCAAATAGACCCAACCCTGAATTTTTTAAAAATGCCCGTCTGTTTAACATCTTCTTTTCGATTATTATCGCCGCTGAAACTCCGGAGAACCTATAATAAGTCCTACAATCTGTGCCAGCATAGCATTAGTCTGATTCTTACTCTTAGCACTTATCTTCTGTTCTTGTGCACGATCATCCTGCATCATGCTTTTCTCTCTGTTTTTCTGTGAGGCTGCTGATACTTTCTCATGCAGATCCTGTTGTGTCAGTAAAGGTGTCAGTCTCTTTTTCAGCACATCCATATCCACTTCCGGCAAAAGCTTACGACCAAATACTTCCAGTGCCTGTTCAGCACTTTCTGGTTCTCTGCCACCTGTTACTCGCATCAGATCAACATCTACTCCCGAATTATTTTCCGAAGTAAAAGATAGTCCGAAATTCATTCTGTTCAATAAAGCACCCGTATTGATCCAATAGTCTGATTTGTCCGGAAAGCCTGTCGGTGCGATATAATGATACTTCTGTTCCCCCATTCGGGTTACCCAGTTATTAAGCTTGACAGGATTATTCACATCTGCATCCAGTCCTCTGACCGCACTGATTGCTAACTCGAAAGGCGTTTTTATTTTCTGATCAATAGTTTTCTTATCCCAAAATTCCGGAGAATACACCATCATTGTCAATACAGCTGAAATATCACCGTTGTTTTTCAGAAAAGTATCTTTCATACGCTTTACCAATTCAGGAGAAGGTATATCAGATACAAACCGAACAGCAAGCTTACGAACGATAAATTCTGCAGTCTGCGGTTTTGATGCCAGCATTTTTAATAATTCCACACCCTCTTCATACCCCCTATTACTGAAAGTATGCGCTAGTACTGTTTTTGTTCCCTTATCATGCCGGTTAGCCAGAAACAAAAAATCACCATCTGCTATGTTATTTTTATTGTTAGCGATATTTTCTTTTTGTACGTTTCCATACCCTTGCATAGGATAGATCGTCCAGCCTGTCAGAACACGTGCAGCTTCTGTGACATCTTTTTGCGTATATCCTCCATCCACACCCAATGTGTGTAGTTCCATCAGTTCGCGTGCATAATTTTCATTAAGTCCCTTTTTTCCTTTGCTCTTTGGATTATCAGCTACGCTGGAAAAATTATCCAGATACATCAGCATAGCGGGAGCTTTCGCTGTCGCCAGAAGAAGATCCTGAAAATTACCTAAGGCATTAGGTCTGATAACATAAGCTTCATAATTGGGAATAAACGGAGCTGCCTGTCCTTTGGTAAAGGATACATTAAAGTGGTTAAACCAGAAATCGGTCATTACTTCTCGAAGCTGATTCTGACTATATACAGCACGTACTATTTTAGAAGCCAGAAACTGGCGGTTTAATTCGTTTTCAGGCCTGTAACCTTTGACTTCCATAAATTTTCGAATCGCATCTTTGTAAGACTGCTTGCTGTTATCTATAGAATCTTTTGAAATAAAACCTTCATTGACAGCCTGCCTTCTCACACGAGCTGAGCGTGGGTATAGCGAATCAATCGCACGATTGCTTAATAATACATCTGCATAATTACCCATTAGATTATTCAGCCGATCGTCCTTGATATTGCCCTCAAGCTGTTGTCTAAACCATTTTTCCAATCCCTGCTTTTCTACTTTTTCGATCTGTTGCTCATCAAAACCGTAGGTAAACCGGCTAAGCAAATGTACTATTGCCTCCTTTTCAGTAAGCCCCTGTTGTTTGTATGGGAAACTGCCTTTCACTTTCACTTCCTGACCGTAACTTTCCGGAAGAAAAGAAAGAAAAATAAACAGAACTACAGCAATTCTTATCATAACTTTCATAGGAGGCGTTTTTAACTGTATAAATTTACAACTTGATCCTTACATTTATATATTAAGAAATCATTAAAGGCCAACCGGTTATACAGAAACCAGCGCTTATCATAGACAACGTTTTTTTGAAAAGGTTTAGTGTGCATTAATACTGTATCTTAAAAAAAAACCGGACTTTAATTGCAATAAACTCCCATTCACATCGTATTGTATCCCAATGATTTGTATTTTAGTAAGATCAAACCTTATGATATGCGAAGCATTTACCTTTATTGTGTCTTTAGTTTATTCCTTCTGTCCGGTTGCAAACAGACCAACCAGGTGGATCTGATTGTATACAATGCCAGAATCTATACTGTAGATTCCGCATTTACAGTTGCAGAAGCTTTCGCCGTAAAAGACGGCAAGTTTATAGCGATAGGATCAGGTACAACTATCCGGCAGCAGTATACGGCAAAAGAAGAGATCGATGCAAACGGCAAAGCCATTTATCCCGGATTTTACGATGCTCATGCTCACTTTTTCCTACTTGGGGAATTGCTGGATCAGGTAGATCTGATGGGAAGTAAATCATTTGAAGAAGTAATAACCCGGCTACAGGCTTATCATAAGGCACGCCCCGAAAAAAAGTGGATTATCGGAGGAGGATGGGATCAAAATCTTTGGAAGGATAAGAAGTTTCCAACGAAAGAACTGTTAGATAAAGCATTTCCTGATATCCCAGTATACCTTTCCCGTGTAGACTATCATGCTGCTGTAGTTAACACGCAGGCTCTTCGTATGGCAAAAGTCACAGAAGTGCGCACGATCGAAGGAGGACTGATAGGTGGAGAAAACGGCATTCCGAATGGCATACTCGTGGACAATGCCATGGATCTGGTGAGTAAGCAGATTCCGGAGGCGGAAGAATCTGCTGTTCTGCAAACATTACAGGTTGCTCAGGACTCCCTCTTATCTGTAGGGCTGACCTCTATTGTTGATGCCGGACTCACACATACACAGCTCGGGATGCTGAAAGATTTCTACAAGAGAAATGAACTTAAGATCAGAGACTATGCGATGATAGCAGCTAATCCGGAGAATATAAGCCATTACCTGAAAGACGGGGTATACGATACAGACCGGCTGACAATCCGTTCTTTTAAGTTATTGGCAGACGGAGCTTTGGGTTCCAGAGGAGCCTGCCTCCTCGCGCATTATCATGATGCTCCTACAAAAGGATTTCTGTTACATAGTCCTGCGGCATTTGATACAGTGATCCATCAATTGGCAAACAGCCCGTTTCAGGTCAACACACATGCTATTGGAGATTCGGCTAACCGGATTATATTAGATGTGTATGGAAAATATTTAAAAGACAATATCAACCGCCGTTGGCGGATAGAGCATGCACAGATCATTGCACCCGGAGATTTTCACAAATTCAGACAATTCCATATTATTCCGTCTGTACAGCCTACACATGCTACATCAGATATGTACTGGGCTAAAGACCGCTTAGGAGAGGAAAGACTAAAAGGAGCCTACGCTTACAAAAATCTTCTGCAAGAGTATGGCATGCTTGCCTTGGGAAGCGACTTCCCTGTAGAACATTTTAATCCGCTTTATGGATTTCATGCTGCTGTGGCACGTGTGGATGCTAAAGGCTTCCCGCAGGGAGGATTTCAAATGGAAAATGCCATCAGCCGTGAGCAGGCCTTAAGAGGTATGACCATCTGGGCAGCCTATTCCTGCTTTCAGGAAAAACAGCGTGGAAGTATAGAAAAAGGAAAAGATGCAGATTTTGTTATTCTGAATAAAGATATTATGCAGATTCCTAATCAGGAACTAAGAGGAACTAAGGTTATACAGACGGTAATTGCAGGAGAGACTGTATTCATCCGGAAATAGCTATTTATAAAAAATGCGGCATATGATCATGCCGCATTTTCCTGTATGTATATCAGACTACTTTTGGCTGATATATGTTTTATTTCCATTACTATTGATGTAGTATTTTCCACCTTTAGGACCTACATACACCTGATGACCATTATATTTTTCACCACTTAACTTATCTGTCGAAGATGCCGTTTCTTTTTTAGCGGCGGCTACTTCTTTTTTAGCTTTTGTAGTGGCCTTCTTTGTTGTAGACTCTTCAGCTTTCACAGCTTTAGTCTTTTCTTTTGCCGGTTCTTTCTTTGCTGTTTCGGTCACCTTTTTTGCGGCTTCCTTTTCCTTTGTTGCTGTCTGTTTTGCTTTTTCTTTTGATTTATCTGAGGCAGATTTTATCTTTTGCTCAGATTTTTTTACCGCTTTCTCGGGGGTAGTCTGTTGTGCCTGACTTGTTGCAATTCCAAACACAGAAACCATAGCAGCAACTGCTGCCATTTTTTTGAAATAATTTGAGAGATTCATAACTCTAATTTTTAAGAATTAAACTGAAATAATCCGGTCAAAACAAATGCCACACACAGCTCCCCGATCATTGACAAACAGGCAATTAACTAAACTTTAACATTAGATTCTTTGTATTGGCTTTTTGGAATAAAAGAAAACATAAAAAGTAGTAAAACAGCGACACAGAGAACAATGCTGGCACCGAAAAGAAGGAAAGGATAATAAGGCACCAAAGGCCAGCCCATATAAATACTTAAACCCTGCAACAGCAATAGTATTTCTGTTAAGGTAAAGCCAATAATAAGCAGATAACTTGAAAATCTGACGCCATATGAAGAAATATTCAACCAGCCGGATCTCATTGCGAATAACAGCAGACTTCCGCTGATCGTCCCTAACATCAGAAGATGTATAAAACCTACAACCAGATGTCTTATATAATGTACAATCTCCATCATTGGAGGGTACAACAACAGGAAAGGAATGAGTATTTTTATGAACAATGTCAGTCCGCTATAAATAAAAAGAATACGCTCTGTTGCTGAATATGTTTTTAAAATTCCATACACCTGAAAACGTACCGAACGATAGAGAATTACAAATGCGGCTAATTGTGCCAATATCCCAACGGTATGCACCCAATACAACAGTGGATTTTTGAGATACCAACTCAGTGGCAAAGCAAAGGTAAGTACTACAGACAAGAGCAACAGTATGTAAAAAACTTTCCAATCCTTTGCCTGAAACGCTATCCTGAAGAAATAGAAAGCGATAGCCAATACAGCTATCACAAACCATCCGTTAAATTGAAAATGTAGAAAAAATTGTATTGCGATCTGAAAAAACGCAGAAGTATTCCCCATCAATCCAACAGCAGGTCCCAGGCACCATACGCCTAATGTCGAAATCAGCATAAATGCCAATGCCGTCTTCAACAGCGTTGATCCGGCATTATGTTCTCTTTTTCGAAACTTCCAGATCAGATACACAAATGTATAGCTGCATAACAGCTGTAAAGTAGAAAAAATGATAGAATAGACAGCATATCCCTGAACAGGAAAGAATATAAACATTCCAATTACAGCAATCTGGGATACAATGAACAGTATCTTAAAGGATTTTTCAGACTGTTTACTTTGTTCTGCAAAACGATCATAAATCAATGCAGTCAATGCAAGGTAAATCCAACCCAGCATAGCACCATGAGAATGTCCGTGCAAAAGAAACTTAAAATTGATATTGCCAATCGGAAATACACCAGCATAGCGCAATACCAGTCCCATACCTGCAGCAATTGCAAAATTAAAAAGACTAATCTGAAACCATCTTCTGGGCATGGACACAGGTAAATACTTTAGCGATTAATAAATTCAGTACAACTGTTATTCGATGACAGTAAGGGAAAATATTACTTTATCTACAGGCAGATTTGCAGACGAGGTTTTGACTTTACTGATCTTGAGGATGACGTCCAGTCCTTCATATATCTCTCCGAATACCGTATAATCATGATCGAGCCTCGGCTGTCCGCCATTCCTGAGGTATTCTTCCCGTTGTTCTTTACTATATACAATTCCCTTTTTTGCCTCCAATGCATCAAGGTCCTGTACAGTTACTTTCTTCCCTACAACAAAATAGAGCTGATTTAAAAATGAGGATTTTGAAGGGTTGTCATCTCTGCCCGCTCCTAATGCTCCAATTTTATGAAAAGCTCGTGTATCAAATTCGGGAGCCAGACGAACAGGTAGTTTTGAAGGAGATTTGGCTTCTTCTGCAAGAATATCTTCGTCAAGCTCTCCACCCTGCACGACAAAATCTGAGATTACACGATTAAACTGTGCATTTGTATATACTCCGCTTTGTATAGCATCAAGAAGAAGTTGCTGGTGATGCGGTGTATAATCGTATAGCAATACCTTAAAATCACCATAATTTGTATGCACAAGTATTTTTTTTGACTGCGCCTGGCTGATGGTGAAAAAACACAGGGAAAGAAAAAGAGCAAAGCTTATTTTAAATTTCATAGAGCATATTCATTAATTCATTCAAATATATCCAAGATATACAGACTATCCAATAGCTATCCGTTGCTACTCCTAAAAGTGCAGTCTGGACAAAATGAATAAGAAATTCAAAATAATTTCATAATTACGATAATTTCGTATATTTACGATATAAATGTAATATTATGAAAAAATCATACTTATTTTTAATTGGGTTATTTTTACTAAGCTATGCCCATGCGCAACAGACAGAACCTGCACTTGCGAAAGCACACTATCTTTTTAAACACGTCAATGATACCAGCCATCGGGAACAGTTCCGGCGTGATGAGATGGTTTTATATCTCGGTAAGAATTCGAGTTACTTCACCTCTTATTCTTCAAACCGGGCACAGGAAGATATAAAAAAACAAATGGATAATCCTGCATTTGACGGTAATCTGAAAATTGTCCGCAATACCTCTCCTACTCAGGAATCTTATTATTTACGTCCTCATGAGCACAAGATAACTGAACTTAAGGATGTAGCAGGTGACAAATTTCTGGTAGATACCCAGTGGCCGGAAATGGATTGGAATATAGTGGATGAAACACGGGAAATTGGTGGTTACAAGGCTCAGAAAGCACAGACTAGTTACAAAGGCAGAAACTATACAGCCTGGTTCACTACAGAATTACCCTTTTCATTCGGTCCATGGAAATTACAGGGATTACCAGGGCTTATTCTGGAAGCCTATGACGATAAAAAAGAGGTCATATTTGAATATTCGGGTTTTGACAAATTAGACAACGGTCTCTTGAATGTAGAGTTACCGGCAAATGCGGTCAAATCAAATCTCAAGGAAATTAAGAAAATTCAAGATGCTTTTCAGGCTAATCCACAGGCATATATACAAGCTAAACAGGCGCAAAGGCAAAATTCTGCAGGTGTAAGTGTATCCGGCAACAGTATTTCCGTATCCGCCACAAGCGCAAAAGCATCCGGAGAAATGGATATGTCCAAAATAAAAAGTGTAAATGTTCAGCAGGATGATAATTATAAACCTTCTAAAATCACAAACAACCCTATCGAACTGATTCCATAAATGAAAAAACTCATTCTTTTGTTATTTCTATGGTTGCTTCGTATGGGATGTATGGCGCAGGAATACAAGATATCAGGGACAGTTACAGATGCGAACAGTAAGCAAAAAATACCGTATGCAAGCGTAAATCTCCTATCTGCAGAAAATAAGATAATCGCATTCAAATCCACAAATGCAGAAGGTAATTTTACGATCGTAACGACCCGTCCTCCGGAAGATCTGATCATGGAAATAAATCATTTGGGTTATGATAAATTCAGACAGAAGCTCCATAAAGGAGCTATTGATCTGATGGTTACTCTTATTCCGAAAATACATTTACTGGAGGATGTAGAAGTCAAAAGCCGGCCACAAATCCGGAAATTAGGAGATACACTTTCCTACAATGTAGAATCTTTTGCGAAAGAAGAAGACCGTTCTATTGGTGATGTCATCAAACGTATACCGGGAATGGAAGTCAGTGAATCGGGGCAGATCAAATATCAGGGGAAATCAATCTCCAACTTTTACATAGACGGAGACGATTTGCTTGATGACAGATATGCAATCGGGACACGTACCATTCCGTATAAAATGGTACAGGATATTCAGGTGCTCAATAACCATGAGCACCTGAAAGTATTAAAAAACAAAAGATTTACCGATCAGGTTGCGATAAATCTGTTGATAAAGGATGACGCCAGACTCAAACTGACCGGGCAGGCAAAACTTGGGGGAGGATTTCCCAAACAGTACGATTCTGAGTTGAACAGTATTCTGTTTAATAAGAAATATAAAATGCTGAATGTTCTCAATGGCAACAATACCGGTAAAGATCTCACAGCAGACCTGATTGGATATAATCAGGCATCCATATTTTCAAAACTCGGAAATTCCAGTGTCAATAATTTATTGTCTCTTGGCACAATAGGTCCTCCTCCGATATCGAAACAACAGTATTACTTCAATAACACCGGAGCCCTAAACACCAATAATCTGTTTAATTTGAAAAATGACCTGCAGCTCAAATCAAACATTCAGGCTTTGTATGATAAAGAAAGAAGATCTTTCAGAGGGCAGACTGCATACTATTCAGAAACCGGGACAGCATCTTTTGATGAGTCACAACATACAGAGACCGAAAAATTTATGAGTGCTATACGGCTTACACTCAGTAAAAATATAGAGAAAAAGTATATCAACAATACCCTGTCTTTTGAATATGAAAAACAGAATGGCATTGCTGCATTACTAAGCAATGCACAGTCTATAGACCAGAACCGGCAGCATACTATACGAGGAATATCCAATCAGCTAAGTTTTGTCCCGGAATTTAAAAACAGACATATCGTAGAGTTTAACTGGTCCTTTACTTATGGTAATAAACCCCAGTTTCTGAATATACAGCCGGGAATATTTCCGGATGTATTAAATTCTGGTCAGCATTACAGTGCTACTCATCAAAAAGTCGAAGTCCCAACACTCTATAATACATTATCAGCAGGCTATCGGATATCCAAATCTAAAATCCGGCAACTCTATGAAGCCGGAATTTCCAATGACAGGCAACATCTGCGATCCGATCTTTTGCTTCGTCAGACGGAAACGGAGGCTATGCAATCCGAAGGGCAGCTGGGCAATAATATGACATGGCTTCGCAACAAATTTTATGTCAATGCACAATATGAATGGAAACAGAACCGAATGGAGGCAATGCTTTCTCTGCCCCTTGCCTATCAGATCACCTCTTTTTCTGATCCCGGATTTGATCTTCAGAAAAACAGAAACGATGTGCTATTCAATCCTGTTTTTAAATTCAAAATGAAAGTAATGCAGGAAGATGAAATCAGCCTAAATTACAACTTCAGCAATTCTTTTGGTGGAATTACAAATGTATACAGGGGGTTGCTGGTCCGGAACTACCGGATGTTGAGTCAGAACCAATCTGAAATTAATGAAAGTCAGAGTCATAATATCGGATTGAATTACAATTTTAACAGAATCACAAAAATACTCTTTGTCAATGCCGGACTCAATTATAGTCAATCTGTATCCAACACAATTATTTCCTCACGGGTCAGTAATAATATTACGGAAGAGGTACTGGTGCCTATGGACAATAAGATACTGGCATATTCAGGTTATATTGGATTTGATAAGTACTTATTTCGTCTGGCAAGTACTGTCAAGGTTAAAGTATCATGGAATCTTTCAGATTATAATCAGCTTTTTAATGATGCACTTTTACCATTCCGTAATACCAGTTATGTAGTTCAACCTGGATTTGAAGCTAAGATATGGAAGAATTACAACCTGTCTTACTCCGGTACGATTAACTGGAATATCAGCAGACAAAGAGAGGCAGAAGATGGTTTCGACAGACAGGTTACCGGAATTACACAAGTGATAGGATTTCCTGTTCATCCTTTCAAAAATGCCTACTTACGGTTCAGTATGAGACACCATTATACTCACCAGCCTTTGATGAGAGATATCAATTATACATTTGTAGATTTCTTTGCACGATACCGCATTCAAAAGTGGAAAACAGATCTGGAATTGGATATGAGTAATCTGGCTAATATCAAAACTTTTCAAACCTATACCGTTTCATCCAATATGTTGTCGGATAACAGATACGATCTTCGTGGTCGTATGGCGATAGTAAAAGTATTGTTCAACCTCTAACAGAAATTGTTGTGTTGTATATAAATAAAATACCCTCTCGGTTTAAGGAGAGGGTATATTTTTGTATCTGCAGATCAAGATCTTATTGCATATCAAATAAATGCTTTTCAGCATGGTATGATGAACGAACCAATGGTCCTGATTCTACATATTTGAATCCCATTTTCAGTCCGATCTCTTTATATTTATCAAATTGTGCCGGAGTAATCCAATCGATAACCGGGTGATGCGCTTTTGTAGGTTGCAGGTATTGTCCCAAAGTAAGAATATGAACACCTACATCATACAGATCCTGCATAGCTTCGATCACATCTTCTTCCGTCTCTCCCAGTCCCAGCATGATGCCTGATTTAGTCCGTAAACCAGCCTCAGATATTCTTCTCAGGCATTCCAGTGAACGGTCATATTTAGCTTGTATACGTACTTCTCTTGTCAGTCTGCGTACAGTTTCCAGATTGTGAGACACAACCTCAGGACGTACTGCAAGCACACGGTCCAGATTGTCCCACTGGCCCTTGAAATCAGGAATTAAAGTTTCAAGTGTTGTTTCAGGACTTTCTCTGCGAATTGCATTGATTGTTTCGGCCCAGATTGTTGACCCTCCATCTTTCAGATCGTCACGGTCTACAGATGTAATAACACAATGTTTCACCTGCATCAGTTTTACCGAATCTGCTACACGATTAGGTTCATCCAGATCTGCCGGCAACGGTCTGCCCGTAGCCACCGCACAGAAAGAACATGAACGGGTACAAATATTTCCCAAAATCATAAAGGTCGCTGTACCGGCTCCCCAACATTCACCCATATTAGGACAGTTACCACTTTCACAGATCGTATGTAATTTATGCTCATCAACAAGACTTCGTACATGTCTGTATTCTTTGCCTACAGGCAACTTTACACGTAACCAATCCGGTCTTCTCTGCGTCGGGGTTACCGGAATAACTGGAAGTTCAATCATAGCACAAAGTTAAGGAATATTCGGATAAATCAGAGATTTCAAATTGTTTGAATAATATCATAAAACAATTAGTTCCTTTTACAGTTAATTATTTATGCGCAAAGTCGCTTTTTAGAACCTAATTTAAGATATTTGTAACAAAAAACGCTATTACTGACATGTTTCGAATTATCCTTAATACACTTCTTTTATTCTTTTTATTGCCACTCACAGGTTTAGCTCAAAACAAAACGCTGAACATTATTCCCAAACCGAATCGAATTACATATCACGTAGGCAGCTATACTATTCCGGGTCAACCTATCTTATATGTATCTCCTGAATTTGAGGAAGTCGCAGGTTTATTAGCCGAACATCCCGCAATAAAAGGATATACCATAGAAAAAATCAAAAAAGTAAAGAAAACGCCTGAAAACGGCATCAGACTGATCACGGGACTTAGCACAGACCAGATCGGTGACAATACGTATCACATCGATATTGATAACAATGGAATTGTGCTGAAGGCTAAGACTCCTGCGCTGATGATAAATGCGATCTATACGCTGATACAAATGGCCTACCTGCAGGATCAACCTGAAATCGTGCCTTCGGTTGAAATCCAGGATAGCCCACGCTTTGGATACAGAGGAATAATGCTTGATGTTTCACGTCATTTTATGCCTTTTGCCTCATTAAAGAAATTTGTAGATGTCATGGCCATTTACAAATTTAACCGACTCCACTGGCATCTTACAGATGGTGCAGGCTGGAGATTAGAAATCCTTAAATATCCCGAATTGACAAAAAAAGCAGCCTGGCGTACACATTCCAGCTGGAAAGAATGGTGGAATAACGGACGTCAGTATGTGGAGCAAGGGACAGCAAATGCCAGCGGAGGATATTACACACAAGATCAGGCTCGTGAACTGGTCGCATATGCTGCCCGAAAAGGCATTACGGTTATTCCGGAAATAGAAATGCCGGGACACTCAGAAGAGGTTCTGGCTGTATTTCCACAACTTTCATGTTCCGGTAAGCCTTATACACAAGGAGAATTGTGTATAGGAAATGAGGAAACATTCACTTTCCTCAAAAATGTACTGGACGAAGTCATCCAGATATTTCCGTCCACCTATATACACATCGGTGGCGATGAGGCTTCTAAAGAGCACTGGAAAAATTGTCCGAAAGATCAGGCGCTCATGAAAAAAGAGGGACTGAAAAATGAGGAAGAACTTCAAAGCTATGCCATCAGACAGATGGATCAGTATCTGCAATCGAAAGGCCGCAAGCTTTTAGGATGGGACGAGATTTTGGAAGGAGGATTGAGCGAAGGAGCTACAGTGATGAGCTGGCGTGGAGAAGACGGAGGTATTAAAGCTGCAAATGCCGGTCATGATGTTATTATGACTCCGGGTGGCTACTTATATTTCGACAGCTATCAGACAGATCCGCGTACACAGCCGGAAGCGATCGGTGGTTATTTGCCAATAGAAAAAGTCTACTCTTATGATCCTGTACCATCAACCATCAGCGGCGATAAAGCAAAGCATGTATTAGGTGCGCAAGCCAATCTGTGGGCGGAGTACATGCCGACTTATCAGCATGTAGAATATATGGCATTTCCACGGGCATTAGCTCTTTCTGAAATTGTCTGGTCTAAAAAAGAGGATAAAAACTGGGAAGATTTCAAAGCCAGACTGCAAAACCATTATAAAATTCTGCAACAGCTGGAAGTGAACTACTATCGTCCGTCCTACAATGTCGGGTTTGATGTGCAGTTCAATAACAAAAGATACAGTAACCTGATCAGCATCAATACAGAACAGATCAATCCGGATATACATTATACAATCGACGGTTCAGTTCCTACAGCGCAATCGACAACCTATACGCAACCAATTGATCTTACCATACCGACGACACTCACGGCAGCTATGTTTATCGATTCTGTTCGTGTAGGTCCGGTACAAAGCATAGAAGTAGACGTGCACAAAGCTATAGGGAAAACAGTTATTTATCAAAATAGCTGGGACGGCTATCCGGCCCAAAAGGAGTTGACATTAACCAACGGTAAAAAAGGTGGATTAAGCTATGGGGACGGTGAGTGGCAGGGTTTTACCAAAGATCTGGACATTACAGTAGATTTTGAACGAAGAGAGGAAATTAAAAGCGTGGCCATGAATTTCATGCAGGTTCCGGGACCAGGTGTTTATTTCCCTGGAGAATTTACCGTACTTATCTCCGATAACGGAAAAACTTTCCGGGAAATCGGAACTGTAAAAAATGATGTGGGAACAGATGATCCGAAATTGAAATTTAAAAAATTTGAATTAAAATTACCCAAAAGCCAGGCTGCGAGATTTGTGCGTATAAAAGCCCCTAACAGTATGAAAGGCTATCTTTTTACAGACGAAGTACTTATATATTAAATACAAAAAAGGATGGAAATAAATTTCCATCCTTTTTTGTATTTTGTATCAGGGAGTTAAACTTGAAAATAAATCAACTTTTTTAAAATATAAAATGTAACTTTGCACTCCGACAAAGCAGTCGGAATACTCCCCTCTCTCCGGATAGCATTTTGATTGTTTTGCTCAAGATCGTTTTAGAAAATAATTTTTTTGAACTACAAAAATGCCAAGAAACACTTCCATCAAATCGGTTTTAATTATTGGATCAGGTCCTATCGTTATCGGTCAGGCTTGTGAGTTTGACTACTCCGGATCTCAAGCTGCTTTATCTTTGAAAGAAGAAGGTATTGAGGTTTCCATTATTAACTCCAATCCTGCTACGATCATGACAGACAAAGTCGTAGCAGACAATGTGTACTTGCTTCCTTTGACCTGCGAAAGCATCGAAGAAGTCCTTCAGAAACACAACATCGACGCTGTATTGCCTACTATGGGCGGACAGACAGCATTAAACCTATGTATCGAAGCTTCCGAGCGCGGTATCTGGGAAAAGTACGATATCAAAGTCATCGGTGTCGACGTTGCAGCAATTGAAAAAACTGAAAATCGTGAAGCTTTCCGTCAGTTGATGGTTGATATCGGTGTAGGTGTTGCCACATCCAAAATTGCAAACTCCTTCTTAGAAGGAAAAGAAGCAGCACAAGAAATTGGCTACCCGCTGGTTATCAGACCTTCTTATACACTTGCCGGTACCGGAGGTGGATTTGTTCACAAAAAAGAAGATTTTGATGCAGCCCTTAACAGAGGTCTTCATGCTTCTCCTACACACGAAGTACTGGTAGAACAAGCCGTATTAGGATGGAAAGAATTCGAATTAGAGTTACTTCGTGATACTAACGATAATGTAATCATTATCTGTACAATCGAAAACTTTGACCCGATGGGTATCCATACAGGAGACTCTATCACAGTAGCTCCGGCTATGACGCTGAGTGACCGTTGTTATCAGGACATGCGTAATCAGGCAATCAAAATGATGCGTTCCATTGGTAACTTCGCCGGAGGATGTAACGTACAGTTCTCTGTAAATCCTGAAAACGAAGAAATCATCGCGATTGAAATCAATCCTCGTGTATCCCGTTCTTCCGCTCTGGCATCTAAAGCTACAGGATATCCAATTGCTAAGATTGCAGCTAAACTGGCGATCGGATACAATCTGGATGAATTACAAAATCAAATTACACAAACAACTTCAGCGTACTTTGAACCGACATTAGATTATGTAATCGTCAAAGTACCTCGTTTCAACTTTGACAAATTCAAAGGAGCAAATAAAGAGCTTGGTCTGCAGATGAAAGCGGTAGGTGAAGTAATGGCAATAGGCCGTACCTTCATTGAAGCGCTTCAGAAAGCAGCACAGTCTCTGGAAACCAACCGTGCAGGACTTGGTGCAGATGGCAGACAAAGCCGTAATCTTGAAGAGATTATGGACAGTCTGGAGCACCCAAGCGCGGACAGGTTATTTCATATTAAAGATGCATTTGAATTAGGAGTACCTTTAGAGTCTATCCGCAAAGCAACGCTGATTGATAAATGGTTCCTTGTACAGATTCAGGAATTAGTACAGCTGGAAGGTGAGCTTCGCCGCTACCAGTTGAACAATATCCCTAAGGATTTCTTCATGACCCTGAAACAAAAAGGATATTCTGATATTCAGATCTCCTGGTTATTAGGAAATGTTACAGAAGATGAAGTATATGCCCGTCGTAAAGAACTAGGCATTAACAGAGTATATAAAATGGTAGATACCTGTGCTGCAGAATTTCCGGCACAGACACCATACTACTACTCTACTTTTGAAGAAGAAAACGAATCCATTATTTCAGACAAGAAAAAAATCGTTGTGTTAGGTTCAGGTCCTAACCGTATCGGTCAGGGTATAGAATTTGATTACTCTTGTGTACATGGATTATTAGCAGCTAAAGAATCTGGTTATGAAGCAATCATGGTTAATTGTAACCCTGAAACAGTTTCTACAGACTTCAATATGGCTGATAAATTATATTTCGAGCCTGTTTTCTGGGAACATGTGCGTGAAATCATTGAACTGGAAAAACCTGAAGGGGTAATCGTACAGTTGGGTGGTCAGACGGCATTGAAAATGGCAGAAAAATTAGAAGCTATTGGTGTTAAGATCATTGGAACTTCATTCCAGGATATGGATCTTGCAGAAGATCGTGGCCGTTTCTCAGACCTGTTAAAATCATTGGATATTCCTTACCCGAAATACGGAGTTGCGGAATCAGCAGAAGAAGCTATCATCGTAGCAAATCAGGTAGGTTATCCGGTACTTGTTCGTCCGTCTTATGTATTAGGAGGACAAGGAATGAGTATCGTTATCAATGATGAAGATCTTGAAAAAGCAGTCGTTAATCTGCTGAAAAACTTACCTGGTAACCGTGTATTGATTGACCACTTTCTGGATCGTGCCGAAGAAGCAGAATCAGATTCAATCTGTGACGGTGAAGAGGTACACATCATCGGTATGATGGAACACATCGAACCTGCCGGAATCCACTCAGGAGACTCTTCTGCAGTATTACCTCCATTCAGCTTATCCCAGAATGTACAGGATAAAATGGAAGAGTACTCTAAGAAATTAGCAAAGGCATTGAATGTAAAAGGTTTATTAAACATACAGTTTGCCGTAAAAGATGAAAATGTATTTGTTATCGAAGCTAACCCTCGCGCATCACGTACAGTACCTTTTATTGCGAAAGCTTACGATGTACCATATATCAATATTGCAACAAAAGTTATGCTGGGGGTAAACAAATTGAAAGACTTTACCATTACACGCAAGCTAGAAGGATATGCAATTAAAGAGCCGGTATTCTCTTTCTCCAAATTCCCGGAAGTAGATAAGCAATTAGGCCCTGAAATGAAGTCTACAGGTGAAGCAATACGCTTTATTAAAGACCTGAATGATGCCTACTTCAGAGAGCTTTATGCTAAAAAATCAATGTTCTTAAGTAAATAAGAACGGATATATACAAAAAAAGGGTAACTCGCATGAGCTACCCTTTTTTTTTGGCGTTAATTTTCAATAGCTAATCTATATCTTTCACTAATCTGAATCCTACATTATTAGTAGGGCTATTCACCTCTCCCTTACCTCTGCTACCCGCTTTGTAGCGCTCACAATACATATCGTTACACAGAAAAGAACCGCCACGCTGTACACGTTTTACAGCTCCGGGTTCCTGAGGGTCGTAAGAATCCGAAGGTCCGGCCGGATTACTTTCCGAACTGTTTTTATAATAATCCGGACGATAAAAATCAGAACACCATTCCCAGACATTTCCCTCCATATCATACAGTCCTGAAGTATTAGCCGGATAAGATTTTACAGGAGCTGCTCCCACATAGCCGTCTTCACCGGTATCCTTTATGGGAAACTCTCCCTGGTAGATATTTGCGGCCCACTTCCCATTTTCCGTTTTTTCAGTACCCCAATAATATTTCTCATTGTTATAATTAGCCGTTTTTGCAGCATATTCCCACTCCGCTTCCGTTGGAAGACGTTTGCCTGCCCATTTGGCGTAAGCCTCGGCATCCTGATATGCGATATGTACAACGGGATAGTTCTCCTTTCCCTTAATAGTACTTTCAGGTCCTTCCGGATGTTTCCAATTGGCACCTACAATATAAGACCACCATTGCAAAGGATCATTCAACCCGCGAACCTCTTTAGGAGCATGAAATACAGCAGAGCCCGGCTTCAGCATTTCCGGATCCACGCCTGGAAAATCATGGGGATCCAACGGTCGCTCCGCTACTGTTATGTATCCGGTAGCCTGTACAAATTTGGTAAACTGAGCATTCGTGACTTCATGCTCATCCATCCAGAAAGATTTAACATTTACCTTATGAACAGGCTTTGCATCTTCAAAATCAGCTGATCCCATTTCATAGCTACCTCCTTCTATTTTAACCATTTTCGCATCATCGGCTCCTCGTATACTAATGATTTCAGCAGCTGTATCACTTACAGCTGAGAATCTGGAGGGAATACCTACAATACAATGTGGTGCATCATTCTCAAAAGAAAGCTTGTCCATAGGTTTAGACTTACCAACACAGGAGTAAACAAGCGGGCTTGCTATTAAAAAGATCAGTTGAATTCCGGCAGACAATTTCATTACTACAAAATACAGAATTATTTATGGAGATAACAGTAATATGTTTTCAAATTACTGAAAAAATAAAGGGATCCCGAAGAATCCCTTTAAAATCACCTATTTTAAAACAAACTAAACAGTCAATTTATGAACGAATTTCCGAAAACATTGAAGGTTATGTTTATAATGGTTGTTCGTGTGTCATTTGCTTAATGACAATACAATTATACGTGACGGAAAATGAATTAAAAACAAAAAAATGAATGCAATCGTTTGACTAATTCGCACAATCGTTTGCGTTAATTTCCATTCTGCGTTTTACTTTACATTATATTCCATAACTCAGAAGGAAGAATAGCAGATCTTAACCTCTCTCCCTCGAAAGGAGATAGAACAACATCTCGGACAAACTGTTGTCACTAACGCTGGCGCAAGCATAAGCGTAGCGTTGCTTGTGTCTGTATTACATGGGTACGAGCGACACGTTCGCACCAGCTTTTGTTGAAGCTGTGTTGGCTATTTGGTTTGGTTCTACCCTATGAAAACAAAAAAGCCCTTATCTGTTTCCAGAAAGGGCTTTCGTATAAAAAAAGGCACCGACCTACTCTCCCACCTGTTACGGCAATACCATCGGCTCTGGCGGGCTTGACTGCTCTGTTCGGAATGGGAAGAGGTAGACACCGCCGATATAGGCACCTGAATACTTTTTTGATATTATATAATAACTAACTCTAATTAGCCACAATAACATCAATGACATTATATTGAAAGAAATAATTAAAGAGGAAGACAACAGTGTTATCTGCTTGAGAAAGCTTCGGGCTATTAGTATTGCTCGGCTATGGTATTTCTACCTTTACACCTACAACCTATCAACGTAGTCATCTTCTACGACCCTATAAGGAAGTCTCATCTCGTGGCTAGTTTCGCACTTAGATGCTTTCAGCGCTTATCTATTCCAGACGTAGCTACCCTGCCGTACACCTGGCGGCATAACAGGTTCACCAGCGGTCTGTCCAATCCGGTCCTCTCGTACTAAGATCAGATCCACTCAAACTTCCAACGCCCACAACAGATAGGGACCGAACTGTCTCGCGACGTTCTGAACCCAGCTCGCGTGCCACTTTAATGGGCGAACAGCCCAACCCTTGGGACCTTCTCCAGCCCCAGGATGTGACGAGCCGACATCGAGGTGCCAAACCTCCCCGTCGATATGAGCTCTTGGGGGAGATCAGCCTGTTATCCCCAGCGTACCTTTTATCCTTTGAGCGATGGCCCTTCCATACAGAACCACCGGATCACTATGTCCGTCTTTCGACCCTGTTCGACTTGTCGGTCTCACAGTCAAGCAAGCTTATGCCATTGCACTCCACGTACGGTTACCAAGCGTACTGAGCTTACCTTTGAAAGCCTCCGTTACCTTTTTGGAGGCGACCACCCCAGTCAAACTACCCACCAAACAATGTCCTCGACTTGATCGAGTTAGAAACCGAATACAGAAAGGGCGGTATTTCAAGGTTGATTCCACGACTCCTGGCGAAGCCGCTTCAACATCTCCCGCCTATCCTACACATCCTGTACCCAATTCCAATGTTAAGCTATAGTGAAGGTGCATGGGGTCTTTCCGTCCCGTTGCGGGTAACCGGCGTCTTCACCGATACCACAATTTCACCGAGCTCATGGCTGAGACAGCGCCCAGATCGTTACACCATTCGTGCAGGTCGGAACTTACCCGACAAGGAATTTCGCTACCTTAGGACCGTTATAGTTACGGCCGCCGTTTACTGGGGCTTCGATTCAATGCTTCTCTTGCGATGACATCCCCTCTTAACCTTCCAGCACCGGGCAGGTGTCAGGCCTTATACCTCATCTTTCGATTTTGCAAAGCCATATGTTTTTGTTAAACAGTCGCCTGGGCCTTTTCACTGCGGCTTCTCACTCTCGTGAGGAAGCGCCCCTTCTCCCGAAGTTACAGGGCCATTTTGCCGAGTTCCTTAGCCATGATTCACTCGAGCACCTTAGGATTCTCTCCTCGACTACCTGTGTCGGTTTACGGTACGGGTTTTTATAACCTGAAGCTTAGCGGGTTTTCTTGGAAGTCTGCTTACCTGCTCTATCAGCGCCACCGAAGCTTTGCTGTACTATTGGGTTTCAGCTAAAAATGCGGATTTGCCTACATCTCTAATACCTACGCCTTTTAACGAACTATTCCGTCAGTTCGCGGCAGTGTCACTACTCCGTCACCACATCGCAGTTATAAAAAGTACTGGAATATTAACCAGTTGTCCATCGGTTGTCCCCCTTCGGGTGTACCTTAGGCCCCGACTAACCCTGATCCGATTAGCGTTGATCAGGAAACCTTAGTCTTTCGGTGGGCAGGTTTCCCACCTGCCTTATCGTTACTTATGCCTACATTTGCTTTTCTATAAAGTCCACGCCACATTACCATGACGATTCGCCCCCTATAGAATGCTCCCCTACCAGTATATACTCTTGTATATAATCCATAGCTTCGGTAATACACTTGATGCCCGTTTATTATCCACGCCCGGCCGCTCGACTAGTGAGCTGTTACGCACTCTTTAAATGAATGGCTGCTTCCAAGCCAACATCCTAGCTGTCTGGGCAACCGGACCTCGTTAGTTCAACTTAGTGTATATTTGGGGACCTTAGCTGATGGTCTGGGTTCTTTCCCTCTCGGCCTTGGACCTTAGCACCCAAAGCCTCACTGCAAGATATATTTGATAGCATTCGGAGTTCGTCTGGATTTGGTAGGATTTGACTCCCCCGCACCCAATCGGTAGCTCTACCTCTATCAAACTAAACTCTCACGCTGTTCCTAAAAACATTTCGGGGAGTACGAGCTATTTCCCAGTTTGATTAGCCTTTCACCCCTACCCTCAGGTCATCCGGAAACTTTTCAACGTTTATCGGTTCGGTCCTCCATTACATGTTACTGCAACTTCAACCTGCCCAAGGGTAGATCACAAGGTTTCGCGTCTACCTCATCTGACTATGCGCCCTATTAAGACTCGCTTTCGCTTCGGATACGTGGCTGAACCACTTAACCTTGCCAGACAAGAGTAACTCGTAGGCTCATTATGCAAAAGGCACGCTGTCACAGAATCACTCTGCTCCAACCGCTTGTAAGCACACGGTTTCAGGTTCTTTTCACTCCCCTGTTCGGGGTTCTTTTCACCTTTCCCTCACGGTACTGGTTCACTATCGGTCTCTCAGGAGTATTTAGCCTTGGCGGATGGTGCCGCCGGATTCCCACAGGGCGTCTCCGACCCCGCGGTACTCAGGATACCACTATGCTGACCCTCTTTACGTATACGGGACTATCACCCTTATCGTGCAGCTTCCCATCTGCTTCTACTTCATACGGTCAATACAACGTCGTGGTCCTACAACCCCATAAATGCCGTAACAATTATGGTTTGGGCTCTTTCCCGTTCGCTCGCCACTACTTGGGAAATCATTATTATTTTCTTCTCCTACGCCTACTTAGATGTTTCAGTTCAGCGCGTTCGCGTATTATACAACATACCTTCAGTATGTTAGGTTGCCCCATTCGGAAATCATCGGATCAAGTCGCATTTGCCAATCCCCGATGCTTATCGCAGCTTATCACGTCCTTCTTCGCCTCTGAGAGCCTAGGCATCCCCCGTGTGCCCTTATTTACTTTCTTCTCACGCATAGCCCTTTTGCTACTATGGTGATGCTTGTATTGTGTTCTCCAAATTAATGGAAAACGTCTCTACTGTTGTCTTCTCTTGTAATTTTTTTCTTTCAATATGTCAAAGAACTCGTTAAGAAACTTACCATGCTATCACTCGATAACACATTTCTTTAGTGGAGAATAACGGAGTCGAACCGTTGACCCTCTGCGTGCAAGGCAGATGCTCTAGCCAGCTGAGCTAATTCCCCGGCTTGTGTGGTAGTCCCGAGCAGATTTGAACTGCTGACCCCTACATTATCAGTGTAGTGCTCTAACCAACTGAGCTACGGGACTAGCTTTTTCTTAATCTCTCTCGGTAACTCCATTCCTTTTTCTTGGGATGGGTACTTTCTTCTTAATGTCTTTCTTTAATCATGTGTATACGTAACGAGCACCAATTCAAGTACTCTAGAAAGGAGGTATTCCAGCCGCACCTTCCGGTACGGCTACCTTGTTACGACTTAGCCCCAATTATCGGTTTTGCCCTAACACGCTCCTTGCGGTTACATGCTTTAGGCACCCCCAACTTTCATGGCTTGACGGGCGGTGTGTACAAGGCCCGGGAACGTATTCACCGCGTCATTGCTGATACGCGATTACTAGCGAATCCAACTTCATGAGGTCGAGTTGCAGACCTCAATCCGAACTGTGATCGGCTTTCAGAGATTGGCATCACATTACTGTGTAGCTGCCCGCTGTACCGACCATTGTAGCACGTGTGTAGCCCCGGACGTAAGGGCCATGATGACTTGACGTCGTCCCCACCTTCCTCTCTGCTTGCGCAGGCAGTCTGTTTAGAGTCCCCACCATTATGTGCTGGCAACTAAACATAGGGGTTGCGCTCGTTGCGGGACTTAACCCAACACCTCACGGCACGAGCTGACGACAGCCATGCAGCACCTAGTTTCGTGTCCCGAAGGACTGATCCGTCTCTGGATCATTCACTAACTTTCAAGCCCGGGTAAGGTTCCTCGCGTATCATCGAATTAAACCACATGCTCCTCCGCTTGTGCGGGCCCCCGTCAATTCCTTTGAGTTTCACCCTTGCGGGCGTACTCCCCAGGTGGATAACTTAACGCTTTCGCTGGGACGCTGACTGTCTATCGCCAACATCGAGTTATCATCGTTTAGGGCGTGGACTACCAGGGTATCTAATCCTGTTCGATCCCCACGCTTTCGTGCATCAGCGTCAATAACGGCTTGGAATGCTGCCTTCGCAATCGGGGTTCTGAGACATATCTATGCATTTCACCGCTACTTGTCTCATTCCGCATTCCTCAACCGCATTCAAGTTCTTCAGTATCAAAGGCACTGCGACAGTTAAGCTGCCGTCTTTCACCTCTGACTTAAAGAACCGCCTACGCACCCTTTAAACCCAATAAATCCGGATAACGCTTGGATCCTCCGTATTACCGCGGCTGCTGGCACGGAGTTAGCCGATCCTTATTCTTCGGGTACATTCAGCTACGTTTACAAACGTAGGTTTATTCCCCGATAAAAGCAGTTTACAACCCATAGGGCAGTCATCCTGCACGCGGCATGGCTGGTTCAGAGTTCCCTCCATTGACCAATATTCCTTACTGCTGCCTCCCGTAGGAGTCTGGTCCGTGTCTCAGTACCAGTGTGGGGGATTCTCCTCTCAGAGCCCCTAGACATCGTTGCCTTGGTGAGCCGTTACCTCTCCAACTAGCTAATGTCACGCGAGCCCATCTCTATCCTATAAATATTTGATTATAATGTGATGCCACATCTATAATGTCATGCGGTGTTAATCCGACTTTCGCCGGGCTATCCCCCTGACAGAGGTAGGTTGCTCACGCGTTACGCACCCGTGCGCCACTTTCATATCCAGCAAGCTGGATAATCTCGTTCGACTTGCATGTATTAGGCCTGCCGCTAGCGTTCATCCTGAGCCAGGATCAAACTCTCCATTGTAATAATGAATTGTTCGACACCTAACTATTTATCAATAAAAATAATTAGAATTGTCTTTGTTAATTTCTAACCTGAATTGACTTGGTTGATTGTTTGTTAACTTTCGTTGACTAATCAACTACTCGTTACGCTACATGATTATTTCTTTAAAGAACTTCGCGCTTCCACTCTCGTTTCAGCTTCTATTTCAAGCAGGCATTGCGCCCGTTTTGATCTTGTTTTTTCCTTCGTTTCTGAAGGGACTGCAAAGGTAGAAATCTTTTTTAAACTTCCAAAATATTTGTGAAAATATTTTCTGGCTCTTTCTTTCCCTTTTTTTCCACCTCCCGATCTCTATCCGAAACCGCTCAGCTTAGCTCCCGTAAGGGATGGCAAAGGTAGAAATCTTTTTCGGTATACACAAATCTTTTTTATAAAAAATATGCCCTCCCGTTATTCTAAACTTCCTTTTTTCAAGTGTCGTCCCTTGCGAAACAACCGTCCCTCCCTTGCGGAGTGGTGCAAAGGTAGAACTTTAAACACATTACTTCCAAACCTTTTTCAAAGCTTTTTTTCATAATAATCTTAACTATCTGATAACTTGAAGTATAAAATTAAAGAATCTATCTACAAACAATCAAAACAGCTTATATAATGCTCCGGCAGGCCTTCTTGCTTTCGTCACAGCGGATTAATGCCTGTACTCAGCAGAAAGGTCCTTTATACGGATATTTCTGAAATCTACCGGCTGTCCTTCGCTTTGAAGGGCAATAAATCCACTCTTTAACAACTGACCGTCAATTTTGATCTTGGGATCATAACGATTGGCAACTCCACCTCCGATCTGTGGTTTGGAATACTGCAAGACAGTATCGCCCTCAATAATATGGGTAATCAGCGAATCTCCAAGTACAATCAGTTCCGCACTCACCCACTGATCTCCGTCATAGGTCTTAGAAGTAGAATTGAGACAATGGGAAGCAGCGATCTTTCCTTTATATATAACATGCGTTCCGGGTGAACACATATTACCGGTCGGTCTGGGATTTCCATCTCCCAGCCCGCCCAGAAACTGCATCTCCACCGAGATTGGCCAATCCTGCTCTTTGGGCATGGTCGCCGGATCCTGCGAATGAAACATGACGCCGCTATTACGTAAGGTATAATCAGGTGCTCCGGGATGAAGCTCTCCTACAAACCGGTATTCCAGTTTAAGATGATAATAGGAATAAGGCGTCTTATAATAAAGGTGGCCATATTGCTCATTAAAATCTCCATATTCATCGTATCGGACCTGGATAGCACCATCCTGAACGCGAAAGGTATGACCATAATTGACTCCATAATCATGATGGTGAATCTTGACATTCCAGTCATTGATATCTTTGCCATTGAACAGGGACTTCCATTCCTGTGTCGATGTATCCGTATTTTCTTTGGTTTTCTTTACGGAACAACCTCCGGCCATTAACAAAGCAGTACATATATAAAGGAATACTTTTCTTTTCATCAGGTTTTGTTTTTATGGAAAGTCCTAAAATACAAAAATACCGGATGTATCTGCAATACATAAAGGGCTGAAAAATTAATCAGTCCCTTATTATATACATCATGACAACGCTTAATTAAAACCGCCCCCCTTTTTTCAAAGTGGGAACGGCTCCTAGTCCTATCTTTTATTTTATGCTATTGAATTTTAAGCGCCTCCGTTATTTTGTCATAGGTAATATCCTCACTTGGTCTTGGAGCATCATTGTCAAATACTCTACCGTCCTTATCAATAATCACATAACGTGGAATACCCGAAATATTAAATGCCTTAGCTATTGGTGTATTCACTCCTGAAGTAGCCTGTGAAAGCAAATGAACGCCTTCTATTTTATCTTCATCAATTGCTTTTTTCCAGGCATCGATTTTACTATCGAGGCTTATATACAGAAATACTACATCCTTATTGTCCTTGAACCGTGAATGAAGTTTAGGGGCACCATTCTTCATCTCGCCTCTGCACGGGGCACACCAGCTAGCCCAGAAATCAATATACACCACCTTACCTCTGAAATCCTTCAGGGATACATCTTTGCCTTCCAGACTTTTTAAAGTAAACTCCGGAGCCATTTTGCCGGAAGATAATTTATCCATTGTCGCATACTTCTCCAAAAGCATTTTTGCAGTAGCGGCATCAGCATATTTAGCAATATGTTCCTCCATAAGAGGTTTTACTACCGGCAGGTCTTTCGCCTGATCAAGCACCTTCACTATAGTTTTGCCGAGTGCTTCACTTTTGACTTTGCCTGCCGGATAATATTTAAGGATCATCTGGTAATCTGTATATGCATCCTGCAGTTCGTGCGGACTGTCCAGCTTCCCTTCTAAGAACAATTCCTTTCTGCGCAAATAAGGCGGATAAAAGTAAAGCAGCAATATATCGTAGTTGCGCCTTCTGCCAGCGGTTTGCAAAATCAGCATGCAGATTTCCTGCCTGAAAATTCTGGCTTGCGATAAAGCCGTTTCCTGAAAAAGATTCGCTGTATGTCCGGTTCATATCCCGAAACATGACATGTCCCAGATTGTACACCATATTGATATTCAGGGAAAAACCTTTATAACCCAAAGTATTGGATAAGCCTCCGCTCCAGGCTGGCTGGAACACGCCCATAAACACGACATCCTCTGACTTTGGCGTCCCGGCATCGTCCATACCTGGCGAAGCACTGCCATCTGCAAGTCTGACCAAGGGATTCCCTTCGGCATTCAGACCGGCATAATCAAATGCGAATGCAGAAAAAGCAGGAGAACCAGCCCAGTAGTGGGTCATGATTTTATTTATCCCAGTATTAAGAATGATTAGTGAACTTACTTTCGTAACCTTATTTCTATTGTAGGAAAGGCTCAGGGAGCTGTTCCACTGAAAATCTGCATTACGGATATTTACGGAACGTATAGCGGCTTCTATACCCGTATTGGACATACTACCCACATTGCCTACAATAGTTGTAATACCTGTCAACGGATTGACTTCCAGCGGCCCGATCAGATCTGTTGATTTTTTTTTATAGTAATCCAGCGAACCACTCAGCCTGTGGTCAAAAATAGCGAAATCCAGACCTGCATTCAGCGTACGGGTCTGCTCCCAGGTCAGGTTTTTATTGCCTGCAGTAAACAATGTATACCCCTGTCCCTCAGCGACAAGCGTGTTGGATACGGGCAGAAATATATCCTGATTTGCACTTTTGCCTGGCACAGGCGAGTTGCCACCGATGCCATAGGTCATCCGGGCTGACAGCTCCTTGACAAAGCTGACATTTTTCATAAATGCCTCATTACTAAGTGTCCATTTTCCGCCCACACTCCATGCCGGCCTGCGCTGTGCTGATTTATTGATCCCGAAAAGATTGCTTTTGTCCTGTCTCCAGCTGGTATTGACGGTATATCGCTTGCCAAAAGTGTATCCCACATTGCTGTAATAAGACCGAAAACGGAAAAGAGCTTCAGACTGTCTGAAAGGTTCTTCATTTAATTTGGCATTGCCACCGAATGAAGGTATTATTCCGGCTATTCCTGTAGTTTTCAACAGATAGTAATCCAACAATGCTGATACCTGTGAATTTTCATCATAGCCGTATACTATACTGTTGCTATTGGTATTCTTTTGTTCCTGTTCCTCATAACCCGCCAATGCATCTACCTGATGAAGCTGATTCCCGGAAGTATAAGCATAAACAAGCTGATTACGTAGTGTCCAGTTTTCATCTAGCCTATTGGATACAGCGTAGCGGCCTCCGGTATTGGGGAGGTTGTATCTGATCGTTCCATCCGTATTCTGAGCAAAACGTAGCAGCTGTATATTCTGGCTATAATTGGTATTATCATCGTAGCTTGACATTCGGTTTATTCCTCTGATATAGCCAAATACTCCTTCATAACGCAGTCCTTTGTACAGATCGACTGTAAGACCAGAGATGATACGGGCAATAAATAAATTACCAGTGTTGCGGCCTGTGAGCGCATTAGTCAGCGGATTATATCGCAAACTCCGGCCAGTTAAATCTTCAATAGGCTGCATAGCTTCTCCGGGAAGAATGCCTAAATAAGACATATCTATGTTATTACCTGAAGGATCCCGGAACAGCTGATACGGCAGGAACCGGTTATCTGGTGAAACCGTCCGGTTGGAACCCGTACGTTGGTTGGTCAGATCCGCAATGAAAAATGCTTTGATATGGCTGTTAATTTTAAAATCATTACGGGTATTAATCTTAAATGTATTGTCCCTGTGGCCTGGTGTATAGTCCTGATTGCCGGTATAAGCCAGAGAGGTATAATTACTGTATATGTCTGTACCCCCCGACAAGGAAAGCGTATGATTGGTCAGTATTTGCGGACGATAAAAAATATCCTGTACCTGATTCAGGTTGCTGATGCCTGCAAGACTGTCTAGCTTCGCATCTCTTTGCGCTGCAGAGATTAGTCCGCGGAAAGCGTCCCACTGAACCTGACGATCAGGGGTATAACCTGTCCCCTCTATGAAAACGTTGATATTTGGATTATAAAAAAGATTTTCCGGGTCAAAGGTTTCTCTGGAAGCCTGTATATATTGCCGGCTGTCCAGTACCGGAAAATAGCTGATATCCGGTCTACCCTGTATATTGACAAAAGCATCGTATGTGATTCGCAGTTTCTGGTTGTTTGATCCTTTTTTGGTGGTAATCACAATTACTCCGTTGGATGCCCTGGCTCCCCAGATAGACGATGCTGTAGCGTCCTTCAGTACAGATATATCCTGTACATCCTGTGGATTGACAGAAGACACATCTGCTACCGCTATTCCGTCCACGACGTACAAAGGGGAGGCATTGGTATAATTATCTGTTGTAGATAATGTACTTAATCCCCGGATCAGAAACTGTTGTTTACCATCTGTAGGGGAGTTATTAATCACCAGTCCCGGTACCAGACCGTCCATACGCTGAAGCACATTTGTACTTGTAGCTCTGTTGGCCAATACTCCCATATCCGGTTTTGCAAACGAACCCGCACTACGTTCCTTCGAAATATGCTGATAGCCGGTATTGATCACCACTTCCTCCAGTCTTCCTGCTAACTTCAGGCGTATAGTTCCCACATTAGGCGCCGGTTTGGTGACATAATTTTCATAACCAATATAAGAAATGGAAAGCATCATATTTTCAGCCACATTGTGAAGCACAAATTCCCCGTTTTTATCTGTAACCGCAGCAGCCATGCGTCCTTTAACCGTCATCGAAAAATCTCCTGTTTGGGCATTTTCCGAAGAGGTTTGATGAAATACAGCTATAGTCGCTCCTTGCAAAGGATTACCCAGAGAGTCTACTACCCGCCCACGTACATCCATTTGCTGTATATCTGGCAGATTTTTATTTAGCGTCGGAGTAACCTTCTTTCTAATCAGCACAAATTTATTTTCGATGGTATATGTCAGTCCTGTGTTTGCCAGAAGCCTCTTCATAGTTTCATCCAGACCGGTATTTTTAACTGATATGTTTACAGTTTCCAGCTCTTCGACAAGATGTCTGTCAAACAAAAAATCATAACCGGTCTGTTGCCTTATTTTATACAAGACATCTTTTACAGAGCTGTTCTTTTCACGCAATTTTACCTTTTGCCCATATGTTGCTGCACAGATCTGCATAAAAGACAGAAATAATAAGACAGTGCTAAGACGCATAAAAATCAATTTATAGGTGTAAATTTTATACATTTGCTTTAAGTATTAGTTAGTAAAAGCACTTACAGGTTCGAAGCTTAAGTGTTTTAGCATTTATAATTGATATCTACCTTTTGGTCAGGGGTGTTTGCTGCACTTCTGACCTCTTTTATTATTCCTTTTTTCGTTTTTATTTTACAATCAGAATCCTCCTTCCTGTCCTCTTAAACCTTACATTTCCGGCAAGTTCGATCTTCCTTAACACTTCAGTAAGTGTGCTTTTTCTTGAAACCCATCCATCTAATATTATATTTTTTATATCCGGGTCCTTATACACAAATTCTACATCATACCACCGTTCTATTTTATGCATTGATTTTTCAAAACTTTCTCCTCCAAAAACAAAATCTCCGTTTTTCCATGCCAGTATTTCACCTACATCAGCGTGTTGAACTTGTATATTGCTTCCCACTACGACGGATTGTTGATCCGGTTTGAGTATGATAGAAGCTTTGGAAGAAAGATTATTGACTTTAACAGATCCTTCTATCAGTGTAGTTTTAACCTCTTTTTCATCCGGATAACTGCTGATATTGAAATGTGTCCCCAGTACCGTTACCTTCTGCTGTTTTGTCGTCACGATAAATGGTCGATTTTTATCCTTGGCCACTTCAAAGTAGGCTTCACCTGTCAGGGTTACTTCCCGCGAGCTGTGCTTATTAATTGTTGGTGAGAACGTCAGAGATGAGGCTGCATTGAGCCAGACCCTAGATTTGTCCGGTAATATCATCATATACATTTCTCCTTTAGTCGTAGTTAACGTATTCATCCCTGCTTCGTGCTGATCTGCAGATCCGGCATCATACAGAAGCTGACCGTCTTCTGTTTGGGATATACGTGTACCATTTTCCATAGCAAGCTCTCCAGTCCCTACATCCGAAAGGTTTATTTTCTTTCCATCGGCCAAGGTCAGTGTTGCACCGTTCTTACCCGGAAGTATACTGTCCTGTGGGGCAATCCGGGCAATATCTGTATGTTGAGATCCGCTGTAATTGTATACATACAGACAGACACTCAGCAACAGTACAACAGCAGCTGCGATACTGATACGTTTCCACAAGGGATAGATACGTACCGTATTTATTTGTGCATTTATACGGTCGAATATCCTGGTTTCCAGCTGCTCCTCGTGCTCCGCGAAAAAATCCGGAATTTCTACGACTTTATCCGGGTCACGTTCGTACCACTGGTTGAATTGCCGGATTTCTTCTTCCGTAATTGTCTTATCCAACCATTTTGAGGCGAGTTTTTTATATTTGTCCTGATCTTGCGGAGTCTCCATATTTAGCCTTATTTAATAGTATGTATCCTGTGAAATACAAATCCCTTACTCGGTTTTAAATTATTTTATCTTTTTCTTGATATGGAGGATATAATTTTCAGAAAATTAATATATCCCTGGGATAATATTCTTAGATTATTTTCAAAATATTGTGCAGATTTGCACAGTGACTTCTACTGTATTGAAAATGGATCATCAAAGATCATGACCAATTATTCTGCATATACTGATTCTGACCTGATCAATGCACTGATGCGGGGTGAGCATGCTGCTTTTACAGAAATCTATAAGAGGTATTGGAAACGACTTTTTTATATTGCCGCAAAGAAACTTCATGATCCGGAAGAGGCAGAAGAAATTGTACAACAGATTTTTGTGTCTATGTGGAACCGAAGAGAGAATCTTCAGATCAACACAAGTCTTAATGCCTATCTGGCAACATCTGTCAAATACCGTATTATTAAGGTAATGGACAAGCTTTACCATCAACAGAAATATGCAGACAGTATCACTTCCCGTAACCTCGATGATTCTACTCAGGAGTGGTTAGCCTTTCTGGATTTGAAGGAAATTCTGAATAAGAGTATCAGTGAATTACCCGAAAAGTGTCAGCTTGTTTTCCGGATGAGCCGTGAACAGTACATGTCTCAAAAGGATATTGCTGCAGCACTGAATATATCAGAAAAGACGGTAGAAGCACATCTTGGTAAAGCGATAAAGACTTTAAGACAAAAACTGAACCGTTTTCTGTTGCTGTTGCTGTAGATCCGATGCCATCTTGTGAAAACTTTCGGTATCAAAAATGTTTTTTATATCCGCTCAATGGCTAAATTATTATCCAAACAGTTCGTGGGGACGCCAACTGACGCAGGGTATTAATATTAATTTATATCTTATCAGACCAGGCTACTCGGGGAGATCTACTTCAATCTCCATATGCCCGGCAATCCATTTTAGTGTATCTACAGCTTCCTGCCGATTGCTGTTGACGGTATACACCCGGACTTCGATCTTATATCTATATCCTTTATCAAAAGCAACCAGTACCGGGTATGCCCACATTGGACTTATTGTCGGATATGCGTAGCCAACCTCCAATGTATTGTTAGTTCGTTTTTCACTCGTCATCCCCGGCCAGATTTTGCCCTCCAGATCCAGTAAGCCAAAAGCATCCAGTACGTAATCTTCCACCAGATATGCCCCTGTGTCTTTAAATCCATTATAAGGATTCCAGTATTTCTTTGTCGGAGATACAGGTTGTGTAGTACCCGGAGAGCCTTCCATTTCCTGAACCCTGATATTCTCCTGAATATGCCATTTGATAGAATCATTATATACGCCACAAGACATCACAATATTACCTTTTTTATAATAGCTAACTTCTGATGTAGTATAACCTGGACCGGTTTTTTCTCCCATATTTTCCATAAAAAATGTATCAATCACTCCAAGAGCCTGTGCAGGAGTAATACGAACAAAACCTGCAGGTATAAAACCGGTTAAAAAGGTTTCCGGATCCGGTTTATATAACTGTATAAAATCTTCAATCTGCTGAACCTGAGCCTTTACAGAACTTAAGAATGAAGCAAGAATTATTAAAATAAAATGTTTTTTCATATATGTAATATAATAATTAATTTCCATTACGATCAGGGATCACAGTTTACTGCTTGCGAAGATATACTATCACCTATCCGCTCCAATCTGTTTAGTTCCTGCAGATCACCATTATGATCCCTTTGTCCCACATAAATACGGATCACATCTCCATACGTTTTAAGCAGAAAATTTAACCGAAGTTCCGATGTTTCGGATCTACCATTTTGATACATTCGATAATGTCTGAGCGCTACATCAAGATTAGTTATGCGGGCACTTACGGAATACCCCGAAGTCCGACTGATCAGATTATCAATATTTGAGATGGTAATGGCATAAAACTTACCCTCACCCGCCTCTATCACATCCGTATAGTTTTCCTGAAAGATTGCCTTATAGCTTTGTTCAGCTGCCAATGGATGTTTGGATACATTAAATGCATTATGTCCCACAATAAAAATATCCTGAATAGAAGGAGGCATTCCTCCCGGATGGCTATGTGTAGAGTGCAGCACATAGCCCTGTAAGGCATCCCAGGTAAAAGGGACATGCACATTCCTGCGATCACCATCATTATAAATCCCGGAGATCTTACTTTCCTCCCGTTTCTTTAGGTCTTTAACGGTCATATTATAACCTGCTTCGACAGATTTCCCATCAGATCCTAATGCATTCATGACGGAATCCAGCTTGAGCTTATTACTCATTGCTTTTTGTATACGTTTCTTTGCCCAACAATCTTCTCCTGCCAGAGGGTTTGCCGGAGCGGGCAGACCACCGGAGCCAACGCCTGCGCTGATGCCCTCACCTCCCGAACTCAGGGAACAACTAACCGGAATAGTCTGCGTATGCCAGATAGTAGTGTAATTAGCCGTAATCCGCATACCTATTGCCATACCGTATATGACCATACCTGTCAGATTAGAACCCACCTGCCCAACCGGATCAGTACCTGTAAAGCGCTCTCTGGTATAAGATATTTCAAGATCCGGATACGCTATCTGCACCTGACATTCTTTGTCAGTTCCGGTAAATATATCTTCATATGGATAGACAATTAAAGGATTCTCGTCTGCCGGATCGGAAAAAGGAGTATTTAAGTATTTTACAATCTTATTATCCGTTACTTTGGCAAGACGTATACCTTTGAGATCTTTATCTAAATGTAAAATATGTCCGCTAAAATCACCCGCAAGAAGATCATAAAACTCTAAAAAATTATTGGGATAAGCCGGTATTTCCCGGGCAGCCATACGGGCTATGACCATTTGTTCTTCCGGATGATAATCCCTGAAACTGACTATTATATCATCTTTTTCATAATTATGCTGAAAGACAGCCACACGATACTAAGGATGAATTTATATTTTCCTGCATAATTATTGGAACCAGAATAGCCGGATACCCGTTTATCCTATTTTCCTGAGCAGCATAATCCCAATAGAACTTATTATAAACCGAATCAGCCATATTCTCTGTAATAGATGAAAGATCAGCAGGATTAACAGACGCAAGCTTTATAAGCTCCCCGGAGAACGTACTTTTTAAGGATCTTTTCATATAATTTAAAACAGAACTGATCCTGATAAATTAGATATCATCTACTCATAAATCAGTCTTCAATTCACGTAACACTCTCTGATACGAGTTGGCGGGGACGCCAACTGACGCAGGGTATTAATATTAATTTATACTTCTTTTCAGACCAGGCTACCCGGGTAGGTTTGCCCCAAATACCAGTCGGCTGGGAACGCCAACTGGCACAATTAAGATATTACACTTATAAACTTTATCAACCCTATAAACTTTATCAACTCTCAGAAAGCACTGATCCCGGTTATATCCTGCCCTGTTATCAACAGATGGATATCATGTGTGCCCTCATAGGTAATAACTGACTCCAGATTCATCATATGTCTCATGATCGGGAATTCACCCACGATGCCCATTGCTCCAAGCATCTGCCTGGATTCTCTGGCGATCTGCAGTGCCATATTCACATTATTACGTTTGGCCATAGATATTTGTTGCGGGGTCGCTTTTCCTTCATTCTTAAGTACACCCAATCTCCAGCTCAGCAACTGTGCTTTTGTAATTTCAGTTAAGAATTCCGCCAGTTTCTTTTGTTGCAACTGATAAGATGCAATAGGTTTTCCGAATTGTTGTCGCTCCAGACTATAGCGAAGAGCAGTCTGATAGCAATCTACTGCTGCACCTATGACTCCCCATGATATGCCGTAACGCGCTGAATTGAGACAGGACAAAGGCCCTTTCATAGAACTGACTTCGGGAAGTATGTTGGCTTGCGGTATACGTACATCTTCAAATATAAGCTCTCCTGTCTTCGAAGCCCGCAGCGACCATTTATTATGCGTCTCGGGTGTGGTAAAACCAGTCATCCCCCTTTCTACAATAATGCCCTTTACCTTTCCTTCATCATCCCGTGCCCATACGACTGCCAGATCACACACAGGAGCATTGGTGATCCACATCTTGGCTCCATTGAGTATATACCCGTCCCCGTCTTTGGACAGACGGGTTTCCATTGCTCCGGGGTCAGAACCATGGTTGGGCTCCGTGAGTCCAAAACTTCCAATCAGTTCTCCGGTGGCAAGTTTTGGCAGAAATTTACGCCTCTGTTCCTCGCTTCCATAGGTGTAGATCGGAAACATAACCAGAGAAGACTGCACAGAAGCAGCAGAGCGGACAGCCGAATCTCCGGCTTCCAACTCCTGCATAATCAGTCCGTAAGAAAGCTGATCCAGTCCGGCTCCTCCGTATTCTTGTGGAATATAGGGTCCGAGCGCACCTATTACGCCCAGTTTTTGCATCAGGCCGGGTATATCGTTATGCTGCTGTGCTGCCTCATCTACGACCGGGCGGATCTCCTTGTTCACAAATTCGCGAACAGTATTGCGTATCATGAGCTGCTCTTCTGACAGTAACTCGTCTATCTGAAAATAATCGACCTCTTTCATATGTCTATAATTTGATTTTCAATGGCCATATGGAATATCCAAATTATATTCATTGGTGTTTGTGCAGTCTGCATTACATGGATATTTCATATGTTGAAAAATGAATATAAAACTAAAGATAGGAAATATTAAGACTTCTTTAGAAACAAATATTATTCATGAAATCATTATAAATTCAGAAAATAATTCCCTAATTTTAAAAAACAAACGAATAACAATTATATCCATGATCAAAAAAGAATTAGACCTGTTAGGCATTAAATCTGAAAATCCGGGCACTTCTACCGGGACGAAATGGTTTGCCAAAGGCGATAAAATCACATCTTTCTCTCCTGTAGACGGTAAAGAGATTGCTGCAGTGCTTTGTACAACACGTAAAGAATACGATAAAGTTATAGAAACGGCACAGAAAGCGGCATTGGCCTGGAAAGATATTCCGGCACCAAAGCGTGGGGAAATCGTCCGCCAGTTGGGTGAGCAGTTACGTATTTTAAAACCGACTTTGGGCAAGCTCGTTTCCTACGAAATGGGGAAATCATACCAGGAAGGAATGGGAGAAGTACAGGAGATGATCGATATATGTGACTTTGCAGTTGGATTGTCCCGTCAGCTATATGGCAATACGATCCATTCAGAACGTCCGGGACACCGCATGTATGATCAATATCATCCGTTAGGTATTGTAGGAATTATTACAGCCTTCAATTTTCCGGTAGCAGTATGGGCATGGAATGCGGCTCTGGCTCTGGTATGCGGAGATGTAGTGCTGTGGAAACCGAGTGAAAAAACACCGATATGTGCTATCGCCTGTCAGCATATCATTGCGGATATTCTGAAAAAGAATAATCTTCCTGAAGGCATTTCATCTGTAGTAAGCGGAGATGCTGAAATCGGTAAATGGATCAGTGCAGACAAACGTGTGGCACTGGTATCGGCAACAGGATCTACCCGTATGGGTAAAGCTGTAGCGGTAACGGTAGCAGAGCGTCTTGGAAAATCTTTACTGGAACTTGGGGGTAATAATGCAATTATCGTAACCCCGAATGCAGATTTGAAGATGACTATTATAGGTGCTGTATTCGGAGCTGTCGGAACTGCAGGCCAGCGTTGTACCAGCACAAGAAGGCTGATTATCCACGAAGATATCTACAAAAAAGTAAAAGACGCTCTGGTTGCAGCCTATAAACAGATCAAAATCGGAGATCCATTGGATGTGAAGAATCATATGGGACCATTGATCGATACGCAGGCTGTAGACATGTATACACAAGCGATTGCCAAAGTAAAGGAACAGGGAGGTAAAATATTGGTAGAGGGCGCCGTGCTTTCAGGCAAAGGATATGAAAGTGGATGCTATGTAAAGCCTGTCATCGCAGAGGTAGAAAATCACTTTGATATTGTACAATCCGAAACATTTGCTCCTATCCTTTATCTTATCAAATATAGTGGTGATGTAGAAAATGCTATAGCGCTTCAAAATGATGTTGCACAGGGTCTTTCTTCAGCTATCATGACTTCCAACTTGCGCGAAGCAGAATTATTCCTGAGCAACAAAGGATCAGACTGTGGTATTGCGAATGTCAATATCGGAACTTCGGGAGCCGAAATCGGGGGTGCATTCGGAGGTGAAAAAGAAACAGGAGGAGGACGTGAGTCCGGCTCGGACGCCTGGAAACTTTACATGAGAAGACAGACAAATACGATTAATTATACAACAGAACTACCGCTGGCACAAGGCATCAAGTTTGATCTATAAACGAATAACCCTATTTTAAATACTGATTATGATAAAAGAAGCGACAGTACACGAGAGATTAGCAAAACATATATTGGCCGACGGACTCCCGTTAGTGATAGATCTGGAAAAGTCACATGACTCCTATATCGTAGATATCGAGGGTAATGAATATCTGGATATGTTCAGCATGTTTGCCTCTTCGCCTATCGGCTATAACCATCCGCATATCGTTAAGAATAGCGATCTGTTAAAAAAAGTTGCTATCAATAAGCTGGCTCTTTCGGATATCTATCCCACAGAATTTGCGGATTTTGTAGACACCTTCGAGCGTGTGGCCATTCCTGCGGAATTAAGTTATTGCTTTTTTATTGACGGAGGTGCACTTGCTGTTGAAAATGCGCTGAAAGCTGCTTTTGACTGGAAGACCAGATTAAACATCTCACGTGGTATACAACAGGAAGGCAATCAGGTGATACATTTCAAACAGGCTTTTCATGGTCGTACCGGATATACTTTATCCCTGACTAACACAAAAGATCCAAGGAAATACATGTATTTCCCGAAATTTGACTGGCCGAGGATTACGAATCCTAAGCTTCACTTCCCATTAGTAGAAGAAAGTATTGCTGAGACGATAAAAACAGAGCAAAAGGCTATTCAGGAAATAGAAGCCGCTATTGCCAAAAATCCGGATGCCATAGCCTGTCTGATACTGGAACCTATTCAGGCTGAAGGCGGTGATAACCATTTCCGTACGGAGTTCTTTCAGGAATTGAGACGCATATGTGATGAACATGATATTTTATTGATTCTGGATGAAGTACAGACAGGACTTGCATTAACGGGGAAAATGTGGGCATATGAGCATTACGGAATTATTCCGGATCTGATCTCGTTTGGAAAAAAATCTCAGGTCTGTGGTGTATTGGCACATCGTGAGAAATTTGACCGTGTCGAAAAGCATGTATTCAAAGAATCCAGCCGTATTAATTCCACCTTCGGAGGAAATCTTGTCGACATGATGCGCTTCAAATTAATACTGGAGGTCATCGAACAGGAAAATCTGGTTCAGCACGCCGAAAGTCTGGGTGAATATTTACTGGAAAAACTGGAACAGCTCGCCAAGAGCCACAGCCAAATCTCTAATGTAAGAGGAAAAGGACTTCTGGCTTCGTTTGATTTCCAGACAGAGCAGCAAAGAGATGAATTCGTGAAGCGTGCTATGAACAATAAGCTTCTTATTCTGGGTTGTGGTGACAAAAGTATACGCTTCCGTCCGCATCTGACTGTTACAGTAGAACAATTGGATAAAGCATTAGCGCTTGTCGAGAAAAGCTTGTAAGAAGAATACTATTGGTGTATACATCCTATTCCGGGTGAGGAAAGCAGCAAATGCTTTGCATACTTGAGCATAAGAATATAAACTAAAATCGGGTACCCGCATCACTGCGCAGGTACCCGATTCTTTTTAATAAAAACAGATCCGATTATCTAATATCCGGGATTTTGTTGCAGATTGGGATTAATGGCCAATTGTGCCTGAGGCACAGGATATAACTCTCTGTTGACATCGTTTACCGGTTTATGATCCCACCAGGTAGCGGTAGTATACTTACCAAAGCGGATCAGATCTGTACGTCTTTTACCCTCAAAGATAAACTCTCTTCCACGTTCCGCCAGCAACTCGTCCAATGTAAGCGTAGCTACAGAATACTGAACTGCAGGCCAATCCGCAGCGGAAAATGCTCTTTTCTTCGAGTCATTGATTAACGACACAGCCTCTGTTGTTGCCGTTCCGTTATTTTTGCGCATCAATGCTTCCGCTTTATTAAAATAGATCTCGGTAAGCCGATACAGAATATAATCGTTCTCCTGATAGTTGACATCGCTCAGACGACCGCTTTTGTATTTATTAAAGCGTGCTCCGGAATTCTCTTCCCCTTTAGCCATTCCTCCTTCACTGGTCAGATCTCCTTCACTTTCTCTACGAATAGAATTAACAAATGATAGCGGCTTGCCGGAATATTCCTCTGTGCCCAACACGGGTGTAGTTGTTCCATACTTATATTGTGGTCCATACAGAAACCAGTCTTTCTTTCGGATGTCATTGGCTGCATAGGCATCAAATGCTGTAGGAATGACCACAAATGCATTCCAGCCTCCATATCCTACATCCAATGCTTCTTTCATATAATCATACCCCATAAAGAAACCTCCCCAGTCAAATGTAAATCCGGCTTTACGGCTATACTGAAACTGGAATAAAGATTCCGGATTGGCACTGTTGGTATTCGCAAATAATGTATTAATATCCGGAGACAACTTCGGAGCACCTCCGATACCGCCCGCCTGTCCGGAGATAATCTTATCACATGCAGCAATACATTCATCCCACATAGGGGTACCATTCCATTTCTCCGCATTGAGATACAGCTCGGCCATCATGGCGTATCCGGCAGCCATGGACACCTGTCCGATATTTTGTTCGGAAGTGAGCGGCAGTTTAGGTACATTTTCTTCCAGCTCTTTCTTTATAAAATCAAAGACCTCTTTACGGGGTTTAGTCGCCAGATTGGAAGGACTTTGAGAGACTTCAAGAGCGACAGGAACATTTCCCCACATATCCATAATTTTCATATAATGAAATGCACGAAGTACCTTTAACTGAGCCAGTACAAAGTTCATCTCCTCCTGTGTCATCCCTACTTTCTGTATATCCAGAGCAGAGATATCACTAAGAGCATTGTTTACATAACCGACGCCTCCCCACAATAGCTCCCACGCACTTAACACTCTGTTTTCCGTAATGGTCCAGGTGTGATAATGCTGACGAAAATGATCTCCGCCATCGTAGCCGTGCCGTCCCTTCTGTGGCCAGGCCAGTTGATCAGAACTCAGTTCGGAGTGATAATAATAACCACTTCCTCCGGTTGGAGCCAGCCAGGCCTGCATATGTGTAAACGGACGTAAAGCAGCCTGCATCACTTCCAGTTTATTCTTATAGAAACTCTCTTCTTTCAACGTACTGTACAGATTTTCGTCCAGATTGGTACAGCCTTGTAATCCGAATAATGCGACTCCTACCCCAAAAGCAGACGCCAGATATTTATTTTTTAGTAATTTCATGATTATTCCCTATTAAAATCCAACATTAAGTCCTACTGACCATGATTTAGTACGCGGATAGAATCCTCTTGAATCTATTCCTGAAGCAAATCCTGTATCCTGTAATTCCGGATCAAGACCACTATAACTGGTAATCGTAGCAATATTACGACCTGTCACATATACATACAGGTTGCGGATATAATCGGTCTTCAATTTAAAATTATACCCCAATGTGATATTATCCAGCTTCACAAAACTTCCGTTCTCTAAATAGTAATCGGAATATTGCGGATCGTCTTTGATATTGGCGTGTTTTGTAAAAGCACTTTCCAGTACGTTATTCGGCAGCCATTTCTGATTTCCGAAAAACATATCTGCTGTATTCAGAATATCATATTTGAACTTACCTCTGAAAAACACCGTGAGATCAAATCCTTTATAGGAAAAACGGTTACTTAAAGATGCATTGAACTTAGGCACGCCATTTCCGATATACGTCAGGTCATCATTGGTAATCTCTCCTGCTGTACCTGTGCTTCCGTCAGCTTTATAAAACAACCATTTCCCGTCATCAGTCAGACCGGCATACCGTTTTCCATAAAAAGAGCCGACTTCACCTCCTTCTTCCAGACGAATGGCATTACCCAGATTTCCAGGGGAAGGCAATCCTCCGAATTCCAGCCAGTTACTTTGAAAGATCTCACTCGACAACTTCGCCAGTTTATTCTTTTGGTAATTTCCGGTAAAATCCACATTCCAGGAGAAGTTTTCTTTCTTGACAGCGGTTGCTGACAGTTGCAGCTCAATCCCTTTGTTGTCTACCTGTCCGACATTATACCATATTTTAGACTGTACATATGCCGGCTGCTGTGCCCGGTATTCATCAATAAGGTCTTTTGTTTTTCTATTGTATACATCAATGGAACCTGTGATCCGGTTATTCAGAAATCCGAAGTCTACCCCGATATTTGTTTCTGCTTTTTGTTCCCATTTCAGGTCCGGATTTGGATTAGCGGCAGGGCCGTAAGTTTGATAATAGATACCATCCTGTGGATATACTCCTCCCGTACCCAATCTCAGAATAGACTGATAATTTGGAATACCCTGATTTCCCGTCACACCATATCCAACCCTTAATTTCAGATCATTGAGCACTTCTTTACTACCAAAGAAACTTTCATTTGAGATTGTCCACCCTCCTGATATCGCAGGAAAATTACCCCACTTATGATTAGCGCCGAATCTGGACGAACCTTCTCTGCGTAAAATAGCACTTACAAAATAGCGGTCCGCATAGTTGTAATTGACGCGACCAAAGAAAGCCACCAGGGTATTATCTTCCTTAAAGGAGCCCATTGTTGGTCTCGGAAGCTGCGCATTGGTTAGAGCCGTTCCGGAATTCATATCCCAATCCAGAAAACCGTCGGTCGTAAATCCGTTATTAGACATTTCAAAACGTTCATAACCTGTATATTGATAACTATAGCCCAATAATCCGGTAATGGTGTGTTTTTCATTAAAAGTCTGGTTGTAGTCAATAGTCGATTCAATGGTTCTGGTCCAGTTCAGCTCATTCTTTTTATAGGCGTATGCTGTACCTCTGTAGTCCGTATTGAGACGTTGATCCCAATCCAGTGTAGAACGGTAACGCCTGTCATTCCAGTTGTCCCTCACATAGGATCCGAATACCGAAACGCTTAAGGGATCGATAATCTTCAGCTTCAATTTTGCATCTCCTGAAAAAGTTTGTTGATTGCGTTCGTCTATACGATGTGCCAGGCGGCTCATCGGATTGTAGTTGTTGTATTCCTGCGTCTGATAGAATGTTCCATCCGAATTATATATCGGTGCGGTAGGATTACGTTGAATCGCCTGTTCGAAGTCCGGTACATTTTCACTGTCATCAGCCTTCTTTCCTCCTAACATATTAGCCTTATTAAAATTGGCAGCTATATTTCCGGAAAAGGTAAGGCGGTCTTTCAGACCTGTCTGAGAAAAATTGATTCTTCCTCCAAACTGCTTTCTGCCATTCTGTTTAGCGATACCATTTGCATCTTCATAGTTGATCGAAGCTCTGTAGTTAGATTTATCTCCACCACCACTCGCTATGAAATTATGGAAATGAGAAAAATTATTCTTGTCAATCAGTTCGTCAAACAGATCTGTACTGGCTCCAAGGTCAGATTGCGGACGGTTGAGACCTTTGACCACATACTCTCTGAACTGATCCGCAGACAGCATCGTAGGTTTACTGTCTACAAACTCTTTTTGTCCGTACGTAAAATATTCAAACTGGGGCGTTCCGGATTTACCCTTTTTGGTGGTAACCAATACGACCCCGCCATTACCACGGGTACCGTAGATCGCCGCTGCCGAACCGTCTTTTAACACACTTATAGATTCTATGTCACCCTGTTTGACCAGATCCAGACTACCTCCTGGAATACCGTCAATAACAATCAAAGGCGAATTGGAACCCTTCAAAGACGCCATACCGCGCAATTGTATAGAAGTTCCGGAGTTTGGATTACTGCCCTGTGCTCTTGTAATGTTAAGGCCGGCGACCTTTCCCTGTACCAGTTCCATCGGATTACGCATTCCTCCCTGATTAAAATCCTTTTCCTGTACGGTCTGTACAGCTGAAGTCACTTCACTCTTTTTCTGTGTACCATACCCTACCACTACGACTTCCTGTAGGGATTCACTTTCTGGCTTCAGTTTGACCGCGATACCAGAGGAGGTTGTAATGGGTACTTCTACAGGCGAAAAGCCTATATAGGAAACAATTAGCGTTCCCCCGACTTTGGCTTCCAGGCTGAAATTACCATCCTGATCCGTTTGTGTCCCGATAGCCGAACCTTTCAGTTTGACGGTTACCCCTGCCAGCGGAGTACCTGTCTCGGCATCGGTTACTTTTCCGGTTACCGTTTCCTGTTCGGATTTGTTTAAATAGGTTTGTTTGTAATGAACAACACGGTTTTCTGCTGTACCGTCTGTTGCATAAGCATAATTTAATGCGAGCAGGGATAGCGGGACTACCCACCATTTTGCCCGACGACCCGCAGGCCGTAAAGGTTTACTGTAATGATTCATGTTTAGTTAGTATATGTTTGAAAAAAATTGACAAATAGTTAAAATTTACTAAAACGTTTTATCAAATAGGCACAATAAAGGGATACAGCAGCACCTCCTTATGCATTCTATTTTTCAACAGGTAGTTTTACAATTTATAATGGTGATTTCTCTTTTATACTAAAACGTTTTACTTCATGGTGCAAAAAGAACCAGTATTCACGTATACAGAAAAAAATTAAAATCGGTTTATTTTCATATGGCTATTCTAAAGTTAAGATTTAAATCTTACAAACCATTATTCTTTTTCAGTTTTTAATATAACATATAACCTATGCTACAAGTACTTATTCAAATTTCAGAAGTAAAAACAACAAAAAACCCCGTCTTAATATATATTAAAACGGGGTTTATATAGATTTAAAAGTATTTGTATCAGACTTGGGAAACAGGAAGCATTTTCAGAAAGTAACCTGATCCGCTTCTGTCACAAGAGACTTCACTTTATTCTAAATATTTCCTTTCTTCATTTCCTGCAGAGCATAATCAACAGCTCTGGCAGAGAAGGCCATATAGGTAAGGGATGGATTTTGAGTAGAAGTAGAAGTCATCGCTGCACCATCTGTCACAAATACATTGGGAACGGTGTGTATCTGATTCCATTTGTTGAGGACAGAAGTTTTAGGATCATTACCCATGCGTGCTCCTCCCATTTCATGGATATCCAGTCCCGGTGCCTGACCATGGTCATCTTGCTTGATATTGGTAAATCCGGCTTCTTCAAACATTGCTGTCATCTGCTCCAGGTAGTCTTTTTTCATTTTTGCGTCATTGTCGTCGTATTCAACCGCTATTTTCAACAACGGAACTCCCCATGCATCTTTTTGAGAACTGTCTAATGTAACCTGACCCGATTCTTTCGGAATAGTCTCGCCCATCATGTGGGATCCTACACCCCATAATCCATATTTAGGATTCAGGAGATTATTTTTGAAAGATTCGCCATATCCGGACTGATCAGCACTCTTTGAACGATACGCCCCAAATCCTGCTGCATATCCTCTCAGAAAATCTGTTTCCTGTTTATGTAGATTGCGGAACCGTGGAATATATCCTCCTCCGGCAGGATTACGGCCGTCGGTAGTATAGTCCATAAAACCTTCGTACTCTGCGTATATACGTGCACTGTAATTGTGAAAAGCAACATACTTGCCTAATACACCACTGTCGTTACCCAGACCGTTTTCAAAGCGTTTGGATTTGGAATTAAGCAAGATCAGATTCGTATTCAATGCTGCTGCATTAACGAAAATTACCTTTGCAAAGAAATCCATCTCTTCCTTAGTCTCTGTATCAATTACTTTTACGCCTATCGCTTTTCCCTTTGTATCGTCATACAGAATAGAATGTACTACAGAGAAAGGTCTCAGCGTTATATTTCCAGTCTTCGCTGCCCACGGAATAGTGGACGCATTAGAACTAAAATAACCTCCGAAGGGACAGCCTCGCTGACAAAGTGTACGATTCTGACATTGTACACGTCCCTGATCGAGGTGAATTTTATTAGGTTTGGATAAATGTGCACACCGCGCAGAGATCACTTTCCGCTCCGGATACTTGTTCTTCATGGTTTGCTGAAAATACTTTTCTACTATATTCAGCGGATAGCCCGGAAGAAATTCTCCATCCGGAAGTTCCGGAAGACCATCTTTATCTCCTGCAATACCGGCAAAACGTTCTACATAATCGTACCAGGGTTTCAGATCGGCGTAACGGATAGGCCAGTCAACGGCAAATCCATCGCGGGCAGGTCCTTCAAAATCAAAGTCTGACCAACGCTGTGTCTGTCTGGCCCATAGCAGAGATTTTCCACCAACCTGATAGCCACGGATCCAATCGAATGGTTTCTCCTGTACATAAGGATGCTCCTGATCTTTGACAAAAAAATGTGCAGCATCTTCATGAAATGCATAACAACGGTTTACAATAGGATTTTCCTGCTGCACCTGATACGGCATCTCTCCGCGGTGCTCAAATTCCCAGGGGTAAAGATTGGTAGTAGGATAATCTTTGACATGCTTTACATCACGTCCTCTTTCCAATACCAATGTCTTTAATCCTTTTTCACATAGTTCCTTTGCAGCCCAACCACCACTTATTCCCGAACCAATGACGATAGCATCGTATGTTCTGTTCTTTACGCTGTCCGTATTTATATTTGCCATTTTCTTTGATTCTTTTTATGCGTTGATTTTCATTGCACCATTATACCTGCCCGGAACTAATTCATAAATTAGTTTATTCTTCATGACATATTCAGAATTAAGGTATCCCTGAGTGGCTCTTTTTTTGAATATCTTATAAAAAGCACTCTTTTCCTTTGCTTCTTCTTCGGATTTGAAATAGGCTCCGATCTTATCTGCCACAGCACCATCCAGATCAGACCTGTTCTTCTCCAGTCCTTCCAGGAAAGCTTTTTGATCTTCCGGTGAATGACAATCATCTACCATCTTCATGATAAAGAGATGAAGATTTAACTTTTTACCACCCGGAGAATCTGTCTCAGGAATAAGTACATCCACCAGCTTAGCCAGGAATTCTTCATCCTTAGCAGATAACTTGATTGTATGCAGATCTATAGACGTTCCACCCTGCTCCCGCAGACAGGAAGGCAACAACGCCAGCCCTCCAGCAATAATAAAAAGTTGTTTTACCGCAGTCCTTCGGTTCATAACATGATGTTTATAATTTGTAATATTAGAAATATTCTAACAAAAATCAAAAAGCTAAATCGATTAAAGCCAGTAATAATTTCAAGACATTCCCTAATATTTTAAGAGATATTATTTTTAAGGTAGTTCCAGACTTCACGAAGATCTGTGAACAACTGATCTGCAACGGCTAATTTTTCACGCTCCAGGGGTTGTTTGGAGACTCCCACACAATACAAACCAGCAGCCTTAGCCGCTTTCGTACCTGTAATGGTATCTTCAATTGCGACACAATCTTTCGGATCTAAGCCGGCCTGCTCAGCGGCCAGAAGATAAGGCTCCGGATCTGGTTTAGGAGACTGTACATCGTCTCTGGTCACAATCAGCGAAAAATAAGAGAGCAGATCATGATGCCCCAATACGGTATCAACAGTGGTCATGAAACTGGAAGTAACCAATCCGATTTTGACTTGCTGCTCTTTCAGATGCTCCAGAATTTCTTTTGCATAAGGCATCAATGCTATGGTTCGCATATCCGACTGTGCATAAGCTGCTCTGGTGCGCTTCCACATGTACTCATTGGTAGTATCTATATTCCAGATTTTTCTCATTGTCTCCACATTGAAGGCCAATGTGTGTCCTGCGAAATGACGGATCCAGTCTTCAAAAGTAATATGGACAGCAAATTCTTCCGCCAGAATAGGTTGCCAGTTTTGGAAGTAAAAATATTCCGAATCAATAAGGGTACCGTCCAGGTCAAAAAATACAGCTTTAAATTTATTCATGATACAAAGCTAAGGCTTTTGAACTGGTAAACTAAGGATTTGATCCCGAAGTACACTATCTGTATGGTAAGGTCTCTGGCTACATAACAAAACTAATACTTGTGAAAAAAAGCAAGTTTGGGTAAGTTTGTTGAGTATACGCACATTAACACTTTAGCAGTATACCTCAATTAATATGAAGATAATAGCCGTAGGTCGTAATTATATTGACCATGCCAAAGAACTTAATAATCCTGTACCGAAGACTCCTGTTATCTTTATGAAACCGGATACAGCCCTGTTAAAAGACAACAAAGATTTTTATTATCCCGAGTTTTCTAAAGATATCCATTATGAAGTAGAGGTTGTACTTCGTGTCTGTAAAGAAGGCAAACATGTATCACAAAAATTTGCACATACGTATTATGATGCGATTGGTCTTGGTATTGACTTTACCGCACGGGATATTCAACAGCAACATAAAGAGAAAGGATTGCCCTGGGAACTGGCCAAATCATTTGACGGTTCGGCAGTGATCAGTTCTTTTATACCTAAAGAGACATTTGCGGATCCTGCCCAACTCAGCTTTAGTCTTCAGAAGAACAAAGAAACAATGCAATCCGGAAATACAAAAGATATGATCTTTTCATACGATCAGCTGATTGTCTTTATTTCACAGTACATTACTTTACGTAAAGGAGATTTTATCTACACAGGAACACCCGCAGGAGTCGGCCCAGTCGCTATAGGAGATCGGCTCGAAGGATTTATAGAAGAAAAAAACGTGTTTACCTGCCTGATTAAATAATTTAAATGAAGAAACTAAGTATATATATGGGGATATTGGCATTGACAACAGCGTCTGTATCAGCCCAAAATATCATTAAATCCCGAACATATCCGCAAAATTATTTCAGACAACCAATGGATATTACGCCACAGGCTTCCGGAGGATTCGGAGAACTGAGAGGCACACATTTTCATGCCGGAAACGATTACAGAACACAACAGCGAATCGGAATCCCGATCTATAGTGCCGCTGAAGGCTATGTATCGAGAGTTCGTGTACAGATCGGCGGTGGAGGTAACTCGGTATATGTGGATCATCCGAACGGGTATACTTCTGTATATCTGCATATGGATAGCTTCAATGATCAGCTCAGCGAAATTGTCAAAGCCGAACAGTATAAAAAGAAAAGCTTTGATGTGGATATAGAGCTGCCACGTAATAAGGTTGTCATGAAAAAGGGACAGCTTCTGGGCAAATCCGGAAATACCGGCGGATCCGGCGGACCTCATCTTCATTTTGAAATAAGAGATACCAAAACCCAAAACCCGCTTAATTCGCAGCTTTTCGGATTGTACTTTGAAGATAATGTAGCACCTGTGATCCGAGGAATCACGGTGTACGATATCGGAAATGATGTATTTGATGAAAACACCCCACGCAGACATCAGGGTATCAAAACTATTGGAAGCGGCACATACGGATTAGCCGGAGGTGCTCCCATACCGGTTAATGGAAAATTCGGATTGGGGATCAATACCATTGACAGGCATTCGGGAACAAACTTTAGCTTTGGCGTCTATTCCATTGAGCTCTTGCTGGATGATGCTCCGGTAAGTACGGTGGTCTTTGAGGAGTTATCATTTGCAACTTCCCGGGCGCTCAATTCATATATAGATTATCCCTATTTTATGAAGACGCAGGCAAAAATTCAAAAAAGCTTTAAGGACCCGAATAATACCGCTCCGATCTACAAGCAGTTGAATAATCTGGGCTTTATCGAACTAAAGGATAACAATGTGCATAAAGTTGATTATATCGTCAAGGACGTGCATGGTAATACCAGCAGGATCAGTTTTAATGTACAGCAAAATCCGACGTTCAATATCAGCCGAAAACCGCAGACCGGGACAGCCGTATTCAAATATGGTCATGAAAACAATTATGCTGCAGATAATGTTCGGATAGCTGTTCCTAAGGGAGTGCTCTATAATGATCTTTATCTGAACTACTCTCAGGGAGGAAAACCAAGAGGGGGATACTCTACATTACAGCGTGTCCACAACGATATGGTGCCGCTGCTGGACAATTACAAATTGAGTATCAAACCGGATGCAACTCTACCGGCTTCACTACAGAGCAAGGCTATTATTGTTGATGAAAGAGGCCGGTCAAAAGGAGGACGTTATGAAAATGGATGGGTTGTTACCTCCCTTCGGGACATGGGCAGTTATTATATTGCTGTAGACACAGTAGCTCCGGTCATCACAGCCCGAAATCTGACAAACGGTAAAAATCTTGCAAATCAGTCTAAGATCGATTTTACCATATCGGATAACCTGTCCGGTATACAAACCTTCAACGCATATATTGACGACAAATGGGTACTGATGGAATATGACCCTAAAAACCGTCATGTATGGCATCAGTTTGAACCTTCGCTGTCTAAAGGCAGGCACACATTCAGACTGGAGGTAAAAGACATGAAAGATAACACGAAAATATACGAAGCGACTTTCACGAAATAAGACAGCCGGCAGGAATGCCAACAGATACAGATTAGACAGATGGAATCTCACTCTTTTTAATTAATGAGCATAATCTTCTTCCTTTGTTCGTAGATCAGCATTATATTTTTTACTTTTAAGTCTTAAATTTTTCACATATGTCAACACTTGAAGCAGGAAACAAAGCACCGGATTTCAGTGCCAAAAACCAGAACGGGGAAACCATTCATCTTTCAGATTTCAAGGGCAAGAAAGTTATTTTATACTTCTACCCTAAAGACAATACTCCGGGTTGTACAACAGAAGCATGCAATTTCAGAGATAATTATCAATCGCTGAAAAAAGAGGGGTTTGAGATTTTGGGAGTCAGTATTGATACGGCATCTTCACACCAGAAATTTACAGCTAAACATGACCTTCCCTTTCAGTTGTTGGTAGATGAGGATAAAAGTTTGGTAGAGAAATATGGTGTATGGGTAGAAAAAAACATGTATGGTAAAAAATATATGGGTACAGCACGCACAACCTTTGTTATCGATGAAAAAGGAAATATCGAACACATCATCAAAAAGGTAGATAACAAAAATGCTTCCCAACAGATTCGGGATCTTTACCTTTAAATAAATGAAGAAAACAGAGTAGCAGGGATGTTAATATCAGACATAAAGAACACATCTTAAGTCTAACTCTTATTATCTAAATATCAAATATTTCTTATATTCGCCTCTTATGAGCAAACAGACTGACGATTTTTTTAAAAGTGTAGTATCACACGCAAAGGAATACGGTTTTGTATTCCAATCAAGCGAAATATATGATGGCCTTAGCGCTGTATACGATTATGGCCAGTTAGGGTCTGAATTAAAGAATAACCTTAAGACGTACTGGTGGAAATCTATGGTACAGTTGAATGAAAATATTGTCGGTATTGATGCCGCCATTTTCATGCACCCGACCACATGGAAAGCTTCCGGTCACGTAGATGGATTTAATGATCCTATGATCGACAATAAGGATTCGAAAAAGCGTTACCGCGCGGATCAGTTGATCGAGGATAAAATAGCGCGTTACGAAGCTGACGGAAAGACAGATAAAGCAGCTGCTTTATTAGCAGATCTGAACAAAGCATTAAATGCAGATGATCTGGCAGGACTGAAAACGATCATCGAAGAACATAATATTGTATGTCCGGTATCCGGAACCAAAAACTGGACAGAAGTACGTCAGTTTAATCTGATGTTTGCAACTCAAATGGGAGCTATGGCCGATGGTGCCGAGCAGGTATATCTGCGTCCTGAGACTGCTCAGGGTATCTTTGTAAACTTCCTGAATGTGCAAAAAACAGGTCGTATGAAGATTCCTTTCGGTATCGCTCAGATTGGTAAAGCCTTCCGTAATGAAGTGATCGCACGTCAGTTTATTATGCGTATGCGTGAATTTGAACAAATGGAGATGCAGTTTTTCTGCAGACCGGGAACTGAAATGGAATGGTACAACAAATGGAAAGAAACACGTCTGAAGTGGCATTTGGCACTTGGTTTTAATCCGGATAACTACCGCTACCATGATCACGATAAATTAGCACATTATGCAAATGCTGCTGTAGATATTGAGTTTAATTTCCCGTTTGGATTTAAAGAGGTAGAGGGTATCCATTCCCGTACAGATTTTGACCTGAAACAACATCAGGAATTTTCTAAAAAGAAAATGCAATATTTTGATACGGAGATCAATCAAAACTACATTCCTTATGTAGTCGAGACCTCTATAGGACTTGACCGCTTATTCCTTACTGTATTATGTAACTCACTGGTACAGGAAGATCTTTCTACAGACGAAAAACAGGATTCTCGTGTAGTGCTGAAATTCCCTCCTGCTCTTGCTCCGGTTAAAGCAGCTATTTTACCGTTGACCAAAAAAGATGGTCTTCCGGAAAAAGCACGTGAGATCATGGCTACTTTAAAACTGGATTACAATGTCCAGTATGATGAAAAAGATGCTATCGGTAAACGTTACCGTCGTCAGGATGCTATCGGTACACCTTTCTGTATCACAGTAGATCATCAGTCTCTGGAAGATAATACCGTTACTATCCGTGACCGCGACACCATGAAGCAGGAGCGTGTAGCAATTGCGGATCTGGAAAGAATCGTAAGTGACCTGGTAGGCTGGAATACGTTATTGAAAAAGCTAATATAGCTTTTAAGATATAAAAACAAGGTATCTAAAAAGTAAAGTCTAACCCTTTGACAATTGCATATCTAAAATGATGCTGTAAGGGAGGTACATATAAAATCGCATAAAAATGGGGCTATCCAAGCTTTTTGGACAGCCCCATTTCTATTGTAGTAACCTTGTTATAACTTTTCTCTACTTCTAAAGGAGAGATACCTGAAGGGCAGAGAGGTTAATTACAAAACTGCAAAATCTCTCCCTAACCCTCTCTTTAAAAATGAGAGGGAATCCGTTTGTCAAATAATAAAAAGAGGGTATCTAAAAAGTCAAGTCAAACCCTTTGAGAATTGCAGATCTGAAATGATGCTGTACCTTTTGGACAATCCATTTTTTGTTATCTGACCAAAACTTGTAATCGTTCACTTACGCAGGTTGTTTCTTTATCTACCTTCTGCACAAATATCCGCAAGGGTTTATGGGACTGTTTAATGGTCAGTGTATTATTCTTACCTGTAGGTCTCACAAATTCACCACCTAACTCATCAAATTCATATAAGGGTTTCCCATCTTCATAACTCCAGATATAGTTATATCGTTCATCCTCTTTTTCATCCACGAGGAGCAGCACTTTACCAGATCCCTTTATTTTCTTAATTTCCACTTTCTTTGGCGGATCTATTGCAGGTAATATACGTACAGTCACCGCAGTACGGGCAGATACCTGATCCTTCCAAACACTCTCCACATAATACGTTTTACTTTCTTTTGAACGCGGAACAACAAAATTCGGAGTAGATCGTAAAATTTCACCACCGGATGGTAATTCATACCACTGATAGGTAATTCCGGATTGAGGATTTTTGACAGAGATGGCCTGATAACCATTGAAGCAGGTTTCCAGGGTATCTCCCCAGGTAGACACAGGTTTTGTCAGTAGGGTTTCCTTTTCGGCCTGTATATTCCACACAGCAGTATAAGTATGTTTGCCATGTTCTTCTGACCGCACCAATTTCGTATTGTCATATACAATGGCTTTGAGTTCATTCATACCGGAATGAAACATTCCCTTATTGATGTAGATTGCCTCTTTATCAACATCTATCTGCTCTCCGTTTAATATCCATTTTACATCAAGTGTATTAGGAGAAGGCTTGATCAGATTGAGTGAAAATTTATTGACAGAATCTGCAGACAGGACGTGCGTAGATTTGGGAGAAGTATTTTTAATAGGATTAGTAAGTTTATGAATCGTTTCGACAAATGTCTCCTGGCAGACATTACAAAATGGTGCTACAAGGTATTGCATTTTACAAAATTCATGGGGTCTGAACCAGGTAGAAGGTGAAGCTTTAGAACCGTATGCATATACACCAATACCATTTGTACCGATCCAGTTTTTCCACCTCACCTTAGTAGGATCCGCTTCCTGAGAACGGTTTGGTCCTTCGATAGCATATTGATTTCCGGCCCAGTATTCATCTGCCAGCACGGCAAAAGAATGCCCTATCTCATGTACAGCAATATCATTACTGGCAGCATTGACTGTAGCTGTTGCATATTTCCCTCCGGAACCTCCATAGTAAGGTGAATTCACTAAAATCACAACCTGAGAGTAGTTTGGCATATGGTCTTTCAGTACTTTTTGAATAGCTTCCTCATGATGTGGTATGACCAAACGATGCAATCCCATATTATCAAAACTACTTCCAAAGATCGTTTTAGGATTGGTAGTCGGAACATTTGTATTTCGCGTATACTGATTGAAACGAGCGGGCATATTTCCATGTCCATGGTCATCTTTCGGACAATCATTGCTCACACCTTTGTGAATAGCGCCGGATTCTTCTGAAGGCGTACGGATTGCAAATACATTAAAGTAACTGCTATATTGACGAAAGGGTTCTGTGCTGAAAAAATAGCTGTTAAACCTCTTTGCATCCTCCACAAAAAAATCCAGTTCTGTTGCAGTATAACCATCGGCCAGTATAACCATATTCACAATATGTTTATCAGTCCCCTGATACTGTAATGTATCGATCCGGTATTGCTGAGCAGAGGAGAGGTTAACAATTGACAAGATAGCCAATAATAAGAAAGCTCTTAATATATACATGTTACGTATTTGTTTATAATCCTTTGGCTTTATAAGTCGTCAGATAGTCACTTGGAGATAATTTGGTTACTTTCTTAAATACTCTGTTGAAATTCACAACATTGTTAAATCCGGTACGGAAAGCGATATCGGCCACATTCTCAGACAGTCCGTTGATCAGTAACTTACAGGCTTGCTCGACACGGATTTCATTTAGAAAAGTTACATAGGTCTTACGTGTATGCTTTTTGAAATACTTACAAAAAGCATGGGGTGTCATATGTGCAATAGACGAGATCTGTTCCAGGGAGATCTTCTCTGCAAAATGTTTAAAAGTATATTGGAAGATATCATTGATACGTATTCCTTCTGCATCAGAATATTTTTTCTGCGGAATTCCGGTATAGAGTGAGGTCCACAGTTCTATTTTTTTACTCAGATAATCGACAAGATCCAGAAATTGCAGAAGCCTGGAAGTGCCTTCTGCGGCATTGATATCCAGAAATCGGGATTTCAGATGGACAGCATAATCTGCAGTTAGTTTTTTACTCCCCTGTATATGTTCCAGAAATGACTTGACACTATCAAATTCGGAAAGATTCAGAAAGCTTGTGAAATTATGGTAATCAAAAAAGATATGAATCGCATGAATACCTTTCTCATTTGCCTGCTCTGAAACCATATCAGCTTTCTTGAACATATGCGGCTCATCTGCATCTACAATAAAGATTTCATCTTCCTGAAAATGATGGGAGAAATTTCCGATCAGGAAAGTGCCCTTCCCTTTCAGAATATAGGTCAGCTGGATTTCTTTGTGCCTGTGGTAGTTTCCATAAAATTCAGGCAGGATATCTTCCTGAACACAAACAGAACCCTGATCCGGAACCGGAACTGTAAACTGGACAATTCTCATTTTTCACCTGCAATAAAACTAATATTGTTCATTATGTCCAAATATAAGATTTTTTATAGCAAAAAATGTAAAGCTAAGATGTTTACATTTTTTGAAGTTCCTTTTTCAGTGTCGTCATAAAATCAGGGTTAGCCGGATCAGCTCCTTTTAAATTCACGACTTTCAAAGTCGCGGGATTCACCCATAGATATGCGGGAAATTGGGTTACATTATAATTATTGATAATAAAATCTTTATCCGTTACATTCAGCAGATAATTATTAAGTCCCATTCCCAGCGTCTTACTCCCCTTTTGCCATTCTTCAAATTGTTTTTCTACAGAAAGATAAATAACCGGTACACCAAGTGTTTTCAATTGTGGTTCTTTCCGCAATAATTCCGGAATATCCATTTTGGAAAACCGGTCTTTACTGGACCATAATGCGACAATCAGCATTTTATCTTTATTAAACCCGGATAGGTGTAAAGAATCACCTTGTACATTACGGGGTGTAATATTCGGAAACGCCGGCATATTTTCATAGAAATCTTTTACACGGTCTACTTTTTCCCGGGCCGCAAGCGTCAGAGGATGCTGCACAATAACGGGTTCCAGGCTGTCCAGGACTGCGGCATATTTTGCATAATTATCCTCTCTGATTGTTATAAACCGAAAAAGATAAGGTGTCATTAAAGAAGCACGATGTGCCGGATTGACTACAAACGAAGCACTGGCCTCAATCTTAGGATCCAGCGCCGCTAATGCCCTGCTTTCGGCCTGCGTAGCATGCATACGATCTACAGCACGACCATACGCCTCATCTTGTCCCCGTCCCAGCGTCAGCAACAATTCGTTTAGCTGGTTTTTTTCATTTGAAAGGCTGTTAATTTTCTGTTTCAATTCAGCCTGTTTAGCTTCCACAGCCTTATTAAATGCTAAAAGATCATTTGACGCCTGGGAGTTTGTCTTTATGGTTGCTTCCTGAATGATATTTTTGTCCTTATAGCGGATCACTTCAAAATCATACGTGCAATCATTCTCTAAAAATACAGGCAAAACATATTTGAAGGGCTTGATTCCTTCCCCCTTATCTGCACGGACTATCAGCTCATAAAT